>NZ_NISX01000001.1 GCF_002591895.1 Lacimicrobium alkaliphilum
CAGAAGCTGTCCTGAGCGAGGGATTTTTATGAAATCCTTCCCTGGATTTCACCACAGGCCATCCTTCGGATGTTCAAAATTTTTCCAGAAAATTTTGTCGGTTACCTTTGTGTCCTTACAAAGGTAACTGGCTCGAAGGGACGAGAGACATAAAAGACAGGGAGGTCGATGTCTCGTTTAACTCAACTCACAATCGTACTTATCCTTACGGTGTTAATCAGTCCTTTCAAATTTACTGATATTACACTTGGGTATCGATCACACTGCCTACTCTCTGGCCTGGATCAGGGGTCTGGGATGGGGTTTCCAGCCGAGCTACTTCTGCCTCCCCCTGACGTTGCTGCTGCTCTGTTCTCTGCGTTTCTTGTTGCTGAGCGGGTTGAGGTTGCACTGTCTGTACATTACTGCCAACCGCAGAACCGATTTCCATTATTGCTACCTCGCTTGCTTTTTCATCTGATTACTAATAGTAGACCACGTCACTGCAGTTTGTCTTTCATTGGCTAATTTCTTCATGTGAAAGATAGGGCATAAGTTGCTTCTGCATATAACGGGCAATAAAGGGCTGCGCTTCAACGCTGGGGTGTATGCGGTCTTTTTGCATCATTTTGTCATCTAAGGCGATATCTTTAAGAAAAAACGGGATCAATGGCACATCATGTTGTTCCGCCAGAGTCTGGTAGCTTTGCGTGAACATCTGATTATAACGCCGCCCAAAGTTAGTAGGAATTTGCATTTGTTGCAGTATCACATCGATATCACGTTTTTCAGCCATCGTGATCATGGCGCTGATATTGGCCTTTAACTTACTGACCGGGTAACCTCGCAGCCCATCATTGCCGCCAAGTTCAATCAGCATATGAGACGGTTGATGTTGATCAAGCAGGCGCGGCAGGCGGGCCAGCCCGCCGTCAGTGGTTTCTCCGCTTACGGCGGCATTGATAACGGTAATATCCTCAGGCTTTAAAGCATCTTGTAACAATGTTACCCAGCCTTGTTCTTGCTTCATGCCATAGGCAGCACTTAGGCTGTCACCGAGAATCAGTAGCCTGACCTGTTCTGCCTTAAGTTGATCTGAAAACAGCAGAAAGGGTATAAGGGTTAAGATAATCTTCAAAAATGAAAACACAATTAACGGGACTCCAAAAAGTATGATTCGTACCAGTGCGATCACCAAAATAGTGAATACCACCGAAGGCGAGCTACAGATCCTTCAGCCTATCAGCTTTGATGTCAACTCTGGTGAGTCAGTTGCCATTGTCGGTGCGTCCGGCTCAGGCAAATCTACTTTATTAGGTTTATTAGCCGGTTTGGATCAGGTGACTGAAGGAGAAATCTATCTGGACGAGGAACCTTTGCATCAGATGGATGAAGAGGCAAGGGCGCGGATGCGCGGCGAAAAGGTGGGCTTTATCTTTCAGAGTTTCATGTTGGTACAAAGCCTGACGGCACTGGAGAATGTGATGCTACCGGCCGAAATAAGTGGTCACCCCAAACCGCGTCAGGCGGCGCTGGAGGCCTTACAGCAAGTTGGGCTGGAACACCGTGCCCATCACTATCCTAACCAGCTCAGCGGCGGTGAGCAGCAGCGTGTTGCGATTGCCCGGGCTTTTATTACACGGCCCAAGATTTTGTTTGCTGATGAACCCACAGGTAATCTTGATGCCGCTAATGGTGACAAAATAGAAAAACTTCTGTTTGAACTTAATCACCAGTCCGGCACAACCTTAGTTTTGGTAACCCATGATACGGAATTAGCTTCACGTTGTGACCGACAATTGCATATGTATGCAGGTACTCTGACTGAAGATGACAGTGTACAACTGAATGCGGAGCAGCGTCATGTCAGCTAGTCCAAATAATGCTGCCTGGACCCTGTCGTGGCGCTTATTTCGCCATGAAGCCCGTCGTGGTGAACTGACGGTTATTCTGCTGGCCATTGTGCTATCTGTGGCGGCAGTGTTGTCGCTGTCTCTTTTTAGTGAACGTTTGCAATCCGCACTGACTGACAGAACGGCCGAGTTTCTTGCTGCAGACCGTTTGTTGGGTTCTGATAAGCCGGTACCGGATGAATGGCTGGACAAAGCGCGTGAACAGGGCCTCAATCTTGCTCAGCGGGTGCAGATGCGCTCTATGGTATTTGCCAACGATGAACTGATGCTGGCAGATGTACGGGCGGTAGATAATGCCTATCCGCTTAAAGGCACCATTAAACTTGCGGATGAACCCTTTGGTCTGGGCAAACCCGTGAACGGCTTACCGGGGGCTGGAGAGGTATGGCTGGACTCGCGCCTGTTTCAGGTACTGGGAATAGAAAAAGGTGACAAGGTTGAGATTGGCGAGCGCGAATTTCTGGTCAGTGCGGTTATCAGCGAGCTGCCTGACGGTGGTTTTAATGTGTTCGGCGGCGACCCTTTAGTATTAATGCCGTTGAAGGACCTTGCGGCTACAGGTATCAGCGGGCCGGGAAGTCGCACTGATTATGACTATATGTTCAGCGGTGAAGACGCTGCGCTGGATGCCTACTATGAATGGCTGGAGCCCAAACTGGATCGGGAGCTCCATTACTGGCGTTCGGTAAAGGATGATGACTCCCCTCTGGGGCGTTCTGTACGTCGTGCTGAACAGTATTTTCTGCTAGCCAGTCTGCTGGCCATAGTACTGGCTTCGGTGTCTATTGCTGTTGCTGCACAGCGCTACAGTCATCGCCACTACGACCCTGTGGCAATTATGAAAACCCTGGGCGCATCCGGTGCGATGGTACGAAAAATTTATCTGTTGCAGGTTATTTTTATCGCAACTCTGGGGATTGTGATTGGCAGCCTGCTGGGTTTTTCGGCTCAGTATGTGGTGGCGGAACTGATCGCAGAAAAAGTGCCTGTCGCACTGGATAACTGGCATTGGCGTCCGTTTTTCATTGCAATCTTTACAGGTGTAGTGTGTGCGATGCTGTTTTCGCTGTATCCGTTGATGAAGCTTTTTTCTGTGCCCCCTTTACGGGTATTGAGGCGCGATTTAGGCGCTAATGTAGGCTCCAGGATTATCCAGTTTATTGCCGCAGGAAGCGCTATTTTTGTGCTGATGTGGGCTTATAGCGGCGATCTGAAAATCAGTCTGATTCTGTTGGTTACCGGGCTGGTACTGGCTATGGCATTGATGGCTGTGACTATGGGGTTGATTTGGCTTGGCCGGAAACTCGGGCAGGGGCGTATGGGGGCATGGCAGCTCGCCTGGGCACGGATCCAGCGTCGGGCAATGGACAATTCAGTTCAGTTAATCAGCTTTGCCATCACTATCATGTTGTTACTGGTGGTATTGGTGATGCGCAATGACATGGTCAGGCAGTGGCAGGAACAGTTACCCAAAGGCACGCCAAATTATTTTATGATCAATATCACTGATCAGCAGCGCCCTGTTGTAGAGTCTCATTTCTCCGAACGCGGACTGGAAATGGACAAGTTCTATCCCGTTGTGCGGGGGCGCTTTGTGGCCATTAATGAAGAAACGATTCGCACTGACGTCACCAAAGAGGACGACGATTCAGGTCGCAGAGGGCTTGGCAGAGAAGCGAATCTGACCTGGAGTAGTACGCTTCAACAAGAGAATCGCGTGGTGGCCGGAAACTGGCATGGGGATACGCAAAGTAGTGACAAACCCTATCAGGTTTCAGTGGAGTCAAAAGTGGCAGAACGTCTGGAGATTAAACTGGGCGATGTGTTGCGCTTTAATATCGGTAGTGAAGTTGTGGAAGCTGAAGTGGGAAGCCTGCGGGAAGTCAATTGGCAAACCATGCAGCCAAATTTCTTCTTCGTGCTTGAGCCAGCCGCCATGCAGGCTTTCTCGCCAACCTATATTACCAGTTTCCATTTGCCTACTGAGCAAAAAGCGCAGCTTGGAGAGTTGATGTCGCCTTTTTCAACAGTCACCTTGTTTGATGTGGATGCGAGGATCAATCAGTTACGCAGTATTGTTTCTCAGGTGTCATTGGCAGTGGAGTTTATACTGGTTCTGGTATTGTGTGCCGGAGCTCTGGTATTGGTAGCACAGGTGCAATCCAGTATGGATGAACGTCAGCAGGAACTGGCCATACTACGTACCCTTGGCGCCAAAGGCATGATGATTCGTATGAGCGTGATCGCCGAGTTTGTCATTATCGGCATTGTTGCCGGCGGGATGGCGGCGATGGCCAATGAGCTGGCATTGTATTTGTTGCAAAGTCAGGTATTTAATATGCAGACAACGGTGCACTGGCAATATTGGCTGCTGGCACCGATAACCGGTGCTTTGGTGGTCGGGGTGCTTGGGGCAATAAGTTGCTGGAGGCTACTGTCTCTGAATACCAGCCAGTTGCTCAGGCGAATGGTGTAAAAAAGTTATCAGTTCTCAGCGGTCAGTTGACAGCAACTGGCCTGCTGAGCTGATACATATTGGGTGTGGATTCAGCGTAATTGCAAGCTTGCCAATGCTTCATCAAGGTGCTGATGCTGAAAGTGAAAGCCAGCTTCCTGTAATCTTTTTGGAATTACCCGTTGACCATAAAGTACAAGGTCAGACATTTCGCCAAACAGTATTTTAACCACAAAGGCGGGCATCGTGAACACACAAGGGCGGTGAAGGTCCTGCGCAAGGGCCTGGCTGAAATCCTTGTTGGTTACCGGGTTGGGGGCGACAAGGTTATAAGCACCCTGAGTGTCGGGTTGCTCGAGTAAAAACATGATGGCTGAAACCATATCACTGATATGGATCCAGGACATATACTGTTCACCGTTGCCCATGGGGCCACCCAGACCGAACTTGAATGGAGGCATCATTTTGACGAGTGCACCGCCCCTGCGGCTGAGCACAATACCGGTACGAAGCAGACAGACCCGGGTTGTATCTGATTGGGCCTGAAGAGCAATCTCTTCCCATTTTTTACATAAGCGGTGGCTGAATTCATCATGACAGGACGGGTGATACTCACTGATAAACTCATCATCCTGACGGCCGTAATAGCCAATTGCTGAACCACTGATAAAAACTTTTGGAGGGTTGTTTCCTGCCTGACAGAGATCTACCAGTTTTTGCGTGAGCTGCCATCGACTTTGACAAATGCGTTCCTTTTGTTCATCACTCCAGCGCTTATCGGCAATAGGCTCGCCAGCGAGATTAATGACCGCATCATATTCATCCAGGTTTGTCAGTGACTTGATAGATGACATCCAGCGGGCACGCCTCCCAAGGAGCATTTGTGCTTCTGCAAGGTTACGGGTCAGTACCGTAACCTGATGTCCTTCAGGAAGTCGGGACAGAAGCCGGGAGCCTATTAGTCCGGTGCCGCCCGTCATCAGGATTTTCATAAGACTCTCACTTTAATCACTGTTACCACAAGATAAGCACAGAGATACCGAATCAGCAAAGCGTAAAGCATGGGGTTTGTCCACTTCGGCCTGTGCATAAGTGACCCAAGGGTGCTCGGCAGCAATAGCCAGAATCTCAGATGTGAGCTTTTCAAGTAACGAGAAGCGATTGTGTTCCACCAGTTCGATAATACGTTTAGTGATCGTGCGATAATTCAATGCATCCTGCATATTATCCGAATTCGTTGCCTGCTCTGCACTGTAGCGAATCTTTACGTTGACGAGCACATCCTGTTTATTTTCTATCTCATCGGGTTTGATGCCGATATAGGTGCGTAAACGGAGGTTCTTGATACGGATTGTGGCCGGGTTTAGTGTCATTTCTGTTAATTTCCTCAATGCAGATATCAAAAATTAGGTGTATCTGTTAATTTTGCCATAAGCACAGATAGTTAACTTGTGAATAATGGATAAAAATAAGAGTTCAAGTCTTAAAGCGTTACTGACGATGGCGTCGCTTATCGTCATATTGGCCGGTATTAAAGCAGCCAGTGCCATTGTCGTTCCGTTCCTTTTATCGATGTTTATTGCCATCGCCTGTGCGCCGATTATCCGGCGCGCATCCTTGTATCACATACCTAAAGTTCTGTCTGTGATAATGGTAATACTGATTATTGTGGTATTTGGATTTATGCTGGCCGGGCTGGTTGGTCAGTCGATGAACGAATTTACTGAAAATCTACCCGGTTATAAAACCCAGCTGGGAAATGAGCTTGCCTGGCTGGCAGCCCAGTTATCCTCACTAAATATAGAAATCGACAGAACTCAGTTACTGTCTTATCTTGATCCGGGGCTTGCCATGAATATGGCCAGTAATCTCCTTACCAGTCTTGGTTCAGTGATGACCAACTTTTTCCTGATTCTGCTGACAGTCGTATTTATGCTGTTTGAGGCGGACACCATACCGAAAAAAGTGCATATTGCGCTGGCGAATCCGGACATAAAAATTAAACAGGTAGACAGGTTTCTGACATCCGTTAAAAACTATCTGGTGATAAAGACACTAATCAGTCTGGTAACCGGAACCATCGTGGGGGTGGTGCTTTACCTCCTGGGACTGGATCATTTTATGTTATGGGCGGTTCTGGCGTTTTTACTTAACTATATTCCTAATATCGGCTCTATTCTCGCTGCAGTGCCAGCGGTGTTGCTTGCATTTGTTCAGCTTGGCCCGGCAATGGCAGGGGTGGTGGCGTTGTTTTATATTGCACTGAATACGCTGATGGGTAATATGATTGAGCCTAAATTTATGGGACGGGGGCTGGGTTTGTCCACATTGGTAGTATTTCTGTCATTGATATTCTGGGGCTGGCTGTTAGGTACAGTTGGAATGCTGTTGTCGGTGCCCCTGACCATGATTGTGAAAATAGCCCTGGAGTCAACGCATGGTGGGAACTGGTTTGCGGTGTTACTCGGTGATGGCGGTGAAATCAGTACTAAAGCTGATCCTGAAAAGGTTACCTCCCAGGGATGAGTCGGCTATTTCCAGTTTGCCCTGATAGGCATTGACAAGATCTGTGACAATGGCCATACCAAGGCCCTGGCCGCCGGGATAACTGTCAAGCCGGGTACCGCGGTTGAGTATTTGCTGGCGTTGTTCAGGATGGATTCCGGGACCATCGTCTTCGATGGTTAACACCAGTGTGTTGTTGTTTTGCTGCAAGCTGACACGAACCTGTTGGTGTGCAGCCTTGCAGGCGTTATCAATCAGGTTGCCAAAAAGCTCCATTAAATCGGTTTTGTCGGCAGCCAGTTCAGCTTGCGCGTCATCCAGCAGTGTAATATCAAGCTTTTTATCGGCGTAAACCTTTTTCATCGCACTGATAATCTGATGCAGTAAGCCCGATAAGGCAACTTTCTGCTGCCAACCACTGCCGGCCCCGGCTACTGCCCGCTTTAACTGACGACTGATAATGCTGTCGATCTGTTCAACGGGCTCGTTGGCAATTTGCATTACCCGATCATTGCCTTTTAACATCGCCAGTGGCGTTTTCAGGTTGTGAGCCAGATCGCCGAGACTATTGTAATAGCGTTGACGTTGTTGCAGTTCGGAATCCAGCAGGTGGTTGAGGCTTGTTTTCAGGTGTTCCAGCTCCGGTGGGAAGGTTCCGGCAAGACGGTGACATTTGCCTTTTTCCACATCACTGATCTGGCTTACCAGTTGGCTGATGGGCCTCAGAGCCGCATACAGGCTGAACACCAATAAGGCGATTAGCAACAAAGAAATCAGCCCGAGCCATTGCCACAAGGTTGCCCGGTAGGCGCTGACCTCCTGGTCAAACAGCCGCCGCTCCTGCAGAATATGAAAGCTAACAGGAAACATAAAACCCCGATCCTCAAACTCGGCGGTGTAGCTGAACTGAAAAAACGTTATCCCGTCGATTAGCCTGGAGACAAACATCTCTTCACCCACATCAGGCCGGTCCAACTCGGGGATCTGACGCCAGTTAAGGGTGGAGTCTGACTCCCAGATGGGCAGTTTGTGCATGGAAATCAGCGCATAGGTACCTGAGTCGGGGATATTCAAACTATTGTTAAACAGCTGCTCAGGCATCTGGATCTCGCCCTGTATCACCTCAAATTCAGAGATTAGACCCAGGTTCTGCAATCTCAATTGCTCCTCCATGGACTGACTGAGGCTATTGCTGAAGGCCTGCTCTAATACCAATGCCGCAAGGGGAAAAAAGATTGCCAGCACCAGTATGGCAGCCGCCAGACTGCGGCCTTTCAGCGACCACCTGGTCATAGCTGCCGATTAATCCGGTATCCCCGCCCACGCAAGGTTTCGATAGGTTTGATTTGATTGTCCGGATCGAGTTTCTTACGTAAACGGCCCACAAAAACTTCAATCACATTACTATCCAGATCAAAATCCTGATCATAGATATGCTCAGTCAGCTGGGTTTTGGAAACAATCTTATTGGGGTTCATCAACAGATACTCCAGCACCCGATACTCATAGGCTGTGAGCTCCACCGGCTTGTCATTGACAAACACTTCTTCTGAGAGCGTGTCGAGTTTTATCGGCCCTCTTTCCAGTGCCGGATTAGGCTGGCCTGCGGCCCTGCGAATCAGGGCCTTCGCCCGAGCCAGCAGCTCTTCGTTGTAGAAGGGTTTAGTGAGATAGTCATCGGCACCGGCCTCAAGACCCTCGACCTTCTCCTGCCATCGGTCTCTTGCGGTAAGTATGAGTATAGGGCTGATGATTTTCTGCTGACGTACGCGCCGGATTAGCTCGAGGCCGTCCAGTACCGGTAAGCCGATATCGATAATAGCCAGGTCGTAAGGGTACTCTTTAAACAAATATAGAGCCTTCTCTCCATCATCAGCCAGATCCACGCTGTAGCCATTGTGTTGCATTAACTGATCTAACTGTGTGAGCAGACGACTATCGTCTTCTACTATCAAAATACGCATAGCGAACCCTATCCTTATCTGGCGGTCCTGTACTAATGACCGTTTTTCTTCTTATCGTTACTCTTGACGCGACCGGATTTCGTATCCACATCCACAGACACCACACGGCCAGATTTTTTCAGCATTTTGACTCTGTAATTGTCTTTTTTACGATCGACTTTCAATACACGCCCATTGACTTGTTGGCGAGCCTTCTGTGCCGCTTTGGCCTTATTCATCTGCTCCTGACCCTGTTCCTGCGCCACGATTGGGGTCACCAGGCATATACAGAAAATCAGAGACAGTAGTCTGAGTGTTTTCATCATGTCCTCATTAAAAAACCGAAGGTAATTAGTCTACCGCCAAAGCTTACTTCATCAAACAGATAAACCAGAAACCCGTTACAGAATAACGGAGCTGGATGAATTGGGGCTGAATTTGAGAGGTAAAATAAAAAAAGGGGCGTGAAAGCCCCTTTGCTCTGCCATCAGTATTTTCAGGCTAGCGGATTTTCGCAAGTGGCATAAACGCTGAATCTTTTATTGTAAGTATAAAGATGTACTGACAGGGACAGACCACCTAACTCTTGCCACAACTGTTCATTGTCGGCTTTAGGGCAGACAGACTGGCGCAGGTAGTTGCGCTGATACTCTGGATCCATGTCGAGTTTGCCGGGGATCTGGATATAAGCATCTATTCCGCCTTTGACTGCAGTAGCCCCCTGATAATACCAGTCACCCATCATAAACGTGGTTTTAAATGATTGATTGACCCTTTTCAGGGCCAGTTCAGGAATGTTGTCTGAGGCAGGTGCCCGGGCAGCGATTTCAGCCACAGAGAAACCTTGCATGCAGGCTGTCAGGCCAATGGACATAAGAATGGCAGAAACCACCATTATCAGACTTTTTACCGGGTAAAATTGTTTTATGTTCATTGGCCACCTCAGATATATTGCTTACATGAGAGATATCGGCGCAGAAAAAAAAAACTTGAGTAGAACTCATATCCGCTAGAATGGTCTGAAAAATACGCGAAGGCTGTTGCGGCTATCTATGCATAAATTTTTGAGTTTTTTACTGATGGCGAAAGTGAAATTGCTGTCTCATCTTTTTTACCGTGGCAGAGTTAACTGGCTTAGCAAAGAAAAAGAAGAAGCATTAAAGGATGTGCGGCTACTGGTATTTCTGAATCACACCAGTTTGTTTGAGCCCTTGTTTATCCGTTTTGCCCCCTGGCGATTTGTCTGCCAATTAGCCCATAAAGTGGTTGTTCCCGGTGCTGATATTACGCTTAAACGCCCAATGACAGGCAGAATACTCAAAGTGCTGCTTCCCGGATGCATTCCTATTACCCGACAACAGGACGAATCATGGCAGCATTTTCTTTCTCATGTGCAAGAGGATGTCATCACGGCCATATTGCCGGAGGGCAGGATGAAACGCAGTAATGGCCTGGATAGTCAGGGTAACCCTATGAGTGTACGCGGTGGTGTGGCCGATATCTTAGTCCGGCTTAGAGAAGGCAAAATGTTGTTTGTTTATAGCGGCGGGTTACATCACGTTCAGGTTCCGGGGCAACGTTTCCCCAGGGTTTTTAAGACCCTGAGCGTAAATATGGAAATATTAGATATTGCAGACTATAAAGCCGCACTGGAACAACAAGGGGAGGGCAGTTTTAAGGCAAGGGTGGTTAAGGATATGAACCACCGCCTGCAACACTGTGTGCCTGAGTAGGTGAAGCGATCAGCTTTCAGTCGTCAGTCTTCAGTGATAAACCTGCTCGTTGATTTTAGTGTAATAAAGCATGTAACCACAGAGACACGGAGGGCACAGAGAAGTAAAGGGGATTAAGACGTTCAATCCTCTGTGTTCTCCGCGCCTCTGTGGTAAAAATTTCTTTATTTAACACTCGATAATATTCACTGCCAGACCACCACGGGCCGTTTCTTTGTATTTCGATTTCATATCGTTGCCGGTGTCCCACATGGTTTTAATCACCTTATCCAGTGACACTTTGTGCTCGCCGGAGCCGCGCAGAGCAAGACGGGCTGCATTGATGGCTTTAATTGCCCCCATAGCATTGCGCTCGATACAGGGCACCTGTACCAGACCGCCGACGGGGTCACAGGTCAGACCCAGATTGTGTTCCATACCGATCTCGGCGGCATTTTCCACAGCATTCACACTGCCGCCCATAATCTCTGCTAACGCTCCTGCTGCCATGGAGCAGGCTACGCCCACTTCGCCCTGGCAGCCCACTTCAGCACCGGATATGGAGGCATTCTTTTTGTACAGAATACCGATGGCAGCGGCCGTTAGCAGAAAGCGCACCGCGGTGTCTTCATCCACGGGACGTACAAATTTATCGAAATAACACAGTACTGCAGGAATAATCCCCGCTGCGCCATTAGTCGGCGCTGTTACCACTCTGCTACCCGCGGCATTTTCTTCATTTACGGCCAGGGCAAACAGGTTCACCCAGTCCATGGCCGCCATAGGGTCGGCACTTTTCTCACTTTGTAGCTTACGGTACAGATCCGGCGCCCGGCGTCTGACCTTCAGCCCACCCGGCAGAATACCCTCGGTCTGTTTACCTTTTTCGATACATGCATCCATGACTTTCCAGATATGCCAGAGCTTGGCCCGGATATCTTTCTCCGGCTGAAAAACCTGCTCATTTTTAATCATCAAGGAGCTGACACGCATGCCGCTTTCCTTACAATGCCCTAATAACTCCGATGCTGTCTCAAATGGATAGGGTACAGGCCTTTCTGAGTGTTTAAGTGCGGTAGCTTTTTCATCTTCAAAGTCTTCTTCTTTGATAATGAAGCCGCCACCGATGGAGTAGTAGGTCTGACTGAACAACACCTCGTCACCTTGCCTGGCATAAAAGCTCAAACCATTGGAATGTAGCTTCAGGGTCTTGCGGCGATGAAAAACAATGGCACCCTCACGGGGGAATTTTATTAGTTTCTCTCCGCCCAGATTTAGTTTCTGGCTTTGCTCTATGTCACTGAGCATTTGCTCAACCTGGTCTACATCTACGGTTTCCGGATCGTGGCCAAGCAGCCCAAGAATTACGGCTTTACCGGTACCATGGCCTTTACCGGTTTGCCCGAGTGACCCGCATAGCTCCACCTTAACCCTGTCTGTCTGTCCGAACAGATCCCGGGTTTTGAGTTCCTGAATAAAGGCTTTGGCAGCACGCATCGGGCCCACCGTATGTGAGCTGGACGGGCCGATGCCGATGCTGAACATGTCGAATACACTGATCATAGGGTTCTCTTAATGTTTTTCTATAACTTATAGGATGGCGAATTGTGCAGTAACTGACAAACAGACAAAAGTAATCGTACAGATTAGATTAGTTAATGGAGTGTAAAGAAATGTGTGATCTGTGTTGGTTAGGGGTGAGGTGTCAGGAGTGAGGACGATCCGCCCCCTCACTCTTCTCACCTCACTCCTCACTCACCCAGATGATTAGAAAGATTACGCACAAAAGCGGCTGTAGCGCCCCATATATGTTGTTGCTGCCAGTGTATAAAGTAGATTGGATGCTGGCCATCTTTGCGTCTTGCATAGTGAACCAGGTGATTTTTTTTGTTCATCAGATAACTCAGGGGCACCTCAAAGATGGATGCTACTTCATTATGATCCCGTTTCAGGTCAAGTGGGGGGTCGATAATACCAATATATGGGGTGACCTCGAAGCCACTTATCGTGCGATAACGCCCCAGCTGGCCGATGATTTCCACCTGATCATGGCTGATTCCAATTTCTTCTTCGGTCTCTCTTAAGGCTGCCTTTAAAAGGCTATCATCATGAATTTCCATACGTCCGCCGGGAAAACTGACCTGTCCGCCGTGATGGCGTAAGTGACTGGCCCTGCGGGTAAATAGCATTGTCATTGGCTCTCTGTTGATCAACGGCATCAGTACCGCAGCGGGGTAGCCGGGTTTGCTGAGCGGGTAATCCGGCTCGTAGCTAACCTGTCTGACATTATAAAACTGACGTAAAAACTGTGTTTTGTTCATCACCTGATGAGTCTATTTTTTTCCTGAATAGTCGGGTTTCTCACCCGATAAAACCGGTAAAATTTTATTCACTTTATGCAAGGTTTCCTGATATTCCATTTCTGGATCTGAGTCCAGCACAATGCCTCCTCCGGCCCAACAGTAGAGTTGCTGATTTTCACACAACAGGGTACGGATACAGATACTGGTATCCATACGACCATCGGCTGACAGATACCCAATGCTACCACAGTAAACACTGCGTCGGTGGGGCTCAAGCTCTTCGATAATTTCCATGGCGCGAATCTTCGGGGCACCGGTTATCGAACCACCAGGAAAGGCTCCCCGAAGCAAATCCAGAGGGCTTGAATCCTCTTTAAGACGTCCTTCCACTGTCGATACCAGATGGTGAACTGCAGGAAAACTCTCTATGGCAAAAAGTTGAGGAACCTTCACCGACCCACTTTGACAATGCTTGCTCATATCGTTGCGCAGCAGGTCGACGATCATCAGGTTTTCAGCGCGGTCTTTGTCTGAACCTGCCAGTGCTTTTGCCAGGGCCTGGTCTTCGCTCTTATCAAGGCTGCGTGGCCGGGTACCTTTAATCGGCTTGGTTTGCACTTCTTTATCCTGAACCGACAACAACCGTTCCGGTGAAATGCTCATTACGCAGCTGTTTTCTAACCGGATAAAGGCAGAGAAGGGCGCCTGATTGGCCTCCCGTAGTTTCTGATAGGCCTGCCATTCATCACCTTTGTAAGCCGCTGTAAAACGCTGCGCCAGATTAACCTGATAACAATCACCGGCAAGCAGGTATTTATGAATGCGCGACAGTTTCTGTTGGTATTCGTCTTGAGTCATGTTCGACTGCCAGGAAGACGTCAGACGAAAATCCATGGTTTGGGCCGCCGCTTTACTTGCCAACTGATTCAGCTTATCGGGATCCGGAGCCGGATAGTCAGGATGGCTGAGCAACCAGCTTTCACCTGTCTTGCATGATTTGGCCACAGCCCAGCTGTAGATCCCCACGGCCATATCCGGCGCATCAATATCTGCTTTGGCTGTTACCGGTAAGGACTCAAAACGCCGGCCTAAATCATAGGCAAAATACCCGGCGGCACCGCAACTAAAGGGAAAGTCGCTAACAGTGGCCTGCTCCGGCTGTGGAAAATATTCCGCGATAAGTTGCTCAATCAATTGCAGTGGATCGTTTTCACTGCTGGTAAATTGACCATTGCGATGCACTTCGCTGGTGTCACCTTTGGTGACTACCCAGGCCAGGGGCTCGGCCAGCATCAGGTCAAACTCACCGTTGACGTGTGTGGTGCCGGCAGAGTCCAGCAGCATGGCCCAGGGCTGGTCACTGTAGTGACTGAAAAGCCGGGGCAGATCCAGCTGTGGATTAAGGGGAGTTTTATTCACGTTACTACCTGAAAATGACAATGAAGCGTGGGTCAGAGCGTTTCTGAACCTGCATACTTTGATGTATGATACGCCAACCAAATATACACACAACAAAGACCAGTCAATTCAACGAGGCAGAGCATGACACAGATCCGTCAGCAGGATTTTATCGACAGCATCGAAGATGCATTGCAGTTTATCTCCTATTATCACCCTCTTGATTATGTCAAAGCCGTCGAACAGGCTTATGAAAAAGAGCAGAGCCAGGCCGCCAAAGATGCCATGGCACAGATTCTGATTAATTCGCGTATGTCAGCCGAGGGCAAAAGGCCTTTGTGTCAGGACACCGGCATTGTTACCTGTTTTGTGAAAATAGGTATGCAGGTCAGCTGGGATAAAACCGATATGACGGTACAGCAAATGGTGGATGAGGGCACCCGCAGGGCATATCTGAACCCCGATAATCCTTTGCGCGCCTCAATTGTAGCCGACCCTGCCGGTGCCCGGAAAAACACCAAAGATAATACCCCGGCGGTGGTGCATATCGATATGGTACCCGGCGATAAAATTGAAGTGATGATCGCCGCCAAGGGCGGCGGCAGTGAAAACAAATCCAAGATGGTAATGCTCAACCCCTCTGATGATATCGCCGAGTGGGTGGTAAAAACCCTGCCTACCATGGGTGCGGGTTGGTGCCCGCCGGGCATGCTGGGTATCGGCATAGGTGGTACTGCAGAAAAAGCCGCAGTACTGGCCAAAGAAAGCCTGATGGATCCGGTGGATATTCAGGAACTGATGGCACGTGGGGCCGAGACCACAGAAGAAAAATTACGCCTGGATATTTTTAAGAAGGTTAACGATCTGGGTATTGGTGCCCAGGGCTTAGGCGGGCTCACTACTGTGGTAGATGTGAAAATCAAATCCCTGCCCACCCATGCCGCTTCCAAGCCGGTAGCCATGATCCCCAATTGTGCGGCTACCCGCCATGCCCATTTTACTCTTGATGGCAGTGGCCCGTCTGAACTCAAAGCACCTAAGCTGGAAGACTGGCCCAAAGTAACCTGGGAAGTGGGCGAGAATACACGCAGAGTAAATCTGGATACGGTCACTAAAGAAGATATTCTCGACTGGAAAGTGGGTGAAACCGTGTTGTTGTCAGGCAAGATGCTCACTGGCCGTGATGCGGCCCATAAACGCATTCAGACCATGCTGGATAATGGCGAAGGTTTGCCTGAAGGTGTGGATCTGACTAATCGCTTTATCTATTACGTGGGCCCTGTTGATGCGGTAGGCGATGAAGTGGTTGGCCCGGCTGGCCCGACTACTGCCACAAGGATGGATAAATTTACCGATATGATGCTGGAAAAAACCGGTCTTATCGGCATGATCGGTAAAGCCGAGCGGGGCCCGGCTACAGTTGACAGCATTGCTAAGCACAAGGCCGTGTACCTGATGGCAGTGGGGGGGGCGGCGTATCTGGTTTCCAAGGCAATCAAGAAGTCCCGTGTTGTAGCTTTTGAAGAGCTGGGTATGGAAGCGATTTACGAATTTGAAGTGGAAGATATGCCGGTTACCGTAGCCGTAGACAGTACTGGTGCCAATGCTCACCAGACCGGCCCGGCCATCTGGAAAGCGAAAATTGAAGAGCTGGAAGCTGAGTTAAGCCGCTAAGGATGCTGATGAACTCTGAACTGGAATTATTACACCTGGCACTGGCTGCAGGCGGCCTGGCTGTTGGCGGGCTGGCCAGTGCCTGGATTGTGAGCAGTAGAGCGCAGGCTAAAACACAGGCATTACAGACCGAACTGGACAGGCTGAATCAGCAACATCAGCAGGATCAACATAGCCTGCACCAGGCTTACGACAGTATCAATGAGGTGAAACAGAGGCTGGATGATACCCATCAGCAGCAACTGCAATTGCAAAATGAACTGGGCCAGTACCGCCAGCAGGCACAGCGTATTCCAGAGTTAGAGCAGCACTCCCGCCAGTGGCAGGATAAGTGGCAACAGGCCAGTGATGAGCTGGGCAGGCTGCGCACTGAACTGGAATCGCAAAGGGCCCGTTTTGAACAGGAGCAGAAGGCCGCAGAAGACAAACTGCAACTGCTAAAAGATGCCGAGCAAAGCCTGAAACAGCAGTTCGAGAATCTGGCCAATAAAATTTTTCAGCAAAAGACAGAAAATTTCACCAGCGCCAGCAAGCAAAGTCTGGACAGTCTGCTTACACCCTTAAAAGACCAGATTGAAGGCTTTAAAAAGCAGGTGACGGATCAGTATGTGAAAGAAGGCCAGGAACGTGCCTCGCTGAAAACCGAGATCTTAAGCCTTAAGCAACTGAATATTCAGATCACCGAGGAAGCCGCCGCCCTGACCAAAGCCCTTAAAGGCGACAACAAGCAGCAGGGCAACTGGGGTGAGGTGGTGCTGGAGCGCATCCTGAGTGAATCGGGGCTGCGAGAAGGTCACGAATATGACACTCAGGGCCAGTACAAAGATGAGCAGGGTAAGGCCTATAAGCCCGATGTGATTGTGCACCTGCCCGGTGACAAGGACGTGATTATCGATGCCAAGATGTCACTGGCGGCCTACGAGCGTTATTTTAATGAGCAGGATGATGAGGCCCGCGCCCGCCATTTAAACGAGCATATCAGTTCGCTGCGCAATCATATCAAAGGGCTGGGTAATAAGGATTATCAGAACCTGCGGGGGGTGAAAACCCTCGATTATGTGCTGATGTTTGTGCCAGTGGAAGCGGCATTTTTGCTGGCCATTGATAATGCCCCGGACCTTATCAAGCTGGCACTGGACAATAATATTATGCTGGTCAGCCCCACAAACCTGCTAGTGGCGCTGCGTACTATCAATAATATCTGGCAATACGAGTATCAGAATCAGAACGCCAAAGTGATAGCTGACAAAGCGGCGCGCCTGTACGACAAATTTGTCGGCTTTGTGGAAGATCTCGAAGGCCTGGGCAACAGCCTGCAAACGGTACAAAAGAAGTATGATGGCGCGATGAATAAACTAAGCGAAGGGCGCGGTAATCTGGTACGCCGGGTGGAAGAGTTTAAGAGTCTTGGCGTGCAAAGCAGCAAAAAACTCAGTGCTAAGATGCTGGAGAGCCAGTCACCAGAAGAGGAAGACTGACTGGTATCGGCGGGAGATTTCGGCTATGCCTGAGATATGAACTCACAACAGCTATATCTTCTTGGCGCAGATTTATTGCTTGGCCTGCATCTGGCCTTTGTGCTTTTTGTGGTAGGGGGCCTGTTACTGATTTTTATCGGCAAGTGGCGGGGCTGGGACTGGGTCAGAAACCGGCGCTTTCGCTTTGCTCATCTTCTGGCCATTGGCTTTGTGGTGGTGCAGGCCTGGCTTGGCAGAATCTGCCCGCTGACCCAGTGGGAGATGATGCTGCGCGAACAGGCCGGGCAGGTCACTTACAGCGGTGCTTTTATTGCCCACTGGATGTCGGAGTTTTTGTATTATCAGGCCCCGGCCTGGGTGTTTGTACTTATCTACTCCCTTTTTGGTCTGTTGGTATTACTGAGTTGGTACCTGGTGCGACCCAAAAAACCATAGCCTGCCTGTAACCACTTGATTATAGTGGTGGTTGTTTTGTACCAACTGCATGTGGGAAGGGGTATGAAAGTCAGCAAAATTATGACCACTAATGTGGTAACAGTTGGTCTGGATGATAACCTTGGCAAGGTCTACCAGATTTTTGAAAAACACCGTTTCCATCATGTATTGGTGGTTAGCGGCAAAACTCTGCTTGGCATTATTTCTGATCGCGATCTGCTTAAACACTTAAGCCCGAGAATCGGCACCCCCATGGCCAATCAGCATGATCAGGCCGCCTTTAGGCGCAAAGTCTCCCAGATTATGAGCCGGGAGCTTATCGTGATCCTGGAGAATGAATCGGTGCTTCAGGCAGTACGTTTGTTTAACCGCCACCGTATTTCCTGCCTGCCGGTGGTCAATGCAGAGCGTCAGTGGGTGGGGATCTTAAGCTGGCGGGATGTGTTTCGTCAGATCGAAAAAGTAAAAGGTTCACCAACCCTGTTGATACCTGAAAAGCCAGCTAAACAGCAGGAAGTGCAACTGGCCGACCCGGATAAGATCTGAAGCATGGGCCGATGCCAATGCTGGCGCCCTTTGCCAGCCCTTCGTTTTTATTGCCAGTGCAGTATTTTAACGATACGGTTATAGACGATTTCCGATAAGCTCCAGGTGTACCCATCGAAATCAGTTGTATTCACAAACTGAATCACAACCGTGTCAATGTCCTGGTGGTACTTTGCAATACTCTGATATCCGGGAATCAAACCTGTATGGTC
The DNA here is from genome assembly GCF_002591895.1 of Lacimicrobium alkaliphilum. Lineage (GTDB taxonomy): Bacteria > Pseudomonadota > Gammaproteobacteria > Enterobacterales > Alteromonadaceae > Lacimicrobium > Lacimicrobium alkaliphilum. The sequence goes on from NZ_NISX01000001.1 coordinate 18,554, forward strand.
GTAAACGTAAATGGAGGAATAAATTTCCTGTTCCCCTTCTTTAAACAATGAGCCATCGTTCAGCGCCCGCAAGAATATGCCCAGATCCTCTGCTGTGGCGATCATTGAGCCATAATCGGCGGTCTTTATATCCTCTTCTATTCCAACATAGTAACCGCCCATCACATCGTCGATATTCACCTCATGGATCGAGCCGTAGGTATTATGTAGTCCGAGCGGGAGCAAAACTTCTTTGCGGATATATTGGTCTTTGCTGTAACCCAGTACCTTTTCGATAATCTCAGATATGAGTAAATAATTGGTATTGGAGTAGGCATAATCCTCTCCTGGTGCAAAGTCTGCGGGTAAATCCAGTACCCGTGCAAGGGCTTCTTTGCTGCTTTTGGGCGGATTTGTCCAGAAATTTGGCGTGTCTGTTAAATTGGGAATGCCGCTTCGATGCTGCAGCATCATGCTTAAGGTTATTTGGTCTGCATGTTCAATTCTTCCCACTAACTCCGGAAAGTAATCAGCGAGGGTCTTTTGCAAAGATAAATGTTCGTCACTTACCAGTTTAGCGACAGCAACAGCATCGTATAACTTGCTGATACTGGCAATCTTAAACAAGGCCTGATGGTTTGCAGGGATTTTATTCTAGCGATCATGCCAGCCAGCCGCATAAAACTCAGGCGGCTCGCCTGCTTTATCTACATAAACAATCATTCCATCAAACCCATGGTTCAGGGCGTCGTCTACCTGCTCCTGAACAGTACCTGGCAGTGGTAATATCCAGGCCTTAATCAAAACCCATGGTACGAAAAACATGGAGGCCAGGGTGGCAACAAGCAACACTATTCTGAGTATTCGTTTGCGCTTTGTCATTTTGTTTACCTTGCCGGGCTACTACTGGTTTTTTCTTCAGGCATTTGCGAGCGTTTTGCTGCGGTTTGGCCAACTAACAAATGCAATTTTCCAGACAAATCGGACACGCGACTGCCTGAGAATACTGTGGGGTACGAATTACTCGGATTTCCTTTTTGGTAGATAACTTGACTGTCTATCGTGGTTTTCTCTGTCTCGTTGACTGAGGATTAATACTGTCAGTTTTTCAGGGGCATGGTGAACTGTTTAATGTATCACCATTGATGCAGGATACTGGCCGCGAAGAATCAGCTCTTACTGCCCCTTGAGCCGACTATTACCCCTCAGCTTGGCGGCAATGCGCGGTGCAAGGGCTGTTGCCGCGAGAACAACAGGCCAGATGTTGCCACTCTTAAATGTATAGGCTTCGAGTAACTCGGGCCACAATTTGCCCTGCCAGATCCCAAACGAAAACTCAAAAACAAGTGTGAGTGCAAGCCAGCCCAATCCAACGACCCAGAGATGGAGGGTACGGCTAATTTGTAGCCAAGGAAGTGACAAGTACGCCACGCCAATGATCAAGGTTGAAAGCAGCAACCCACTCAGCACCAGTGCGGCTGGAGTTCCGATCCCCGGTATAAGTAAAGACTCGCGCAGTATTCCATTGGCAACAGCAATAACAAGAATGCTGGCCCAAATCACCAATGCCTTTAAAGTGACTACCGTAAGCATAGATTGTTCCTAAGCACGAGTATCCGATTGCATTCTGTGGGTTTACTATGCCCCAGCCCTGGGAGCAGTGCAATTTTTGGTGCATAAAAGATCAGGCTTTTCAGTGACTCAGCGTTATTCTGGCTGTCTGCACCGGCACTAAATAAGCCCAAGACTCAGCGCTATTTTGCCAAGCTGCGCTATTCGCTGTAGGCTGATTGTGTGCTTTTTTTATTAAGGATTACACCATGAATGCTCTGAAAACTGCTCTGCTGGTTCCCTTTTGTTTTTCTGTGCTTACCCTGCCGGTTAATGCCGATGCGACTGCTGACAACGCACTACGGGATAAGATACAGCAGGACTTACCGCTGTTGATGGAGACCTACAAACATCTGCATCAGTATCCCGAACTAAGCGGTGATGAAGAGCAGAGTGCGGCGATGCTGGCAGAAAAGGCCCGTGAGCTGGGCTTTGAGGTGACCGATAACGTGGGTGGTCATGGTGTGGTGGCGGTGATGAAAAACGGCCTTGGCCCGGTGGTGATGATCCGTGCCGATATGGATGCCTTGCCCGTTGAGGAGAAAACCGGCTTGCCCTATGCCTCAGAAGTGGTTGCCACCACAGAAGATGGTATCGAAAGCCCGGTAATGCACGCCTGTGGCCATGATACCCATATGGCCGGCTGGCTGGGTACAGCCCGTACGCTGGTGGATCAGAAAAAGAACTGGTCAGGCACCCTGGTGATGATCCTGCAGCCCTCTGAGGAGCGCGGTCGGGGTGCCAAAGATATGCTTAATGATGGTTTGTATGAGCGTTTCCCCAAACCTGATTATGTACTGGCATTTCATAACTCCGCCTCATTGCCTGCCGGTGTGATTGGCTACACCCCGGGTTATACCCTGGCCAATGTGGACAGTGTGGATATTATTGTTAAAGGCGTTGGCGGCCACGGTGCTTACCCCCATGCCACCAAAGATCCTATTGTATTGGGCAGCCGCATCGTCGGGGCATTACAGACTCTGGTCAGCCGGGAGCTGGATCCCCAGGACCCTGCAGTGGTAACAGTCGGCAGTTTCCAGTCAGGCTCAAAACACAATATTATTTCCGATGAAGCCAGGTTATTGCTGACCGTGCGTAGTTATTCCGATGAAACCCGCCAGACCCTGCTCGATGGCATTGCCCGTATCGCCAAAGGGGAGGCGATTGCTGCAGGAATACCTGAAGAGTTGATGCCAGAGGTGAATATCAAAGATGAATATACGCCCTCTACCTACAACAGCCCGGAGTTTACCCGCAAAATGGCCGAGCGCTTTACCGCCAGATTCGGCGGTGACAGAGTGGTACAGGCCCCGCCGGTGATGGCAGGTGAAGACTTTGGCCGTTATTATCGCGCTGATACCAGCATTAACAGCATGATTATCTGGGTGGGTGGTGTGCCAGCGGATAAATGGCAACAGGCTCAGGAGCAGGGCACCAAGTTGCCTTCATTGCATAGCCCGTTGTGGGCACCACAGGCAGAAAAAGTGATTGCCACCGCCGCTGAAGCCTTAACTGCAACGGCTATGGATATTATGCAAGGCGAATAAGTTTGTTATGGGCCATGATCTAAAGCCAGGTTGTGGCGTAAAATCATAATAACGCTAATCCCCGGTAAAGGCGCTTTATGCTGAGATTAATCTTCCCTGTGCTCCTGTTCAGCTTATTGCTGGTCGGCTGTACCGTTCAGCCTGAAGGCCGTGTCAGTGAAGTGGTGGCCAGGGCTGGGGAGGTTTATCAGAACCCGCATATAGAAGATCCGGAAAAAACCGTTTTTGCCTTTGCCTGGACCAAGTACTTTGGTGATGTGCCCTTTGCCGATCAGCAAAGTGAGGCACACCGCATAGTAATAGCCGATACCCTTGAGGACCTGACTCAGGCTCCTGAGAAACCCAGAGTCACCTGGCTGGGTCATTCCACCTTTTTAATCAGTTACAAAGGCATCAACCTGCTGACCGATCCGATCTTTTCTGAGCGGGCTTCACCACTGAGCTTCGCCGGGCCGAAACGTCTTGCGCCTATGCCTTACAGGCTGGAAGATCTACCTGATATTCATCATGTGCTGATTTCCCATAATCATTATGATCATCTGGATGAATATACGGTAACGGCCTTACCGGATACGGTGCAGTATCATGTTCCGCTGGGCGTCGATAACTGGTTTAAGCAACTGGATAAGCGCAATTATCAGACTCACAGTTATGACTGGTGGCAACAGCGTGAGACAGGCGAGCTGCGTATTACCGCAACCCCTTCGCAGCACTGGTCCGCCCGTAGCCTGTTTGATCGCCGCCATACATTATGGGCAAGCTGGGTGGTGGAAATTGACGGCTTTAAATTCTGGTTTGGCGGCGATACCGGCTATAACGCGGTGGATTTTAAGCAAATCGGTGAACAGTATGGCCCCTTTGATCTGGCGCTGATCCCCATCGGTGCCTATTCGCCGAGGGATTTTATGCGTGAGTACCATGTGAATCCGGAAGAAGCGGTGAAGGTGCATCAGGAATTAGGCAGCCGCAAGAGTATCGGTATGCACTGGTCTACTTTTCAGCTTAGTGCCGAGCCCTTATTTGAACCGGCCCGGCGACTGCAACAAGCCGCCGCTGAGGCAGGGCTCAGCGACGACTTTATTACTCTTCAAATTGGACAGAGCCTTCATCTGGCAAAGCCACAACCCTGAGTATTCAGAAACGGTAATCCAGTTTCGCCCAGGCAGTGCGCCCCGGCTCACTGATGCGATCATCGGCGACAAAGCCGGGAACAGATGCCGCCGTTTTGCTCAGGTACTCCTGATAGGTTTTATCCAGCAAATTGTCGATGCCGAGACTCAGTAACCATTTGTCTGAAGGGCGATACAGCGCATTAACAGACAACACCCCAAAGCCAGCGGAAGCGGAACTGTCCAGTCCTGCTATGGTACCCTGACCGGCGGCAAAACGGGACTGCTGATCAACTAATCGCCACAAGCCTGACAGATGCCAGTTTTGTAGCTGATAAGCGGCGCTGATCCGAAACTCCAGCGGCGGTTGTTGGGCCAGTGGCAGATTATCACTGTCATTGGTGCCGCGGCTCACAGCCAGTGAGGTTTCCAGGGTGAGCTTCTCTGTCAGGCTCAGCTCTGCCGATACCTCGCCGCCCCAGGTGTGGGCATCAATGTTTCTGACCTGCTCCGGTAGCATGGCCTGTTGTTTTTCCAGCAGAATAAAATCTGTTACATCCGACAGGTAGGCAGACACCGATACCCGGGTAAAATCAGTTTGATAGAGCCAGCCTATATCCAGCTGATGGGTTACTTCCGGTGACGTAAAAAAGGCTGACGGACTGTCTTCGCCACTTCTGGCGTTACCCAGTAATTCCCAGTAATCCGGAAAACGGGCGGCGCGGCCTGCACCCAGATACCAGGTATGTTGATTGTGAGTCTGTTCAATACGCACAAAGCCGCTTGTCAGGGTATCCTGGCGACGTTCACCAAAGCTGGGGTTGTCGATGCTTAGCTGCTGATTTTTACGCAGCATTGTGCGTTGATCCTGAGCTTCCCAGCGATCTGCCCGCAAGCCGCCAAACAGACTCAGATTGGCTAAAATCGCGTAGTCTATCTCGGCGTATATACCCCACTGATCGAAGCGGCCATCTTCGACTCTGAGCATATCCTGCCAGGGCATCATTAACTGGTTCATGCTCATACGGTTTCGATGCACGTTCTGGCTGTTATCCAGCCCCAGGCGTACCTGCCAGTTTATCGCCGGTTCCAGATCGAGCTGGATTTTACCACCTCGTGTATAGCGATCCGGATTCATGGCCGCCGGAAACGGCATCATGGCATTTGGGGTAAAGTTTCTGAGGCTGAAATTGTCCATCAAATGGTCAATATGATTGAAGTATAACTGCCCCTCAATGCGGGATAGCCAGTCATTTAAGTCATCCTGTCTGGCTTTGATACTGATATGGCGGCGATCAAACATGCTGCCGTCCATGGCCCGATCTGCATAGGCACTTTCGCCGTCACTCCGGCCCAGGCTCAGCATTAACAGCGTGTCGGGCCCCGGTGTCCAGGCCAGTTCAGCGGCAGCGCTCCAGCGGTCATATGCGCTGTTGACAGGGTTGCCGTTGCCATCCTGATAATTACTGGCGCTGGCGTTACTGAGGCTCATACGCAGGTAACCGTTCTGATTGCCGGAGGTGAGGTCGGCATTGAGTTCTTTGCGGTTAAATTCCGCCAGAGTCATGCTGATATCACCCTGAACTCCGGCTTCTGAAAGCTGATATTGGTCTTTTTCAAATAAAACCGTGGCATTGGCCGGCAGATTGAGCACGGATTGCGGGCCTTTGATCACCCGGATACGATCAAAGCTCTGTGGCGAGATATAGGCCGTAGGCGGGTCCATCCGACTGCTACATCCACCAAGCAGCATATTGCCGTCGGTAATGATGTTCAGACGCGAGGCGGCCATGCCCCTGAATACAGGGTCGCCACTGGCCCCGCCCTTGCGAACGATACTGAATCCGGCGATGGTTTTCAGATAGTCGGCGCCATCATGGGCGGGCAGCGGTTGGCGGGGTTTCTTAGGATCCGTCACAATCTGATTAGGTGACGCCATCACTTCCCCCATAACCAGTACTTTTTCAATTTGTTGCAAAGGGGAGCCTGGCTGCTGTTGTTGTGCCGATGCGCCCGGGCTCAGGGCCATAGCAGATAACACCACACACAGAGCAGGTGAGCGGCAAGGTAAAACCGTGTTTTTATTCATTGTAATAACTTCAGGCTGGCCGGATTAAAGACTAACCCGGCTGGTTAAACTCGGGCCTGATGCAGCAGTGTGATCAGGCCATTATTGGAAAAGCCTGAATATAAAAGGCGGTGCGCGGGACAGCGCTTTGTTGTATCTGTCATTTAGGGGGGCACTGGAAAAGAGACTGAATGCCGCAAGCGTTATTTTCTGCGAAGGGATGAGCGCAGCGTTGCCGGCCATAATGGTGCTGTTGTCGAGCAACAATCCGGCGCTACATTTTACCTGTTGCAGGGGCTCAGGGAGTTGTTCCGGCGGGTCGACAAAAACAAACTGGCCCCGGCTCAGAGATGCGGCCATATCCACCCATTTCATATCCCGCCCGGTACAAATCAGTACCTTGTCGTCGCCGGCATACGTCTGAGCGGCTGAAAGGGTGCGGGATGCCGATAGCGGCGCTACTGTCAGGTTAAACAGCAGTAACAACAGCGCCAGTAACGCAATAGGCTGATTCTTAAAGCCTGAAGGCAAAATCTTATCCGTAGATTGAACTTCGTTTTATTCTAAAGTAAGCCGGTTCGATAATTCAATCATTTACAGGGTGAAATGTCAGACATTGCGTTCAGAAACACTCATCTAACGGTATAAATTGCGTTCACCGGGAATATCGCTCAGATACTCAACAAATTCCATTTATTTGAAATACATGGTCTGATTGACAAGACGGCAGTAGTTTTTCCAGAAGTGGCCGAGTCGGCTGGCACGTTCAGGGCGGGTTATTTGGGTTTGCATCGTTTTCTCCTTTTGTTAAGTCCGGGGTTATGCTAGAACCTCAAGTTAAGTTAAGGTAAAGGCTTTTTAAGGAGAAAATATGCAAGCTCAGGATCTCAGTGTCGGGCAGGTGGCAAAGCGCTGTGGTGTCAGGGTATCGGCGTTGCACTTTTATGAAAGCAAAGGATTGATCTACTCCAGTCGCAACAGTGGTAATCAACGCCGCTATAGTGCAGATGTACTGAGAAGAGTGGCGGTGATCAAGGCAGCGCAGAAAATGGGGATTAGCCTGGCAGAAATTGAGCAGGCCTTTTCAGCGTTGCCAAAACACCGAGCCCCGGATAAAAAGGACTGGCAGGCGTTATCCTCTGGCTGGCATAGGCAATTGAGTAACAGAATAGATTATTTGCAGCGCTTGCGGGATTTACTGACCGGCTGCATAGGTTGTGGCTGCCTGTCGATGGGCAAGTGCCCGGTCTATAATCCTGATGATAAACTGGCCCGGCAGGGGCCCGGGCCGGTGATCTTAGACAACAAATAGTTAAGCGCTTGTTACCCGGCTGCCCCATAGATCATATTCATCGGCATGCTCTATGGTGACCCTGACCAGATCACCGGGTTTGAGTTCAGTGTCACCGTTTAAGTACACCATGCCGTCAATTTCCGGGGCATCGGCATAGCTGCGACCGATGGCACCTTCTTCGTCCACTTCATCAATCAATACATCCATCTGCTGGCCGATGCGCTTTTGCAGTTTGGCGGTGCTGATAGCCTGCTGCTTAAGCATAAAGCGTTCATAGCGCTCTTCTTTAACCGATTCCGGCACGGCGTCGGGCAGTTCATTGGCTTTAGCCCCATCCACATCTGAGTACTTAAAGCAGCCCACCCGGTCAAGCTGCGCGGCATCGAGAAAATCCAGCAACATCTGAAAGTCTTCTTCGGTCTCACCGGGGAAGCCAACAATAAAGGTGGAGCGGATCACCAGCTCAGGGCAGATCTCACGCCATTTGAGGATACGGTCAAGGGTACGCTCGGCGGCGGCCGGGCGTTTCATCAGCTTAAGGATTCTGGGGCTGGCATGCTGCAGCGGAATATCCAGGTAGGGCAGTATCTTGCCCGCAGCCATCAGCGGAATCACTTTATCTACCGAAGGGTAGGGGTATACATAATGCAGTCTGACCCAGATTCCCATTTCGCCGAGTTTCTCACACAGCTCTGTCATGCCGGTTTTAACCGGCATACCGTTCCAGAAACCGGTGCGGTTTTTTACATCTACCCCATAGGCACTGGTGTCCTGAGAAATTACCAGTAATTCTCTGACCCCGGCGGCTTTAAGGCGCTGTGCTTCATCGAGCACGTCGCCAACAGGGCGGCTGACCAAATCGCCACGCATTGAGGGAATAATGCAGAAGGTACAGCGATGGTTGCAGCCCTCGGAAATTTTCAGATAAGCAAAGTGCCGCGGCGTGAGTTTAACACCATGGTCAGGCACCAGGTGCTCAAAGGGATTATGTTCAGGCTTGGGCAGGTAGTCATGTACCTGTTCTACCACGGTTTCATAAGCGTGCGGCCCGGTAATGGCCAGTACATTAGGGTGCACTTCACGAATTTCGTCTTCTTTTACGCCCAGGCAGCCGGTCACAATGACCTTGCCGTTTTCGTTAAGGGCTTCGCCTATGGTATCCAGTGACTCCTGCACCGCAGAATCAATAAAGCCACAGGTATTCACGATCACCAGGTCAGCATCGTTGTAGGTATTCACCACATCATAACCCTCGGTGCGCAGCTGAGTGAGAATGCGCTCCGAATCCACCAGATTTTTCGGGCAGCCCAGCGAGATAAAACCGATGCGATTACCGCCGCTGATCTCGACTTCCTGTCCCTGTTTGGCTTGTTCAGACAAGACTTTTTTCGGGGTATCCAGTGTCGTTGTCTGGTTCGGGGGATAGGTCTCTACGGTCATATTGTCTCGCTGGCTTAAAGGCTATGGTTACAGCCCGCTAAACGGGCCGGGAAAAGTCGGCGGATTATACATGAAGGGAAAAGCAATGGCATCCGTATCGCTTAAAAAACACCCAGCGAAACCGTTAGTGTGTAATACCCGTACAATGTATAAAATGTCGATAGTCCATGTGCTGTTTTCAGTAGCGTTATCTGCGATATAAATAAGTCTCAGGCCGGGCAATAACATCCTTTTGCTTCAGAGAACACTGTTGGACCCAAACCCTTTGTATCGATGGTAGATGTCAGCCAGCTTTCAATTAACCCTTTTCCCGCACTGCATCTGAAACCCGTCGAGTAAGGACCAATAAACGTCAGGTTACTCTCGGCATCAAATAAGATAATACTGGGAACTGCAGTAATCCACTGCCTGAGTTCTGTGAATTCGGACAGGTTCAGTGACATTTTGCTGAGAGCCTGATGTACAGAATGAACCTGGTTGCTGGCATTATTGATGTTTTCCCCAGCCTGGGTAGCTGCTGCTGCAGCTGCGGTGGTTTCTTGCGCAGATTCTCCGGATGATGCCGCAATCTGCTGATTAGAAACTGACATTTGCTGTATCGAACTGGCAATGGTATCGACTTGCTGACTGGTTGACCTACTCAGTTCATTGAGACGCTGTTGTTGCTGATAGATAGCACCGGTTGCACCAATCAGTTGCTTTGATACGGAAAAGGATTCGTCGAGTACCTTGCGGATACCACCAATAAGCGTTGAGAATTCTGTCAGACTGGGATCTATGGGCTGTTGAAGATCTATGATTCCCTCACGGTTCAGTATGTCGGAGATACTGTTGCTCAGAAGGAGTGAGGTATGAGCCTCGTTAAAACTGCGTTTGGTGATCACCGCCAATACACCTCCTTCAGCAATAGCAAAGAAGGCATGAAGGAGGAGTATTCCGAATGTCAGATGACCTTCCTCGAAGATGTACACACCCGCGTTGTTACTCTGTAAAAGGAAAAAACTAATATGATGGATCGCAACAGTGGCCGTACTTACAAGAATGGCCTTCCAGTCCCGGTAATAGACTAAAAATGCCAGCAATGTAAAGATTTCGAAATGCACCTCAATAAGACCATAGCTTTGTTGAATATGCAGAGCAGTAAGCAGTTGCACAGCTATCGCGACGGCATAGCGCGTAATCTGTGCCTGTGGCTGAGTGTAAATCAACATAAGTGGCAAAGCCGCAGTAGGAATGCCTATCATCATTGCCCACAACCAGGTGTCAGTGTAAGCAGCAATAGCAAAGGCGACAACAACCTGGGCCACTAATACACCACTGAATACTTTATTGGCTTCGTCTATCCACGGGTAACGCAAATTACTATCTCCCTATTACACTACAACCCACACTGTACGCTAAGAACTAGGTTATAGATCTGATTTATGTCAAGTTTCAGCAACCCGATACAATCCTTTCCAACGAACTTAAGACAGAACTGGCATTTAATGCGGGCAGACAATATTATTCTGTTGAGACCCCTGCAGCACAGACCTATGCATGTAGTGATAAATATCAGCGAATAATCACTGTGGTAAATGATGGAAAAAGACGATTTAAGTAATTTAGAGGCTCTGAACGTACTGATTATTGATGATCAGACTCTGGTGCACGATATTCTCAAGTCAACTTTTTATGATTTGGGGATCCGTACAGTAAAAAGTGCCGAAAACGCCTTTTTTGGTCTGCGCTTATGTGAACAGCAGCGCTTTCACGTGGTGATTTGTGCCTTTAATGTAAAAAGTGACAAAGATGGTTTCCATCTTCTTGAGGAGCTTAAGTTTAAGGGCCATGTGACCAAACGCACGATATTGATTTTTTTAAGCGCTGACACAGATGAGAGTCTGGTCAACAGTATCGCTGAGTTACAACCTGATGACTTCTGGGTCAAGCCGCTGTCACCAGCTCAGGTTAAAAAGCGCCTTCCCCATATACTGGAAGTGAAAAAGACGCTGTATAACATTTATCAGGCTATCGACAATAAAGATTTTGGTAAGGCTATCTACTACGCTGATCGTCACCTGCTTAACCCAGCGCTTTCCAAGTATCAGATGCAACTGTTACGCATGAAAGGGGAGAGCCTTTTGGCTTTGTGCGAGATGGAAGATGCAGAAGCGTATTACCGGGCACTAATGGAGAAGTACACGGCATCCTGGGTGTATCTGGGCTTTATCAGAATACTGCTCAAACAGGACAAAATGGAAGAGATTAAAGAACTGCTGGCGCAACTGACCGACAAAGTTGAGACCCGTTTTGCTACCTATGACTTGCTGGCGCAGTACTATATCGAACGGGAAGACTATGAACAGGCTTACGAAGAAATTAAAAAGGCCGCAGAGCTGGCGCCCCGCAATATAGAACGTAATAAAAAGCTCTGGGATCTGGCCCGCCTGACCCACGATCATCAGGGGCAATACAAGGCCACCCAGGCGATGGCCAAATACGCCAAAAATTCCATTCATGACTCTCCCGCATTGCTGTTCAATGTAATTCGTTCAGGTATCGACCTGGCCTGTACTCTCACGGGTGAGGCCTCACTCAAAATTCTTAAACAGTCAGAACGTTATATTACCGACCTGGAAAATAACTATGGCGGGAACGATGATTTCAAAGAGCAATTGGTGGTGGTTAAAGCCAGGGTTCACAATGCAAGGGAAGAGCGAGATCGGGCCGAACGGATTGTAGATACCCATGTAACGCTCAAGGCAACGCCGTCGGTGGAGGATAATCTGGACAAGGTCAAAGTATTCCATGAACTGGGCCGTCGTGAAGAAGCTATCACTCTTTTAGACAAGGTGAAGAAACAAATTGGCGGTGATGGTCTCACCAGTCAGGTGGTGGGCAAGTATATCGAGCAGGAAACCTCTGAGCGGGAAGAAGTTCACTTTACCCCCAAACAGCTCAACAGCATGGCGGTGGAATTATTTAAAAAGAATAAAAAAGTGCCGGCCCTGAAGTCTCTTGAACAGGCATTGCAGCTGACGCCCAGGAACGTGCGTGTGTCTCTGAGTATTCTCAAAGTACTGGTGGCTATTCACCGGGACGAAGGGCTGGATGCCGACCAGCTTGAGCTTGCAGCCCGTACTCTGGATATTCTTAGCAAGAGCAAGCTGGATGAAAATCAGCAGAAAGCCTTTAATGATTTTGTGAAGGAATTGCCCCAAAGTGAGCCCAGTGAGGCTCAGTCAGAGACTGTCCGAGCTCAGCTTAACAGTTAAAAAATATTTTACAGGTGATGCTTGTCGTGCGCTGTTCAGGCACGACATCTTCTATTTTCTCGCTTTAATAAGATAGTAATAAATGCGGCTGATAATGGAGAAATAAGTCAGCAGCGACGTCGTCTGATTTTATCATCAGCGACAAGACAGAGACATGATCTCAGTAATTTTCTCCACTTATAACTCCCCTGAATGGATGGAAAAAACCCTGTGGGGTCTGCACTATCAGACCTGTCAGGATTTCGAAGTGATCATCGCCGACGATGGCTCCGGGGAAGAAACAGCCAGGCGTATAACGTCTTTTAAACAGCAAAGCAGTTGCAAAATAAAACATGTCTGGCAGCCTGATGCGGGATTTCAGAAAACCCGGATACTGAACAAAGCCCTGTTACAATCCGAAGGTGATTATATTGTTTTTACCGACGGCGATTGCATCTTACGCAAGGACTTTCTCGAGGCTCATCTTCATTACCGTCAGCCGGGTTATTTCTTATCCGGTGGATATTTTAAGTTACCTATGCATATCAGTCAGGCAATCAGCCATCGCCAGCGGCCGGGCATTTGAGCTGGAATGGCTGATTGCACATGGCCTTAAAAAAACACATAAGATGATGAAACTCGGTACCTGGGGAGCGGTTGCCAGAATACTTAATATTATGACGCCAACCAAAGCCACCTGGAACGGACATAATGCGTCCGGCTGGCGGAAGGATATTTTTGCGGCCAATGGTTTCGATGAACGTATGCAATATGGTGGTGAAGATCGTGAACTTGGCGAAAGGCTGTTTAACCGCGGTATTAAATCAAAGCAAATTCGTTATTCCGCTATATGCTTACACCTTGATCATGCCAGAAGCTATGTTAAACCACAGATGCTGATAAAAAATAAAGCCATCCGTGAGCATACCCGAGTTAAAAACGTGCTCAGAACGCCTTATGGTATTGAGAAACTGGCTTAGAAAAACAGCTGTTATCTGATCAGAACATGGGCGTAAACCCGCTCCATTTCGCGGCCAAACTGGTTGATTCCATAACCGGCGGCCATCGATTCTGCATGGCCGGAAAGGGTTTGTCTCAGCTCATCATCTTCAAGCAGTCGTTTAACACAATCAGCCCATGCAGCACTGTTATGCATGGTTTTAAAGCCGGTTTTACCGTTAATAACAAAGTCGTCAATACCACTTGCGCGTATTGCCACCACAGGCATACCACTTGCCATGGCTTCAAGTATAACCATGCCCTGAGTTTCTGAGGTTGACGCAAATACAAACAGATTACCGAGACTGAAGTAAACGGGCATTTTTTCCGGTGGTACTGAACCTGCAAAAATAATGCGGTCCTGTAAGCCCAGTTCAGCAGTGAGCTGGCGCAATTGCTCTTGCTGAGGGCCATCACCAATCAGTATCAGCCTGAATTTTCTGGTACAGGTTTGATTAAGTCCTGCCAGTGCGTTGAGCATAAACCCGATGTTCTTCTCTTCACTTAATCTGGAAACACTCAGCAGAACCAGATCATCCTTGTCGATTCCCAAATCAGCTTGCAGCGCGGCTTTGTCCTGTTCAGCCTGCCTGCTGAATTTATCGGTTTCAATACCGGTGGGTACAACGAATACCGGTGTTTTCACACCGATCATACGCAGGTAATGTTCGGATGCGTCTGAGGGCACCACAACCGCATCACACTTATTGCCCAGGCGCCGTACTAACAAGTGAGAAAGAAAGTTGCGGAAAAGCGCGTCTGGTAAGGGCACATTATGAGAATAATGCTCAAGTCTGGTGTGGTAAGTATAAATAACCGGTACTTTTAGCCACTTTGCTGCCAGAAGTCCCAGTGTACCCATCCAGAACGGATGGTGAATATGGATTACGTCGGGCGAAAATCCGCGTATTTTTCTGATTGCGGTCAAAGAAAACAGATTCGGCACCACAATGCCTCTTCCGGGAGCGCTTTTCCAGATGCAGGGGAGTCGGAAAATGTTTTCATCATCCCCGACTTTTTCCTCCTGTTTGTATTTTGGGGCGAAAATCATCGTTTTGTGCCCGAGTTTACGCAACGCTCCCGACAATCGCTGGATGGATATCGGTACCCCTCCGATAAACGGCAAATAATTGTTGGTAAACATCGCGACATTGATCCGTCGCTTCAGTTTCGGCTCAGAAGGGCGGTTGAAGTCAGGGTAATAGTCGCGCTCTTCAAACAGCAATGAATGTAGCCAGAAGGCACTGAGTACCAGCACGCTGACAAGGAGCAGGTAATTCAGATAGCCTACATAGAACAGTGAGTGGATAAAAAACCAGATACTTTCAAGGATCCGAAAAAACCGATGCTGCCCGACATCTAATTTTACCGGCTCAATTTGTACCTGATTTTGTTCAACACGGACCTGTACGAAGTGATAAAAGCTCTGTTCATCACTGAACACCAACCCTCCGGCACCCCCTGTGACAATAAAGGGGGTGTTGTTGGTTTTCTGTTCAGAATACAGTGGCAGGTTTGCCGAGAAAACCGCTTTGACTTTCGGGCTGTTAAGCTGCGGAGAGATAAGCTCGCGGAAGCTCTGCTCGGCAAGGTAATCATCATCAAAGTCAAAAATACCGGTGTTGGTTACCGGGAGCAGAGGATGGCCAACAAAAATGAAAACATTGTCGTTTGGGGCGACTTCAAGCTCTTCCTCCAGCCAGCGTGCCTGCCACCGGTAAGAGGTTTTCCCGGAGCTGTCGAGAAAAATAAAGCGGCTGTTTGCACCTGAAAAAGCAAAAACATAGGGTCCATAATGGTCATAATAGCGGTAGCTTCCAAAGGTATTGTGTTCATTTTCACCAAAGGTCAATAAATAGGGTTTTTGCAGATGACTCAGGGTGCCATGCAGTGCACGGTATTTGTCTTCACCACCACTGCTGACCGCGTTGCCTGCAGAAACAACAAAATCCACATTACTCTGATTTAACTCAGGGATGATTTTGCGTTCAAAGACACCGATAGAATTGTTGATATTGCCGACTACAGCGAAACTGAAGTTTTCCCTGCCGTTCAACACTGATTCGATATTTTCAATCTGATCTGCATGTACGGCACCATAATCCACATCGGTCACATAGAGATAAATCTTGTAAAAAATAACCAGAAACAACACCAGCATATTCAGATAGAAGAGTGCTTTGTATAATGACGTACTCATTCTTTAGCCTTTTTGCAGAATAGCTCATGCAATATAACCGGGATACCGATTAACATGCCCAGGTAGATTGTCAGAAAACGCCAGATCAGAATAATTCCGACAAGTTCTGAGGTGCTCAGCAGGTCGGTAAAAAACAGACCGAACAGCCCTTCAGCAAACCCTGCACCGCCCGGGGATGGGGCGAAATACATCAGGCTGGTTTGTATTGCTACCAGACCCGTTGTTGCCAGATAGCCTGCATCGTATCCGGATCCCCACAAAAGAAGACAGGGAAAAGAAAACAGTGAGAGCAGAAAAACCGCGGTAAAAAACACAGATAAGATAATATCTCTGCGGTTCCTGAGGTAGCAATGTTCCAGGCTGTGTGAAAATCTCACCGTTTCCCTGAGTACCTGACGCTTTCGCCGGTTGGCACTCTGAGCGCTGACAAGGCGGATCTTAATCAGTACTCCTGCAATCCTGTCGATGACATTTAACAGCCATCTCAGGCGGAATAACATAATCAGAAAGCAGGCAATATAGGTCAGCGCAACTATGGATAAGAGCCATCCTGCTCCTGTCATCACCGCATTGTTGTCAAAGAACGGAAGATTCATTACCAGTAGGGGGATGGGAAGAAAAATCAGGGCCATGGCAATAAAAGTGCGGACTGTTGTCGCCGCTGTTGCGGTGCCAACAGGGATATTTAATCGCCGAAGATACCAGATCTGAGCGAAACCACCTCCGGTAGCCAGCGGGGTGATATTTGAAAACAGCATATTAATAAAGGTGATTTTTATTCTGTGTCGCCATTTAAGCTGGTGACCGGATGCCTTAAGGATGTAACTCAGTCTCAGGGCATCGCTGGTGAAGTAGATCAGTATCAACACAAAGACACTTAACATCACCGGCCAGGAGTACAGCATAGGATTAATTGAGATCGACTGAGCATCGACCTTATAAAAGATCAGCAACGGAACACCAATGCTTAACCCAACAAATAATACCGCTGAATAAATCCAGCGTACTGTATGCCGGCGCAGAGGTGACTCTGGCACAGAATCTGTCATCGTTTCACTCCGGTAAACCGAATCACCGGAGGCTCCATTGACCAGATAACCACTCTGGTAGCAGGTGTGACCAGCATGACGATCGCGGTGAAACGATCAGTAGTCGGGATGTTGTAGCCATTCTTTTCCGTGCTTTCATACAGAGCCGCTGTGCACCTTGTGTTTGTAGGGCTGCCAAAGGCAAAATGATAGCGAATATCTTTTGGTCTAACCAACATCAATTATCTATGCGGATTGGTATTAGTCCCAACAGACAAGTGTATGCGTATTCGTTCAGTTATTGCTGGTGCAGGTGTACAAGTCAGGAGTTTAGTTAAACTCTTGTAGCCAGCGACTAAGCCGATTTCTCACTCTGTTATCAAGCAACAGGCCCATATGGCTGATAGTAACAAATCTCACTCTGGTGCTGTGATCTAATAAGGCACGGTTCACGGGATAGACGACTAAATCATTAACCGAAGCAATGGTCATGACCGGCAGTTCCGGGGCCAACTGACTGAATGCCGGCAACTGATGCAGCAGCGGGCTTTGCGGATGAAACAGTTCCTTCAGCCAGGGCAGGGTGAAATCGCCTACTGCCTGGGTTCCATGGTGGGGAGTGCCAAGGGTAATGACGGATTTGATGCGGTGCTTATCCTGTGGGTAGTGTTGCAATAACATTCGGCAAACCAGCCCGCCCATTGAGTGAGCGAGAAGATGTACCGGTTGCTGCTGATTATTGGTAAAGGTTTGTGCCAATGCCTGATGCAGGCTGTCCACGTATTTTCTCAGGTCTACGTAGGGTCGCCCCAGACTGACACTGTAAGTAGCAAAACCCGCTTGTTCCAGATACCGTCTCAGTCCCCAGAAGCAACTGCCGTTCATATGAAACCCATGTACGCAGAGTACCGCTGGTTTATCAGCCGCTGATGGTTTATGCAGACCATTCTTATTACTTTTAAAAATCAGCCAGAAGCTCATCAGCACCACAGCCCGCATGACTTCAGCATAGAAAAGCCAAAGTTGCCCGGGACTCAGCTTATAAAAGGGCAGGTTACTGCGGGCATAGAAGCGTTTGACCCGGATATATAACGACACAATGGCTACCGCATAGCTCATAGCAATGATCACAGGCAGACTCACAACAATAAGTGTCAGATAAAACAGCATGGGCCTGATACTTCTCCTGAAAAATGAGTGGGATAACAGCTATTTTGTCTTATATTTCTGATAATTCGCCAGTTATTGTGATCTGCGTTGATTTTGCAAAATCAATACAATCATGCTGTTAATCGCTATGGCGCTATAGTGCTGCATTCTATTTTAATGGGCACAGGAGTTAAAGCGCCCACCGCAGCAACCCCTGAAATAGAAAGAGTTATGCTGAGTCAGGATTCAGCGCCAGGTAGGAAATCCGGAGGATCTTCAAGCGGCTATTCACCATTCCGATACGGCTATGTATCAGGCTAAGTGCCGCGGCAAAAATCAGGTGGCCAGGGGCAAAAAAACATGACCAGTGAAAAGACCACCTGAGAGACTCTGAAAGTTTAATTCTCTATGCCGAAGGGCAGGTTGATATAACTGCAGCGCTGCTGTCCTTTATTATCAGATAGACTAAAAAGGGTATCCTCAGTGGGCATCGCAACATAGGCGATATTATCAAGACTCCAGTTAAGCGGCTCCTGAGTCCCGCAGTTATGACTGAGCAACCGGCGCCAGACGCCTTCCTCCAGCACCGGAGTCACGTTTATCCTGTCAGTAACAACGTTGCCGGCGAGCTCAAAACGTAATTGTTTTTCTTGTGTATCAAAGGCGAACCTGTCGCCATGATTAAGGTAATGGCTGCTTGCTACCAGTTGTCGCTTGTTGCCCTGCAGTTTATAGATACCGCTTTGGCTGTCTGTAACAAACACACCGCCCTGACCGATCACTTCCATCTTTATGTTTGTGCCTGTGGTATTCACCAGCAACGCAGTGGCTTCATCGACACCAAAACCGAATCGGGTACCGGTATAGGTGCTCAGTAGGGCAAGACGGGCTTCTCTGTCACGCTCGGAAAAATGGGTATCCAGTATGCCTAAGTTAAACAGGCCACTGCCACCCCCGGCCCGATAGGTAAGATCTGAGCCTTGCAAACCGTTACAGCATTTACTGTCGTCAGCGCACCTGGTGCCTGGCGGTGGAGTCGCAAAGGGGCCTCTGGCAAAAGCGGTAGCCGAATCGCCATTTGAGATCATTGGCACCGGACGGTTGGCGAATACCCCGCCTGATTGCACTGCAGTGCCGGCGCTGGTACCCCCAACAACCAGTTTGCCCCCAGCCATTTGCTGTTTGATCAGTTGCAGTTCTTTGCTGTCAGTACCCTCTTCATTTAATAGAGCGGCCAGGGTCAGACTCTGGTCGCCACCGTTAAAGAAGACCCCCTGTACCTGACGTATCTGTTGATAAAGCTGTTGCGGATCCTGGCAAACTGACTTTTGTAGTGCGGTACGATTGGGGTAGATCGCCTCGCGGTTAAAACTGCCATTGGCGGCACGGATATCAGTCAGCTTTTCACAACCGGCAAAGCCTTTTTCTTCCAGGTTTCTGGCCTGTTGATAGCTTTTATCCAGCGGCAGCCAGATCACCTCGGCACCGGCCTCCTTAAACACTGACTGATAAAAATCGGCCACTTCAAAAGGATCGCGACTGGAGGCTGTTATCACAGCTATGCGGGGAGTTGTATCCTGTTTCTCCAGTCGTGCTTTGGCCATTTCTACGAAGCGATGGTAGACAGCTCTGGAGTGCGGGTTCTTGTTCTGAGCCAGGTCTGTCACCTCGGTTTTTCTGTTACCCCTATCATCAAGCTGGCGAATTTCGAAGAAATCCAGCATGGCATAGTACAGCCTGTCCGGAATTTCCTGATAAAACAGAGAGCCATTCAGATTACTGTAATTCACCCTGGAAAAGGCATCACGCAGATCGCCACTGGTCAGGCTTTTATTCTGCAGCTTTGCATAAATATTCTTAATCACCCGGGAAAAGTCTGCCCGGTAGTCCTCTGGCTGATGTAAAAAAGGAGCAGAACTGAGCAATGATTGAACAGCGTTCTCAGTGATCTGATACAAAGACTGTTGTTTATGCTGTTGTGAAAAGCTGCTGTCCAGACAGTTTTTCTGGCTAAAACTCGAACAGGTGGAAAGGCCGCCCCCCACCAACACAAGATTGTAATTATCTTCGAAAATCACTCTGTTTTCGTCGGATTTGTCCGTATTTTCACCGACGTTTGCCCAACCGGTGCAAGAGAACATAAGCGCGATAACCGCGGGCAGTGCAGACATTTGCATAGCAGAAATTCCTGGTTCAGAAGGTTAAATTTTTGTTGACATGCTTTTACGCTAAAGGTAATTCTAATAGGGTGTCAATCAGATTGTGGCAGCGCATAAAAGCGCGGTAATCGCATAAATATTGGCCTGGTACTGTTAACCAAAACGAAGTGATTATGTTGAAAAAAGCGGTCAACCTGACCAGTTATCATTACAACAGCTTCTATTTGTCCGAGTGGTTCGACGAATAGCCAACCTCCTTTCTCTTTAGGTGAATCGGAGCGGCATCCTGCTGCCTGAAACCACCATCCAGGAAACTCAATCAATTATTAGAAAAATGCTGACAGGGCACGTCTGTTTTTTGTGGCGTTGATCCGTCCGGCATAGCAACAACAGGGTAATTATCATGAAAATCAACAGATTGCATACGGCCATTTGTATTGGCCTGGGTTTGGGCATGACAGGCGTTGCCAACGCACAGGAAACGGACAGCGAACAGAGTGTAGAAAAAATTCAGATCACCGGTTCACATATTCGCGGTGTGGATATGGAAGGCGCACAACCGCTGACGATTATCAGTGCCGAAGACATTAAGAAATCTGGCGCAAGCAGCGTATTTGAACTGATGCGCACTATTTCTCAGACCCGCGGCGGTGAAGGCTCATTTTCGACCTCTGAAAGTGGTGCTACATCCACATCCACTCCGGCCGGGCAGGCAGCTGCATCCCTGCGTGGCCTTGGTCCTTCAGCAACCCTGACGCTGATCAATGGCCGTCGTATTGCTGCCAGCTCTTTTGCCTCCGGCACCCAGAACTTTGTGGATATCAACAGTATTCCGCTTGCCGCCATTGAGCGCATCGAAGTACTGGCCACCGGTGCTTCCGCTACCTACGGTGCCGATGCCGTGGCCGGGGTAATTAACTATATTCTGAAAAAAGATTATCAGGGTGCTGAGCTTAACGTTTCATACGGTAACAGCACTGCCAGCTCCGATGAGGGCAAGGCCAACATCAACTTTATCTGGGGTGATGAAGTCGGGGGCGGTGATTTAATGGTGTTTGCCGATTACTATGATCGCAAGGACTTTAAAGCCACAGATCGCAGCTATACCCGGGACCCTGTGCTGCAAAGCAGTTACTCCTATCTGTCAAAAACCCCCAATATTTACTATAACTCCTCGAATGTTCAGGATGAAGACGGCAACTATCTGGAGATTGCTAACCCAAATTGTCAGACCGAGCTGGTCAGAACGGAATTTGGCGAAGATATCTGTGCCTATTATGGTAATGGGGATGACTGGCTGGAAACACCGCTGGAAAGCCTCTCCACAGGTTTTAGTTACAACAAGGATTTTGGTGATCTGAACTGGAAAACCGACTTTTTCTACACTAATACCAAGTCCACCTCTTACTCGACGCCGGCACCGATTAATCAGATAGATGATTCTGAGGGGCCGTTTACCTCTGAGACAGCTATTGATATTTACCCCGATGAAATTCGCGATCGCCTGCTTGACGATATTTACTTCCAGCGTTTCGATACCCCGGCGGGTCAAAGTATCTGGGGCTTCAGATTTGATGGCCGCTTTGAAGATCCCCGTACCATAGAGATAGAAACCGATTCCTTCCGTCTGGTGTCCGGTTTGCAGGGCATGGTCGGCGAATGGGAGTGGGAATCCGCCGTAACCCTGTCTAAATCTGAGTCAGAACAGGTAGCCACTGCCGGCATCTACAACAGATATAAATATCATGCAGCGATTGCTGGTGAGCTTTGCTCAAATGGCAATATCGCCAATTATAATGCTGATACTGACACGTTAAGCTGTTCCGGTGGCGAGTTGCTGGGCATGTACAACCCCTTTGCCCGGAATGATGCTCAGAACGATGCGATTTTAGCGCAGGCCCAGGAAATGCCGACCCGCGATGGTGAAAGTACCGTATACGGCTGGGATCTGCGTTTTTCCGGCGATCTGATGGAATTTAATAACGATGTGATTCGCTCCGCCTTCGGTCTTGAATTCCGCAGGGAAGAAATCACCGATGTACCGTCATTAAATGCCCGTGCCCGCTTTGAAAACGACTACCTGGTGGATGTGTTCGGCTTTGGCTCCAGCTTGTCTGAAGCGGATCGTACGCAATGGGGCGCTTTTGCTGAATTCCATATTCCGCTGACAGAGCAACTGGAAATGCAACTGGCCGGTCGTTACGACGATTACAATGACTTTGGTGACAGCTTTAATCCCAAGGTGTCGATGATTTACCGTCCAACTGATGACCTGGTGATGCGTGCCTCCTGGGCCACCTCTTTCAGAGCGCCATCACTGACCCAGGCAGGTGTCAAGCTGCGTACCACTCGCGCCTCTTTTGATTGTTCCGCTAACCAGGCGGTAGCGGATCTCTACTGTGAAGGCTTCGGTGACTTGCGTGGCAACAACGTGCTGGAGCTGGGTAATCCGGACCTGCAGGCAGAAGAATCTGATTCTGTCAGTGTCGGTTTTGCCTGGAGTCCTGCCCGCAATACCACAATCACCCTGGATTACTGGCGCTTCGACCATGAAAAACTGGTGGATACGGATATGACCGGGGTACTGGATCGGGCTATCAGTGATGCGTCACTGCGCCACTGTGGTCTGGTACCAGAGGGTGAGATGGGGATTTCCTACGATCCGGATCTGTGCCTGGTTACGGATATGGCGGGTCTGACCATTGAGCAGGATGGAGCCAACTTAAGCGAAATTCTGGATGCCTGGGTGGACTTCGATCAGCCACGTTTTGAAGAACTGCCGCTGAATCGTGATCATGTACTGCTGCTTGAAAATACCGGCAATCAGACCGTCAGTGGTCTGGATCTGGCTTTCGATCATAAGTTTGAATTCAGCGGCGGCGATCTGTCCCTGCAATTCGATGCCACCCATTACATCAGTTTCGAACGCAACAAGCCCGGCTCCGATGAAATAGAAGAACTGATCGGTACCTGGCGCTATCCTGAGAATATTGCCAGCCTGGGTCTGTTCTGGGATACAGACGACTGGTTTGCCGGTGTAACCGCCTATTACACGGATTCTTACGCCGATGATATCCAGCGCCTGCGTGGCCGTGAAATCGACGAGCTCGATAGTCTTGGTGAACTGAACGCGGACGGGGAGCGCGATGTCAGTGCCTGGACCACGGTGCGTTTAAGCACAGGGTATGAGTTTGACAATGCCAGTGTCAGCCTGTCAATCGACAACCTGTTTGATCGCGAGCCACCCCGTGCATATGGATCTGCCCGAGGGTTTGATTCCATTAATCACGATGCTTTTGGCACCACTTACCGTGTATCCTTGAGTTATTTCTTTTAATCCGATTGATATAGCTCACGGCGGCGGGGCATCAGCCCCGCTTGCTTTTGGTTTATCCAGTTATTGGCTGAACCCTCAGTCAGGTGGTGTTATGCAAGCTGAAAATTCAACTTCACAGCCACAACAGCAATCGTTGGCCAGTAAGATGCCTGATGCTTTTGTGATCCTGTTTTTCGTGGTGCTGATCGCCACAGTCCTGACCCATATTATTCCGGCTGGTTACTTTGAAACCAGCGAGGTGACACGGATAGTGGATGGTCAGGAACAAACACGTACGCTGATTGAGCCAGACAGCTTCACTTACGCAGGTGAGCAGGACAACGGAGCCAGAGTCTTTGCCAGCGGCGGTGGTCAGGGCTTTTTTAATTATGCCTTTGAGGGCATGGTGTCGGGCTCTAAATGGGGTGCGGCTATCGGTGTTGTGGCTTTTATTCTGATTGTCGGTGGCGCCTTTGGCATCATCATGCAATCAGGTGCCGTGAATAATGGCATTATGGCCCTGATACGCCGTACCCAAAAGGCCGACAAACTCATCGTACCCATGATGTTTTTGTTGTTCTCTTTTGGTGGTGCGGTGTTTGGCATGGGCGAGGAGGCGATTGCCTTTTGTATAGTGCTTACCCCCCTGATGGTGGCATTAGGTTACAACGCCATTACTGCCGTGCTGATCACCTATATCGCCACGCAGATAGGTTTTGCCACTTCCTGGATGAACCCCTTCAGCGTTGCCATTGCACAAGGTATTGCGGATGTGCCACTGATGTCTGGCAAAGGCTATCGTGTCACCCTTTGGGCGATTTTTACGCTGGTGGGCATGGTCTTTACCATGCGTTATGCCGCACACATAAAAGCGGACCCCGAGAGCAGTGCCAGTCTGCATGCCGACAGGCATTTTCGTCAGCAACAACAACAGGCGCTGAGTAATAACTTTGGCGCAGTGGATATCGCCATTCTGCTGACCTTACTGGCCGGTATAATCTGGGTGATCTGGGGCGTAACCCTGTATCAGTATTATATCCCGGAGATTGCCAGTCAGTTTTTTGCCATGGGAATCGTCGTGGCCATTATCGCCATAGCAGGGGGACGCATGACCATGAACGGTGCGTCGGAAGCGTTCCAGAAAGGCGCAAAAGAATTACTCCCCGCAGCGCTGATTGTGGGCATGGCAAAAGGAATTGTACTGATTTTAGGTGGTGATGATGCTACCAGTCCCTCGGTGCTGAATACCTTATTGCACCATGCCGGCAGCAGTATGGCGTCAGTATCGGAAACCGGTTCGGCGCTGTTTATGTTTGGCTTTCAGTCGGTATTTAATTTTTTTATTGCATCGGGTTCCGGCCAGGCAGCCCTGACCATGCCGTTGATGGCGCCACTGTCTGATCTGGTGGGGGTTTCCCGGCAAATTGCGGTTCT
Source organism: Lacimicrobium alkaliphilum (assembly GCF_002591895.1). GTDB lineage: Bacteria > Pseudomonadota > Gammaproteobacteria > Enterobacterales > Alteromonadaceae > Lacimicrobium > Lacimicrobium alkaliphilum. The sequence goes on from NZ_NISX01000001.1 coordinate 43,123, forward strand.
GGCCTTTCAACTGGGTGACGGGCTGACCAACACCATCATTCCAACTTCTGCATCATTAATTGGTTGTCTTGGTGTGGCACGAATTGACTGGTCTGTGTGGGCCAAATTTGCCTGGAAGCCGGTGCTGGGTCTTATGTTAATGTCAGCCGCTGCAATGGTAGTGGCTGTAGCAATAGGTTATCAATGAACAGTCTAACGTTAATAAGGAATATCAGGGTTCTTTGCCCTGAAGACAAAGGCACGCTGGATGTGCTGATCGCGGGTGACAAAGTGGTTGCCATGGATAAATCCATCGCTATCAGCTCGAATATGCTCATCGAAGTGGACGGCAGTGGCAAAGTGTTGATGCCCGGTCTGGTTGACAGCCTGGTGCATATCACAGGTGGTGGCGGTGAAGGCGGTTTTCATACCCGCACACCGCAAATGTCTCTGACCGATGCCACCACTGGTGGTGTTACTACGGTGATTGGTGCTTTGGGTACCGATGCCACCACCCGCACCTTACCGGATCTGCTGGCTAAGGCCAGAGGGCTGGAAACAGAAGGGCTGAGCGTATATTGCTATACCGGTTCTTATCAGCTGCCACCACGCACAATAACCGGCAATGTGACCGATGATATTGTGCTGATCGAAAAATTTATCGGTATCGGTGAAGTGGCCATTGCTGATCATCGCTCATCACAACCCACTCCCAGAGAGCTGATGCAGATTGCTTCAGACGCAAGAGTTGGCGGTATGCTGTCGGGTAAATCCGGGATTGTCAGTATTCATGTGGGGGATGGCGCTGGTCAGCTGAAATTATTACATGAGGTGGTGGAACAATCTGATATCCCTGCGTCGCAATTTTATCCTACCCATATAAACCGCAATCAGTCTTTACTTGACGCAGGAATTGCCTGGACCAGGGCTGGCGGACGCATCGATTTCACCAGCAGCACCAATGCGCAGTTTATCTGTGAAGGTGAGATACCTGCTGCAGAAGCCCTGGCCTATTGCCTGCAAGAGGGGGTAGATGCCACGCAGCTTACCATCAGCTCAGACGGCAATGCCAGCCTGCCGGTATTTGATCAAAAAGGGCAACTTATTGGTCTGGAAGTGGGCCAGGTTGGGTCTTTGTATCAGTCTTTCTGTGATGCGGTACATAAGTACCAGGCACCTTTGGAAAAAGCCCTTGCCAGCGTTACCAAAAGCCCGGCAGATATACTCGGCTTATCTCACAAAGGGCGTATTGAGCCAGGCTGCGATGCAGATTTGATTATTGCCGCAGCAGATTCATTGCAAATCGAATCTGTGTATGCCCGGGGAAGATTGATGCTCCGTGATGGCAAGGCCTGTGTTAAAGGGACTTTTGAGTAACCTTAGCGCTCATTGTTAAAGCGTCTCCCGTGGGCCATGCTCTGTCCCTTACCGCAGCAGTTTTACAATTTAGACTGCTGCGGCTTTTTACGTTTGTCATAAAACTGATTTTTCAGATGAAACTTGTCACTTATTTGTCATATCTGCTTTCTGGATTAAAAAACAACCAACAGATTACGTTTTAAACAGCTATCCATCCTCGCCATTCTTACTTGTTGCTTCAGGTAAATTTACCTATGTATTTTAACTTATTGATTATAAAGCTTTATGTACAGGAAGTTATGAATCTTTATAACCCCTTCTTACTTTCTATACCTGATTGCACAATCAGTTACGAATAGTCAGCGTGCAGATGAAGATTTGGCAGTACTGAAACGCGCATTCTAGTAACCAGCAAATACAGGGTAGAGAATATGAAAACCAGAATATCTTTGTTGTCGGCCGCTATACTGGCGTCCATGCAGGCAACGGCTGCTCCGGCAGACAGTTTGATCATCAGTGGCGTAGTAGATGGCCCCTTGCCCGGAGGCTTACCAAAGGCCGTTGAAATTTATGTTGCCAAAGACATTGATGATATCAGTCAATGTGGCCTTGGTTCGGCCAACAACGGTGGTGGTACCGATGGTGAGGAGTTTACCTTCCCTTCAGGTGCTGTCAGTGCCGGTCAATATCTGTACGTGGCTTCCGAGTCTGCCGGTTTTAGTGATTTCTTTGGCTTTTCGCCCAACTACACCAGCAGTGCAGCCAACATTAATGGCGATGATGCCATTGAGCTGTTTTGTGATGGCGCTGTGGTAGATACCTTTGGTGAAACCGAAGTAGATGGAACGGGACAGGCCTGGGAGCATCTTGATGGCTGGGCGTACCGGATAGCCGACACAGGCCCGGATGATGGGAATTTTGTTTTAGCGAACTGGCAGTTTAGCGGGCCGAATGCACTGGATGGCGAGAGTAGCAATGACTCGGCTGTGCTACCGTTTCCGCTGGCCAGTTTTACGGGGGATGGTGGTGGTTCGCCGGGCGATCCTGACCCGGTCGACCCGGATCCGGTTGAGCCAGGTGAAGGCGGCGAAGGACTGCTTTTCTCAGAATATGTTGAGGGCAGCAGTTTTAACAAGGCCATTGAGCTGGCAAATACAACGGACGCTACGCTGGACTTAAGTGGCTATCAGGTTCTGCTGTATTCTAACAGCAATACCAATGCCGGCACTACGTTGGATCTTACCGGCTCACTGGCCGCTGGTGAGGTACTGGTTATTGCCAATTCCCAGGCAGCTGATGCGATTCAGGCCGTGGCGGATGTGATTTCCGGAGTCACTAACTTTAACGGCAATGATGCGCTGGAACTTCGCTATAACAATACACTGGTCGACAGTATCGGTCAGGTTGGCAGCGGACAGAACTTTGGCAGCAATGTGACTCTGGTTCGCAAGGCTGATACCGCCGGGGATACGGATTCATCGGATACCTTTGTTGCCGCAGAGCAGTGGCAGGAATTTGCGTCTGATACCTTTACCTATCTGGGCAGCCACAACGGCGACGATGGTGGTGACACCCCTGTGGTTGAGTTATGGCAGTGTGGTGACCCGGCAACCCTGATCAGTCAGATTCAGGGCAGTGGTGATGTTTCGCCAGTGGCGTCTGAAAGCCACATTGTTGAAGCGGTGGTAACCGGTACCTTTACAAACCTGCAGGGCTATTTTGTTCAGGAAGAAGTCGCAGACTGGGATAATGACGCGAATACTTCAGAAGGGGTGTTTGTCTATACCAATTCTGATCAGAATCTGCCTCAGCCGGGAACACTGGTAAGAGTGCAGGGCGAGGTGAGTGAGTTCTTTGATAAAACCCAGCTCACTGTCAGCGCTCCAGGTCTGGATTGTGGACAGGCAGATACGCCCACAATGAGCTTGTCACTGCCTTTCGCCGATGCGCAGCAGCCAGAGTCTTTAGAGGGGATGCTGGTTAGTTTTGAACACAGCCTGACGGTAACCGACAATTACAATCTGGGGCGCTATGGTGAAGTGACACTATCTAATGGCCGTACTTATATTCCGACTAACCTGCACCTGCCGGGTTCTGCAGTAGCCCAGTCTCTGGCGGAGGAAAATGCTCTCAACCGTATTTTGCTGGACGATGGTATCAACGGTCAGAATCCCGAAACGGTGATTTATCCCACTGGTGGGCTGTCTGCATTTAATACCCTGCGTACCGGTGATCTGGTTAGTAGTCTTAGCGGCGTGCTCGATTATGGCTTTGGTGAATATCGCATTATTCCGGTTGAAGCACCGACTTTTGTGGCCAGTAACCCGAGAACACCAGCGCCGGAGATTGCCGAGGGCAACCTTAAAGTAGCCAGCCTGAATGTGCTGAACTTCTTTAATGGTGACGGTCAGGGTGGCGGCTTCCCGACACCAAGAGGTGCCGACAATTCACAAGAATATCAGCGTCAGCTGGATAAGCTGGTGTCTGCCATTCTGACCATGGATGCCGATGTTGTCGGGCTGATGGAAATTGAAAACGATGGCTATGACCAGAACAGCGCCATCGCTCAGTTAACTGACGCACTCAATGCTCTGGCTGGCGAGTCTGTCTATGCATATGTGGATGCAGGTGGGCAGCTAGGTACTGATGCTATCGCAGTGGGTCTGCTGTATAAAACCGGTGCCGTTACGCCGGTGGGTGATGCGCGTATTCATCTGGATTCGGTCTATAACCGCCCGCCGCTGGCCCAGCGTTTCAGTAACGCCGGAGGCGGCGAACTGAGCGTTATCGTTAACCACTTTAAATCCAAAGGCGGTTGCGGCAGTGCCGATGGTCTGGATCAGGACCAGGGCGACGGTCAGGCTTGTTTCAATGCCACTCGTGTAGCCCAGGCCCGGGCATTACTGGACTGGATAGCGACTGATGAGCAGCTCTCAAGTGAGAAAAACCATCTGGTTATTGGCGATTTAAATGCCTATGCCAAGGAAGATCCTATCCGTGCATTTACTGACAATGGCTTTACCAACCTGATCGAAGCCTATGCCGGATCCGAGGCATACTCCTACGTGTTCAGAGGTGAAGCCGGGTATCTGGACCATGCTATTGCCAGTGACGACCTCGCCGCACAGGTGACCGATGTGGCTACCTGGCATATTAATGCCGACGAGCCACGTATTCTTGACTACAACACCGAGTACAAATCACAGCAACAGGTACTGGACTTCTATGCACCGGACAGCTACCGCGCCTCGGATCATGACCCTGTTATCGTCACTTTGGACCTGCAGGCTGCAGAATTACAGGGTGATTTTGACGGTGATGGTGATGTGGATAGCAGCGATATGAAAGGACTGATGCGGGCCATACTGACCCGACAAACCATTGATATGGCTTTCGATTTGAATGATGACGGTGTTATTAACACCCGCGACCTACAAATCATGTACACGCTCTGTAGCCGAGCCAGCTGTGCCACTGAATAACAAATACTACTAAGGAAAAGACAATGAAAAAACTTATTGCAATCTTAACGTTAACGCTGGGCTTTGGTGCTCAGGCAGCTCAAATTAACCTCAGTGTGGATCAGACCGATTACACCATCGGAGACGAAATCACCGTCAATCTGAGCGCTACCGACCTGGTGGATGTGGCGGCATTTGAGTTTGATTTGCTGTTCGATACCGGCAGTTTTGGACTGAGTGCGGGCGATTCTGTGGTTGCGGATAGCTCAGATCTGTCATCGGCTATCTTATTTGAAAACTTTGCCTTTGCGGACGGTGCGGAAACGGGACTGGGTTTTGGTTTCTTCGACATTTTCTCCCTGAATGGAGAGGCGTTGATAGCCAGCTTTACCTTAACGGCACAGGCGCTGGGTAACTTTGACTTTGCACTGGCAAACGGGGTATTCAGCGATTCTCTGTTTGATGATGTTCCGGTTAGCTTTTCAGGTAACTCGTCGGTTAATGTTACGGCCGCAGAGGTTTCAGAACCTGCGAGTCTGGCATTGTTCGGGCTGGCTCTGACCGGCTTCGTTGTGGCACGCAGAAAGCGCAGTTAAACTTCACGCGCACGCGCAAGAGCCCTGCTTCGGCGGGGCTTTTGTGCATCTGTTATTACTAGTGGATTTTAAATGAACCAACAACTTCGATACCTCTTCATCATTTTTTTTCTGGCTGTGTCAGCGCTGCAGGCAGGTTGTGCAGAACAATCAGATGTAACGCTTTCAGAGCCTGTTGTGCTGTCGCTACCTTTTAGCAGTTACGAGCAGGTTGCAGCATTAGACGGAAAACACGTGACGTTTAATCAGCCATTGACAGTGATAGACAGTTACAACCTGCATCGTTTTGGAGAGCTGACACTTTCTCATCAACGGCAGTTCGTTCCGACCAACCTATACTTGCCTGGCTCTTCTCAGGCGGCAGCACTGGAACAGCATAACCAATTGAACCGTATCCGGTTGCTGGATCACAGTGATCAGGAATATCCTGAAAAAATACCTTATCCAGGCGAAGCGTTAAGTGCGAATAATACAGTGCGTGTTGGTGATCAGGTGGTTTCTGTTACTGGTGTTTTGCAGCTATCAGACCAGAAAATTACTCTGCGCCCTGTTGAACAGCCTGAATTTATAGCAGCCAATCCACGCCTGCAGAGGCCGGAGTTGCGCAGCGGAAATCTTCGTATCGCCAGCCTTAATCTGCTCAACCTGTTTAACGGTGACGGTCAGGGCGGTGATTTCCCTACCCCCAGAGGGGCCGATAATCCTGAGGAATATCAGCGTCAGTTAGCCAAGTTAGTAGCCTCTGTTGCGGCGATGGATGCTGATATTATCGGACTTATGGAACTGGAGAACGATGGTTTTGGCCAGTTCAGTACTATCGCCCAGTTCACTGAGGCATTAAATCATGCTGTTGGTGAAAACCGTTATGCTTTTGTTGATGCCGGAGCACCATTGGGTGATGACGTGATTGCGGTGGGTTTGTTGTATCGCCCACAAGTGGTTTCGCTGATGTCCACAGCAAAAATTAGCCCGGATAAGGTTTTTGACCGGCCACCACTGGCTCAGGTATTTCAGCATAAGGCTTCGGGAGAGTCACTCACTGTAGTGGTCAACCATTTTAAATCCAAGGGCAGTTGCCATAGGGCTGAGGGACTGAATCAGGACCAGAATGATGGACAGGGCTGCTTCAATGCAAAACGCCAGCTACAGACTAACCGATTGATAACATGGCTGGATACTGAGCCAGATCTCAACAGCAACGGAAAGCAACTGGTGATGGGTGATTTGAATGCCTATGCCATGGAAGACCCCATCCGCGCGTTTGCGGCTCATGGATATAAGGATTTGGTGGGGCATTTTGCCGGTGACAAAGCCTATAGCTATGTTTATAGAGGTCAGTCCGGCTACATTGACCATGCGCTGGCCAGTCGACAACTATTCACAAAAGTAATCGATGCGGCCGCTTGGCATAGCAATGCCGATGAACCCCGGGCACTGGATTACAACACTGAGAATAAAACCGCTGGGCAGTCTCAGTCGCTCTATGCAAAAGACGGCTACAGAGCGTCGGACCATGACCCCGTGCTAATCAGCATTAAATTTGATTAAGCAGCACTAATCAGGGCATCCTTGTGCTAATAATCACTCCCGGATACCCTGATGGCTAATTATTCATTAACACAGCGCTGGCGCCATTTTAAGCTTAAGCTCAACAAGCAATTGGTGGCACAGACCGTTACTGCTCAATTACTGAGACAAATCATCAGAGATTATCAGGCACAGGGCTGGGAACGGGATCGTATGCACAGTGAAGTAGATACAGAGAAATGTTTCGACGTTCTGAGTCTTCGAAAAGGTAACAGCCAATTGGATTTTAGATTGCCCGATGAACAGGGCGGCGAAATCTGCGGCCCTGATAATGCGCTTTCTGCACTGGCTCGCCAGTACCAGTTGGCGACCACCCGGACTCCGGATTAAATACCCTCATCATATCTCGTTGCACAATCAGGAGGCCGGTATTGACGCCACAACAAACAACTGAGGCATCACAGGCCGCATACGCGGCACTAAGACAAAGTCTGAATCAGTACGCCACTATTAGCGATGATACCTGGAAGGCGTTCAGGCCGTTATGCCGGTACCGCGAACTGTCCGCCAGGGCTCTTTTGTACAGTGTCGGTCAGCACCCGGACAGTTTTAGCTACGTGTTTACTGGTCTGTTTAGGGTGTTTATTAGTGATGCGCAGGGTAATGAATACAATAAAAACTTCTTTGCCGAAGGCAGTTTTCCCGGATGTATGACGGCCCTGCTGACCGGAGAGCCTTCTCAGTTCAGTGTCCAGGCTCTGGAGCCGGTGCAGATCATCGAAATTGACTTTAACGGGTATCGGGCATTGCTGGATAGCAATATAGAACTGATGCGCTTTCAGATACGTTATCTTGAACAACACTGGTTGCAAGCCAAAGACACCCGCGAGGTGGAAATTGTGCAGCAGGGGGCCAGTCAACGATATCGCAGCTTTTTACGTCAGTACCCGGATCTGCACCGGCGTCTTGCGCAGTATCATATTGCATCTCATCTGGGCATTACCCCCACCCAGCTAAGCCGGATTCGACGTAATATCCTTTAGCTTTTTTCCAAAGCGCTATTAACCAAGCAAATGAATGTTTTTCATCTACGGCGTTTTATCAACCTATGTAAATGAGTTTGTTGTTTGGCGTCATTATGCTTGTGCTCTTTACACAATAAAGAGAGACAAGATATGAAGGTATTAGACGCACTAAACTGGCGCTATGCGGTACGCAACTTCTCTGACGAGCAAATTCCCCGTGAAGATCTGGAAATCTTATTACAAGCTGTGAGGATGAGTCCCAGTGCATTTGGTCTGCAACCCTATCGCCTGATCGTAATCAGCAACAAATCGCTGCGTAAGCAACTACTGGCACACTCAATGGGTCAGAGCAAAGTAGTGGACTGTTCTGATCTTGTTGTTTTTGCTGCACAGACCGATGTCAGCGAACACACTGTACAAGCCTATATGGAGCAGCTAATCAGGCTCAGGCAGGTCGCACCTGAGTCTGTTGAGGCCTTTCAGCAACAGATTAACGGTTTTCTTTCATCCTTGTTGCCACAGCAAAAAGCCGAGTGGGCACATCAACAAGCATACATCGCACTGGGTAACTTACTTACCAGTGCAGCAATGATGAAAATCGATAGTTGCCCGATGACCGGATTTGACCCGCAGGGCTATGACCAGGTTCTGGACCTCAATCGCCAGCAGCTTACCACCACCGCCATCTGTGCACTGGGACGCCGTCACTCACAAGATAATTATGCACAACTGGCGAAAGTGCGTCTGGATACAGACGAATTCATTCTGCGGAGTTAAGGTGATGATGCTGTTTATAGTACTGGCAGTGCTGGCCGGTGTTGCCATTGCGACCCAGGCCAGTATGAATGCTTACCTTGGGGTATTGTTAAAAGACTCTTTATTGGGCACCGCTATTGCGTTCGCCAGCAGCTGTCTGTTTTGCGTGCTGGCGATTGCATTGTGGACCAAGGCACTGCCGAGTGTTTCAGTAATCCGCGCCGTGCCGCTATACCTGTGGTTTGGTGGCGGTATGTTAAGCGCATTTGGGGTGGGGATGTTGTATTTTCTTATTCCCAAACTTGGGGGCGGACCATTGATGGCTTATGCGCTGACCGGACAATTGCTGATGGCGACAGTGGCCAGCCATTATGGATGGTTTAACTTCCCCGTTAAACCGTTGGACCTGCCAAGGATCGGCGGCATTATTGCCCTGGTTGTGGCGTTGATTTTATTGAGAAAATGAGCATGAATACTAACCAACTCAAGCAAGCCAATATTGATAACCTTAGCGCCCTGTGGCAAACCCTGGGCAGTCATAGCAGCAAAGATAGTCGGGGCAACAGGGTACATTGCTCAGCCAGCTGGCCACATCGTTGTTGGTCAGACTTTCCTGTGCGGCTGTTTCCCGGCGCATTTTTAGCACCACAGAGCATTGTGCCGGTCTGGCAGGTGGGGGAGCAAAGTCGCGAACAGGAGCAGGCCCTGGAAGAGCAGGGTTTTACTGTCGCGTTTGAGCAGCAGGCTATGGTGCTAGAGCTAAACCCCCCGGCTGAGTGTCAGACTGATAATGACATCACCATTATTAACAGCGAGGCAGATATTATAGTCTGGACGAGCATCGCCAGTGCTGCCTTTGGTTATATCATTGACCCTGATGTGATCCTGCGGGGTAACCAGGCCCCAAATCTGCAACTGATGCTGGGGTATGCGCAACAGCGTCCGGCTGTAACCGCACTGCTATATCAAACCGACGATATTGTGGGTGTGCATCAGCTTGGGGTGACACCAGAGTTCAGAGGAAAAGGGCTGGCAAGCAAAATGATGGCAGCCCTATTAGGCAGCGACATGGTTCGCCGCTCAAAATGGATGGTGTTGCAAGCTTCTGCGGCAGGTGAGCCCATGTATCGTAAGCTGGGATTCCGGCCGCAGTTCAGAATTCGCAATTATCAGCGTCAAAAACCATGATGGGCTTTAATGGCATGGTCTGAGCAGGAACTGAAATCAGGGCTTGATTGCATATTTTCTCAGTAACTCCTGCCAGGCCTCTGTGTTCAATGCCGAGGTAAGCCACTGATGCAAGTCCGGGCGGTTGGCTGGTAACATTACCTGCAGCGTAAAGCTATTATAAGGCAGTTTAAACACATGGAGCTTATCGGCCAATCCGTTGGTGTCGTTGTTTACCAGATAATTCAACGTACTCCGGCGCACCAGGGTAATATCGGCGCGCCCCTTTGCCACACGTTGCAGCACGGCAAGGTTACTGGACCCGTTATCCCGTATAAGCTGCTTATCCTGCATCATTTCGCCCAGCACCCCTGGGTACTGATGCCCGTGCAATGCGGCAAATGTCAGCCCGGATAAAGATGAAGGGCCATCATATTCAATAGGATTTTGCCGTGATGAAACCAGAAGATCGGCATCGTCAAAAAGTGGGACCCAGTTAAAGGTGTCGCTATTCTCTGCGCTCCAGCCCCACTGCGGGATAACACCAAACAGCATCCAGTTGTTATCACATTGAATGGTGTTTGAAGGGCAGCTCCCATTTAACCAGTGCTTCAGTTCCCAATCGAGTCTCTTTCTGGGTCTTATCTCTACCCTGACCTGAGGAACATCTTTTTGCTGCATCAGCAATTGTGCCAGATTAAACGCCAGTCCACCCTGCGCAGAATTGATATCACCTGTTATAAAAGGGGGTTGCTGATGGTAGAGGTACATTTTCAGAGATTCAGTCCGCGAGGCGGATAATGTGTTGCTACCAAATAACCCGATGGTGAGACAAAAAAGTAATATTAAATTGTGAGACTGTTGTTTGAACCTCTGCATCAGTTTCCCTTTCTATGCCTGAATATTAACTGGTTTTATAGCGGCCTATTATCTGATCTAATTCTGTTGCCAGCGCTGCAAGCTCGTCGCTTATCGTGGCTGCTTTGCTGGTTCCTTCAGTGGTTTCCTCGGCGATCGTCACAATACGGTGTACGTTCTGATTGATGGATTCAGAGACAGTGGTTTGTTCTTCGGCGGCACTGGCAATCTGATTATTCATGTCGTTTATGGTGGTGACGGCAGTCTGTATTTCCTGCAGTGCTTTACTGACTCTGTTTGCTTCCGTGACGGTGTTTTCACTATGTTTACTAATCTGACCTATTGCGGTGACGGCATCGTTGGCGCCATTTTGCAAACGGCCTATCATATCATTGATCTCCTCTGTGCTGGATGCGGTACGAGCAGCCAGCGTTCTGACTTCATCGGCGACGACGGCGAATCCACGCCCTTGTTCACCAGCTCTGGCCGCTTCAATGGCGGCATTCAGTGCCAGCAGGTTGGTTTGTTCGGCGATCCCGCTGATCACCTCCAGAACGCCGCCAATGTTTTGTGACTCTGTGCCAACTTTAGAGATCACATCTACCCCGGCCTGAACCTGTTCCTCCAGCCCCCGAATCACCTCAATGGCTCTGGCCAGAGTCTGACTGGCGCGTTGTACCTGCTGATCGGCGTCATTGGCTGCATTGGCGGCGCCGCTGGCGTTATTTGCCACATCCTGCGCTGTTGTAGCCATCTCATGCATGGCAGTGGCTACCTGGTCACTCTCAGCATGTTGCTTCTGTGTACCTTGCTGGGCATTACTCATTAAACTGGAGAGCTGTTCTCCTGACTGGCTAAGATGGGTCACAGATGAACGTACATTTGAGACCAATTCGGCTACCTGGCTTGCAAAGACATTAAAGGCACGTGCCAGGTCTCCCAGTTCATGCTCCTGCTCTTCCAGTCGTTGAGAGAGGTCGCCTTCTCCTTCAGCGATATCCTGCATGGCACCTACCGCCTGTTGCAAGGGCACCAGGATGCTGCGCGCGATCATCACGCCAAGGGCAATCATGGCCAGCAGAAGTAGCAAAGCGACAATAATCAGTAACAGCATGCTCTTACTGACCTGTTGGTCGGTTTGCGCTTGCAGGTTCTGCAGCTGATTTTCAAGATCATCGATATAGAAGCCGGTAGCAATGATCCAGTCTGTGTCCGGAATCATCACCGCTTTGGCCAGTTTCGGGGACGCTACCGAACTGCCTACTCTGGGCCAGCTGTAGCGAATATAATCCCCTCCCGATCTGGCGGCCTGGATATATTCTCTTGTAAGGTAGCGCCCATCCTTTGTCTGGCTATCATAAAAACTCTGCCCCTCTCTGTCTGGCGCATCAGCACTGACAACCTGAACCCCCTTGGTGTCGTAGACAAAGAAATAGTTATTGCCATTTTCGTAACGCAGCTGACGCAAAATACTTTTGCGTTGCTCCTCGGTCTCTGCTGTGGCAACGGCACTGATAGCCAGTTCAAGAAATGCATCGAGTTGAGCCTGACGCTCAGCAAACAAAGATTGCCGCATTTGTTCTGCACTCATCTGGGCGATGCTTTTTTGTTGACTGATTGATTGCCAGGTTAACGTCAGTGCCAACAGAACAAGGGGGATTGTGGCAAGCAGCATGATTTTGAGTTTGATCGAGAGTTTATGCATTAGGCTTTACCCGGAAGTGGTGTGCATCAGAAATGCCATTTGATTAACAGGTTCAGGTTATTCTCGTTACTGGCTAAGGCAGCGCTGTTTGCAATGCCAAACTTGTTACGCCAGTAAACATATTCAAAACCCAGATACAGTTTACTTTTAATACCCAGAACATCACTGGCCAGCCACTTTAACTGTGGCGTGATGTTCAGATTGGCCCGCTGGTCTGAACTGGTGCTGGCCCAGTCAGCGAATCCGTCGAATACAAACTGTTGTTCACCGAACCGCCAGGGTACAGCCCAAACCAGAGTGAGCTGCCAATTGTTCGCCTTGTCATCATTGTTGCGGCGATAACCATTTACCTGAAAAAACTGAAAGCCGGGTATATCGAGATCCACGCCCATACCATATAAAAAATTTGTGGCGTTACTGCCCATTTCAACATGGCCCGCAATCAGCACGTCTTTTATCGGACCCGCAACAAAGCTTGTGGAGGTCTTTTTGCTAAGACTGAAGCGGGGTTGAAGTTCCGCATAATTGGTCCGGGTGCCGTCGGCAAAACGCATATGGTCGAGAAAAAAGAAGCTGTCACCCCAGTCGGTGCTGGCCACATGCTCAAGGGTAATAACCTGCCTGTCGGATTCGCCAATCCGATAATTTTCGCCGTACAGATAACTGAGACGCGCCTCCTGAAAACTCGCCAGAGCGAGGTGGGAATGAAACAGAACCAGTAGCAGAATCAGGCCAGCTTTCATAGGCTTACTTCTTGAATAGAAAGGAACTATTCAGTTAAGCCTCTATCTGGCTGAAATTCAAGTGAGTCTGAAAATGCCCCAGGGACTGTTATTCAAGATCCACTTTTCCGCGCAGGTTTTTTTTACTACCGGTTTTCTTCTTATTTTCTATCCTGCGGCGCTTTGCAGCTTTACTGGGTTTTGTCGGGCGACGGGCTTTCCGGGTTTTTCCTGCTTCTTTAATCAGGGCCACCAGACGGGCGAGGGCGTCTTCTTTATTCTGTTCCTGGGTACGGGCGTTCTGAGCCTTGATCACCACCACGCCATCGCTGGTAATGCGGCTGTCGGAGAGTTTCAGTAAGCGCTGCTTATAAAAGTCGGGCAGGGTAGAGGCGTTGATATCGAAACGCAGATGAATAGCGCTGGCCACTTTATTTACATTCTGGCCACCACTGCCCTGAGCACGAATGGCACTGAGTTCTACTTCATCTTCGCTGATACTGACATTGCTGTTGATAATTAACATAGGACTATAACGTTATCAGTTGTAGGGGCGAATTCATTCGCCTGAATTAAACACTGCCAGCCCAATAAATTGGGCCCTACAAAATCATTATGGCAGGACTTTATTATAGGGCTTGACGATGCTGCGGGCATAGACGCCGGCCGCTTTATAAGGATCCGCATCGGCCCAGGCTTGTGCCTGTTCGAGCGAGTCAAACTCAGCCACGACCAGGGACCCTGTAAAACCCGCTTCACCCGGGTCTTGTGTGTCGATGGCGGGGCAGGGGCCTGCAATCAACAACCGGCCCTGTTGTTTTAACTGCTCCAGACGCGCCAGATGTTCAGGCCGGGCCTTTTTACGTAACGCCAGACTCTGGTCAATGTCTTCGGAATAAATCATGTACCACATCAGCTATTTCTCATCATTGGCGCTGTCAGTTTGCTCTTCCGGCATATACTTATAGGCATACATAATCGTCGCGATGGTAAATATCAGTGTGACGCCGGTCATACCAAAGACTTTAAAGTTGACCCAGATACTCTCACTGAAACCATATGCTACATACAAATTTGCTGCTGCGCTGGCGAGGAAAAAGGCCGCCCAGCTAATATTCAGGCGTTTCCAAATCTTATCCGGTAATACCATAGCACTGCCCAGTAAACTCTTAAGGGCCGGCCGCTTCATCAGCTGACTTCCCAGCAGAATCACAGCGAAAAGGACATAAACAATACTTGGCTTCCACATAATAAAGTGTTCATCGCGCAGGCCAATAGTCAGGCCCCCAAATACCAGGATCATAATCAGGAACACCCATTGCTTTTTAGGCACTTCTTTTGTTTGCAGGTAAGTCACCAGTATCTGCAACAGGGTGGCAAGCATCAGCGCACCCGTTGCCCAGAAAATATCCTGCATCTTGTAGACCACAAAAAAGATCAGCAGGGGAAGGAACTCTAATAAAAACTGCATAATGACTCACTTAAAAAACTTGGCTGGCCTGATGATACCGATTTTTACCCCGCTAAGACAGGGGGTATGAGTGCAGAATGCTGAATGATGAGTGATGAGTTAAAACTGAACAACAGCCTGCAACCGCTACAGTAAGGAGATTATTCACCACGGAGGCACAGAGAAAAAGCAAGATAACAAAACTCCGACCACGAAAAACACTAAATACACGAAAGGAAACTGCAAAACAGCACCTGCTCATTTTTCGTGCTTTTCGTGTGGTTCGTGGTTGAATGCTTTTACAGTACTCGTAGCCTGGATAGAGCGAAGCGGAATCCGGGTAAAGGTAAGATCATCCCGCAATCCGCTTCTTGCAGGCTACACCTGCGGCTCCGCGGTGAATAAATTACATCGTCAGCTATGGGTGGTACCCGCTTTCATGCCCGCTACATAGTCGGTCAGGCGCTGTAGCATGGCGGGCACATCCGTCAGATGCTCTTCAATTAACTTCACAGTGGCTGAGCCTGCTATGGCTCCCGCCGCTCCCGCGGCAATCGCTTCTTTAACCTGCTCCGGCTTCGAAATACCAAATCCAAGAATGGGTCTTGCCGCACCTACCTGTCTGAGTTTGTCGATAAGCTCTGATGCCGGCATTGTGGCGGCAGTTTCCGCACCAGTCACACCAGCCCGGCCCAACAGATAGGTATAGCCACTGGATAGTTCGCCAATCCGGGCCATGGTCTCGTCGCTGGCATTGGGCGGCGCAATCAGAATCTGGTGCAGATTATGAGCTTTAGCTGCGTTGGCAAATGGCGCGGACTCCCGAATCGGCACATCGGCGATCAGCATCGAATCTACCCCGGCTTCACTGGCCTGACGATAAAACTCATCGGTACCCGGGGCGAGTACCAGATTGCTGTATAGCAACAATCCAATCGGAATATTCGGATGCTGGCGACGCACTTTATGAATGATTGCAAAACAGTCTTTAGGATGCACATCGGACTTCAGTGCACGAATGGCTGCTTTTTGGATAGTGGGGCCATCGGCAATGGGGTCGGAGAAAGGAATCCCCAGCTCCAGAGCGTCGGCTCCGCCTTCTATCAGCGCATTAATAATCGCAAGGCTGGTTTCCGGGTCGGGATCACCGAGCATGACAAAGGGGACAAAAGCGCCTTCACCTGCGTTATCCAGGCGTTCAAACATCTGTGCGTATCTATCCATCTTGGTGTTCTCCGGTCAGAATCTTGTGAACATGGGCCAGGTCTTTATCCCCCCGGCCGGAAAGGTTGACAACGATAAGGGTTTCTTCCTCCGCTTCATCCGCCATATTCAGAGCGTACGCAAGGGCATGTGACGACTCCAGTGCCGGAATTATGCCCTCTTTTCTGGCGAGCAGCTGAAAGGCATTCAGCGCCTCTTCATCGGTGACCGAAGCGTACTGAGCGCGGCCAATATCGTTCAGATAAGCATGCTGAGGACCCACTCCGGGGTAGTCGAGCCCCGCAGAAACAGAATAGGATTCCTCTATCTGGCCCTCACTGGTCTGCATGATATAGCTGAAAGCGCCGTGTAATATCCCCTTGGTGCCATTGGCAATGGCAGCCCCGTGTTCATGGGTATGCAGACCCTTTCCGGCGGGTTCGACACCAATTAATTTCACATCGGCTTCGTCAATAAAATCAGCAAAAATACCAATGGCATTAGAGCCTCCGCCAACACAGGCGACAATGGCATCGGGCAGGCGCCCCTCTTTATCGAGTATCTGTTCACGCACTTCTTCGCCGATCATGCGGTGAAATTCGCGCACTATGGTGGGAAACGGATGAGGTCCAGCCGCGGTGCCGAGCAGGTAATGCGCTTTGTCATAGGTGGCTGACCAGTCTCTCATGGCCTCATTAACGGCGTCTTTAAGGGTACCGGATCCCGCTTCTACCGGAATCACCTCAGCGCCCATAAGCCGCATACGAAATACATTGGGAGCCTGACGTTCAACATCTTTTGCGCCCATATAAATACGCGCCTTTAAACCGAGCAAAGCACACGCCAGGGCGGTTGCCACACCATGTTGACCCGCACCCGTTTCGGCAATCACTTCCTTTTTACCCATGCGTTTGGTTAAAAGCGCCTGGCCCAGCACCTGATTTGTTTTGTGTGCACCACCGTGAAGTAAATCTTCTCTTTTCAGATAGAGCTTTACTTTAGGGTTACTCACCAGATTACGGGTCAGAGTGAGTGACGTGGGTCGTCCGGCATAATCTTTTAGCAGTGCCATAAACTCCTGTTGAAATTCAGCATCCTGTTGTGCATCCACAAATGCCTGTTCTAACTGATCCAGTGCCGGAATAAGCAGTTCGGGCACATACATACCACCGTACTGGCCAAATTTACTGTCTAAATGTTCTGTCATCAGTAGTCTCTTAATTGCTTGAATAATTGGGTGATTTTAGTCGCGTCTTTATGCCCGGGGGCGCTTTCTACACCAGAATTAACATCCAGCATGCCGACACCGGTTTCGGCGGCTTTGTTAATGTTCTCTGCGCTCAGACCTCCGGCCAGAATCAATCCGGATTTATCTTCAATATTGTCCAGAAGTGCCCAGTTAAAACGCTTGCCGGTACCGCCAAACTGGTTACCCACCTGGCAATCGAGCAGATAGCGGTTCACCAGTGGATTGTTTGTTTCTGGTAAACTGTCTGTTACGCCACAGGCTTTGAAAATGTCACACTCTGGTGGCAACAGCTCTCTGAGCGCCTGTATATAACTGAGATCTTCCTGACCATGCAGTTGTACAGCTGCCAGATCTAACGCCCGCGCTATATCAGCGACATCCTTTACCTGTTCGTCAACGAAAACCCCTACATAGTTAAAGGGAACATAGCCGACGATATTTCCGGCCTGCTCAGCGGAGATGGCACGGGGAGATTTTTCTGCAAATATTAACCCGGCATAACAGGCTCCCGATGCTTTTACTATATCGGCATCTTCAACCGTAGTTATGCCGCAAATTTTCACCTTCCCATAGACCAGATTTTTTACCGCCTGGAGCAAATTTTCCTGCGCCATCAGCGCACTGCCTACCAAGAAACCATCGGCAAAGGGTGCCAGCTTCAACACATCCTGATGGGTATAAATGCCAGATTCGGAAATGACCAGGGCATTGTCATTAAGCATGGGTGCGAGTCTGGCGGTGGTAGAAAGATCAGTGCTCAGATCACGCAGATTGCGGTTGTTTATACCGATTATTCTGGCTCCCAGTTTATTCGCCCGCTGCACTTCCTCCTCGTTACTGACTTCGGTGAGTACATCCAACTGATACTTATCGGCCAACTCCGCCAACTGCGTATATTGCTGGTCATCCAGTACCGAGAGCATCAGTAATATGGCGTCGGCGTTATAATACCGGGCCAGATAGACCTGATAGGGGTCAATAAAAAAATCTTTATTCAGTACCGGCTGGCTGACCCTGTCAGTTACATAACGCAGGTATTCATAATTTCCCTGAAAGTATTTTTCATCTGTCAGTACTGAAATGGCGCTGGCAAAAGGTGCATACGCACTGAGGATCTCATCCAGATCAAAATGTTCACGAATAAGCCCTTTCGAGGGGGAGGCTTTTTTACATTCAAAAATATAACCGGCCTGAGGCTGACTGAGTGAATCATAAAGGCTTTTATCTGAAGGCCTGAGATCATCAATAAACTGCCCGAGAGGCAGGGCTTGCTTCAGGGCTTCGATCTCTTGTTTTTTATCGGCAACAATTTTTTGCAGCACGTTTTCCATTATCAGTTCTCTTTTCACACGTGTTCGGGTAAAGACCGGGACAATCCTGCAGTGCGCTCTATGAGTGCCAGAGGCTTATCACTGTTAAGTTTGTCCATGGCCATTTCAGCACCTTGCTGGTAGCTATCCGCCAGCCCCAGCAGTTTCAACAATGCGCCGCTATTGATCGCCACTGCCTGGCGATGGGCGTCCTGGCCATTGCCGGCTAACAGCGTTTCAATTACCTGTTTATTCTCGGCTGGATCGCCGCCCTTAATCGCACTGATTGGCTGTTCAGGAAGATTAAAATCTGCCGGAGTCAGCTGATACTCGCGGATCGTATTTTGCTCCAGTTCTGCAACCTTAGTCGGGCCGTGTAACGCCAGCTCATCCAGGCCACTACCATGCACCACAAGGGCATGTTGATAGCCCAGAAGTTGCAGGGTCTCAGCCATCGGCCTGACCAGTTCCGGCAAATACACCCCCAGTAAAATATGAGTTGGCCGGGCAGGGTTGGCTAACGGACCGAGCAAATTAAACAGAGTGCGGGTTTTTAACGCGGTTCGCACCGGCATGGCATGTCGTATCCCGGCATGGTACTCAGGGGCGAATAAAAAACACAACCCGGTTTTATCCAGACAGACACTGGCGGTATCCGGGCTCATCGCCAGATCCAGACCAAATTCGCGGAACAGATCCGCTGAG
The DNA here is from genome assembly GCF_002591895.1 of Lacimicrobium alkaliphilum. GTDB lineage: Bacteria > Pseudomonadota > Gammaproteobacteria > Enterobacterales > Alteromonadaceae > Lacimicrobium > Lacimicrobium alkaliphilum. Next base: position 62,195 of record NZ_NISX01000001.1, read on the forward strand.
CCGGATTTGCTCGAGACACTTCGGTTACCATGTTTGGCGACTTTAGCGCCACAACTGGCCGCGACAATGGCACTGGCGGAGGATATGTTCAGGGTATTAAACCCATCACCACCGGTACCGACAATGTCTGCAAAATCATAATCAGGTCTTGGAAAGTGTTTAGCCTGATCGACCAGCGCACTGGCAGCACCGGCGATTTCTGCTGGCGTTTCACCGCGCATCTTCAGCGCGGTTAATGCCGAGGCCAGTATTATGGGGTCCATATTGCCGGCAATGACCTGCGCAAAAAACTCTCGGGTTTGTTCCTGTGTCAGGGCTTTTTGGGCGTAGAGCTGTTCCAGTAAAGGTTGCATCAGGCGTCTCCAAGATAATTGATACTCTGGGCTAATAAGGTGCTGCCCAAAGCGGTAAGAATAGATTCAGGATGAAACTGAAAGCCCAGCATTTTATCTTCAGGGTGATACAGCGCCATGGCCATATCTGCGAATTCTGCCAGCACTTCAAGTTGCTCTGGCACATGTGTCGCTACCAGTGAGTGGTAACGGGCTACAGGCAGAGGTTGAGGCAGGTCAGCAAACATATGCTTTCCCTGATGGTCGATGGCTGAGGCTTTTCCATGCACCACCTGGTTGGCCCGGCCTACTTTACCACCATAGTGTTCCACAATGGCCTGATGCCCCAGACAAATCCCAAGTACCGGAAACTTACCCTGCACCAGTTTTAACAACGCCGGTACACAACCGGCATCAGCCGGCGCACCAGGGCCGGGAGAGAGCATCAGAATAACCGGGTCAGTGCATTGCTGCATTTTCTGGAGAATGAACTCAGCATGCTGACTGTTGCGATATACCGTCAGTGTAAAGCCCAGACAGCGCATCTCATCCACCAGATTGTAGGTAAATGAATCAAAATTATCGATCAGAAAAATATGCGGTTTGTTGTTACGTTGCAGGTTCATTGCTGCGACTCCTGTGCCACATCAGTTTGGTGGGCATCGAGGATGGCACGGATCACCGCCTGGGCTTTGCTGCGGGTTTCATTCGCTTCCGCCACCGGATCGGAATCATGTACTACGCCGGCACCGGCCTGAATATGGGCTACACCTTCGCTGACGAACGCCGATCGAATTACAATGCAGGTATCCATGTCGCCCTGGCCGTTAATATAACCCACTGCACCGCCATAACTGCCGCGCCGGTGCTTCTCTACTTCGCGTATCAGTCTGGCGGCCATCACTTTGGGTGCACCGACTAAGGTGCCCATATTCATGCAGGCCTGATAGGCGTGCAGGGCGTCGAGGTCATCCCGTAACTGACCCACGACCCGTGAGACCAGATGCATAACCTGGGAGTATCTGTCTACCTTGAGCAGATCCTTGACATAACGACTTCCTGGCTTAGACACTCTGGCGATATCGTTGCGGGCCAGATCTACCAACATCAGGTGCTCAGCCTTTTCTTTCGCATCCTCGCGAAGATCCAGTTCGATACGACTGTCGAGATCCCGGTTAAGGCTGCCATCCGGATTGCGACCACGGGGACGTGTACCGGCTATGGGATAGACTTCCACCTGATTGTCCTGATGGCTGTACTTGAGTGCCGACTCCGGAGATGCGCCAAACATGCAAAATTGCTGGTCCTGAAGGAAGAACATATAGGGGCTCGGATTTTGCTGTTTGAGTCTGGCGTAAGCCAGATGCGGGTCAGGGCAGGGCAGGCTGAAGGTGCGCGAAGGAACAACCTGAAATATATCCCCGGCGAGAACATGTTCTTTCAGATCCAGCACATGTTGCTGATAAACATCATCACTTTTATCAACACGCAATTGCTGTGCAGTGACCGTGCGCAACGGATATTGCTGGTAGCGCTTGTGACTCTGGAGTTCTTTGTTCAGGGCTTCAAGGCGCTGACTGACTGAAAAATAACTCTGTGCTACTTTTTCGCCGGAAAACACACTGCCAATGATATCCGTGGTGCGATGCTGATGGTCAATCAGGATCAGGGTCTCTGCCAGATAAAAAACAAAATCGGGGCAATAGTTGGCGCCTTCACTGACATCGGGCAGCGCTTCAAATCCACCGAGCATATCGTAGGCAAAGGCGCCGCCAAGGAACACTGCATGAGGGTGATCACGCAGCGGAGTGATTTGTTTTATCAGGGTGCGTAGTGCATCAAATACCGAATGTGCCTTCAGGCGACTGTCTTCATCCAGTGCCGCATCGGGGGCATTAAAGTTCAGTACCAGTGTATTGTCTGAAGTGCGCTGCTTATCTGCGGGGCAGTGCTCTGCCAGCAGTGGCAATATTGCCCGGCCGTTATCACTTAACGCCTCACAGCGAACCTGGTGGTTACGGCATTCCAGCCTGACTGCGGCATCGACCAGAATTAAACTTTTCAGGTTGTCTTTACTGTCAATTTCCGCCGATTCCAGCAACAGACTGTTCGCCTTGTTGTGGCAAAGACGCTGATACAGATCCAACGGATCGGCCTGATAGGTACTGGGGTGGATCAGGGTTTCCACTTTACCCGGTTGGTCACTTAACTCAGCTAGGCTCATATTCCACTCTTGTTGTGCTGTTATAACTATTTCTGTTTTTGACTTTGTAGCCGGACTAACCTGTGTTTTGCTAAGGGGTTAGCCAGGAAAACGTTTTTTATGGGCTGAAACGTAAAAGGCCCGCATAAGCGGGCCTTTTCTGAATTTGCTGCAAACACAAATACACACAAGCCCACTATATCGGGATGTGCCACCACCAGTTAGTCAGGGTATTTGTGAAGTTTTGCATTTGCACTCTCTAATCTGTTTTTTTTTCAATTTAGCGTAAATTGGCTGACAATTTGTCGCCCGTATTTTGATACAATATTCAGCCTGCATTTCACGTCGCTGTCAATAGCTTTGGGCTTAAAAAGATGAAAATTGATTTACACAGCCATACATATTACTCGGACGGAGCGCTTTCGCCCAAAGAGTTGATCGATCGTGCTCATAATATGCAGGTGGATGTATTAGCCATTACCGACCACGACACCACCGCAGCGTTGCCTGAGGCACTGGCTTATCAGGCTGAGCAAAAGCGTTCAATGCGTATTATCCCGGGGATTGAGTTTTCTACTCGCTGGCATGGTTTTGATATTCATATTCTTGGACTGAATGTGGATTATCAAAATGCAGTGTTCCAGCAACGGGTGGCTCAACAGGGAGAGAGGCGGGAACTAAGAGCCCGACAAATGGCTGAGAAACTCGCCAAAGCGGGGATTGAGGATGTTTACCAGCAGGCTAAAACGCTGGCCGGGCCTGGCCAGCTGACCCGTTCTCACTTTGCCAGGGTGCTGGTAAAGCGCAATGCAGTAAAAGACTTTGAGCAGGCCTTTAAGCGTTATCTGGGTAAAGGCAAGCGGGCTTTTGTCACACCGGCCTGGCCAGAAATCAGTGAGGCCGTCGAGTGGATCAAAGAGGCGGGCGGAGAGGCGGTGCTGGCTCACCCTGCACGTTACGATATTACTACCAAATGGCTGAAAAGATTACTCAACGATTTTACCGAGGCCGGCGGGCAGGGGATGGAGGTAAGTCATCCTCAACTGGCCGCCGATACCCGAAAGTTGCTTGGTGAATACGCCAAAGATTATGGCCTGAGAGCGTCAGTAGGATCGGATTTTCATTTTCCCGGCCGCTGGACCGAATTAGGTAAAAACCTTTCTCTTGCCGATGACCTTGTGCCAATATGGCAACACTGGAATCTGGCCTGAGTGCTATAAATAAGAATAAGATGGATGAGTATATGAGTCAGTTTTTTCAAATTCACCCCGATAACCCGCAACCCAGACTGATCAAACAGGCCTGTGAGGTGTTCAGAAATGGCGGTGTGGTGGTCTATCCTACAGACTCGGGGTATGCCATCGGTTGCCTGGTGGATAACAAGAATGCGTTGGAACAAATTTGTGGTATTCGGGACATCGGCAAAGATCACAACTTCACCCTGATGTGCCGGGATATGTCGGAGTTGTCCTTGTATGCCAAGGTGGATAATCAGGCCTTTCGGCAGATAAAGAATAACACCCCCGGGCCTTATACCTTTATTCTCAAGGCCACCAAAGAAGTACCCAAGCGGTTGCAGAATCCCAAGCGTAAGACTATTGGTATCCGGGTGCCAAACAATAATATCGCGTTGGCCATACTCGAAGAGCTGGATTCACCCATTATGTCTACCTCACTGATTCTGCCCGGTAACAGCATGGCCGAGTCTGATCCGGAAGTGATCCGCGATAATCTGGAAAAACGTGTGGATTTGATTATCGATGGTGGCTATATCGGTGAGCATCCCACCACAGTGCTGGATATGTCAGAGGGGGAATGTGTGATCCTGCGCGAAGGTGAGGGGGATATTTCCGCCTTTGTCTGAACAACTGCCGCCTTCAGCCCCACCCAAAGAGCCGGTGCAGCAGCCGCTGCCACTGGCCTTTGTTAATGGTCAGGCACTGATTGAAAAGCCTGAAGATCTGTATATTCCTCCCGATGCGCTGGAGGTAATTCTTGAGTCTTTTGAGGGGCCGCTGGATTTACTGCTTTACCTGATCCGCAAACAGAAATTCGATATTGCTACCTTGCCCATTCTGCAGATCACCCGCCAGTACATGGAATACGTGGATCTGATGCAGGAAGTTAAACTGGAACTGGCCGGAGAGTATCTGCTGATGGCAGCAATTCTGGCGGAAATTAAATCCAGGGTGCTGTTGCCAAGGCGCCAGGAAGCCGATGATGACGAGGAAGATCCCCGCGCCGAGTTGATTCGGCGGCTCAGGGAATACGAAAAGATCAAACAAGCGGCTCATGAGCTCGACAATATTCCCCGTCAGGAGCGCGAGCTCTTTATCGGTACGGCCAATGCTGCGGACAACTGCCAGCCGAGCATTATCCTTCCTAAAGTCACCTTGCAGGAACTGGCTTTCAGCCTGCAGGAAGTGATAAAACGGGCATCGGCCTTTGAGCACCATCATATTCGCCCGGAGACGCTGTCTACCCGTCAGCGTATGAGCGATATCCTGCAACGTTTGCGCGAAGCCCGCTTTGTGTCCTTTTATCAGTTGTTTGAGCCCAAAGAGGGCAAAGCCGGCGTCGTCGTCAGTTTTCTGGCCATACTGGAGCTGGTTAAAGAATCTCTGGTCGACCTGGTACAAACAGAGGCTTACGGTGATATTCATGTGCAGGCCAGAGGCGATGCGGATATCTATCAGGAGGGAGTAAGCAGTGAAAATCTCTGATACGCAGTTAAAGCAGCTCCTGGAGGCGGCTATCTTTGTGGCCGACCAGCCTCTTAGCGCCCAGAAGCTGCAGGACAGTGTATTGCAGGATCTCAATGTCAGTAACAGGCAACTGGAGAAGATTCTGGATGAACTGGTGCTGGATTACCGGCCACGAGGCGTACAATTGATCAAGCTGGCCACCGGATACCGTTTTGTGTCCATGGACAGTCTTTCTCCCTGGTTAAGCAAACTCTGGCAGGAACAGTCACCCCGTTATTCCCGCGCCATGCTTGAGACTCTGGCGCTGATAGCCTATCGCCAGCCCATTACCCGGGGCGAGATTGAAGATATTCGCGGTGTGTCGGTCAGCTCCAATATTATTAAAACTCTGAGTGAGCGGGACTGGATCAAGATTATTGGTCACAAAGAAGTACCCGGGAGACCGGCGCTGTATGCGACCACCAAAGCCTTTCTGGATTACTTTGCCCTGAGCAGCCTTGACCAGTTGCCGTCTGCGGGATTGTTTGACCAGCAGAAAGACCAAAATGCTGAAGCTGCACAGCCTGTGGCAGATGCTGATGAGGCCGTCAGGGGTAAGGTGCAGCCGGATGATGATCAATCTGACATGGATTTATTACATTAGCCCGATAGTCTGGTGTTAGCCTTGGTTGTTGGAACTTTCGTGCCTTTAATTCTCTGCGTCTTTGCCCCCCGCGAGAGTAAAGGCACTGGATTCCCGCCAACAGCACGCGGGAATGACCGCCGGTCGTGCCCGAGTGTACTTATCGGGCACCCGGCACCCTTTAAAAAGGGTAATGCTACCATCTGAGGTCATTGCAGGAGAGCAGTATGCCTTTTATATCCGCGGACAAAATCAGGTTTTTACTACAGCAATTGAGTAAACAGCTTTGGCTCAAGCCTCTGGTCATTTCTGTCCTGTCTGTATTAGTGGCTTTTCTGGCTAAGCTGGCAGAAGGAACAAGCCTGGCAGAGTGGGTGCCAGAAGTGACCTTTGAATCTGTATCCCGTTTGTTATCCGTGATGTCGTCGAGCATGATGGTGATTGCCACCCTGGCAGTAGCGTCGATGGTTTCCGCCTATGCATCTGCAAGCAGCACTGCGACTCCCAGAGCCGTAAAACTGGTTATTGCAGATGATCTATCGCAAAATGCCTTATCGACTTTTATCGGTGCGTTCATTTTCAGTATTGTGGCCCTGACCGCGATTGAAAATGATTTCTATGAGGACGCCGGGCTGTTTACATTGCTGGTGTTGACCGTGCTGGTGTTCGCCATAGTGATCCTGACCTTTGTACGCTGGGTTGACCGGATAGCCCGTCTGGGTCGGGTCGGCACCACCATAGACTCGGTGGAAGATATTGCCACCCAGGCCTTGTGCCGTCGCCGCCGGGCACCTGATTTAGGGGGAGTGCCTGCCACCGATAAAACTGAAAAGGGCAGCCCGCTTTATTGTGATCAAGTGGGCTATGTGCAGCATATCGATATGGCCAGATTGCAGCAATGCGCCGAAGACTGGCAAATCGGGATCCGGCTGGCGGTACTGCCCGGCACTTTTGTTACCCCTGATCGGCCGCTTGCCTGGATCAGTGGCCCTGGCGAGCAACCGGATAAGCAGCAAAGGGAACAGCTTTGCCGGGCTTTTATGCTGGGTAAGTCGAGAACCTTTGAGGATGATCCGCGCTTTGCGCTGGTAGTGCTTGCCGAGATCGCGAGCCGCGCCCTGTCACCGGCAGTTAACGATCCCGGCACGGGTATTGATATTATTGGCCGTATGGTGCGCCTGTTTGTGCTATGGGGGAAAACTGAGATTAAGCCGGAATCATCAGAGGGTAAGAATCAGGTTGCCGAAATCAGGTACGATCGCATTGAAGTACCGCCGATCTCGGTGGATGATATGTTTGATGATGCTTTTACGCCCATCGCCCGTGACGGTGCCGCAAACGTGGAGGTATCAATACGGCTGCAAAAAGCCTTGCGGGCATTGTCAAAATCAAAAGATACCGCCAGCCGTGAAGCCGCTGTTAAGTATGCTGCACTGGCATTGAAACGCTCAGAACATGCACTGACCCATGAGCAGGACATTATCAGAGTACGCCAGGCGATGAGGGATTAATGGCGGTTGTGCATTCAGAACCACTGTGAAGTCGAATCTGGATGCAATGATTCGACTGAGTATTGACGTCTGAAAAATGTATAACCGGGGGCACAGGAGTGCAGCAGTCATTTAATCAATACCTGAACCAACTCTACAGACAACATTCCCGTCATGTGATGGCCACCCTGATCCGTCTTCTGGGAGATTTTCAACTGGCTGAAGAGGCCATGCAAGAAGCCTTTGCCGCGACTATGCAACAGTGGCCGGAGCAAGGAACGCCGGATAATCCCAAGGCCTGGCTTATTCGGGCAGGTCGTAATAAGGGCATAGACGCCATTCGCCGCCGTCAGTACGCCAAGGATTATGCCAAACGTCAACCTGAGCATACTTATGAGCAGGAGCTTGATGAAAATGCTGTGGCCGATGACATGCTGCGCCTGATTTTTACCTGTTGTCATCCGGGCCTGAGTCGTGATGCCCAACTGGCACTGACGTTGCGGGAAGTGTGCGGACTGACGACTGAGCAATTGTCCTCGGGTTTGCTGGTGCCGGCTGAGACAGTGGCGCAGCGCATCGTCAGGGCCAAGCGCAAGATAAAAACCGCGGGTATCGCTTATGCCAAGCTGGGGTTAGGCGATGCATTTCAGCGCGGCCGCGATGCCAGTGCCAGCTTGGGCATGGTGCCAGCCCATTCTGGTAGCGGTGGCAAAGTCACGGAGGGTAAAATCACCCGCCGGGGGGATGCCTACGTTCGTAGCATGGCGATTAATGGCGCTCGTTCAGTGGTCTCGCGAGCCAGGGATAAAACCGACCCATTAAGTCTCTGGATACAAAACTTACTGAAAACCAAGAGTTTTAATACGACAGTGGTGGCTGTCGCCAACAAGCTAATCAGAATGGCGCTGGCCATGCTGAAAACCGGGCAGGATTATCGCCCACCTGTCGCCCTGGCGGCCTAATCCATCAGCCCGTTAATTAAACCATGACCAATCAGGGTAGTTAGCAACACAGATAAACGGCAACCGCACTTTTAGCCAGTCGAACACAACCTGAGTAGCCTGAAGGCAATCATAATGCCACGCATCCGATAAGGGGTTTGACTGACACGGCGAACACGCCGTAAAGGTCAGGGGTAGCTCCCCATAGCAAGACCGAATATACGTACGCTAACCCAATGTGCAGTGAACCGTTTAGCTATGGTGCTCTACCTAAGCGAGTCAGTAGGATTTAACCACCAAAGAAAGCAGGAATGTGCTCTTGCATTCCAAGAGGAGTCCATATACAGGCTACGCTGCTGAACCGCTATTTCTCGCAGAGACGCAGGGTCGCAGAGGGATAAGGAGTTAACGGCTTTAATTCTCTGCGTCTTTGCGCCTCTGCGAGAGTGAAGCCACTGGATTCCCGCCAACAGCGCGCGGGAATGACTGTCTGTCATGCCCGAGTGTCGTTATCGGGCATCCAGCGACATGTTTGCATCGGATCTGAACAGCTATTTCTCGCCGATGTACAGGGCCGAAGAGGGATAAGGACTTACCCCTTTGACTGTTCTGCGCATTTATTGGTATTAGCTTCGTCCTGCACGTACAATAGCGCCCGTTATTCAGTGAATTTTATGCCAGTGGCTGCATAGCAGTCCTCTGGCCGCATAGAGTGGAGCGCAGGTGAGCGATAAATTACAGAAGGTACTGGCGAATGCCGGTATCGGTTCCCGTCGGGAGATGGAAAAATGGATCAGTGACGGCCGGATTTCGGTAAACGGTAAAGTGGCCGGGCTGGGCCTGCGGGTGGAGCCGGAAGATAAAATCCGGGTGGATGGCAATCCACTTGGTCCACAGAATCAGAAAACAGTGTGTCGCGTGCTGATGTATAACAAACCGGAAGGGGAGTTGTGCAGCAGAAAAGATCCTGAAGGTCGGGCCACGGTTTTTGATCGCCTGCCACGCATAAAGAATGGTCGCTGGATTGCCGTTGGCCGGCTGGATATCAATACCAGTGGTCTGTTGTTGTTCACCAATGACGGTGAACTGGCTAACGGCCTGATGCACCCCAGTAAAGAAGTGGAACGCGAATACGCGGTGCGGGTGTATGGCAAAGTTGATGATGCTATGCTCAAACGCCTTAAAGCCGGTGTAAAACTCGAAGACGGTGAAGCTAAATTTACCAGTATACGTCGCCACCCCGGCGACGAAGAGAGCATGAACCACTGGTTTAATGTGACCCTTTCAGAAGGGCGTAACCGTGAAGTCAGACGCATGTGGGAGTCTCAGGAGGTAACCGTAAGCCGCCTGATCCGTGTACGCTATGGCGATGTAGAGCTGCAAAAACGCCTGCCGCAGGGCGGCTGGGTTGAGCTGGAACTTAAAGTGGTAAACGGCCTGCGCAAACTGGCACACCTGGCCCCTGAAACCGAAACTCTGCTGAAAGTGGATGACAAGAAGCAACTGGACCATGTGCAGATTTCGCGCATGCGCCGGGCAGTCAGAAAACACCAGATCAAAAACAAACAGTAGGGCCCCAGCCCTTCGGGTTGAGGCAAAAAAAGCTTCACTGTGCGTTAATCACGGCTTGTTTAGATGACTAAACCACACCGCTCGCGCCTTGATTGAAGTATTTTTTGCTCTCAACAGAGACGAATATAAAAGGTAAACAGGCCCTTATTATGCATAACGTTGCTGTCAGACATTGGTATGGCTTTGGCCTTTCTCTGCTTACCGCGTTGTTGTGGGGCATGCTGCCGGTTTTTCTTAAGCTCAGTTTGCAGGTGATGGATGCCATTACCATCACCTGGTTTCGTTTTACCCTGGCGGCGGTGTTTGTGGGGATGATGCTCTACAAGACCAAGGCACTGCCCCCCATGCGCTCCATCAGTCGCAGCAATAACCTGTTGTTGTTTATAGCCGCAGCGGGCCTGATTGCCAATTATGTACTCTATTTGCAGGGCGTGGATTACCTCAACCCCGAAACGGCACAGGTGCTGATTCAACTGGCGCCATTTTTGCTGATGCTGGGCGGAATACTGCTGTATAAAGAGCGTTTTAACCGCCTGGAAACCTTCGGTGCGTTAACTCTTTTAAGTGGTCTGTTGCTTTTCTTTAACGAGCGTTTACCACTGCTGTTCAGTTCATTGGGAATATATACTCAGGGCGTGCTGTTTATCATTGTGGCGGCAGTGACCTGGGCGGTATACGCACTATCACAAAAGGTGTTGCTCAGGGCCATTACGGCCAAACAACTTACTCTGATCCTCTATTGCGCTGGTTGCCTGGTATTACTGCCTTTTTCAGAAATTGCGCTGATAACGGATATGAGCACATTACAGTTCTGGGCGCTGATGTTCTGCTGTGCCAATACGGTAGTGGGCTATGGGGCGTTTACCGAGGCCCTGCATGTATGGCATGCATCTAAAGTCAGTGCAGTGATTGCGCTGGCTCCGCTGTTTACCTTTTTAAGTATGGAAGGGGCAGTACGAATCTGGCCACAGCATTTTGTTCCCAGCGACCTGGATCACTGGGCTTATATCGGTGCAGCCATGGTGATGGTGGGCTCGATGTTAACTGCTGTAGGTAAAGGTAAGCAGCAGGCTTTGCCCGTTAAAGCGCCTAACACTAACGAAAGTTAAAATATAAGAGCCGGTTATGACCCAAACTTTTTCTGATCTTATTGCCATGGACGCCGAACAGCGCGCCGAATATACCTTTACCACGCTGCTCAGCCAGGGCCAGCTCTGGGGCCTGTCACAAAAAGCCGTATGGGCCATGCTCAGCGCCGAGGGGGATGCCTGTACGCCGCTGTTCCCTGACCAGCAAACGGCGCAACATTGGGCCGATGTGCATTTCCCGGGGGCGAAAGCCACAGCCATCAGCCTTGACGAGCTGCAGAATACTCTCTTCAGCCAGTGGCAACCCGATGAGGTGATGCTGATGCTGTTCCCGGTGGTACGCGAAGAAGACGCCATCGTGGTAAAAATCGATGAAATGCAACAGGCCATTGCCGAAGAACAGTCCCGCTGAGTTTTAATTTATGGGTGATATCTTCCAACCCGGCCCGGTGGCCTTATCAGTACAACAAGCCAGAGGCTGGGACAACCAGTTAAGGGCACTGATGCTGGCCGGTAAACAGCTGCCCATATTGCCCGAAAGCCTGCGCACAACGCAGTACGAAGTGCAGGGCTGTGAAAGCCAGGTATGGCTGCAGATGACAACAGCTCAACAGCAGATAACGTTGCGGGCCTTTTCGCCGAGTAAGATTGTGCGCGGGCTGTTAGCCCTTATCTGTGAAGCGCTGGCAGGAAAAACCCCTGAGCAGATAAAAGCCTTTGATCTGCAACGCTATCTGGCAGAGATTAACCTTGAACGGCATTTAAGCCAGTCTCGCAATAATGGCCTGCACCAGGTGATGCAGGCAATACTGAATCAGATATAAGTTTTATCCGTGACCATCGGCGGGAAGTGAAGTTATGATCGAAAACACGCGGTAAATCCTTCCCTGGACGCTCCGCCACAGCATCCCTGCTGTGGAGGGTTTTCAATCATAACTCCACCACCCACCAGTGATTGTTTATTTAGCTTTTTAATCCGCCTGGTGTTTGCGCTCACAGCGCTGCAGGTATTTTTCCATAGCGCGGGCGGCGGCCACAAACCCAAAGGTGCCGGTAACCGCCACTGAGGCACCAAAACCTGAATTGCAATCCAGTTTTACGCCGCCATCGGCAAAGTCCTTAGTCTGGCACACCGTGCCATCGGCCTGCGGATAACGGAGCTGCTCGGTGGAATACACACAATCCACCGCAAAACGGCGTTTGGGATTACTGGTAAAGCCATAATCGCGACGCAATAGCCCGCGGACTTTGGCAGCGAGCGGATCCTGCTTTGTTTTACTTAAATCGGCGATGTCGACCTGGGTAGGATCCGTCTGGCCACCGGCACCGCCAACCGTCAGCACCGGTATTTTACGCCGCTTACAATGGGCGATAATTGCCGCCTTGGCCTTCACCGAATCGGTGGCATCAATCACATAATCAAATCCGCTCAGGTACTCGCGCACATTTTCAGGGGTAACAAAATCCTCAATGCAATTGACGTCACATTCGGGGTTAATCAGCCCGATACGCTGCGCCATTATCTCGGTTTTATCCGTGCCCACAGTGTCGGTTAAAGCATGGATCTGACGGTTAACATTGGTGGTGCAGATATCATCCAGATCAATCAGCGTCAGCTTACCCACGGCAGTACGCGCCAGCGCCTCGGCCACCCAACTGCCGACACCGCCAATGCCAATAATGCAGAAATGGGCCTGCTTCAGCCAAGCTGTATGCTGCTGACCATAAAGTCGCTGAGTACCGCCAAAGCGCTGGGAGAAATCACTCATTTAAGAATCTGTAGACCGCCAATAAAGGGCGCAGAATATACCATAGCGCCCCGTTGCCACCAATACGGTGCATTATTGTATCAATAAAGAGAAGCAAAGGATTGAACTATCAGAATTAGACGTTACTGTGCGCGAACAACGCTGATGTCACTGAAAAGCCTGACATTTCACACGCCATAGAATTGCACTGCTGCCAAGGCTGGGGCATAGTAAACTCACAGAAGGGAATCGGATCCCCATAGCTCCCGTAGTTTCAAGCCAATGATTATTAGCCGGAAATCTGGTTAGCGACAGGTTTTACGTTAAGTTGGGGATAGAACGATTCCGGTTATCTAAACGTTGTGACCTACCAAGATTGACAGTTCGACAGAATGTACATACGGTGTACGTATGATTAAGTTTGCGTGGGATCAGAACAAGGCTGACTCAAACCTCACAAAGCATGGGGTTTCGTTTTATGAGGCGAAATCAGTGTTTTACGATGAGTTCGCTATCCAATTCTTTGATGATGAGAATTCGTCTCCTTCCGAAGACCGCTTCCTCATGTTGGGAATGAGTAATGAAGCCCGCGTCCTGGTAGTGTGTCACTGTGAGCGTGAGCACGGCGAAACTATTCGGATTATTTCTGCGCGTAAAGCAACCAGTAAAGAGCGAAAATATTATGAGGGGTGAGCGTCATGAGAGATGAATATGATTTTTCAACAATGAAATCACGCAAGAATCCATATGCTTCTAAATTAAAAAAGCCAGTAACAATAAGGCTTAGCGAAGATGTTGTCGGATATTTTAAGGAGATGGCAGAAGAAACCGGAGTACCTTATCAAAGCCTGATTAACCTTTATCTCAGAGATTGTGCCGCACATCATAAAAAGATCGACATTTCCTGGCACACGAAGCCATAAAAAGCATTTCAGCGAACAAGCCGCTGAATAAGGCGGTATGCAGGCTGACCCCGTTGCGCAATGCGCTACAATATTCCCATGATTATGAGGATTACCACTAATGAAGATGTATAACCCCCCACACCCCGGCGAGTTCATTCTGGCTACCTATATGGAGCCTTTTGGCCTGAGTTGCCGTTATCTGGCGGGGCGGTTGGATGTATCTCCGTCCACCTTAAACCGCCTGCTTAAGCAGCAGAGCGGTATTAGCCCGGAAATGGCGCTGCGTCTTTCCAAGGCGTTGGGCCGGACTCCTGAAAGCTGGCTCGCGATGCAAGACATGTATGACCTCTGGGTTGCGGAAAAAAACGTTAAGCTCGACAAGGTGCAAAAAGTTGACCTTAATGCCGCATAACCAGGCCATTCAGTTCGCGCACTTCGTGCGCCGGGCATCGTTTCACTCGCCTGTATAAGGCGAAACGTTAGCCAGAAAAAAGGAAGTCAAGTGAAAGGGATAAATAGCTTATTAATCAAACAAGGCCATTTGGTCTGGATATTCTCGATTATTAACATTGGGTTGGGCGTTGTCATTCCAGGCTTTGATTTTTTTGCGAAAAGTATCAGCCATGTTGCGCTTGAAGCGCCGGTTTTTGCCTATATTCATCGCGTGGCAGATATTGTGATTGGCCTTTCCATGTGTCTTTTTGCTTTAGGGATACAAGTTTCCTCCCCAGGCCGGTTTTCGGTTGCCATGCTGTCCACCTTACTACTGGGTATAAGCATGATTAGCGCAGGGATCTGGACATTGGAAAGCCCCCTGCATCTGCTTTATAACTTATCCATTTTTATGATTATTGTGCCGATGGCATTTGCCCTGGAGTTTAAGAACACCATTAGATCAGAGACCTTTGAAAACTTTTCGGTTGCAGTAACACTACTGCACGTTTTCATGTTCTGGATGATTTATGCCGGGTTTATTCCATCAGAGTTAAATGGATTAATACAGAGAATATGGGCCATTCCGACAATGGGCTGGTTTGGTGTTGCTGCCTACATGCTAGGTTTGCAGCAGTTTTTGGCTAACAAGCAAACTCAGTCGATGCCTGGTTGAAATCAAGGGGGCAAGGGGTGGTAAGACTTTAAAATCACACGGCGTAAAATGTTGTCTATGCCACAAATCGTAGTGGCATGACTGGTGCAGTCAAAGGGGAGTAAGCCGTTCTGTCCGCCCATTTTGCGGAACGGCTATTGGCAGAAATTGATTGTCTTCTGCAGAGATCGGATAACACCTATACTGGTTTTAACACAGCGGCATTGACGCTAAGGCTTTGGAATCTTCGACTATGTTTTTCAGGATTTACAACAAACTTCCCGCTCCGGTCAGGCACTGGCTCGGCATTTTGGGTGCGGCAAGCCAGAACTGGCTGGCCAGCCAGGCTTTTATTTACGCCGCAGCACTGGCATTTTTCACGGTTTTTTCTATTGCGCCGATTCTGGTGGCGGTTGTCACTCTGGTGGGGCTGGTGATCGGGGAGAGGGCGGTACAGGGGCAACTTTTTGAGCAGCTTGAGGGAACCCTCGGTCCGGAAGCCGCAGGTGTGGTGCAAACAGCAGTGATCAATTCACAGATTGACCAGAGTGGTATCTGGCCTGCGGTGATCGGGATAGGTGCCACCATAGTCGGTGCCACCACGGTTTTCGCGCAGATGCAGCAGTCCCTCAATCAGATCTGGGATGTTGCGCCGCGCCCTACCAGAAACAGTTTGTGGATCTTTATCAAGAGCCGCTTACTGTCACTGACTATCATCCTGGCTATCGGTTTTATCCTGTTGGTTTCTTTGTTGTTGTCTGTGGCGTTGCGCGGCGTCATGGTATTCGCGGAGGAATGGCTGCCGGTTCCAGGTCTGGCAATGGTGGGCATGGAATTATTCCTGTCACTGTTCGTCATCACGTTGCTGTTCGCGGCGATGTTCAAGATCCTGCCTGACGTACTGCTGTCCTGGAGAGATGTGATGCTCGGTGCGTTGATCACCGCAGTGCTGTTCACGGTGGGCCGTTCACTTATTTCCATTTACCTGGCTTATACGGCCACGGCATCGGCCTATGGCGCCGCTGGCTCTCTGGCATTGCTGCTGCTTTGGGTGAATTATTCCTCGATGATCCTGCTGTTCGGTGCGGCGTTTACCCGCGCACACCTCGAAGGCAGAGGCCTGCCTATCCGCCCCAAGAGCACGGCAGTAATTGTGCATCGGCAATTGATTGATGAAGTGCATCACGGCTGAGGATTTGTTAGCTATGAGAGGAATACATTGCACTCGGACCTTTACCGCTTAAGAGATGGAATGTAATGCTTCTATTTCCCGGTAAAGCGTCTCGCCTATAGTCACGTGCTGTTCAGCTGTTATCGCCAGTGGGCTGGCGACAGACTCTGTTCGGTTGGAATCGAAGCCAACCAAGGACATTTTTTGATGGCTGGCAGAACGTTATACCTTTTGCAATGTGATGGCCGGAACTATGACTGTGATACTCTGCCTCTCGGGCTATAGTGGCGTTTCAGCCACTGGCTTAAGCCTTCCAGGCCTGGAAACAATACCCGTTCGGTAATATTGGACTGGTCGAGCTTATCACGAATTTCCCATTTTAAATCGGCTGGAATAATCAGTTGCTGAGCGTCGGTGCGGGTCTGGTCGATCAGATCCTGAAGCGTAAATTCGGCATTGGATGCCACAGAGAACAGGGCGTGTTGATTGATAATGCGGCCATCCAGTGACGGCGGCTCGAAAAACAGGAAAAAGTCAGACTGGCCCAGCTGGTCAAACACCTCCAGCTCGCCTACCAGTTGTGTTAACAGTTCCACCGTAAACACATTGCCGCCGGTTTTCTCCAGTTGCCGGGCCATATCCACCGGCAGTTGTTTAAACGAGTCGTGATAATTTACCTTCCAGATCACCGCATCTTCAGAGCTGAGATCAATATCGGCGGTCGCAAAATGCATTGCCACCATAGGTGAATAAGTCCAGTCGAGCAGGCGGGTGGGCAGGCCATGGTGCTGTGCCAGGGTAAGCCAGTGCCAGATGGAACGGTTGGTATCGAAGCTGTCATGGCCGTATTTCTGGAAGTTTCTGAGCAGGTGACGTTCCAGTTGGGCATAGTTGCCGCCAAGGCGCGCGAGAGAGGTTTTTAAATCAAAGCGGCTGTCAGGCAACCCGCGAAATACATAGGGCGAACGGTAGCGGGCAATAGTCGGGTTCCAGGAACCATCAAACAATAATTCCTGTAAATGCTCCCATGACTGGGCGACAAGGGTTTTCATCAACACCTCCGGAAATAAAGAAAAAGGGGCGGACTAAAAAGGGGTCGTAGTTAATTTCTTTGAGTTTGGGGTGCTTGTTAATGATCAATATAGAAAATTAACTACGACCCCTTTTTAGTCCTTCTTACCTTTTTACAGATCAGTGTAGTCAGGTTTTATGACCAATTAAGGAAATACAGACAAAAAGCTATGGGTGGAAGTGAATACAGTACTGCCTTTTGGCAGTACTGTTTAACAGGTCAGAGGATAGCGGTCAGAGCGTCGGCGATATAATCCACATTCGAGGTGCTGATGCCGGCGATATTCACCCGGCTGGAGTCAACGAAATAAATGGAGTAGTCATTACGCATCTGCTGCACCTGCTCGGGGCTGATGCAAAGGTATGAGAACATGCCCTTTTGACTGTTGATAAACTCAAAGTCTTTACTGGCCCCTTTATCTTTAAGTTTGCTAACCAGCAGGCGGCGCAGAGTCTGCATCCGTTCACGCATGTCTGATACTTCACCCAGCCATTCGTTTTTCAGTTCATCACTGTTAAGAATAATATCTACCAGTGCACCGCCATAGGACGGAGGCATAGAGTAGATACCACGGGCAATGGACTGGATCTGAGTCTGAATTGCATCACGAACATTGCGGTTGGTGGTGACCATTGCCGCCAGGCCCACACGTTCACGGTACAGACCAAAGTTTTTTGAGCACGACGCTGCCACGATTAACTCTGGTAAATTATCGGCTAAAAGACGTAAACCGTAGACATCGTCTTCGATTCCGTCGCCAAATCCCTGATAGGCAATATCCAGAAAGGGCAGGAATTCACGCTGTTGTGCCAGTTCCAGCACTTTGTGCCACTGTTCTTTGGTCAGGTCGGCACCGGTAGGGTTATGGCAGCAACCATGCAGTAGTACTACATCACCTTTGTTGACCTTTTCCAGGCAGGCAACCATATCGTCAAAGCGGATACCGGCCTGATCTTTATCGAAATAGGGGTAGGTTTCGATCTTGAGCCCGGCACTGCCAATCAGCGGAATATGGTTAGCCCAGGTAGGGTCACTAACCCATACGGTGAGCTCACCATTACAGCGATTAAGCAGTTCGGAGAGGATACGCAAGGCGCCACAGCCTCCCGGGGCCTGCACCGCTGCCACCCGTTCTTCAATCAGGGTTTTGTGGCCTTTACCTAACAACAACTCCAGCATACCACTGATATAGCCTGGCACGCCCTGTGGGGTGATATAGGTTTTGGATTCTTCATTGGCCAGCAGGATCTTTTGTGCCTTGGCAACCGAACTCAGAATAGGGGTACGGCCCTGTTCATCCTTATATACGCCTACACCTAAATCCACTTTTTTAGGATTAGTGTCCTGTTTAAAGGCGGTAGATAAACCAAGAATAGGATCAGCAGGTAACTGCTTAAGCACTTCTAACATGATATCCCTCTGTAAAATTGACCTTAAGGCCTGGTAGGTTGATCGGTAAGTGGGCGTATTATACCCAAGTAGCCCTAAAATACGAGCCTCAGAGCGTCCCGCAGGGCGGGTTGTCAGCGCTCAAAGTGGCTGGAAAAACTAATGGTTTTTGTGGCTTCACCCTGGTTGTTGAAGGTACGTTCTGACCAGTGCAGATGGCCCTTATTGTCCATCAGCAACAGGGTGGAGCTTCGGGTTCCGTAGTCTTCACCGCGAATAAAAATCGATGACAGCTGTTTCTCCCATTCTCTGGGTATGCCTGTTTCAGGCAAATCAGCATCATTAGCTTGCTGAGCATCTTTTAAAATGCTGAACAGTCGTTCATCTTCAGGCTGTATATTATCCAGATTAGCTGACAATGCCTGTACACCACGGCTGGTTTTAGGCCATGGGCTGTTTATGTCGGCGTTGGAAAGGCCGTAAATGCCGGTATCCAGGGTGGTATGGCTGTTTGTGTGGTTATTATAAACGTTCAGTTGTACACCGCTACCGGGCCGATATTGGCCAAACAACAGGTTATAGCCGTTGAACGCTTCCCGGCACTGTTCCAGCCATTGCAGGTAACCTTTGGGAGTCGCGGCATGCTCAGCCTGTTTTAGATAATCCAGTACCAGCTTGCCGCGGCTTTTGCGATTTGCAACCATTCGCTTTGGATCGCGAATATTGGTCAGTGCCGCTATGCGCCCATGGGTTGTTACGCCCATCCAGCTTCCACCGGCTTCAAGATCTTTGCCTGCCAGCACCTCAGGTGAATCCGGCCAAAACCCTGATTGCGCTGTCGGCCGGGCGAAAAACTCATCCCGGTTCGCCGCAATCACCAGCGGGTAGTGTGGGTTTTTGTTTACGGCAATAAACAGGATACACATCAGGGTTTTTGTCTGCGCTTGTCTGCTTCAGTGTAGAGATCCTGCAATTGTTTCAGATAGGTTTCAGTATCTATACCGTTGCCCACTGCGGCCTCTTCATGCATCAGGCTGAAGGTGTAACCCGGGCGCTGGGAAAATTCGCCTTGCTTAAGCTGGTTCCAGCCTATAATCGCCACCAGTAAAATACCCGAACAGACCAGCGTGATGCGGTTGCGCTTAGCGGTCGACTGATGAAAGGCAAGCAATAAGGTAAGCCATAACAATAAGGCAAAGATCAGCATCAGGCCGAGATGTTCAATTACCGGCCAGCCCGGTAGTTGTGGAAAATTAAAATCAATCCAGTGATTTACCTTTGACAGCCCCATACTCAACAGGGCAATCAGCCATAAAACGGAGAACAGACTGGAGAGTCGTACATCCTGTTTTTGTAACCTCGACAGCAAGGCGAACAGCAATGGCCAGACCGACAGCATGACAAATTCAGTGAACAGGCTTGGCAATGCTTTACCAATTTCAAACTCGGTAAAGGTATGCTGATAACTTTCAAACACTAACGCGGTGGCATATAAAAAGCCCATAAACAGGGCAAAGCGCCAATGGGTCAGGATATCCAGCCTGGTTTCGATAGCGCTGAGTTTAATTGCCGGAGGCACAGTATTGTTACTGTTAAACAGCCGCAGTCGTGTTTTACCCAGGGTTACGATATCGTTCTTGCTAACAGCCGCTTTGTCACATTTTCTGCCATTAACACTGAGCCCGTTAATCGACCCCAGATCGACCACTTCAATCTTATGGCTATCTGGATCCTGCTTAATCAGTGCATGTTCAGCACACACATAAGGGTCGGTAAGGCGAATATGATTTTCATAGCCGCGGCCAATACTGACAGTGTCATGGTCAAACTGATAATGTTTTACCTGTTTGTTATTGGCAGAAAGTTTCTCAATCACTATTGCCATGCCAGTGTCTCCATAAAGCGTTTGCTAAAGGCCAGACTAAGGGGGCGTGATACGCCAGCGAGGGTGAAATGGCTTAGCAGTCCCTGGTTTTTCTGGTCATAACTGGCTCCAAGCATCAGCACATCATAGAGCTGGTCAAAATCCTTATAGGCGCGAATACAGAACAAAAATCGTACCTTCATACCATGCTGATTGTGTACCCGCTGTTGTTCACACTGATAATTGGTGCTGAATTCTTTAGCGGTATTGTTGCCGGGCCCTGCCGATTGCAGGCTCTGTTCATAGAGATTATAAAATGCGCTGTCAGAGAGTTTGTCAGAGCTTATCCATTCATACTCAAGCTCAAGGCTGCCGGTGCGCAATTTGTTATTCAGGTATATTTCCTCATCCAGCCGACAGCGTTTTTGTGCAGTAAGGTAGCGGGCCTCTTTGTCATTGGCATTAGAATTGCCCCAGCACGGCAGGAAATCAACGACTTCTCCTGCCACATCAGCCCTGCCAAGTGCCGTCAGAGGCCAGGGGGAATCAGTGAAAGGTTCAAGCAAGCGTTTCTGGTTAGCCAGCAACTGTTGTTCAATTTCCGCCATAAAATCTTCAAGAGCGGGTTCTTCAGCGCGGGATAATAATTGTGTAAGTTTATTAAGTGGCACTAAAAAGCCAATCTGATTACCGGCAGTGGCCACATTCACGCCCACCACCTGGCCCAACGCATCTACCGTGGGCCCGCCACTCATTCCGGGGTTGATTGAGCCGGTAAAATGAATTTTCTGATTAAAACTGTTTTTCTTCAGCCCGTTGAAGGTGCCGGGAACAACAATCATGCCCAGATCATGAGGGTTGCCGAGAGAATAAATATCGTCTCCCTGAGCGGGCAAATGTTTAGCCACAGGTAAAAAATCCGAACCTGCTGTATCACGACGCACCATGGCCAGATCGTTCACCACATCAATGTGTTGCAAGCTTAAAAGACCAGATTCGCCGTTGGCGGTAAGGTACTCGATACGATATTTTTCCGGATAGAATACTTTGTCGGCAATAACATGGTAATTGGTTACCATCAGGCCGTCTTCACTGACCTGAAAACCAGAACCGATGGAGGACTTATTCCCGGATTCCACTTCAATCATGCGGATCTGAAACAACGCCGACTGATAGTGGCCAAATAATTCTCTGGCATTTTCCTGAGACTGCAAGGGAATGGCAGTGCACAGAAGGGTGATAAACAGAATCAGGCTTCTGGAAAGTACAACAGATAAGTGCATGAGTTTACCGTAACAACAAATTGGCCCCTATTGTGCCTTATACCCATACAATTAGACAATTAGCTCGCTCTGAGTTGATTGATTCTTTGCACAGACAGCCTCCCGCACGTGGCACGTGGTAAGAGCGGTTAAAGCTCGACAAGCCAGTGCGCATGTCGGATCATTTGCCCGAGTGATATTATCGGGCAGTGTTGATGAGTAATAAACGAGCCATTATGACCCTGGGACCTGACGTGCCACGCAGAGGCGGCCGATTCAGCCGTTGGCTGGGCTTTACCGTGCTGCGGTTAATGGGATGGAAGCTGGAGGGAGAATTTCCCAATCTAAACCGTTTTGTGGGCTGTGTGGCACCGCATACCTCTAACTGGGATTTTGTCATTGGCCTGGCTACCGTATTTGCGCTGCGTCTGAACGTCTCTTTTTTAGGAAAACATAGTTTGTTTGTCGGGCCATTGGGCTGGTGGATGCGGCGTATGGGCGGTATCGCTGTGAATCGCAGTGCTTCTCACGGGGTTGTACAACAGGTAAGCGAGCGGATTGCCGCTGAGCCCACCATTCTGGCTGTGGCTCCGGAAGGCACCCGTAAGAAGGTGAGACACTGGAAAACCGGTTTCTTACATATTGCCAAAGCCTCGGGTGTTCCCGTGCTGCTTATTTATTTTGATTATAAGCGCAAAGTTATCGGATTTGGGCCTTTGATGAAAATCGGCGATGATACGGACTCAGAAATGGCTAAGATCAGGGCATTTTATGCTGATGTCACTGCCCGGCATCCCGATAAGGTCTGAGCGCTGCTTTCAGGCCCTGTGTTCAGGTGCTGCAACATATCGTAATAATTACAAGATTGACTAAGGGGATTGCGTTGGATTTTAAAGGTTTTACCACCAGGCTGGTACATGCTGACCGTTTGCTTAACAAGCCAGAAGACGGAGCGGTGCATCAGGCGACAACAAACTCAGTGCTGTTTGAGTATCAGCAGGTTGAAGATCTGGTGGATGTATTCCAGGGGCGTCAGAACGGCCATGCATATTCCCGACAGTCCTCGGGGTCCATCAATGCCCTGCAGAATATGCTTGCAGCAATGGAGGGGGGAGTCGCGGCACTGACCTTTGCCACCGGAATGGCGGCGATCACCACCACCTTGCTTACCTTGTTGCGTCAGGGTGACCACCTTATTTTAAGTCAGTTTTTGTTTGGTAACACCAACAGCTTTGCCAATACGCTGCGTGGTCTGGGAATCGACGTGTCGCTGGTAGATGTTACCGATGTTAAGCAAGTGGAAGCAGCGATTCAGGACAATACCAAAGCCGTGTATCTGGAAACCATTGCAAACCCTGTTACTCAGGTGGCTGATTTGCAGGCCATCGGCACGTTATGTGAGCAGCATAAATTGGTGTATATGGTGGACAATACTATGACACCGGCTTATCTGTTTGATGCGAAAGCCGCGAAGGCTTCCCTGTTGGTGGGTTCGCTTACCAAATATATAGCCGGTCACGGCAACGTGCTCGGCGGTGCAGTAATTGACACCGGGCTGTATGACTGGCAGCAATTCAGCAACATTAATCCGGCGTTCAAATCACAGCCTGTGGAAATGTGGGGTATCACTCAGATTAAGAAAAAGGGGCTGCGGGATATGGGAGGGTGCCTGACGCCCGACTCGGCACACCTGATTTCTGTGGGAATGGAAACTCTGGGTTTGCGCATGGAAAAATGCTGTAACAATGCACTGAAACTGGCCACTTTTCTGGCCAGCCATGACAAAGTGGACAAGGTCTACTACCCGGGGCTGTCTGATCACCCCCAGCATCAGCTCTCACGCCAGTTATTTAAATACTATGGCGGTATTCTCAGTGTCGACTTAAAACCCGGACTGGACTGCTTTGCCTTTTTGAATAAGCTCAAACTGGTACTTAATGCGACGCACCTTGGCGACACCCGTACCCTTGCGATCCCGGTAGCGGATACTATTTATTATGAGATGGGTGCCGAACAGCGTTCCAGGATGGCCATCAGCGACAACATGATCCGCTTCAGCGTAGGCATTGAAGATATTGAAGATGTCGTTGATGACTTTAAACAGGCATTGGATGCGATTTAGTCCGGTAATTAAGGCATACTTGGTTTAAGAGGAGTTGTGTTTAGCTACGTACGGGAGCACTGATGGCGGAGATTAATACCATACTGCTGTTTGTCGGTGCCTTGCTGGTGTTGAGTATTCTCGCCAGTGTGCTCTCCGATCGCCTTGGTGCACCACTGCTGCTGGTGTTTCTGATTATGGGGATGCTGGCAGGAGAAGAGGGCATTGGCGGAATTGAGTTTCACAGCCCGGAACTCAGCTTTCTTATTGGCTCTGCTGCGCTGGCGATTATCCTCTTTGATGGTGGTATGCGCACCCGTAAAGAACGTTTCCGGGTGGCCCTCTGGCCAGCAATCAGTCTGGCTACGGTCGGGGTGGCCTTAACCTGTTCGCTGACCGCTGCAGGTGCAGTGTATTTCTTTGACTTGCCCTGGCCAACGGCGTTTTTGATTGGTGCTATTTTAAGCTCTACCGATGCAGCGGCGGTATTTGGTATCTTTCAGTCCCGTGGGGTGGTGCTTAAACAGCGCGTTGCGTCGACCCTGGAAATTGAATCCGGTACTAATGATCCCATGGCGGTTATTCTGACCATGGCCCTGACAGGGGCGCTGGTGTCAGGTGACGAACTCAACCTCGGTCCGTTAGCGGTGGATGTGGCCTGGCAGATGCTGGTGGGTTTGATTGCAGGCTGGCTGGGCGGCAAAGGCTTTGTACTGCTGGCCCGGCGGGTGCCCCTAAGCTTCAGTTTCCTGCCCATTCTGGCAGCCGCCAGTGCTATTTTTGTATTTGCCATGACCAGCCATATCAACGGCAGCGGATTTCTTGCCGTTTACCTGATGGGTTACCTGATTGGTAATGCCAGATTGCCGCATTTGATGCACATTCTGCAGGTGCAGGATGGGCTGACCTGGCTTGGGCAGATCCTGATGTTCCTTATTCTGGGCTTACTGGTTACCCCCTCTAACCTGATTGCGCATGCGCCGCTCGCCATATCTGTTGCGATGGTCCTGATCTTTGTTGCCCGCCCTGTTGCCGTGCTGGTGTGCCTGTTACCCTTCTCTTTTCCCTGGCGTGAACAACTGTTTATCAGTTGGGTCGGCCTACGAGGCGCCGTACCCATTATTCTGGCGTTGTATCCCTGGTTATCTGGTCTGGAAGATCAGGAACTTTACTTCGACGTGGCTTTTTTTGTGGTGTTGATCTCACTCTTTGTACAGGGGTGGACGATGGCGCCCATTGCCCGTTGGCTGGGGCTGGAAGTTCCCGAATCCCCGCATCCCCGGGAATGTGTGCCTCTGGAAAGTATCGCCAGCGAAGATCCCCTTGAGGTGATGTCTTTTCCCATCAGTGCCGATGTTCCTGCTTTTGAGCATAAATGGTTCGAACTGAATTTCAGCGCAGATATTGCTTATGCCGGCGTGATTCGAGAGCAGATATGGTTGCCACCTGACCCCAATAGTCGTTTGCTTGATGGAGACACATTGTTGGTATTGGCAAAAGCCGCAGATATGAACAGCATCAGCCGTGTACTTGCCGCCAGTGGTGAGGGTAGAAAACTCAAGGAGAGTGAGTTCTTCGGGGACTTCAGTCTGCACGGTGATCTGACTCTTACCGAAGTGAATAACTTTTATCCCCTCGGGAGTCTGGCAGACAAAATTGCCGATCTCAGCTTGTCAGAGTATTTTGGTATGAAATTCCACCGTCGTGTGGTTATCGGCGACAGCTTGCGCTTAGGGCAGGTGATACTGACAGTGCGTGAACTGGATGATAAAGGCAGGATCCTCAGTCTTGGTATCAGAGGGGCGTAATAAAACGGCCAGCTAAGCTGGCCGTTTTACTATGCTTCAGTGACCTCGGGATTATTCAAAACCCAACGTAATCTGACCACGTATTTCACCATCCGGGAAAGCATCGGTATGGAAGTTAGTGTAAAGGCCACTGGCCTGCATTAATGCCATCTGATCTGCGTCCAGTGTTGCGTCCAGCGTCCATAAACCAGCTTCGGGGTTTTCCAGTGCCACTACCACAGGACCATTTTCACCGGTATCGCCGACGTGAATATGTCCCGCATTAGGCGTAATGTCGCTCAGATTCAAAATGGCTTTAATAGTCATAGTGCTGGTATTCAGGGTAATCGCCCCGACACCACTGGCGGTTGTATCCACCGCTGGTACTTCCTGTGCGCCACTGGCGACAACACCGTAGACTTCAATGTTGGCCGGTGTTATCTGACCACGCAGTTCACCACCAGGATTAGCCGGGGTATGTACATTGACGTAATGTCCCCCTTCAAGCAGTTGCGCTGCATTGGCCTCATCGATTACTGCACCGGCTGGGGTCATCCAGACATTCGCGTTATCAGGATGCTGTTCCAGGGTGACATATACCGGACCATTTTCTCCGGCATAACCGGCATGGATATGAGCCATCGAGGCATCTTCAACACCTGAGGTAACTGCCACCAGTTTAACGGCCAGACTTTCAAGATTAACCGTTGCATAACCACTGCCGCTTGCCATGGAGTCCACCTGAGGGATCTCCTGGCTTCCACTTAATGGGAAGGTGACCATAGCGACACCCTCAGCAAGGATCTGCCCTCTGACTTCACCACTGGGGTTTTCGTCGGTATGCACATTAAGATACCACTGGCCATTTTTCAGCGCACTGACCTGGCTATCCAGCAGGTTAGTCGGGTCTAATGTATAGGTATCCTCAGAAGTGGCTGTCAGAGGAAATGCTACCGGGCCATTCATGCCAATATCACCGGCATGAACATGTGCACCGGTTATGTTCTCTATACCTGAGGCATCCAGACTGACTGCAAAAAGACGGTTTTCCTCATCCAGCGAAACAGTGGCGGTTGCACTGCTGTCTGTCATAACTGCGGGTACTTCCTGAGCACCGCTAAGCGTAACGCTGAAAGATTCTGTTGTATTCAACATAACCGGCTCGGGCACACTGTCATCCACAACCACTGCCTGTAGCGGCAATCCACCGCCTGTGGCATCCATTGCGATAGCACTGATAACGTCACCCGCTGTCAGGTCTACCATCAATGGACCAATAGCGGCATCTTTGCTGCCCGCCGGTGTAATGGTCACATAGTAGATACCTGCATCCAGTTGTACATATCCGGTGTTTGCCAGATCTTCAGGATTGTAGGGAATATCAGCAAAATTTGGATCAGCGTCGCTGATATCGTCAGTGGCGGTCACATAGATATCCACGTCACCGGCCGTCGGCGCGTTATGGATCAGGCGCACCTTAGCCGCAGTGGCCAGTGAACGATTATCATCAGCCAGAAGTGCCAGATTAATATCTGCCAGATTATTGGTGGCGATGGCGGTATAACTCATTCCTACAGCCGGGCTGAGTGGAATGTCATCCAGCGCCACAATACTGTTGTCGGCATCTGCGACCACATCTACCAACAGATCTGTTGCCGGTACCGGCAGGTAATCCGTAGCATTGGGGTAGCTCAAACCGTCGAGCTGATAATGAATTGGCATTTCTGCGTTGTTGACCAGCACATCAACATCCGGGGAATCCGGGCTACCATGAACTACCCGTAAGTTTGCACCGGTTTGGGAATCCCAGATTTTAGCCGAACCTTCACCATCGGCGGCAAGCAGGGTAACCGGAGATGTCCCTGCACCGACGTTAGTCGTCGCAGCAATCATCAGATCAGCACCATCGCCAAGATCTACAGTTCCGGAGTCATAAACAACATTCTGCGTGCCTGCGGGAGTGAGGCGTATCTGGTACTCACCAGCGGTAACCTCTGCCTGCCCGGTGAATTCTGTAAATGATAATGTAGCCAGGGCCTGTGCACTACTCAGGTCGTCACCCGGCGCAGTGACATAAATATCAACCATAGGGGCGTCCGGAGCGGCATGTACAACCTGAACTCTGGCACTACCACTGGTGACATTGGTAACAGCATTTTCAATAATCAGTGGTTCGATGGTCTCAACTTTACCAATAGCAAGTACGTCGTATCGTGTGTCACCATCCAGTTCCAAATCTACCGGGCCAATCACCGTGCTGCTGGTTTGGTCGGGTAGTACTGCGTCGACCTGGACTGAGTAACTGCCTTCTTCAAGGGTTATCCAGGGAGATGAAACCTGATAATCCACATTCTCCAGTCCGGCCAGTATTTCATCTTCAGCAAGGACATTGACGCCAGGAGCGTCTTCAACCGCATGAGTAACCCGTACAAAAGTGTCAGCCGCTGCAGGCGGTGGAGCGGGGGCTGGCTCGGGAGTCTCTAATGTGTCGCTGTCACTATCGAGCCAGCAGCCAGAAAGCGCCAGCGATAAACCTGAGATCGCAAAGAGTTGCGTGATCCCTTTCATAGTTATCTCCTCGTTGTTGTTAGTGCCTTTGCGACTACGGGGGGGATTGTGGAAGGGATCACATTTATTTAACAGGTTGCGAAAGCATATATGTTCAAAAATTAGAATGATATTGCCTATTTATTGCGATTTTAATTCTTTTTAATCGTATTAAAATTCCATCATAGAAATTGTTCAGGAAAATATGCAAGGAGTCTAAACGATGAAAAATGTTCTGATAATCAACAGCAGTCTTAATGGCAGTGCCGGTAATTCTAATCAACTGACGGCAAGTTTTGTCAGTCAGTTGCAACAACAAGCAGAGGTTAAACTGACTCAGCGTGATCTGTATGACGCAAACCTGCCTCACCTTAGTAGTGAGGAAATGCAGGCCTGGATGACAGACAAGTCCGAGCGCAGCGAAGAACAACAGCAATTGGCTGCTGTGTCTGACCAGCTTATTGAAGAGATACAGCAAAGCGACATTGTGGTGATTGGCATGCCAATGTATAACTTTGGTGTACCTTCTGTATTCAAAGCCTGGATTGACCGGATTGCAAGGGCGGGTATCACATTCAGATATACAGAAAATGGGCCGCAGGGGCTGATTGAGGGTAAAAAGGTCTATGTATTGGCAGCTCGCGGTGGTTTGTATGTCGGTACTGAGAAAGACAGTCAGAGTCAATACCTTAAAGACGTTCTCAGTTTTATTGGTATGAGCGACATTGAATTTGTCTACGCCGAGGGCCTCGCCATGGGGGAGGAATCAGCCCAGCAAAGTTTTGTTCAGGCAAATGATAAAATTTTTGAACTTATTGAAAAACAGATTGCCTGAATATTTGCAGTGAGTAAGGGTTTTACCCTTATGAAAGTGTGTTCCTAGTTGAGTGTGCTCTTTAAGCCCCATCATCCGATGGGGCTTTTTTTATGTACGCTCAAGGAGAGTGCGCCGAAAATATCGGGAATACTTTCGGCGATGTGCGGGCAAGGACGTAGGTTGGACTTCAGTCCAACAGCAATGTTTACTTCAACACCGTTGTCGGAATAAATTCCAATCTACAGATTGCTGGCCAATGTCTGCTCCAGAGTTTCTATAAAATCTTCATCTAATGGTTTGGTAAAAGACGTGTATGACTCCACCACATCACCATTGGCATCGACCAGATATTTATAGAAATTCCACTTTGGTGTCGTGCCAGACTTTTCTGCAAGCATGCGATAAAGTGGGTCTGCATCGTCACCTCTGACCGGCATGGGTTCAAACATAGGAAACTGAACACCATAGGTCAGTTCACACAGCTCAGCGGTTTTGGATTCGTCTTCATCCTCCTGATTGAAGTCATGAGATGGAAAGCCCAGCACCACAAAGCCTTTGTCTTTATAGTCTGAATACAACTTTTCCAGCCCTTCAAACTGCTCCGTAAAGCCGCAGTAGCTGGCAGTATTGACGAAAAGCAGGGTTTTTCCCTGAAAGCTCTCACACAGGTTAACCGTTTCCTGTGAGTTAAGTTTGCGCTTTACATATTTGAGCAGGTCAGGGCACTGATTGGCACTGGCGGTTCCTGCCACCAAACTGATAAACAATGCAATAAAACGTTTTTTCATGGGACTACCTTGAAGATTAGGGTAAAAGTATGTTCGGACTTTACGCCCGTTAGTGCAACAAAGATCAGTGCAAATTTGCGCAACTGAATTAAATTGCGCTTTAATGGGCGGAATTACTGATGCCAATTGAGGAATAATAAGAATGCTGAAAAGCCCTAAAACGTTACTGGTGCTGACTATTTGTGCAGGCCTTAGCGCCTGTGCCGCCACACAGACACCACAAAGCAGCGCAACACAGGAAACAGCCTCGGCACCGAAAAAGACAGTAGAGGCGGCCAAACCTCATAGTGCATCCGGTGACACGATCACGTTAGAGCAGATTATGGCCGATCCCGACTGGCTGGGTCGTCAGCCGGAGTCGCCTTATTGGGGACTGGATAGTGTGACTGTGCGTTATCAGCGTAAACAACAAGGCTCTGAGGTACGTAATATCTGGCAGACCAGTGCTGCCGAAGGAGGCAATGGCAGCCCGGTTGATCTGGCTGAGTATCATCTGGCTGATAATGAACAGAGAGTTTTTAATCAGGACTACAGCAAAGTAGCCTGGTTGTTTGAGGGGAATCTTTATGTAAAAGATATGACCTCCGGCAAGGTTATGCAGCTGACTCGTTCAGATCAGTCAAAAAAACACCCGATGTTTTTGCTGGATGGCAGGCTGGCCTATCAGAGTAATAACAGTATTCATGTTATCGATCCTGATAGCGGGCTCAGCAGGCAACTGGTGAGCTGGAAGTTCAGTGAAGCCCCCAAGGCACTTGAGGAGCCGGATGACTACCTGGCCAAAAAGCAACTTGAGTTGATTAAATATGTGGGTAAAAAGCGCCAGGAGAGAAAGCATCAGTTTGATAAGAAGCAGTCTCTGAAGGCTGGAAATGCCACCATGGTGCCGGAGCCTTTCTATTTCGACCCGGACTATGAAACCGTGCAGGCCAGCTTGTCACCAGATGGCCAGCGTCTGATCCTTGCGATTCAGGAAGATGTACCGCAGCGTGATGACGACGACATCATGCCTAACTATATCGGCGAAGATGGCCGTATAAAAACCGAATCGGTCAGACGTATGGTGGTGGATGCAAAGCCCCATAGTCAGGAGCTTTGGTTGCTGGATCTGCAGAATCATAGCCAGGCGAAACTGGGTTATGAGTCATTGCCGGGATACAACGAAGATGTGTTGGCTGAGGTTAAACGTGAAAATGCCGAGGCAAAAGGTGAGAGCTATACCACCAACAGGTTACCTCGTGATATTGGTCTGATTACTGACTGGTACTGGACACAGAGTGCCATAAACTGGCATAGCAATGGTCAGCAGGTAGCAGTGATGCTCAAAGCCTGGGATAACAAAGATCGCTGGATTGCCACAGTGGACTTTGACGATAACCGTCTGGTGAGTGAGCATCGCCTGCACGATGATGCGTGGATCAACTATAAGTTCAACAGCTTTGGCTGGCTGAATAATAGTGAGACCCTGTATTTTCTGTCAGAGCAGTCTGGCTATGCACACCTTTATACCAAAACGCCCGGTGCTAAAGAGCTGGCGATAACTTATGGTGATTATGAGGTGGACGACCTGACACTGACCAGGGATGACAGCCATATTTACTTCCGTGCCAATATCAAACACCCGGGGATTTATGAAATCTATCGCGTGAATCTCAGAGATGGTGAAATCGAAGCCATGACGGACATGGGTGGCAATAACCAGTATGTGCTCAGCCCCGATGAAACCCAGCTGTTACTTACCCATGGTACAGTGACTATGCCAGAAGAGCTGTATGTGCAAAAAGCAGAAATTGGTGCCAGACCGGTAAAGCTGACAGATACTGTGAGTGAGGCATTTAAATCTATGCCCTGGTCAGCACCTAAAATTGTGCCAGTCCCGTCAAGCCATACCGATAAGCCGATTTATTCCAAGGTATATCTGCCAGAGGACTATCAGGCCGGTGAACCCAGAAAGGCAGTTGTTTTCAATCATGGTGCCGGTTACCTGCAGAATTCTCATCTGGGCTGGTCAGGCTATTTCCGCGAATTTATGTTCCATAGTATGCTGGTGCAGCAAGGGTATGTGGTCATGGATATGGATTATCGTGCCTCTCAGGGCTACGGCCGCGACTGGCGCACCGCTATTTACCGGCAAATGGGAACCCCGGAAACCCAGGATCTGCAGGATGGGGTAAAATGGTTAACACAAAATGCCAACGTCGATGGCAATGAAATTTGTACCTATGGTGGTTCTTACGGTGGCTTTATGACCTTTATGGCGTTGTTTACCGCACCGGACTTGTTCCAGTGTGGTGCTGCGCTGCGACCGGTTACTGACTGGGCTTATTATAACAGGCCTTATACCAGCAATATTCTCAACACACCCAATGTGGATGAGCTGGCCTATACCCGCAGTTCCCCCATATACTATGCCGAAGGATTACAGAAGCCTTTGCTGATCAATGCACCCATGGTAGACAACAATGTATTTTTTGTGGATGTGGTGCGGTTGGTACAACGTTTGATTGAGTTGGAAAAAACCGACTTTGAAACGGCTATTTATCCGGTAGAGCCTCATGGTTTTCGTCAGCCCAGTTCCTGGCTTGATGAATACCGTCGTATTTATAAGCTATTTGAAGAAAATCTGAACTAAACCGGTATATATCAATAAAAAAGCCCCTGTAGCGCAAGTTACAGGGGCTTTTTTATCAGCTATAGAACGCGGTCTTAAAGGAAATTTAACCGCGGAGGATAGAAGGGCTTAGTATCTTCGCGCCTTTGCGCCTCAGCGAGATCAAGCAAAAGCAGAATGATCTCGCAAAGGCGCGGGGGGCGCAAAGAAGAACAATATCGTGTAGATACAAGGGTCCAATTTATTGGACTTGTGCGGCCAACTCGCGTTGTCAGACGAACAATTTTCATCCTTCGGTTCGCAAAACAATACATCCCTGTATTCGCATTCGCCCCTACAACAATCCTGTATCTCTGCGAGATAACACTGTGCTGTCAAAGGAGCTGGGCACGCCCGATATCGACATTCGGGCATGACAGGCGGTCATTCCCGCATGCTTTTGGCGGGAATCCAGTGCCTTTGATGATGGTACATTTACCGCGGAGACGCTGAGGCCGCAGAGATTTTTATCTCTGGTCACTTTCACCTCCGCGTTCTCTGCGACTTTGCGGTAGAACGCTTTTAGTCCTAGCCGGTGTTGCGCATCCCTACTGCGATACCCGCTATGGCTACCATCATGGCCCGCTCCAGCACGGGATTCGCATCGCTTTGATTGCGAACACGATGCAGCAGTTCTACCTGAAGCATATGCAAAGGTTCAAGGTAACCAGCACGGATTTGCATAGATTCCTTGCCCTGAGGATCCTGCTCCATTGAGCTGTTCTGCTTCATTAACTGCAATAGCAATGCCTGGCTATGTGCCAGTTCGTCACGTAGCCCTTTACCAAAGTGACGCAATTCTTCTGGCACCAGACGTTTGTCATACTCCAGCGCAATGCGTGGGTCGGCTTTGGCAAAAACCATATCCAGCATCGACAGGCGTGTTTTAAAAAACGGCCAGTGCTCAATCATTTGCTCCAGCATGTCTTGCTTACCATCTTGTATCGCCGTTTCCACAGCTTTCATCACGCCCAGCCAGGAAGGTAGCACCATGCGATTCTGCGCCCAGGCAAAGATCCAGGGAATCGCGCGCAGGCTCTCTACACCGCCATCAGGCTTGCGTTTTGACGGGCGACTACCCAGTGGCAGTTTACCCAGTTCTTCCTCAGGCGTAGCTGCACGGAAATAAGGTACAAACTCCGGATCATCTCTGACCACATGGCGATAATTGTCTCTGCCGTGTGCGGCCATCGTTCTAATCAATTCGCGCCAATCATCTTTGGGTGCGGGAGGAGGCAGTAACATTCCCTCAAGAATGGCACTGGCGTAGAGCTTAAGGCTGCGTTTGGCCAGCGGCGGCATGCCGAACTTATAACGTATGGTTTCGCCCTGCTCGGTAACCCGGAAACCGCCTTTGAGTGAACCCGGTGGCTGAGACAATATCGCAGCATGGGCTGGTAAACCACCACGGCCGATTGTGCCACCGCGGCCATGAAATAACGTCAGGTTAACACCCATCTCGTCAGTCAGAGCTACCAGTTTTTCCTGTGATTCATATTGTGCCCAGCCTGCTGCCAGGGCACCGGCATCTTTAGCCGAATCTGAGTAGCCGATCATGACAAATTGCTGACTCTGGATATAGCCACGATACCAGTCAATATCCAGTAACTTGCCGATTACATCCGGAGCGTTGTTGAGATCTTCCAGGGTTTCAAACAGGGGAGCCACGGGCATTGGCCAGTCAATTCCTGCTTCATTGAGCAACAGTTGCACACACAGGATGTCTGAGGGTTGGCTGGCCATTGAAATCACATAAATTCCAAAGCCCTGCTGGTCGTTTTCAGCCAACACCTGGCAGGTCTCTAACACTTCCTTTGCCTCATCAGACGGTTGCCATTTTCGTGGCATCAATGGCCGTTTGGAGGCCAGCTCTCTGAGCAGGAATGATTGTTTGTCTTCCTCACTCCAGCTCAGATAATCTCCGATACCGAGATAGCGTGTTACTTCGCTGAGTACCTGACTATGGCGCTCGGAGTGCTGACGCACATCCAGCTTGAGCAGGTGAATGCCAAAGCAATGGGCGCGGCGGATAGTATCCAGCAATTCACTGTTGGCGACGATATCCAGACCCGTCTCTGTTAACGAGTGATAACAAAGCATCAGCGGTTCGAGCAATTCATTTTGGCGAGTGATCCAATTCGACTGATCAACTCTCTTGCCGTCGAGAACATCATCAATACCATCATGGGTTGCTTCTAACCTGTCGCGAAGCTGACGCAATATATAGCGATAGGGTTCGCGATGTTCACCGGCTTTGTGCCTGAGCGCATCATTACAATCACTCATCGACAGCTCAACCTGAAGCTTGTTGATGTCACGATAAAACAATCTGGCAGCGGTTTTTCGAGCCAGCAAAAGCACTTTGGCAGTCACGTCTGCTGTGACAAAGGGGTTGCCATCGCGATCACCGCCCATCCATGAAGAAAAGCGAATAGGACAGGCATCCAGTGGCAGGCTCTCAGAAAAATGCTGTCTGAAACTGGCGTTCATTTCACGCAGACAGGCTGGCACTGCATCCCAGAGGGAATTTTCAATTACTGAGAACCCCCACTGTGCTTCGTCAACCGGCGTAGGACGCTCGGAACGGATTTCCTCTGTATGCCAGGCCTGACTGATCAGGGCAGCAATGCGGTCAAGAAGTGCTTTACGCTCATTTTTATCGGGTTTTTTACCGTTAATATCGGCCAGGCAATTGGCCAGCTCACTATATTTATGGATAAGCGTTCGGCGGGTGACTTCTGTGGGGTGGGCCGTTAACACCAGATCAATTTTAAGTTGCTTCAGTGCCGTGGCGAAATCTGTTGCCGGTGCTTCTGACTGATTCAGTTTTTGGTGCAGCTCTGCCAGTGGATCATTGGTATCTTGTGAACTGTTATATTCCTGTTCTGCAATATTGGCCAGGTTCAAAAACTGTGCAAAGGCCCGGCCAACGGTTAATAGCTGTTCATCTTCAAGCTCACTAAACAGCTTCTGTAAAGCCTGAGTGGCGGATGCTTCACCTTGCGCTGAGCTTCGGCCTTGTTTGCGAATGCTCTCAATTCGCTCAAGCCACTGTTTACCCAGTTGGGCTTCGATGGTTTCACCGAGAACACTGCCGAGTTGACGTACCGTATCCATCAACTGATGATCTATCGTCTCTGTCATGCATTGCCTCCTTTAGGGCGTAGCCCTTTCAGTAAGATATCCAAATAATCTCAGAATAGGAGTTTCAGAGACTCCTGAAGGGCGGGACTAAAAACGCTTTATGTGGCGTGAGATGTTGTTGAGTTTGGGGTCACCAAACCTTTCTGCATCTGCCTTGCCTAAACGCTTTTATTTACCGCTGAAATCTGCATTCTGAGGTTACTTGGGTAAATGTGTAATTTTATTACAATACTAGGATTTTGCGGCAATGTCGAAAATAATCCCGGTTTCATCCAGTCAGTGCACTGACAAGCCGTGTTGCAGGAGGATTTGATTTTATCCGTTTAATCCGCTCCAAAAGGTTGCTGTGGCAGGGCTACACTTGTATGACGGAATTGTCCTCCAGAGATACGGGCGAGGGAACATAGTGATCTGCACTCCAGTCATTTTCCCAGTTTTTATCATCCAGCAAATAGCGAAACTGATATTGGTTGTTTCTGGGCAGGTCTATCGTAGTAGTGAATGTGCCATTTTTCAGTCGTTTCATCGGTTGGGTTTGGGTATCCCAGTTATTAAATTCGCCCACCAATCGTGCGGTTTGCGCGGCGTTCGCTTGCTCTTCAGAGAGTTTAAAGGTGACTTTTCAGGTACTGTTTCTTCATGCTCATAGCGGTCTCCTCGGGTGGGGATGAGGTGTAATAAAATTACAGTATTTCCGTATTACATCAGGTTCGCGCAGAACGTCATCGATTGCTCGGCAATATGCTTATCGCTGTAAGCCTGATATTTACAGAGCTAATAGGTAAGTATAGCTAAAGTTATCGTCAGAGATGTGTTATCGACATCCCGGGGTAAGACCGACATGAACATAAAAAAAAGCCCCGGTATCCGGGGCTTCAGAATTCTGGCTCTAAGCCAATGACTTAACGATGACCTGTCCTTGGTTTAGGTGGGCGGGCTTCATTTACTACCACAGATCGACCGGACATATCTTTACCGTTCAGACTTTCAATAGCGGCTTCTGCTTCAGCACGATCATCAAACTCGACAAAACCAAAACCTTTCGAGCGATTAGTTTCACGATCTGTAATGATTTTGGCTGAACTTACCGCACCAAAAGCAGCAAAAGCGGCTTCTAAATCAGCATCTGTCATTTGATATGACAAGTTTCCTACATATAGTTTCATTGCTTAGTTTCTCACGGCTGTTGTCTCTCTACGCCATCAAGGAGCCAACAGCCAGAATCACCCGATGTCGTTTGGATAGCGACCATGCCATCCAATCATTAAGCTCTAGTGTAGGGTTAAAGTTTCAACAAGCGCAATAAAGATTTGTTGCCAGCAGAGGGATTTTTTGTTCAGGCAGGGAATAATCTTAGTTTTACAGGGCTTTAACCTATTTTAAAAGGCGTGGAGGGGTTGAAAAAGCACGCTGGTGCACAAAAACCGTTCAATCGCGGCTTTGTTTGCAGTAGAGTAGTACTATGCCATGATCGGCAAAAGGGAATAACAGGGTCGATAAGAAGGAGAATAAAACAAGGTCGAGCCGACAATAATAATGAGACATGTCAGGAGGACTAATGGGCCAGTCCCGGAATAACAGTCAATTTGATACCTTTTTCGAAACCTCAGCGCAACCTATGCTGCTGTTGGATTTAGTCAGAATAAAAAGTGCCAATATTGCGGCTGTCCAATTGCTAGGTTGCGAGCATGTTGATTGTTTACTTGAGACTAACTTGCGTGACTGGTTAAAGCCCGACGATCATGGAGGGCTTGAGACAACCCTTATAGAGACGCTGAATACCGGGCAGAGTAAAAGTCGCTGGTCCTGGTTGACCCCACAAAAGCACCCTGTAGAAACAGAGAGTTACCTGACCCGTATCGAAAGTGATGATGACATACTGCTGCATTGTGCGCTTCAGCACCTGGATGAATTCGGGCCCAGTGCCCGGGTGCAACTCCAGCTCTATCAACAGATGTTTGATGGTTCGACGGAAGCCATTATCATTACTGATGTTAATGAAAGAATACTCTATGCTAATCGGGCATTCAGTGAAATGTTGGGATACTCGCTGACTGAATTAGTGGGGGCCAACATCAGATTAATGCGTTCATCTAAACATGATGAAACGTTTTTCTCTCAGATTCAGAAAAGCCTGAAAAGCAAGGGGTTCTGGAGCGGCGATATCTGGGACCGAAGCCGCAACGGGCAGGAGTTACCTCGCCATGTTCGCCTCAGCACTATTGTCGATGAATTCCGCCGCCCCCGCTATTTTGTGGGCGTTTACACAGAAATAGACACCAGAGAAAGTCGTATGCTGCAACTGCAGGAGATGGCGTACCATGATGATCTCACGGGTCTGCCAAACCGCGCCCTGTTAATGCAATTATTGCCTCACCATATAAGTCAGTGTAAGCGATCCGATGCGGGTTTTGCGTTAATGTTTCTGGATTTGGACAAGTTCAAACCCATTAATGACTCGATGGGCCATGATGCCGGTGATGAAATACTTAAACAGGTGGCGGACCGATTTTGCACAGTACTCAGAAACAGTGACACAGTGGCTCGGCTGGGGGGCGATGAATTTGTAATTCTGGTGACAGATGTATCTGGTGCGGCCTCAGTATCCGGTGTGGCAGAGAAGCTACATCGCTGTCTGGATCAGCCCTTTTTGGTGAAAGGCCAGTCAGCGAAAATCAGCACCAGCATTGGTATCAGCCTGTTTCCGGATAACAGTAAAGAGCCGGAAACCCTGATTAACCAGGCTGATATTGCTATGTACCGGGCCAAAAAGCGGGGGCAGAATCAGCATGTTTTTTACAGTGAAGATTTGAATCAGGAAGTTGTACGATTTAAGCAGATCGAAATGGAGATCCGCGACGGCCTGATCCGACAGGAGTTTGTACCCTATTATCAACCACAGGTTGATAGTCGCAGCGGCGAAATCGTAGGCGTGGAGTGTCTGGCCCGCTGGCTGCACAAAGACAGGGGCGTTGTGTCGCCCATCGATTTCATTGCAGTGGCCGAAAAATCTGGTCTGATTCAGGAAATGTTTATGCAGGTGCTGGCAAAAGCGATCGGCGATATCGGTGACTGGAAAAAACACTATGATGCCGATATTCAGGTTTCAGTGAACATTTCCGGTAGCCAGTTTTGTGATCAGCATAATATTGAACAAATGTCTGCGATGCTGCGGGATTCAGGCGTCAATCCCGACAAGTTTAAAACGGAAATTACAGAAAGCTCGCTGATGGATAATGGCCAGTATCTCCTCGAACGACTGAGTTGGGTAAAAACAGCCGGTTTCAGTATTGCACTGGATCATTTTGGCAGTGGGTACTCCAGCTTACGTCAGTTACAGAACCTGCCTCTGGACACCTTGAAGATTGACAGTTCGTTTATTACCGGTATGACCAGTCAGCCGAGAGATAAGGTGATTATCAAGGCGATCATTCAATTATCAAAAACCCTTGATATTGATGTGGTGGCTCAGGGTGTAGAAGATGCCGATCAGGCCGACTTTCTCACCCAGAATGGTTGCCATGTAATGCAGGGCTATCATTTCAGCCATCCTCTCCCGGCCGAAGATTTTGCCCGTTTGCTGGCCACTAAACAGTTTTCTGAATAGCTAGAGCCGGTTTTGTGTCGCTAATTACTGTGGGACAGCGATGATGTGCTGCTGACTTTTTGCGCGATCAGCCCGCCGGGCGAACCTCTGGTTTATGCCAAAATGCGCTGACGGCTCATCTGGCCTGATAGATTCTCCTGAACAATGTCAGTATCAAGGATTTAGACCGGGCAGGAATTGCCAACCTGTCGCAGCGTTAAGCATACCCTTATTCAGCGTTACATTGCCTTGCTGCCCAAGCCCTCGCTCCAGTGTCCGATGGGTGCAGGCTTACCGAAAAAATATCCCTGAAAGCATGTAAAGCCCATCTGCTTGAGTAATGTTAGCTGGGCTTCTGTTTCTACCCCTTCAGCGATGGTTTTCATGTCCAGAGTATTGGCCAGCTCAAGGGTCATTTTTACGATCTTTCGATGGCGCTCGGAGCTTTCAATCCTATCCACAAACTCCCGATCCACCTTAAGTACCGATGCTGACAAATCAATCAGTTGTGACAACGATGCGTGGCCGGTACCAAAATCATCGATAATAATTGTCGCGCCGACGTTAGCCAGTGAGGTAAGGCGTTTTTTCGTTTCATCGTGACTGGCTAATACCGATGTCTCTGTGAGTTCCAGTTTCAGTTTGTCTCGCAAAAAACGACTTTCAGAAAAGCGGCGTAAAAGCTTTTCATAAAAGGCATCATCAAGTAGTTCCGGTCCGGAGAGATTTACCGCCAGGGGCACATCAGGCAGCCCGACAGGCCAGCTTTCCAGAAGTAAAATGGCTTTGTCCAGTACCTTCTGAGTAAACAGAATGTGCCATTTGTTTTTTTCAATCTGAGGCAAAAACTGATAGGGCTGCAGAATCTCTTTGTTAACCGGATCGTCGAGGCGTGCCAGTACTTCAAATCCGGTAACGTTGTGGAGATCATCGACCTGGGACTGAAGCCATAAGGCGAGGCTGCCCTCATCCAGTAGCCGCTTGATTCTGTCCTTGTTCCTGGTGTCCTGGCGTATCAGTTTTACCACTTTGGAGTCGTACTGTTCAAAGGGTTGGCTCTGAGTTGTTTGGCTGAGGCCAATCGCGCAGGCTTCAGCTAATAAGGCTGCTGATGTAAACCCTGATGTATTGCAATAACCACTGCGCCATTGAAGGTTAATCAAAATCCCGTCTTTTCCCTTTTCCATAGGTTGGGTAACTGTTGCTGGCAGGTGTCTGTTGAGCCAGTCCGGAATATTTTCAGTGCTGGATTGGTCAGTGTTTACGCAGAGCAAAAACTTTGCACCAGGAAAACGATACAGGTTCACCGAAGAGGACAGCTGATTGCGTAATAATGCCGCCACATTAGCCAGTACCTGATCGCCCACAGAGAAGCTGTACTGAAGATTGATATCTTTCAGGTTTGCCAGCTTGAGCAGGATGACAGTGTGATCATGTTCCAGGGACTGGGGAAACTGATGGCTCCAGAAATGATGATTCTTAAGTTCGGTAAGGGCATCGGAATAGTGTCTGGTAAAATGCTTTCGTTTCAGCAGCCCTATTTTTTTGTCTGCGGCGGTGGTGTGTGAGATATCGAAGCAGTGAATGAGTTGTTTTTTATGATGGACGAGACTGGCAGGTTGTATTTTGTATATTGCATTGGTATCTGAACGTAATGCTGCTATTTCGGTTTCCTCTGCAGCAAGTGGTTTCGTTAAGGCAAAAAGTTCGTAAATAAAGCTACAATCTGCCGGGGCATTCTGCATAAGTTTTCTGCCACTTTTGTTGGCATGAAGAATTTTCCCTTGCTGATTACAGAAAAAAGAGGGCGTACCGCCGTTGTTGAAAATCTCCTGATAGCGCTTGACCACCGTACCCAGTTTTTTACTTTGTTCGCGGTTAAGCTGGGATTGCTTCTCAAGAGAAGTAAGAACGCGGATAACAGCCACCGGAAGACAAAAATTAAAGAACAGGAACACCAGTGAACTGAGATAGATATAGGTCCCCGGAAGGGACATGTCTATTCCCAGTAGTGGTGCCAATGGCTGATTGATGAGCAATATGACAAAGGGAATGATATTCAACAACATACCGGCTACAGCGGCTTTGTTGCCATAGCAAAGGCGTAAAATAATCGGCAGAGTAAAGAACAATAATAATCCGTAGCGGGCTGAAGCCAGTTCATGGGTAAAAAATAAAATGCAAAAGCCTGCCAGCACAATGGTGATGGTTAGGGATGCTGACGTAAAGGCTATTCTGTCTTTACTCAGCGACATCGCCCCCCATAGCAACGCGGAAAAGCTAAAGGTCATAACCAGAACGTAGTAAAGATTCTGGGTATACGCTGCATAAGAAGAATGTATTACTATTGCCGAGGTCAGTATTACACCGCTGGTGAGAATGAGTCTGAGAACACTGAGTTTCCAGGTGTTTTCATCGGGCGTTTTAAGATGCTTCTGATCTAATAACAGGTATTGTTTAATCGCATTAGTGATTCCGGTAAGCAAGCTGCAACTTCCTGTTTTCTTATTTTCTTTATCGCTTTAGAAGGTAAAATATAATAGTCGCAGGATGTTGTCGAGTAGATGCTGAAATCTGCTGTCTGCTGCATTATATATGGGCTGGACGTGTAATTTGATGTTATTAGCTGAGGCAAGTAACGGTTATGCCTGTATATTCTGGTGACAGTTTAGCAGGCGTATGCTCCATAGCGGGCGAAATCCAAACTTCCGTTATTCTCAGTGCCGCCCATGCACGAATAGAGGCAGCAGGCCGCAAAAGTCTATGGAGAAACGGCTACGAAACTGTAGCCGTTATTCTGTAGAATCGTTCTATAGTATTTTGTGGTCATTAACCCTTTATTCAGGCTTGTTCCAGTGCCTGACTGATATCGGCAATGATATCGTCGATATGCTCAATGCCTACCGAAATACGCACCATATCCTCACTGGCACCGGCTTTTTTCAGCTCGTCGGCATTTAACTGGCGGTGAGTGGTGCTTGCCGGGTGGCAGGCCAGTGATTTGGCATCGCCAATATTGACCAGACGCAGAATCATCTGCAATGCATCGATAAAGCGCCCACCGGCCTTATGACCGCCCTTGATACCAAAACTGATTATGCCGGACGCTTTGCCGCCGGTAATTTTTTGCGCTGTGGCATAGTAAGGGCTGTCTGTCAGGGCGGCATAGTTTACCCATGTGACCTTGTCATGATCTTGCAGAAACGCCGCTACCTTCTCGGCGTTTTCACAGTGTCGTTCCATACGCAGGCCCAGCGTTTCCAGCCCCTGTAACAATAAAAAGGCGCTGTGGGGTGCCAGTGCCGAACCGGTATTGCGCAGTGGTACAACCCGGCAACGACCAATGTAAGCCGCCGGGCCCAGTGCCTCTGTGTATACCACACCATGATAAGATGGGTCAGGCTCGTTGAGCATGGGGAAGCGACTGGCATTGGCTTTCCAGTCAAACTTACCGGAGTCAATGATAACGCCTCCAATAGTGGTGCCATGGCCGCCGATGTATTTCGTTAATGAATGCACCACAATATCCGCTCCCAGCTCAAACGGGCGGCACAAATAGGGTGTGGCGACGGTATTATCGACTATTACAGGGATCCCGTGACGATGTGCAATCTCACTCAGCTTCTTTATATCAACCACATTGCCGGCGGGATTACCGATGGATTCACAAAATATCGCCTTGGTGTTGCTGTCAATCGCTGCTTCGAAACCGGCATAGTCATCGTGGGAAATCATCCGCACTTCGATACCCTGCTTAGGAAAGGTATGGGCAAACAGATTGTAGGTGCCGCCGTACAGTTGACTGGTACTGAGAATATTATCACCGGCACTGGCAATGGCCTGAATCGAATAGGTGATAGCGGCCATGCCAGATGCCACTGCTAATGCACCGATGCCCCCTTCCATTTCAGCCAGACGCTGTTCTAGCACCGCCGTTGTCGGGTTCATAATCCGGGTATAGATATTCCCCTGAACCTTAAGATCAAAAAGATCTGCACCATGCTGGGTATCATCAAAGGTATAGGAGGTGGTCTGATAAATCGGCACCGCCGCTGACTTGGTGGTTGGTTCAGATTCATAGCCATGGTGTAGCGCCAAAGACTCGAGTTTCATGAGGTGTTCTCCTGTGATAAGCCACTGTATTTCAAACGATTGTGCCTCAGTAAAACGTTAATTGGTAGCAGATGCTTAGAACACTAACAGCTCACTTATGCTGAGCCGCAGCGGCCTTAGTTAATCAGACCGTAGCTTGAGCAGCCTCGTTGCTCCGCCAGAGCTGATGTCAATAATATCCGCCACAAAAAAGGGAAAATACTGCTCAGTACCAAACTGGTTGCCAGCCTCTGCATGAGTGGGCAGGCGGAAACCTGCAAAGTTTCTGAAATCAGACAACTAGCCGCTGAAAGGCTGCGGCCAGTATCAGCAACAGCAAAATAGTCGACATAGAACGTTGCTCACTAAAGGAGATCTAAAAGCGCCCATCGGCCTGTTAAATCACATAACAGGTCGGCGGTGGCTTTGTTGGCATAGATAAATCTGCCTTTCAGGTTCAGCACATATATTGGATCAGGCGATGCCACCAGAATAGCGCCGAAAAGCCGGGTGTCCATCTCTTTTGCGGTGGCATAGTGCTCGAGCGATTCGGCAACGGCCTGATCTATGGCTTCATGAAATCGGGTCAGATCCTGAAGTTGCTGGCTGGTAACCG
Organism: Lacimicrobium alkaliphilum; assembly: GCF_002591895.1. Classification (GTDB taxonomy): domain Bacteria; phylum Pseudomonadota; class Gammaproteobacteria; order Enterobacterales; family Alteromonadaceae; genus Lacimicrobium; species Lacimicrobium alkaliphilum. Next base: position 105,774 of record NZ_NISX01000001.1, read on the forward strand.
CTGGATAGGATTTAGTCCAGTGGGATACCACGCTCGCACGCAGGGCACGAAACTCAGAAACCGTTTCCATCACGCTGAAGCCACTGGTGAGGCGATCGCCACCGTGCACTTCGGCCCAGGACTCATCCTCATCTGCTGGCCCGCAGCCTTTGGATTTCGCGGTCTGTTCTGGTCCACTCTGATCTGCATCGAGATCCTCGGCAATTTCCAGCAACATGTCTTTGGCGTGGTCGCGCAGCCCGATTTTACTCATATGTCTGGCATGCAGAATAGTTTTGGCAAATTCTTCCCAATCCTGAAGGATGGGCTCTATCTCTGCCCGAATAAAATCAGCTAAACGCATGTTCATTTGCATTTTACTTACCGTCTCCCATCTTCGATCTTGTCTTCTACCAGCTCTTCTTCCGAGTGGTTCGTATCCGGCTCGTCTTGCTCGGACTCAGCTTCAGGCTCCAGGCTCAGCTCAATAAAGATAGGGAAATGATCTGACCCCCAGGCCGGGCCTCTCTCTATTCGCACCAGCTTGAAATGATCTGAGTGGAAGACGTGATCCAAAGGCCAGCGCAGAAGCGGGTTTCTGGCGTTAAATGAGTTATACATTCCGCGCCCGATGCGCGGGTCGAGCAGGCCACTGGCTTTTTGAAACAATGCAGTGGTGTAAGACCAGGCTACATCGTTGAAGTCTCCGGCAATAATGGTCGGCTTATTGCGCTTCTCCGTTTCCCTGCCGATGATCAGCAGCTCAGCATCCCGCTCTGTGGTCTCGGTCGCATACTCAGGATTGGGTGGGTCGGGATGAACGAAATGCATAAACACCTGCGCACCCGAGGGCAACACCACCTGCATATGCATCGACGGGATGCTGTCTTTAAGAATAAAGCGGATTTCGGGGTCGATCATTTCCAGGCGGCTATATAAGAGCATGCCATAGGTGGTGTCGAGCGGATTCTTGAGCGTGTGCGGATAGCTGTCTTCCAGTGTTCTGAGTGCTCGTTCCCACCACTGGTCTGTCTCCACGGTAAGGATAATGTCAGGGTCATACTCGCGCACGATATTCAAAAAGGCCTTCGACTCCCGGTTGCCCATCAGCACGTTGGCAACCAGCAGTTTGAGGCTGGTGTCCTCAGAGGGCGACCCGGCCGCCAGTACCTGATAGGGGACCAGTTCCGTGTAGGGAAGCATTTTAAAAACCTGATATCCCACAGCCAGTACCAACAATCCGAGAACCACGGTTTCAAAGATACGATGCATATCCCAGAAACAGAGGTAAAGGGCGAGCAGTGCGATACCTGCGACGCTGATCTGCGCTCTTGGGAAATCAAACACGCGAATCCACCATTGGTCGAAACGCAATAACGGAAGAGCTGTAGCAAATACCAGCAACAGAGCTAATACGATCAGAACAATTTTCATAGCATCAAGCATGGCAGTATTGGACAAAATGATCTGTGCGCGGGCGTACACATCGTTAAGCAGGAATGCTCCTGATTCTCTGGTGCCAGGCGCTAAAGCTAAAAATTTAGTCTATCCCGAAGATAGCCCAAATCTGCGTACTAATCCCTGTCCCGATAGGCTACTATGACAACTGCACCCTCACTGTCGGACCCGGAGTCTGTAATGCCTGCAACCTTTGATAAATCGAATGTCTACACACATCTGCGTGACAAGGCTGAAGCACAGTTACAGACGGGCACAACCCAGACAACAGGCCAGTGGTCGATGGGCGTTGATGCACTGCGATTGTTGCACAAACTGTCGGCTAACCCGGATAACGCAGGAGATGCCTTAAAGTTGCTGCATGAATTGCAGGTTCATCAGGTGGAACTTGACCTGCAGAACGAAGAGATTGCTGCCAATGAGCAGGCACTTGTGGAGGAGCTGCGGTTATACCGGACAATCTATGACCGCGCACCAATGGCGTATTGTGTAGTTGATCGCCATGCAGTTGTTATTCAGGCTAACCTGGCCGCCGCCGGGCTTTTTGGCGTTGCGCAGGCGTACCTGCCGGGACAGCGTATTGACAACTTTTTGAACCCGCAAAGCCGGCCATTGCTGCTTGACCTGTTAAAAAATGTCGTACAGAGCCGCGCCAGAGATTGCTGCATAGCCGAAAGGGCTGCTGCGGCAGAGGGGGCCAGGCAGTTGCAATTCCAGGCAACTCTGGAGCCAGAGAGTGAGCATATTCTGCTGGTCTGCTGTGAGTGCCGACATGTTGCATAACCCTCCCGTGCCGTTTTGTTCAACAGGTAAGGGGATGGCGGCCAGGCTAACGGTAAACCTGCAGTGAGCATACGTATTCTGGGTATCGGGGCATCCGCAGGTGGCCTGGCGCCCCTGGAACAGTTTCTGTCCGCAATTCCGTCGCACAGCAACATGGCCTATGTGGTGGTACAACATCTCGATCCCACCCATAAGGCCATGCTTCCGGAATTACTCCAGCGTGTTACCCCAATGTCGGTAAAAGAAGCAACCCAGGGCATGTCGATTGACCCTGATTGTGTCTATGTGATTCCGCCGAACACCGAAATCAGCGTCGTCGACGGTCAGCTGAACCTGGCAAAGCCTGTGGAACCCCGGGGAATGCGTCTGCCCATCAATGTGCTTTTTTCCTCTCTGGCAAGCGCCCATGGGGATCAAGCCATAGGTGTGGTGCTGTCTGGTATGGGCTCAGACGGTACCTTAGGGTTGCAGGCTATCAAGGCGGTGGGTGGCCTGACCGCAGTGCAACAGCCTGACACGGCACAGTTCGACGCTATGCCCCAAAGTGCCATATCCGCAAACTGTGCCGATATTATTGCGCCGCCGGGTGATTTGCCGGAGCGTATTCTGGCCTGTATTACCGGGAAGACAGAGCCTGCGGAGCCAGTGCCTGCAGAGACTGAATCCGAACCTGAGCGCGAATCAACGCCGTTACAGCGCATTTTGCGTTTGCTGCAACAGCGAACCCGTCACGACTTCTCACTCTACAAGCCCAGCACCCTGCATCGTCGCATTGAGCGGCGTATGGCTATTCATGAAATTGCAACCCTGACCCTGTATGCAGACTTTTTGCAGCACAACGCCCAGGAAATTGACCTGCTGTTCAAGGAAGTGCTGATTGGGGTAACCAGTTTTTTCCGTGATGCACCGGTCTGGCAGTACCTGGCCGATACGGTACTGCCTAAGTTGTTGACAGGATCTGACAGAGATCCCCACTTGCGGGCCTGGGTAGTGGGTTGTTCAACCGGAGAGGAGGCCTACACTCTGGCCATGCTCTTCACCGAAGTACTGGAAAAACTGCCAAAGCCCCATGAGTTTACTGTGCAAATTTTTGCTTCGGATCTGAGCCCTGATGCCATTGCCACTGCCCGCCGGGGCCACTATCCATCCGCAATCAGCAACAGTGTCTCGCCTGAGCGACTGGCCCGTTTTTTCAATGCACAAGATGACGGCTATCGGATTAAGCAGGAAATCCGTGATCTGGTGTTATTTGCCCAGCAGGATGTGGTGCTTGATCCACCCTTTACCCGTCTCGATCTGATTTCCTGTCGTAATTTACTGATTTACTTCGATCAGAGCCTGCAACGCAAACTCATGCCTCTGTTTCACTACAGCCTGCGTGGCGAAGGGGTACTGTTGTTGGGAAGCTCTGAGACAGTAGGGCGCTACAATCAGTTGTTTGCCCCCATTCAATCCAAACTACGACTTTATCGGCGCCAGGACAATGCCCTGAGTGATGATCTGCGGTTGCCGGTTAAGTCGTTTCCGCCCCTGTCCTGGATAACTAAGGAGCCCCCCTTGTCTGTCAGTAATGCTTCCCATCCGCCCCATGATAACCTGCAAAGCGCAGCCGACCAGGTGTTGTTGCAGGTTTATGCCCCTGCCGCAGTGGTAGTGAACGAAGACGGGGATATCGTCTATATCAGCGGACGTACCGGAAAATATCTGGAACCTGCCGCTGGTAAGGCCAACTGGAACTTTCACGCGATGGTGCGCGAAGGTCTGCGAACGCCTATAGGCATTGCCTTGCGTCAGGTAGCGGAGCAAAGTGAACCGCTGCATTTGCAGGGGCTACAGGTGCAATTGCCTGGTGGCGCCACGCAGAGCGTCGATATTACCGTTCAGGCCCTGCGCGAGCCCTCTGCCCTGCGCGGGATGAAGATGATCGTGTTTCGTGATATCGCAGCGGCTCATGCCAGCGTGGCTGATGCAGACAAGCCTAAAACCGCCGCGCAACACACCCATGCAGCAGAATTACAACAGTATCAGGATGAGATCCAGATGCTGCGGGAGGAAAACCGGGCGTCCCGGGAGGAATTACAATCCGCCAATGAGGAACTGCAATCCACCAATGAGGAATTGCAGTCAACCAATGAAGAGCTGACCACCTCGAAAGAGGAAATGCAGTCGATGAACGAAGAGCTGCAAACCATCAATGCGGAAATGCAGACCAAGCTTGACGACCTGGCCCTGGCCCAGAGTGATATGAAAAACCTGCTAAACAGCATTGAAATTGCCATTTTGTTTCTCGATCAAAATCTGAATCTTCGTCGTTTTACTGACCGGGCATGTAAAATCATCAGCATCCGAGAGGGTGACATTGGCCGTCCTCTGGGCGATCTCACCAGCACTCTGGAGTACCCGCAGCTCAACGAGGATGCTCAGACCACTCTGGATACACTGGTATTTTGTGAGAAACAGATCACCACCACCGATGGTCGCTGGTTTACGGTACGGATTATGCCCTATCATCGTCTGGATAATGTGATTGACGGGGTGGTGATCACCTTGCTCGATATCACCGCCACTAAGAAATTGGAACAGGGTCTGCGTAAGGATTTACCATCGTGATATAAGGGGGAGTTTTTATGTGCAGGAATGGACCGCCGGTCCTTTTGCGGCCGGGTTCATTCAGTATCGCGGCTGCTTAGCGAGCCTTCGAGTTTTGCTTTGATCTCGCTCCAGATGGCGACGAAGAAAGCAGTCAGGGGAACCGCAAGTACCATGCCGATAATCCCTCCTAAAGCTGTGCCCCAGAAGAACAGGGAAATCACCACGAGTGCGGGATGCAGACCTGAACGATTGGCCATGATCTTTGGTGTCAACAACCAGCTTTCCATCAGTTGCACTGCAGCGAACACCAGTGTGGCCATGGCCAGTAGCTCAACGCCGCCGCCTGGTTGCAGGTAGGCCATGGGCAAGACGACCAGTAGCCCAATAAGTGTGCCCAGGAAAGGAACAATATTTAGCAGCCCCAGCGCCAGTCCGAGAAGCATGCCAAACTCCAGACCGATCAGTGTAAAGCTCAGTGCATAGAAGGTACCCATGCATATGGCGATGATCAGTTGCCCCTGAAAAAATGTGGTGATGTACTCCACAAACACATCCATGAAATACAGCGCTTTGTGCTGGGTGGGCCTGTGGAAGATGGATAACAGTTCCGATACCTGTCCCCGCAGCCGATGGCCGGAAAGCAGGGTGAAGAACAGAAACAGGGGGACGAAACTGATACCCGCTAACAAGCCAAGATAAGACATGATAGTCCCGCCCGGCTCTTCAAGGCCGGGCAGGGCTGATTGAGATTCTTCGTCACCACTATTTTCTATGCTGTTCGAAATCATGGCATTGAGTTCAGGGAAGAGGTAAGAGAAATGGTCCTGCCAGCTCGCCAGTGTTTCTGGCAAAACAGTCATCAACTGGATGGCCTGAGTGATCAGAATGGGCACGAGCAGGAAAATCAGGCCGCCGATAGCAAGGAAGAAGACCATCAGCACAACAATGATTGCTAATAAACGCGGTAAGTGAATCCGCTTTTGCAGAAATTCCACCACCGGATAAAGCACCAGTGCCAGAATACCGGCCAGGGATAATGACAGCAGCAGGTTATAGAAGGTGTTCAGTATCCTGCCAAATGCCCACAGGATAATGCCGACCAGCGCCGTCAGTACAACCAGGGATAGCAGCACCGCTGTGTAGCGAAATAAGCGAAGCTCAACGACGCTGAACAGTGATTTACCCGGACGCAATGCTGGCGCGTTTTGTGTGGCAACTTCCTCTTTGCCAACCTGGGATCCCTGCTCGTCGTGGGACATTGCGAACTCCTGCGTTGTTCTGCTTTGCGCCATTCATGGCATGTGATGAGTGACCAGCTAATTATTCCATTTGCTGTTATTTCTAGTTAGCATTGCCAGCTGGCTTACCGAACAACAGCATGCCAACGCCAGCCACCGCGGAAGCTGCGCCAAGGATCAGATACCAGATTGTAGGGTCAGTAAATTCGCCGGTAATGGCCTCTGAGACCTGATCGCCCATGCTTTGAGAGGACTGATACGCTAGGAAAAGCAGGATAAAACCCACAACAAGTAACACTAAAGCCAAAATTTTACTATTCGCCATGTTAATCTCCTTTTGGTTATTAAGGGTGTAATATTTTTGGGCTCAGAGAAGGGGCATTGGAAGTGCAGCGGGTATTGGCCACAACAACTTTCTTTTGCCACGACAGGCCCGGACAGATATGACTGCCCGGACCTTGTGCGCTCGGTTTTCTGAGCGCTCTGATCACCCGGTGTAGTAGGACTCAACGGTCGAGTTCCACTGTGCGTCAGCCATATCAGGCCAGTTATCCTTATCGAAGCCTGGTGCTTTCTTGATACGCTCAACATCTATGTCTATTATGAAACGCTTGTTTTCCTTGTCCTGCTTTAAAGCCCTCCAGGGAACCGCGAACAGGTGGTCACCCATGCCCAGAAAACCGCCTGACGACAGCACGGCGTAACGTATCTTACCCTGTGTTAAATCGAGCATAATGTCCTGAATTTTGCCAAGCTTCTCATCCTGCATATTGCAGACTTCGTCGCCGGTAATGGTGTCAGCACTCAGCAACGTAGCCGGAGTCTGCACGTCATCGGGGTTGTCTTGTCTGCTGTTCGATTCTGTGGTGGTATAACTCATAATATCTCCCTCGTCGTTCATTTCGTTGCCTTACTGGCGCCGCCATTGACTTCTGACAGCACGGCTCCGGACGGACTGCCCCGCTTTTCTGCTTTAGTCTTTTGTTCTCTGGTCTGGCTGTCGACCCGATTGTCGGCGTCCTGTTTGGTATTCCCTGTGTCTTTGTTTACTTGACCTTGATTCTGATTCTTTTTCATGAGCTGATCTCCAAATGATGATTAAGTTTGGGCTCTGCCTCATACCATGAACTCTGGTGAGGCCCCGACAGCCAAATTAGTTGAAGCGCCGGGACGGGTCTGTGCGTTGGCTAACGTAATTCGGCAATTTCTTTTGGAGGGCTGGGACTGCTCTCCTGGATTTCATCAGTGTGTACCTTGAAATATTCCAGGGTATTGGGCCCGAACGCTGTGGTGATCGCGACATCCGCAGCATCGCGACCACGGGCGATTAATATATGGCCGATGCGTGGCGTATTATTGCGCGGATCAAACAGGTACCAGCGACCATCAAGATAGGCTTCAAACCATGCTGCGAAATCCATTTCTGCATGCGGGGGAGCCACACCCATATCGCCCAGGTAACCGGTGCAGTAACGGGCAGGGATGTTCATGCAGCGACACAGCGTGATGGCAAGATGGGCATAATCGCGGCATACGCCCTTTTTCTCATTAAAAACGCCCCATGCGGTTCTTGTGCTTCGGGCATACTGGTAGCCAAATTCAACATGATTGTGGACGAAATTACATATAGCCTGAACCCGGGACCAACCGGTCACTTTATTGCCAAACAGTTGCCAGGCAATATCCACCAGTGGGTCTGTCTCGCAGTATCGGCTGCCGAGCAGGAAGATCAGCGTTTTGTCAGGGAGTTGTTCAACGGGGCTCTGCCTGGCCTGAGGATTTACAGCATCGGGCAATCCATTGTCTTCAATGACGGCATCCGTAGAGAGCTGCAGCAATCCCTTCGGAGCGACGATGCGTGAGCAACGATTGCCGTAGCTGTCGAAATAGGCGTGTACGGGAATCTTTGGGTCTGAAAACACCTCGTCGGCAACAATCAGGTCCGGAACCCGCGAGGGGTGCACATTCAGTGCGAGGATCATCGGGGTTGGTTGGGGGCAGTCAAAAACCAGTTCGTAACCAATGCGAATTTTCATAATAGGTTTCCTGTGCTGATGTTTCGTGGTCTGGCTGAAACAGGGTGAACAGAGACGAATATCGTCAGCTATCACCGGGCATTAGTATGATGCCAGCCAGGGCGCTGTTCTGTGCGTTACAGCACAAAGGCTGCCCGGCTGGTCCGGATCCTTGTCTATGAGGCCCACCGAACGGAGACAGAAGCGCGACTTTGCTATGGTACAGGCTCATATGACGCTCTGTGCGGGCGTACTCAGATTTTTGTCGCAACAGGGAGTGAGCATGTATAAGCAATACAGACGATGACCGGCAGGTGCAACCATCAGGCCCCGGATGCAGGCTCTATGGGGCAGACAGAACATGTCTGACTGGCTCTGGTTTTTGCTGGTAGGTGGGCTGATGCTTGCCCGTGGGCTGACAGTAAACCTGCTGGAGCGTTCCCCCATCACGCCAGCCATGTTTTACCTGGCTATCGGATTACTGCTTGGGCCTACGGTACTGAATCTGTTTCATTTTAATCCCCTGAAGGAATCTGCACTGCTTGAGGTGCTTACCGAAATCGTGGTGTTGCTGTCTCTGTTTTCCGCAGGCGTAAAGATGCCTGCGCCAATCGACTTCTCCCGCTGGCGTGCACCGATTCTGCTGGCGTCCTTGTCTATGACACTGAGTGTCGGCATGGTTGCCGCTTTTGCTTATTATGTGCTTGGGCTATCGCCCGGCGTTGGCGTATTGCTGGGAGCCATACTTGCACCTACCGACCCGGTGCTGGCCACTGATGTTCAGACCCGTCATGCCGGTGACCGTGAACCGTTGCGATTTACCCTGACCAGTGAAGCCGGGATGAATGACGGCAGTGCATTTCCTTTTGTTATGTTAGGCTTGGGGATGCTGGGATTACACGAACTGGGCGAATTCGGCGTCGACTGGTTGTTGTACGATGTGCTGTGGGCAACGGTCGCAGGGGTTGCAATCGGGCTGGCGTCAGGCGTGGCGTTGGCCCTTGTGGCGCGCAGAGTACGCGGCGCATTGCCGCATCACAACCGGATGGACAATTTTCTCGGTCTGGGCCTTATCGGGGTCGCTTATGGCTTGAGCCTGCTGGTCGATGCCTGGGGGTTTCTGGGGGTATTTTTTGCTGCGGTGAGCCTGCGTCAGACCGAAGTCAGACTTGCCGGTCCTGTACAAAACCCGTATCGCTCACATCTGGGTTCAACGGAACCTCAAGAGCCGGCTGTCATCCCGGATGATCAGCCTCCGACATCAGTCAGCGGTGGTTCGCTGGTCTTCAAAGAACAACTCGAGCGTCTTTCAGAAATGATGCTGGTACTGCTTATTGGCGGCACCTTGTTCCTCGATTCATGGAGCGTACGGGCGGTGTGGCTGGCGCTGTTCCTGTTTGTTATCGTGCGCCCGGTCAGCGTGATTATTGGCCTGCAGGGAACACAAACGTCATGGCCGCTGCGGGGCATGGTGAGTTGGTTCGGTGTGCGTGGTATTGGTTCATTGTTCTATCTGATGTATGCCATTCAGCATGGCTTACCTGAAGAGATCGCAATGGAACTGGTCAGCCTTACGTTGATCGTGGTAACCCTTTCTATTATCGTCCACGGCGTTAGTGTCAAGCCGTTGATGAGCCACTTTACCCGTCACCGCAAAGGTTCAGATTTACAAGACCGGGCATAAATTCCGAGGTGTCGTCTCTGACATCATAGTCGGATGACTTTACGCTGCAGAGCCGCGGCCTTGTGATCGACCAAGCGATCAGCGCGCCGCTGATGCCTGCGCCTGCCACAACAAGGTCGCAGCTCAGGTCAGCATCAGGCTGCGGGAAAGCATACATCAGGCCATTTTTAACCGCCCAGTATAGATAGCCACTTTTCAGGTCCATCGTGCCTCATGACTACTTACTTTGTGCTGAGCTGCTGGCAGAGTTCCCGCGGACAACGGCCTTAGCTTCCCGCTCGAGCCGTTGACGTTCACGAGACAGCATGTTGTTGGTTGTTGCCAGCGCCAGTACCATCTCTACCTGACTTTCGACCTCAGAGATGACCGCCGTTTCCTCGCAGTCTTCGGCGACCTCGCGGATCCGATGGAGCATCTGGATCAAATGCCGGGCCCTCTCCGGGTCGCGGGCTGCCGACTCTCGCAGCCGTTCTGTGCACAATTTTACAAGGTCGACAGCGTCCCAGCCTGACTCATCGTAGACGCGGCGGCCGTCCGTGTCCTCGTCATGCAGCCGTGGCAGACCGCGAAAGATGATTTCAGCGAGCACGAATTCGAGGTGTACCATTACCTCATGGGCGGTTGAGGTGTCTGAGCGCGCCTCCAGCGCAAATGTGCCCACGTCTACCAGCAGGCTCACGGCGAATACGAGGTCCATGTCAGGACTGCGTGTGCGGGCGAGCTTGACAGATTCGGCTACCGCGCTGAGATCAGCCTTTGTGTCGGCTTCGGCCAGGCAGACGAGCGCGATACAGCGGCGGGGAGTCACAAACTCGCCGAACCGGCAGCGCAGATGTACGATCCCGCCAACCGGCAACGCCTTGCGCATCCGGTCGGTGTCGATACCGGTAATCCAGCCGGTGCCGGGGGCCAGCACCGTTATCGGTTCAGATAAGGGCGGTGGCACCCTGGTGAGCTTGACTCGTGCCTTTGGGTGGCGTTCGAGCACTCTGAGAACATCTTCAGCAAGGCGGCTGACCAGCTCCGGCAGTGCCAGACTCCGTGTTGCATGCTGTATTGCCAGCAGCACGCCTACCAGTGCGGCGAGCGCAATCAGCACTGCCAGTATCGTACTTATCAGCGGCGCGGCCGCCTGTTCATCGGAGGGCATTCCCAATAGGATCACCATCGAAGCCACGACGCCTGCCGACATACAAGCGAGCAGATTGCGCTGAAAACGGTCGTCCAGGAAGATCAGCAACGTCCTGGGCGAGAAATTGGCGGACATTATGCCAACCACCACGGTTCGCACCCATAAACCGAACACAGCGACGGTAATTACGCCACCGGTCACCGATCCCAACAATATCCGGGCGCCCTCAACAGTACCGATTTCAAGCGGTGGAGGCGATAGCCACACGGCGTCCATGGCCAGCGCCGCCATGCCGACACCCAGCCCGGTCGCAATGGCTACGCTCATCGCCACAGTGATCTCACCCAAACGCAGTGTGGCCCCACGTTGATGAGATATGCCGCGATTCGTTTCCTCCATGCTTTCATCTCCTGATTATTTAGCCGAGCAGTAACAACAAGTCGTTGTCGCGTGATGAGTGTACGAAAAGGTAATAGTCACTTCAGTACGCTGGCGCACAGACCATAGGCCTGCTGATGGCTGAATATGAACAGATTAAATATCGTTGAATGCGAGGTCTGCGAGCAAAGCAGGCCAGATTTATACAGCGGCAGAACTTAATCTGCCAGCTTCAGATTAAGAGGAAAGACAATGCCTTTAGGTCGCACAAAAGACAGTATGTTAGGTGATTTGATTAAAATTATATTGGCCGTGATATTGCCGCCCCTTGGTGTATTGCTGGAAGTTGGTTTTGGCAAGCACTTCTGGATCAACATCATTCTGACATTGCTCGGATTTATACCCGGGGTTATTCACGCCATTTATATCATCGTGACACGATAAAAAATATGGCATGAATGATCTATGTACTCCCTGCACGCTGTTGCACCGTTCTAAGAGTGACTCGGCTTTTGCCTTGCTAAGTTGCCGAAGTTCATGAAACAGGAGGCGTTGTGTCAAAGGCTATACGACTGTCGCCAGGGGTTGGAATGAAGCCGGGGAAATCAAAAAACAGGCGCGAGACTCCTGGGCCCCTGGGAAGAGAACCTGTCAACTCCGTCGTCATCTGAGGGTGCTAATGGTGAACAACGGAAATATTGAATCGTCGCGGTGCGAGCGTACGCTGTCGAACAGACAACTCTTGTCTGCGGCATCAAAATTGACAACGGCTAGAGGCTTAAGCGGCACTCCAATCGCCCACATTCCCCACCTGACAGGAGAACAGATATGGCTACAAACGATAAAGCAGCTCGGTCGTCACGAGTGAAAAACAAAAGCGGGCAATCCGCTACGACAGAGCAGGGCACATATGCTGTACTCAAGACAAACGATATCGTCGCCAAGCAGGCTAAGGATAGTGACGAGCTGGTCGCGGCGATGCCCTATAATAGCAACAAGACAAGCGAGTACGGCCACGACAATGCCCTGGCACCGCCACAGGGAGAAACAGCAGAGCCAGGCTCAGATTCCTTGACCGCGAGCACCATGACCGAGGAAACAGGAACCGTGAAAACCGGCGGCGCGGCTGAGCCCGGAATCAATGCCACTGTCTCGTCACTCAGGCGGGTCAGAGTCGATGCCAGCGAACAACCATTGACGACCAATCAGGGGGTTCGCATCAGCGATAATCAGAATACCCTGAAACTAGGTTTGCGTGGGCCATCCTTACTCGAAGATTTTATTCTGCGCGAAAAAATCACTCATTTCGATCACGAACGTATTCCTGAGCGAGTCGTTCATGCCCGGGGCTCTGCGGCGCACGGGTATTTCGAAGCCTATGAACCGCTGAGTAAGTACACCCGTGCGGCGCCATTCGCCAAAAAAGGCAAAATCACACCGGTGTTCGCGCGCTTTTCCACCGTGGCGGGTGAACGGGGTTCGAAAGACACTGCCCGTGATGCCCGTGGCTTCGCAGTGAAGTTCTATACCGACGAAGGCAACTGGGATCTGGTCGGCAACAATATACCGGTGTTCTTTATACAGGATGCGATGAAGTTTCCGGATCTGGTTCATGCCGTCAAACCAGAGCCTCATCATGGTATGCCCCAGGCGGCGTCGGCCCATGATACCTTCTGGGATTTTGTCTCATTGATGCCCGAATCCACCCATATGTTGATGTGGGTGATGTCGGATCGCGGCATACCGCGCAGCTATCGGATGATGCAGGGCTTCGGTGTGCATACTTTCCGGCTGGTTAACGAACAGGGCGAATCCGTATTCTGTAAGTTCCACTGGAAGCCGCTTCAGGGAACCCATTCACTGCTCTGGGATGAAGCGGTGAAAATCTCCGGTGCCGATCCCGACTTTCACCGGCGTGACTTGTGGGAAGCCATCGAGTCGGGCGAATTCCCACAGTGGGAACTCGGATTACAGATCTTCACCGAAGAAGAGGCGGAGGGATTCAGCTTCGATGTACTCGACTCGACCAAGATCGTGCCGGAGGAACTGGTACCGGTTACACCAGTCGGACGTATGACTCTGAACCGCAACCCGGACAACTTCTTCGCAGAAACCGAGCAAGTGGCGTTTTGCACGGCGCACGTTATACCGGGTATCGACTTTTCCAATGATCCCTTGCTCGCCGGTCGTATCCATTCCTATGTGGATACGCAAATCACCCGGTTAGGAGGTCCCAACTTTCATGAGATCCCAATCAATTCGCCCCTTGCACCGGTGCAGAATAACCAACGGGACGGTATGCACCGTCAGGCTCTGCACCGTGGGCGTGTGGCGTACGAGCCGAATTCATTGGCAGGTGGCTGCCCCTTTCAGGCCGGAGCCAGTGGGTTTGTATCCGTTCCCGAGACCATCAGCGACGACAAAGTCCGCGGTAAGCCGGAGAAGTTTGCCGAGCACTATGTGCAAGCTACCTTGTTCTTTGATAGTCAGACAGCTGTGGAGCAGGCGCATATTGCAGCCGCATTTCGCTTCGAGCTGAGTAAGGTTGGTGTTCCTGCCATCCGCGAGCGGATGTTGTCCTCACTGGTGAACGTATCCAGGGAGCTTGCCGCAGAGGTTGCCGGTGGTCTGGGCATGGAGGTGCCCGATGCCATGCCGAAGGCTTTCGCCGATCCACAATCAGCGGAGGTGACGGTTTCCAGTGCCTTATCCTTGATGGCGCTGCCGGGAGAATGCGGCATCCGTACCCGCCAGATTGCCATATTGGTCGAAGAGGGGGTTCACCATGTCTCCCTCGTTGCTCTCTATGAAGGACTGACCGAAGCCGGTGCAATAGTGCATTTTGTAGGGCCACGGGTAGGCATGTTTGACAGCAACTCCGGTGAAAAAATAGAAGCAGACAAGTCGATGGAGAATTCTCCGTCGGTGCTGTTCGATGCGCTGGTGTTGCCTGATGGCAATGCAGCAGTTGAGGCACTCAAAGGTAACGGACATACCATGGAGTTTATCAATGATGTGTACCGGCACTGTAAAACCATTCTTGCTTTGGGCGCCGGCCAGGAGCTGCTGAAAGAGGCAGGTATTGACCCACAGACGGACGAAGACCAGGGGATCCTGCTGGCGGACAGCGCCGATGTGGCTGATATGACCCCGGTTTTCATTGAGGCGGTCGCCGCCCATCGTCATTTATCCCGCGACAGCGATCCACCAATCCAATGATGCAGAGCGACTGTCGGCGCGCTGCGTATATCAATTGGTAAGACCAGTATTGAGGAGAAATGTATGAGTAAGAAAGCCTATATCAAAAAGCAAATGCACGAATTGTTGTACCAGGCTCTGGAAACAGAACGAGGAGGCCTAAAGATCTATAAAACCGCGCTGTCATGTGCCCAGAACAAAGATCTGAAAAATGAATGGGAAGAGTACCTTGAGCAGACACGCACCCACGAGCAGGTGCTGCTGAAGCTGTTTAAGGAACTGGGACTGGACCCTGATACTGTCACTCCCGGTCGGGAAGTGGTAGCCCATATCGGCGATTCGCTGGTGGCGGCAATGAAAATGGCGAAGTCCAAAGGCAGCGCCGCTGCCGCGCAACTGGTAGCCGGTGAATGCGTGGTGTTGGCGGAAACCAAAGATCATCAGAACTGGGAGCTGATTGGGCATCTGGCAGAGCATGGTCAGGGCGAGGAAACCGGCGCGCTTAAACGGGCATTTGAAGAAGTGGGAGAGGAAGAGGACCATCACCTCTATCATACGATGGGATTTACCCGCGAATTGTGGATCGATTCCCTGGGTTTGCCGGCAGTGCTGCCGCCACCTGAAGAGAAGAAGACGGTAGAGACTGCCATCGGTGCCGCGCGGGCACAGAGCAAACGGGACGAAATGCTGAAGTCCAACTAATGACCGATGGTGGGCGGCTAAGGCCGCCTTTTCGGGGTTCTATCGTTCGTGGGTAGGGGTAATTGAATGTTTTTTAGCGGTTGGGACAGCCCGGAAATAACGGGAACAGGCAAGCCCACTGAGCGAGCCTGTCTGTTCTTCCTGAACCAGTCCTTCACAAGATCTGGTTTTTCCTGATCTTGGCGTTAATCCTTCATGCCTTTGTCGTACACGGGTTGCAGCCCACCTCAGTGCGCGGATCGGCGCTGGAATAAGCCGACGATGGCGAGCAGGATTATGGCGCCAATCAGTGATACCACGAAACTCATGATGCTGAGGCCGTCGTTGATAGAACCGGCCCCCAACAGTGGCCCAATCAGCCATCCGCCGATCAGTGCACCAACGATACCGACTACGATGTTAAGGATAATACCCTGCTGGCCATTAGTGCCCATAATAATACTCGCGATCCAACCGACCACACCACCCATAATTAGCCATATGATGATACCCATGATTTATACCTCCAGATAATATCGACGCACCGTGCGCCAGTGGATTAAGTATACGGCTGTAATTCCGTGTTTACTGTGCGCTAGCGCACTCTGTGACCCTGGAAGGTGAACCTGTTGTTGGCACAATTTTTGGCTGCTTCGGTATACGCTAAACAGCCGCATCAGCCCATGACAGCCCTCTCTGGGAACTGATATCTGCAAGTGACAGGTATCTTTTTCTCCTGAGCCGTATAACCAGCCATCTCTCTGATGAATTGACTTCCCTGGTGATTGCCAGTAACGTCCTGAGACCCCCACTCATGGCTTGGGCATAAACGAACGCATTGTCTGTGCGGTGGCGCACCTGGTTTTGTTCGTTGTCCTGTACCGGAATCCTCCATGCGTATTCATAGCGCTTTGCAGGGGTGATTCCAGTGCTGTCAGGTTTCTTTGTCAGGAGACTGCGATGCGATCAGTCACGCGAACAACCCTTCCCATACCAGTGTTAATCCTAGCCGGACTGATGCTCCCAGAGCCCGCTCATGCAGGCGAGGGCGGCTATCGGCTGCTTGAGCTCGAGGGCTACAAAGTAAAGTGGGGAGACAGACGGTTGGGTACGGGAGCCAGCATCAGCTATGCTTTCGCCGGGAGCAGATTACGGTTTGATGAGGCGCGCAACTGTGGTGAACTGGCACCGATTGAAACGCTTGTGGGAGAGAAACTTTCCAGAAAAACATTGTCGCGCGAGACTGCTGCCGCGTTTCAGGTCTGGGAGCGCGCCGCAGGTTTGTCATTCCATGAGGTCAGCGATCCCCATGACGCAGATATTGTACTCGGTGCCCAGGGGAAGCCGCGTGGGAGTGCATTTGCCAACGTATCTTACGCATCCGAAGAAAAGGACGGAGTGCGCGCCATTGAACAGTCGCTGGTATGCCTTAATCCCGAGCATAAGTGGAAGGTTGGATTCGATGGTGATGAGGATGTTTACGATATCCGCTATACCCTGATTCACGAAATCGGCCACGCCATCGGCCTCGACCATCCCGGCCCATCCGGACAGGTGATGGCGTTTCGTTACACCGAAGCCTATAACGATCTGCAATCCGGCGATTTGCGTGGCGTGCAGCTGCTGTATGGACATGCTGCTGATGATGACAAACTGGCCGCTATCGCGGTTACTCAGGCAGAACAAGAGCCAACTGAGGTGTATCAGGTTAACAACCTGAATAGGCAGTCGATAACCGACACTGCAGAATCAGCACTTCCGGTAATTAATGGCTCGGCAGAGGCAAAGCCATAATTTCTGGCCATACTCCCGGCTTAACGGCAATAAAGCGGGCAGGGTAATTAAAGAGTTTGACAGGGCAAGTAAGCCTGGAAATAAAGTTTGTACATTGGATATGAAAACGGCAGAGGCTTGTGCCCCTGCCGTTGAATTATTTCACCAAAGATTTCAGGTAACTAAAATTAGTAATTAGTTTCCTTTGCTTCCTTTTTTTCAAACTTTGGTGCGGAGCTTAACTGATCGCGGGTCATGGCTATCTTAAGTTCCTTATCATCATTGGTGCCTGTTAGTTTGATGTCGTCCCAGCCAATGGCCACATCTTTCTCGCCCATGCCCAGAAAGCCACCAACACCGACAACAACGGCCACGATCTGACCGTTTGAGTCAATTATCAGTTCATTTACCGAGCCCACTTCTTCACTATTAGTGGTTTTAACATCGGCACCGATAATATCACTCGCCTGCATTCCATTAGCCGGAGTGTAATCCATAAAGCCGCGATGCTGCATGCGTGCTTGCTCTGACATATTTAGGCGGTCAGTCGCTGTCCGTGAGTCAGACTGATTTTGATGCTTCTTACTGTATTCGTGCTGAGTTTTTTGCTCGCGATCCTTGTCCTGAGCACCTGATTGTCCGGCCAGTGCCGAACCGGCGCTAAAGGTCAGCACAGGTGTGATCAACGCACATAAAGCAATAGTATTTAACTTGTTCATTTGAATCTCCTTCGAATCGAATATGATAATTGGGCAACATGCCCGTTATTACCGCTTCATCACAGCTTTTCTTTCCAGGCTTAATTACCGGGAAGGGTCTGAATCGCCATGAAAGATGGAATTCAGGATGAGCCTCTAAACTACGCCAAACAAATTCCTCCGTCTGTTCGCTGACCCACTAAGGAAAGTGAATGCCCCTTCACAGGGCAAAGAACAGGAAAAGCACTGGCATCAGTTTGCCAGGTGTGTCGATAACCGGAATACCGGAAGGTTACTGTGTCAGCCTTTTCGGTGCCCCTCCGGAGTCTGTTACCCGGCGTCAGGCTGGACTAATTTATAAGAAAATCTGCTAGGTGTGGTATCGAACGGTGTCTGCGGCTCGGAAGACGTATGCTTCATCCTTTGATATAGAGTTTGACGTACCTGGCGTCACATCTTTCTGGAGACTGGCATCGTGTCCCTATCCGGCGGAGATCAACGAAAGCGTGCTTACCATCATGACCAACGCGGCAGCGCAATGTCCAACGCGAAACTGCTTGATCTGCTAACGAGCCAGCGCCTTCAATCAAATCACGCGTTGTAACACGTTATTGCCAGGCTACTTCGGCTCAACGGTTACTTACTTTTTTATACACTGGAGTTCCCCCAATGCCCGATTCTGACCGTTACGCCCTGCTTGCTAATCCGCATATACGCCTGTCGGGCGCTGTCGATCAGGACATGTACTGCAGCTTTCGGCAGCAGCTTGAAGCCTGTCCGGCCACCGGGCCGATTATTATCACTATCACTACGCTTGGTGGCGATCCCGAGGTGGCGCGGATGATGGGCGACGATGTCCGTTTGCTGCGCGAACAAAGCGGGCTCGCTATGATGTTCCTCGGCAAGATCGCCGTCTATTCGGCCGGCGCGACGTTCATGTCGTTCTTTCCGGTCGATTGTCGCTTCCTGACCGATACGACGCGGCTGATGATCCACGAACGCCAGATACAAAAGACGGTGAATGTTAATGGCCCGCTGCGCACCTGTGGCGCGACGCTCAAAGCCACGCTCCACGAGATCGAACATTCGATCGAAATCGAGGAGGAGGGGTTTCGGGCGATCATCAAAGGCTCCAAGGTCAATTTTGAAACGATTCGCGACCGGGCTCCCGAAAACTGGTATATCGATTGCCGTGAAGCGCTTAAGCTCGGGCTGATCCACGATGTGATTTGAGCCGCGCCGTGCTGCCATTGCGTGTTTCTTCAGTACCCCAACTAACTTCGGAGGAAGGCAATGCCAGATATGGAATTCAAAGACTATATCGTCATCGGTGCAGGCCCCGCCGGCATGACCGCGGCACTGTACCTTAACAGGCTCCACCGCGCAGAAACCGGCTATTTAGAATTTTCACGATTTTATGGTGCTCGCGAGGGGACGTAACGGGGGACAACGCGATCACCACCAAAGGTATATCGTGCGCTGTACTGCAGAACGAGTCTGTTCGCTGTCGCACACACCAACAGCCCATTGGGGACAGATCTGCGGTGCCATTCGGGACTTACGGCAATAGAGTTGCTTTACATAAGCCAAACCGAGTAGCCGATTGCGGCGTCCCTAAAACTTCCAGACGACGTCGCTGTGGAGAGTCTCAGAGCGTCCGGTGGCGGATGTTCATGTTTACCAGTGTACCCAGAATTGTCACAAGCTTTGGATGTGCGCTGACTGGGTAGGAATGCCGACAATGTACAGTGCAACGACAAGGTGAGGAGTTAACACAGTGTAGGTTGCTTAATACTGACTCACTTTTTAAGATTTGGCTAATTGCAGTTCCTTTCTATCGTGGTTATCAGGACAGGCACTAGTGCTCCAGTGCCTGGCGTTTAAACCTGTCCACCCACATGGCGGTGGCGCCGCAGATGGCCACCGGCATCACCAGAAAGTTGATCACCGGGATCATGGCAAACAGGGTCACGGTAATGCCAAAGCTGAAGCTGACGGTTTTCTGACTGCCGAGCACATCGCGCATACGGATAAAGCTGACTTTATGGTTGTCAAAAGGGTAGTCGGCGTACTGGATGGCCATCATCCAGGCGGTAAATAAGAACCATATTACCTGACCAAATACCGGCAATAAGAAAAACACAATCAAAAAGCCGAGTGCACGAGGAATATAGTAAACCAGTTTGGTCCATTCACGGCCCAGTGTGCGGGGAATGTCTTTGAGCAGTGTCAGTACACCGCTGTCGCCGAGGCTTTGCCCGGTAAGATGTTGTTCCACTTTCTCTGCCAATAGCCCGTTAAAAGGCGCTGCAATCCAGTTGGCGACGCTGTTAAATAAAAACGAAAAGGTGACCAGCACAATAATCACCGCCAATGGCCAGATAAAAACGGCCAGCCAGTCTTTCAGCCAGTCCAGCCAGCTGGGAATGCTGTCCATCAGCCAGAGAATGGCCACATCAATCTGTTGCAGCAAAAAATAAAACGCCACGGCGAACAGGATCAGATTAACCAGTAGCGGCACAAATACAAAACGCCGCAGGCCCTTAACCCGGATCAGCTCGAAGCCCTGCATAAAATAGCCGGCGCCGCTTTTAAGCTGTGGTGATGACATAGTACTCCTTATTACGCTTGTCTTTGCCTGTTAGCTTAATCGAATTTTGTGGCCTGTGAATAACTCAATTGTTACACCTGATGACTTTTGGTACATTCAACTGCCGGATCCGGCTCCCTGATAACAATAATAAGGACTCATGCGGCTTAAAAAGATCAAACTGGCAGGGTTTAAGTCTTTTGTCGACCCCACCAGTATTCCTTTCCCTGATGACATGACGGCGATTGTCGGCCCCAATGGCTGCGGCAAGTCTAATGTTATTGATGCCGTGCGCTGGGTGCTGGGTGAAAGCTCGGCGAAAAATCTTCGTGGCGATGCAATGACTGACGTCATCTTCAACGGCTCATCGGCCCGTAAACCGGTGTCTCAGTGCAGTGTGGAACTGGTGTTTGACAACTCCAGTGGCCGCATCCAGGGCGAATACGCGGGTTACAACGAGCTGTCGGTGAAGCGTCTGGTGACCCGCGAAGCTCTGTCTCACTATTTTCTCAATGGCAGTAAGTGCCGTCGCCGTGATGTCACCGATTTGTTTCTGGGTACGGGCTTAGGTCCGCGCAGTTATGCCATTATTGAGCAGGGAATGATCTCCCGTCTGATTGAATCCAAACCCCAGGAATTGCGGGTGTTTATCGAAGAGGCGGCGGGGATCTCCAAATACAAGGAAAGGCGAAGGGAAACCGAGAACCGTATCCGCCACAGCCGCGATAATTTAGAGCGTCTTGAAGATGTGCGTGATGAGCTGGGTAAGCAACTGGATAAATTGCAGCGCCAGGCCGCTGCCGCAAAGCGCTACAAACAGTTAAAAGCCGATGAGCGTAAATTTACCGCCCAATTAACCGCGCTGCGCTGGCTCAGGCAAAACCAGCATGTCAGCGAACTGGAACAACAGATCAGTGAACATGAAAACAAGATTGAAAGTCTGATTTCCCGTCAACGCGGTGATGAAAAGGGAATGGTTGAGTACCAGCAGCGTCAGCAGGATCTCAAACAGCGCCTTAGCGATATTCAGAATCAGGTTTTCCAGGTGGGTAATGAGATCACCCGCCTTGAACAAACACAGATCCATGCCCGCCAGCGCCAACAACAAATTGATCAGCAGTTGAGTCGTCTTGAACAGGAGATTGGTGACAGCGAAACTCATTTAGCGCAGGAGCAGCAGGCGCTTGATAAACTCACCTCACAGCTTGAAGACAAGGAACCGGAACTGACCTTGCTGCAGGAACAAAGTGAACAGGCTCAGGAGCAACTGGCAGATGCGGAACAGCATTCAGCCGGGCAGCAATCCGCCTGGCGCGCTCAGGAACAGCAATATTATCAGATACGTCAGCAATGCCAGAGCCAGCAAACCCGTATAGAAGGGCAACAGGCAATGATTGGTCGTGCAGAGCAGCGTTTACGAGAGTTGCAGGATGAGCTGAACCGCTTTGAAAGTAGCGACTATGAACCTCAATCTGAGCATATCGCTGAAGCGTTAACAGATAAACAGCAGGCCTTTGATCAGTTAAACCAGACCTGTGAGCAGAGCTTTGAACAGCATCAGCAACAATTGCACAAGGTGCAGCAATTACAGCAGCAATTGCTTCAGCTAAACGGCGATATCCAACAGGGAGAGGGTAAGCTGGCTTCTCTTAAAACCCTGCAACAATCCACACAAGAGCAGGACAGAGAACTTCAGCAGTGGCTTGAATCACAACCTGAACTGCCGCAGCCTGTATGGCAGAGCCTTAAAGCCGAACCAGGGTGGGAAAAAGCGCTGGAATCAGCCTTACAAAATTGGCTGAGTGTGCCGGTACTGGATGGTACTCAGCCTCCGGCGATGCCGGGCAGTCAGTGGTTGTTAAAACAGCACATGATAACCGACAAGCCTGCCGGTACCTTAGCGGCAAAAGTGCAGAGTGCACAGTTACCGTCTTTTCTCTTATGTATTGGCGTGGTGGAAGATGATACGCAGATGGAAAATCGGCGTTTAAGCTTGCAACCGGGGCAGAGTCTGATTAATGCAGAGGGTATGTGGTATGGCTGTGACTGGCAAATTCAGGGAAGCACCCGCAGTCAGACCGGCATGCTGGATCGGGCCGCTGATATACAACGTTTACAGCAAAGCCTGCAGCAACAGCACCAGCAGATGGAAGAACTGGAACAACAGCTTCAACAGGCAAAAGAACAGCAGGCACAGCGAGCTGACCTTGACGCACAGAACCAACAACAACTGCGCCAGCTCGAAAGGGAAGTCATGCAACTGGAGCAGCAAAAAACCGCTATACAACGACAGCAAGAGGCGAAACAGGAACAGACTCAGCGACTTAACCAACAAATTCGCGCTCAGCAGGATCAGCTGGAGCAGGACCGGCAGGACCTTGAGCTGCAGTTGGCTGAGCAACAGGAACTGCAGATACAGCTTGAAGGTCAACAGAGTGAGCATCAGCAAACTCAGGCTCAGCAGGAAGGGTTGCAACAACAACTGAGTCAATTGAGAGCGCAGGCAGAACGGCTTCGCTCTCATGAGCACGAGCTGGCTTTGCAGGTACAGGGGCTGAGTAATCAGAAAGAGAACGCCCGTCAGGCAATTGATCGCCACCGCCACCGTCTGGATGACAAACAACAGGACAGACAGCGCCTTAGTGAAGAAAAACACCAGTGGCAGCAGCCGGAAGAGGAGCAGTCCGGGCAGTTGCAGATTTTACTGGAGCAGCGGGTTGAGCTGGAAGGTCAGCAGAGGGAGCTGGCGGAAAAACTCAATGAAGTTGATGAATACCTGCACCAGGCGCAATCGGGACAGCAGCAAATTCAGGAGCAAATCAATCAGCTACGTGAAGCTCAGCAAAGCCTGCAACTGGAATGTGAAGGATGCAGAGTGCGGGCCAGTGGTTTTATTGAACAGCTTCAGCAAATGCAACAAAACGTTAAAGAGGTGCTCGATGAGCTGGATGAAGACGCCGATGAGTCGCAATGGCAGCAGGAGCTGGACAAAATCAGTGCGGCGGTAGGCCGTCTTGGTGCGGTGAACCTGGCCGCTGTGGAAGAGTTTGAGGTGCAGGCTGAGCGTAAAAAACATCTGGATGACCAGTATCAGGATCTTACTGATGCCTTAGAGACGTTGGATAACGCGATCCGCAAGATAGACAGGGAAACCCGCAGTCGTTTTCGTGATACCTTTGAGCGTGTGAATGAGGACCTTAAAACCTTGTTTCCAAAAGTGTTTGGTGGTGGTTCAGCTTATCTTGAACTGACCGATGATGACCTGTTGGAAACCGGTGTAACCATTATGGCCAGACCGCCAGGTAAGAAAAACAGTACGATTCACCTGCTTAGTGGTGGAGAAAAAGCCCTGACCGCTTTATCATTGGTGTTCGCGATTTTCAGGCTCAACCCGGCGCCGTTTTGTTTGCTGGATGAGGTGGATGCGCCTTTAGATGATGCTAACGTGGGGCGTTTTTGTAATCTGGTTTCAGAGATGTCTAATACGGTACAATTTATTTATATTACCCATAACAAAATCGCAATGGAGATGGCTAAGCATCTTACCGGCGTGACCATGGCCGAGCCCGGAGTGTCTCGAATGGTTGCGGTGGACGTGGATGAGGCGGTTGCCCTTGCTGAACTTTAAGCAGAATTAAAATTATAAAATGGAAGAATTACGCCTGACATTTCTTATTTTCGGAGCCCTGGCGATCGCAGGGATCCTTGCACATGGCCTGTGGACCGTACGCAAAAAACGTAGCGCTGAGCATGAACCCCCTGAACCGGAGCACTTGCATTACCGTGATACCCGCTCAGATGCTGATTTTGAGATCAGTGACGATAAGTCCGAGCAGGATTTTGATGATCTGGGTATTGGCCCGGTGCGCGTGGTCAAAGTGGCCCCTCAAAAGACCGATACCGATGGCGCTAACGTGTCGGCCATGGACGATTCACCAGCCAGCGGCCGTTATTCAGAGGACCCGGAGCCGCCAACATTCAATGAAACCCGAGCAACCCAGAGTAGCTTTACTGCCAGCTCAGAAGAAGAGCGACTGAATGACGGGCCACAAAGTGTGCCCGAGCCTCCTTCTTTCTTGCTCAGAACCGGTGATGACGAACAGGTCCGGTCAGTTCCGACGCGCAAAGAGCCGGTAATTAGTGATATTGCGGATTGCGCGCCGGACACAATCAAAGACCAGCCTCATGAGCACGGCGCTGATACTCAGACGCAGACATCTCACTTCGGTCAATCTAAATCGGATAAGGCCGTTTCGCCACCAGCATCTTCTGTGCAGGCCAGGCACACTGATGAAGCAGCACCAGCAGAACAGAGCCCGGCGTCAGGAGGCACGTTTGCCCAACAGGCCCGTAAACTGGTACAGCGTAAAAAACCGGATATTACCAAAGCTTCACCAAAGCGCAAGGAGCCTAAAATCGATGGTGCCCGCCTGGCTGAAGATCAGATGCGGATTGATTTTGATGAGCCGGAGCTAAAGGCTGACACGGACATGCGCTCTGAAAGCCAGGCGGAGAAACCAAAGGAAACTAAACCGGCTTCTCAGGAAGTGTTGGTGCTGAATGTCAAAGCCCCGGAGGGAAAACCCGTGCCGGGATCGGTATTACTGCCTTCATTGCTGACTCTTGGCTTTAAATTTGGTGAACAGGACATTTTTCATCGCCATGTTAACAGTAATGGTAAGGGCCCGGTCTTATTCAGCCTGGCAAACATGTTTAAACCCGGTGTGTTTGATATCGACAATATGGAGACCTTTACCACACAGGGCGTTTCGCTGTTTATGATTCTGCCAATTGAGGGCGACCCCCATCAGGTTTTCAACATGATGCACAATGCCGCCCGTAAACTGGCTGATGAATTCGGCGCGCAGGTGCTGGATGGCCGTCGAAGTGTGCTGACCAAACAAAGCCTGCAGCAATATGTGGAAAAGATTCGTGAATTCGAACGTCAGCGGATGATTAAACGGGCCAATTAGCAAGCTCCGGTAAGGATCTGGAGTCCCGTTTTAGGCGGGACACGATCCCGATTCAGCCCACAGCAGCCGCAATCTCAAGTTGAACACAATCCCGACCCGATAATAATTTAAAAGCCTGAGCGACCATGCAGATTGAACAACAATTAGCCCAGTTACGGGACCAGTTAAATGACTATAACTACCAGTACTATGTGCTGGATGATCCTACCGTACCGGATGCCGAATATGACCGGCTGATGGAAGCGTTAAAAGCACTGGAAGCACAGTATCCTGAGCTTGTCAGTCCCGATTCGCCCACACAGAAAGTCGGGGCGGCCCCTGTTACTGCTTTTGGTGAAGTCGCGCACGAAGTGCCAATGCTCTCGCTGGACAACGCGTTTGACGCTGAGTCTTTTAGCGCTTTTGAAAAACGTGTGCATGATCGTTTAAAAAATATCAGCAAGGTAACCTGGTGCTGCGAGCCTAAGCTCGATGGGTTGGCTGTCAGCCTGCTTTATGAAAATGGCAAACTGGTAAGGGGGGCAACCCGGGGTGACGGTCGAACCGGTGAGGATATCACTACGAATGTCAGAACGATTGCCAATTTACCCCTTAGCCTGCGCGGAGAAGGTTATCCGGCAAAGCTGGAGGTCCGGGGCGAGGTGTTTATGACCAGAGCCGGTTTTGCGTCACTCAACGACAGCCAGCGTAAGCAGGGCTTAAAGGTTTTTGCTAACCCCAGAAACGCGGCAGCTGGCAGTTTGCGCCAACTGGATTCTCGCATTACCGCTAAACGTCCGCTGCGAATCTATATCTATTCTATGGGGCTGGTTGAAGGTGAAGAGTCATCGTTGGCAACCAGTCATTATCAGCGTTTACAGCAATTAAAGGAATGGGGCATGCCATTGTGCCCGGAAACAGGGCTGGCAGAAGACCGGGCCGGTTGCGAAGCCTTCTATGAAAAGATTATGACCATTCGTGACAGCCTGGATTACGAAATTGACGGGCTCGTATGCAAGGTGGATGATATCGAGCTGCAACAACGGCTGGGCTTTGTCGCCCGGGCCCCGCGCTGGGCTGTGGCCTGGAAGTTTCCGGCTCAGGAGCAGATGACCGAACTGCTGGATGTGGAATTTCAGGTTGGGCGCACCGGTGCGATTACTCCGGTAGCCCGGTTAAAACCGGTTTCTGTGGGAGGAGTCGTGGTGTCTAATGCCACGTTACACAATCAGGATGAGATTAAACGTTTAGGCATTAAAATCGGCGATAAGGTCATAATTCGCCGTGCTGGTGATGTGATCCCTCAGGTGGTGTCAGTGGTTGCTGCAAAACGCTCTGAGGATGCGCGGGAGATTGAATTTCCTCAGCAGTGCCCGATTTGTGAATCCAATATTGAAAAACTCGAAGCAGAAGCCGTTGCCCGCTGTACCGGTGGGTTGGTCTGCCCGGCACAACGCAAAGAAGCGCTTAAACATTTTGCTTCACGCAAGGCGCTGGATATTGACGGCCTGGGTGACAAACTGATTGAACAACTGGTAGAGCAGGGCAAGGTGCATACGCCTGCTGATCTGTTCCGACTGGATATGGCTCAGCTGATTGGTATGGAACGAATGGGCGAGAAATCAGCGGTCAATCTGCTTGCAGCGCTGGAAAAAGCGAAACACACGACACTGCCCCGGTTTCTCTATGCGCTGGGGATAAGAGAAGTGGGCGAGGCGACTGCCGCTAATCTGGCATTATACTTTCGAACGCTGAAGGCTTTAGAACAGGCGTCGCTGGAACAGTTGCAGGACGTCAATGATGTGGGCGAAGTGGTGGCCACGCATATCGTCAATTTCTTTGCCGAAGAGCACAACCATAAGGTACTCAATGAGCTGATGGCAGAAGGGATACACTGGCCTGATATTGAAGCGCCTGATGAAGCTGAGCAGCCACTTCAAGGCAAAACCTTTGTGCTTACGGGGACCTTATCGGCTATGGCCCGCAGTGAAGCGAAGGCAAATCTACAAAGGTTAGGGGCTAAAGTGGCCGGCAGTGTTTCTGCCAGCACGGACTTTCTGGTTGCTGGTGAAAAAGCGGGTTCTAAACTGACTAAAGCTACAGAGTTGGGGGTGGAGATCCTGAGCGAAGAGCAGATGCTGGGATTATTCGCACAACATGGTGTCTGATCCAAGAGCGCCATATAGTTTAAAAAACAAACGCCAGAGCTGCTTGAAAAAGCCTCAATCAAGGCGTGGTTGCGCAGGAATAGCGACACTATTTTAAGCAACCAGAACGCAGAGTGAGGCTTTTTAAGGCGCTCCCGAAGGGCGAGGCCCAAAAAGCACGGATCCGGCGGCAAATTTTCTTGATTTAGGCCCACTAAACCTTCAAAAATTTGCCTTGCCTGCGCGCTTTTTGAACTCTCGCTGGTGTTGTTTATTTAAACTATATGGCGCTCTAATTGGGCGACTTGCGGCTCAGGTCAGAATCATTTGATTTTAAAGGATGCAGTAACTGTATGAATGATGCTCTTATTCAGTTAACCCAATGGCTTCAGCCCTACTATATTGAGGTGGCTATGACGTTGGTTGCCACCCTGTTAGTGGTATATGGGGATCTGGTAAATAAACACCTTAAACGCATGCTCAGCCCTTACCATTTTGTGGTGAGAACGCTGGTATTTGTGCTCATTTGTGCTTTTGGTTACGGTGCCTTTATTTTGTTTGTGACGCCGTTTTTTAAACAGTTGATTCTGCTGATCCCTTCTACCTATCAGGGAATTAGTATTGTTGCTGTTTTTCTGTTGCTGGGGTATCTGGCCGAACGTCGCCGGTATATCTGATGCCTGTAGTCCATTTATGAACAAGCCCCGCGCGATTCTGCCGCTGAAACACTATGACGAACAAGGCCGGATAAAGCCCAATAGCTTTATGTACTTAAGCCTGCTGTTTTTAATCCGTGTGTATCTGGTGTCTGTTGCATCAATATCATATCGACAGGATACCAGCCTCATTCTCTCTCTGTTTTATCCTGACAAAGGCTATTTCTACTTCAGTCTTTCGCTGGGTTTACCTGCACTGCTGATAATGGGAATGGTGTTCTGGCGGCATAAGTTGTTTGAAACCCATGCAAGAGTGTTATTTAAGCCTGTTCGGCTGGTATTGCTGCTGAGCCTGAGTGTAGACGCAGGGTTTCACCTGTTGATGGCCCATCAGGGCCACTGGGCGTTTTCCTGGGTGATTGCAGTGACACTGCTGCTGGATATGTTGTTTGCCCTTTATTGGTATCGAAGTCGTACCCTGAAGCTCATGTTAAAAGACTGGCAGCGCCAGTCCCAATGAGCTTATTGGTTACGCGCTACTGAGCATTATTGCTAACGGCCTGATCGAAATAGTTTTTGACGCTGATCTGACTGTCATTGACCAGACGTTGGTAGCAAATCCCGGCAAATGCATAGGTATGACCGGCGTATTCCAGCACCACGTAGGGCGTGTCTGGGTTACTCTGATCATAATGCCAATGGCCACCTACCAGTTTACGGAAAATCTCTCCCACATACGCCCCGTAAAGATTACACAGGGTAAATACCGCGTTATTTTCCAGGCTGCTGTCTTTGTATCGTTCCAGCCATTTGAGTATGACCTCATCTACCAGCGCAACGCTTTCAACGCTGTTGTCCAGTTCGATGCTGAATTCTTCCCTGGTCGCCACTGCAGCATTGTGGGCGCTGTCAGCCATCAGGTTTTCAA
Organism: Lacimicrobium alkaliphilum; assembly: GCF_002591895.1. Taxonomy (GTDB): domain Bacteria; phylum Pseudomonadota; class Gammaproteobacteria; order Enterobacterales; family Alteromonadaceae; genus Lacimicrobium; species Lacimicrobium alkaliphilum. Next base: position 134,656 of record NZ_NISX01000001.1, read on the forward strand.
GTTCTTCCCGGGTCATTTGCATGGTTCTTCCTCGGTGTTTAGCGTTGTATGTTTTAATTGGCGGTGGGCGAGCAGATAATCGCTGAGCAATTGACTACCCGGGCCCAGGCTGTCGGGTCTGGGATGTACCAGCCACAGCACCAGTTTTCTGAAACTGCTGCCTTTAAGATCCAGTTTAACCAGTTTTTGCTGATTAATCTCATCACAGACCGTATGTTCAGGTAGCCAGCAAAATCCGGTTCCCTGTGTCATCAGGTCAATCGCCGTATCAAACTGGCTTACTGTCCAGCGCTGTTCAGATTTAAGCCATCCCTGCTTTTCATTGGGTGTTTGGGAGGTATCTTTAATTACCAGTTGTAAGTGATGCATTAACTCATTCGGATCGACTGGTGCCGTCATTTGTGCCAGTGGGTGCTGTGGATGGCAGACAATAATAAACTGCATTTCTGCAATAGGTTCTCCTAAAAAACCCTTTGGTACGTTTGGAGAGAGTACGATGTCAGCCCAGCCCTGAGTAATGGCCTCTTCGGTGCCAGTGAGTACGGTGTCCAGAATACGCAGACGGCTGCCTCGGCTTTGGGGATGAAAATCCCTTAATACCGGATAGAGCAGGGCTTTAGGGTAAACCAAATCTACCGCCAGAGTTATTTCTGGCTCCCAGTCCTGGTTGATGCTATCAGCCAGGATTTCCAGTTCCTGCACATTCTGGGTTAAGTGCCGGGAGCGGCGTAGCATCACTTCTCCGGCCTCGGTCAGATAGGCTTTTCTGCCGCGCACTTCAAGCAGGTTTACGCCTAACTGGTTTTGCAGTTTTGCCACAGCATGGTTTAAAGAGGACTGGCTTTTATTCAGCTTAGCGGCGGCATGGGCATAACCTCCGCAGTCCACCACGGCCTGCAATATGCGCCACTGTTCGAGGGTTGTTTTTGGCCGGTACATGAATGTTTCTATTTTATCGATAGTTTGCCCATGCTAGTACCCGGTCAGTATAAATGCAATGACTCAGGGCTGAGTAAATGTATCGACGAAGATCCCTTAAGACTTTTCCCGATATGCAATATTGCCTATAGTGACGACTGGATGATTCACACGGAAAGCCAATGCATTACCAACATACACAACCTGCAAAAAACCTTTTATGGATCCTCTTGCCGGTTACCGGGTGTCTGGCGATATATTCTTTAACCGTCAGTCACCTGGCGACGGCTATCGTGCTTGTACCGTTGCTGATACTTGCCTGGCTATTCTCGTCTTTGACCATTGAGGTAGATGACAAGCAGTTGCGCTGGTTTTTCGGCCCCGGCTTCTGGAAAAAATCACTGCCGCTGGAGCAACTGCACAGTGCTGAGTCTGTTACCAATAAATGGTGGTACGGCTTAGGCATACGCCTGACCCCATCAGGCTGGCTGTATAACGTATCCGGACTGACAGCCGTTGAGCTGCATCTTAAAGACGGGCGAAAAATTCGCCTGGGTACAGATCAGCCTCACACTCTGGTGGACGTGTTGCAACAGCATGAATCCAGAGTCTTCAATAAGGATAAAGCATGAAAATACTGGATAAACGTCTGGCTGATAGTGAATTTATCGCCGGCGAGCGTTTTTCTATAGCTGATATTACCGCTCTTTGTGCTATTGATTTTGCCCGGGTAGTAAAAATCCGTATTGACGAAGAGCAAACCCATCTTAAACGTTGGCATAAGACGGTCAGTGCCAGACCCAGCGCTTCCGGGACGTTGTGAGAAAAAACAGAACACCAACCACAAGAGCTAAAAAGCAATTTAACCACAGAGACACAGAGAGCACAGAGGCTGAAGATTGATGTATTTAAACCTCTGTGTCCTTCGTGCCTCTGTGGTTAATTTCGCCTTTCTACACGGATGTCTGAAGTCGCTGGATGCCCGATAACGGCATTCGGGCATGACGGTCTGTCATTCCCGCGTGCAGTTGGCGGGAATCCAGTGCCTTTTTATTTGCCACCAACCACACTAACAGCACTAATGAANCTGTCATTCCCGCGTGCAGTTGGCGGGAATCCAGTGCCTTTTTATTTGCCACCAACCACACTAACAGCACTAATGAAAAGCAATTAACCACAGAGACACGGAGAGCACAGAGGATAGAGCGGGGCTTTAACACCTCCGCGTTCTCGGCGGCTCTGGGGTAAACTTAAAAGCTTTTGACCACGAAAGGCACGAAAAACACGAACGGGGTCAAAGCGTTTAACTATTCAAATCTCTGCGTCTTTGTGCCTCAGGGAGATCAAACCAATAAAAGCATTAGGTCTCGCAGCGGCGCTGAGATCGCAGAGTCAGAAAAGTTCTCAGCTAGTAGTTTTCAGCCTTCAGAAACTGACATCTGAGGGCTGACAACTGACCACTTAAATAGTGATTCTCTGTGTCCTTTGTGCCTCTGTGGTTAATTTCGCCTTTTTATCTGCCACCAACCACACTAACAGCACTAATGAAAAGCAATTAACCACAGAGACACGGAGAGCACAGAGGATAGAAGGGGTCTTAATATCTCCGCGTCTTTGCGCCTCAGCGAGATCAAAGGAATAATGGCTTAATATCTCGCAGCGGCGCTGAGATCGCAGAGCCAGAAAAGTTTTCAGCTAGTAGTTTTAAAAGCAACGGTGCGGGGTGCCTCTGTGGTTATTCTTGCTTTTTATTAGAGTTCGTCGACATTTAATCGTATTTTCAAATCACAACAATCTCACCAATCAATTATAAAGATTCAGTCAGATTGTCTACACTTCTTCTCGTCTNTGGCTTAATATCTCGCAGCGGCGCTGAGATCGCAGAGCCAGAAAAGTTTTCAGCTAGTAGTTTTAAAAGCAACGGTGCGGGGTGCCTCTGTGGTTATTCTTGCTTTTTATTAGAGTTCGTCGACATTTAATCGTATTTTCAAATCACAACAATCTCACCAATCAATTATAAAGATTCAGTCAGATTGTCTACACTTCTTCTCGTCTTAAAGGCAAACCTATTCAAACCAAGGAGAAACGACACATGACACAATCTTTAATCAACACCAAAATTCAGCCCTTTAACGCTACCGCTTATCACAATGGTGATTTTGTTGAGCTGTCTGAAAAAGACGTTCTGGGCAAATGGGCTGTGGTGATGTTTTACCCTGCTGACTTTACCTTCGTTTGTCCTACTGAGCTGGGTGACCTGGCTGATTACTATGACAGACTCAAGGAAATGGGCGTAGAGGTTTACTCTGTATCTACCGATACTCACTTTACCCATAAAGCCTGGCACGATACTTCTGATACCATCAGCAAGATCAAGTTTCCCATGATCGGTGACCCCACAGGCCGTATCTCACGTAACTTCGGTGTGATGATCGAAGAAGATGGTCTGGCCCTGCGTGGTACTTTTGTGATTAACCCAGAAGGTGAAATCAAAGTGGCTGAAATCCATGACCTGGGTATTGGCCGCAGTGCTGCAGAGTTGTTCCGTAAAGTGCAGGCGGCACAGTATGTAGCCAGCCACGACGGCGAAGTCTGCCCGGCCAAATGGCAGCCAGGTGAAGAAACGCTGTCTCCATCACTGGATCTCGTCGGCAAGATCTAAACCCAACACGTCCGAAAGCGGGTCTGTGGTCATGCTAATGACAAGCAGGTAATTGCAGCAGACCCCATATAAAACAACAGCGAAATCAAGGCCGGTGCGTCCGGCCCTGGTTTTCTGTTGCCTGTAGAAAATAAATTTCGTCTGAGGTCACCATGTTAGACAACAAAGTAAAAAGCGATTTAAAAACCTATCTGGCCAATCTGAAACGGCCCGTTGAACTGACGGTTGCCGCAGACCAGAGTAAAAAGTCTCAGGAATTACTGAGCCTGGCCACAGATATCAGTGACCTTTCTGAACTGGTCAGTATTAAGCAAAGCAATGACAGCGAGCTGCGTATTCCCAGTATGAAGGTAAGCAGCCCGGACACGGGCAGTAATATTATTTTCTCCGGCTTGCCCATGGGTCACGAATTTACCTCACTGGTACTGGCGCTGCTGCACACAGGCGGTCATCCGATTAAGCAGGAAGCCGAAATCCTTGAGCAGATCAAAGGGCTGCCCGGCGAGTACCGTTTTGAAACCTATGTGTCACTGAGTTGCCAGACCTGCCCGGGCGTGGTGCAGGCGCTGAATGTGATGGCGGCAGTGAATCCCAATATCACCAATGTGATGATTGATGGCTCGTTATTTCAGGATGAAGTGAATGAGCGCGATGTGATGGCGGTGCCTTCGGTATTTTTAAATGGTAAGCCATTCTCTCAGGGCGCCATCACCCTGGAAAAAATCCTCAATAAAGTGGATGACAGTGCGGCTGAGAAGCAGGCCGAAGCTCTCAAGCAAAAAGAGGCATTCGATATGCTGATCATCGGTGCCGGTCCGGCAGGGGCATCCTCGGCCATATACTCGGCCCGAAAAGGCATTCGTACTGGCCTGATAACTGACCGTTTTGGCGGCCAGGTAGCTGACACCGTGGGGATTGAAAACTTTATCTCGGTTAAAGCCACAGAAGGCCCGAAACTGGTGGCCAGTCTCGAAGAGCATGTGCGTGACTATGATGTGGATATTATGAACAACCAGCGGGTAACCAGCCTGCGCGAAGGCAATATGCTTGAGATTACCCTCGAAAACGGTGCAGTACTGAAATCAAAAAGTATCGTGCTGGCCACCGGTGCCCGCTGGCGCGAAATGAATGTGCCTGGTGAACGTGAGTATCGCGGTGCCGGTGTGGCCTATTGCCCGCACTGTGACGGGCCTTTGTACAAAGGTAAGAAGGTTGCGGTAATCGGCGGCGGCAATTCTGGTATCGAAGCGGCTATTGATCTGGCTAATATTGTCGAACAGGTTACTGTGCTGGAATTTGACAGCAAGCTGCGAGCAGATGACGTATTGCAGCGCAAAGCCCGCTCAATGCCTAATATCGAGATTATTACTGATGCCCAGACCACTGAAGTTAATGGTGATGGCAAAAAGGTTACTGGTCTCACTTACACCGATCGTACAAGTGGTGAATCCAGGCAGGTGGAACTGGCGGGGATCTTTGTGCAGATCGGTCTGGTGCCCAATACCGAATGGCTTAAAGACAGCGGTGTGGCAATGACCCTCCGTGGCGAGATCATTACCAAACCTAACGGTGAAACTAATATCAAAGGGGTATTTGCTGCAGGGGATGCCACTGAAGTGCCCTTTAAGCAGATTATTATTGCCATGGGCAGCGGTGCCACTGCCGCGCTGGGCGCCTTTGATTATCTGATGCGCTCATCAGCGCCTGAGCAGGAAAGCAAAGCCGCCTGATCCAGCAACTGCAAACAGCGTAACGCCTTGACCAACAAGGCACTTTTGGCCCGGGGCTCCTCGGGCTTTTTTATTTCCCGCAACAACAGAAAGAGCCTTTCACCGCAGAGTCGCTGAGATCGCAGAGGTTTGAACAGTTAACCTCTTCTCCATTTTTTACGCGCATCTGAAGTGCGACCTTCGGTGGCCTTGTTTACCGGCAGGCAGAATTTATGTCCGGGGATAGGTTGTCAGACGAATGCTGTTGTCCAACCATTCAGGTGACTACTTGCCATAGTCATCTGCTGGGACTACTATGTGACTATGGTTAATGACTATGGAAATATAATGGATCAGGAATTCGTTTCAAAATCCCAGTTTAAAGCCCGGGCACTGGAATTCTTCCGGCAGGTAGAAGCCTCCGGGGGATCCATTGTGGTGACGGATAAGGGGCAACCCACTGTGGAGATTCGTCGCTACCGGGCCGATAACCGCACGCCACTGGCCCGGCTGCGCGGCAGTGTCGTGGAGTTTAAACAGCCTTTAGAGCCTGTTGCTGAGGAAGACTGGGATGTATTAGCGTGATTGTACTGGATACGCACGCCTTAATCTGGTGGGTAAACGGTGATTCTCAGCTGTCTCAGGCTCCGCAGCAGGCTATAGAGCGGGAATTGAGTGTTGAAGACGGGATGATTCTGATGTCGTCTATTACATCCTGGGAGATAGCAATGCTGGTGCAAAAAGAGCGCCTGGCGTTGACCATGAGTGTGGATGACTGGCTTAGCACGGTGAGCGATATCAACGCTGTACAGTTTGTGGCCGTTGACAATGAAATAGGTGTCGAGGCCACCCGCCTGCCTGGCGAATTCCACAAAGACCCGGCCGATCGGATGATTGTGGCCACCGCCCGCCATATAAACGCGCCGTTAGTCACAGCGGATGAAAAAATCCGTACCTATAAGTATGTGAGAACAATATGGTAACGGTTTTTCAATCACTCCATGATCCTTACCTTACCAAAGGCATCTGACTTATTTCACCAGGTTCTGGATCCATTTGGGATCGTCGGTGGATTTGCCGTAGAGGTCGATATTGTAGATCCACACATCCTTTTCCGTGCCGGGGATGCTTCTGTCCTTTAAGCTCTGGTAGAAATCCTTGTAACCTTGGATACGCTGACTGACCATCCAGCCGGTGTCATCACCAAAATCGATNTTTGGGATCGTCGGTGGATTTGCCGTATATGTCGATGTTGTGGATCCAAATATCCTCTTCCGTGCCGGGGATACCCCGATCCTTTAAGTGCTGGTAAAAATCCTTATAGCCTTCAATGCGCTGATACACCATCCAGCCGGTGTCATCACCAAAGTCGATAACAAAACCGGGGCGTTTTTCCTTAGTATCGAAGGGGTCAACCAGATGCACCTGCTTAATGTCGGACCAGGGGCGTATGACCGACTGGCCGTTCTGCTCCATGGTGATACCNATCGATAACAAAACCGGGGCGCCTTTCTTTGGTATCGAAGGGGCCCACCAGATGCACCTGCTTAATGTCGGACCAGGGGCGCATAACCGACTGGCCGTTCTGCTCCATGGTGATGCCTATGTCATCTACCTTAAAGGTTGGCTGTTTATTTTCCTTTTTTAGGCGGAGCCACCAGTAAAAATTGATATATAAAAAACCACCCCCAACCAGTAATAGCCAGTCTAAGGGAGCGCCTCCTGTCACTCCTAGAGTCAATGCGATCAACGCCAAAATATTCAACCCCAGGCTTTTAAAGTAATGCTCTTTAAAACCAAGCGGGCGATAGTGATATTGCTTTGAATTTTCCATACATCCCCCTAACGACCCTGTTTCTGCTGCGTCCAGTTCTGTATCACTTATTGTTGGCTGAGGCTGCTGATTAAGCTGTTGCAAGGATCTATCATCACTGGATCACGGGGCTTAAACTTGCACTCAGCACTCCTATCACCTCACCCATTATAAATCTCCCCACCGCTTTGCAGATAATCCTGCAATACCTGTTTGCCTTGGTCGCGCAGTACCTGGCGTTTTACTTCGAGGCCGGCTTGTTGCAGGTAAGCATAGGATTGCTCGAAAACCGGGCCCTCGTCGAAGCCGATGGCGCGGGCATCTTCGCCGGTGGCAGCGCACACCAGGCGTTTAACACCGCTCCACAGGGTGGCGCCCATGCACATGGCGCAGGGTTCGCAGGAGGTAAACAGCTCGCGCCTGGCGCCTTGTGCGCCGAGGGTGAAATTCTCAATTCGCTTCTGGCTGAGCATAATTGCGGTGACTTCACCGTGCAGGGTGGAATTATTCTGCGCCACCACCTGATTGACGCCCACACCTAAGAGCTTACCGCTGTCCATATCAAAGATAGCGGAACCGAAGGGCCCGCCGGTGCTGCGTTTGACGTTTTCGTCGGCCAGTTTAATCGCAAGGGCCATTTTCTCTTCATCACTGGTATAGGATTTCTGCCAGTCGGCAATTTCGTGGATCCATTCAGGCAGGCTGATCTCTACCTGTAATTGCGGCGCTTGTTGTGATGCACACATACTTAGTCCTTAGCATTGGGTATAGGGGGCTCAATAATGGCGATAGTACCTTAAGCAAACCCCTAATAGAAAAATTGTCGTTTAAGTGCTGCTTTTTCAAACGCATTTTGACCCTGTTAGCCGCATTTAACGCTATAATGCGCGTTTTACACAAGAAGCGAAACCTACCATGTCTTTACAACAGGCCCTGAGTGAACGGGCAGGGGATAGCTGCGAGTTATGCAACTCGCCGGATGGGGTGGCACCGGTTGCGGTGCCTCCTGCTGAACAGCCTGGTCTGGATAATCATGTGTTGTTGTGCTCCACCTGCCGTGAACAGTTTGAGGGTGAAACAGAGGTTGAGCCTAACCACTGGCGTTGTCTGAATGACAGCATGTGGTCACAGGTGCCAGCGGTACAGGTGGTTGCCTGGCGCATGCTTAAGCGTTTATCAACTGAGATCTGGGCGCAGGATCTGCTGGATATGCTGTATCTGGAGCCGGATACGCTGGCCTGGGCTCAGGCCGGTGATGAGTCCGAGCGAGAGCCAACACTGGATAGTAATGGAGCGGTCTTAAGTACGGGTGACAATGTTACTCTGATCAAGGACCTGGATGTGAAAGGTGCCGGTTTTACCGCCAAACGTGGCACCGCGGTACGCGGCATCAGCCTGACCGATAACCCTAAGCACGTTGAGGGCAAGGTCAATGGCGTGCGCATCGTACTGATAGCGGACTATCTGAAAAAGTCCTGATGTGGATGGATAAGCCCATATGATCACACCAGGAAATTTTTAAATACGGTTTACCGGCTGGTTGGCCGGATCTTCAAACCATTGTAAATACTTTTCTGTGCCTTTAATGCCTTGTTCGAGCAGGGCATCTTTCCTTTCATCGGATAATTCAAAATCCGTGGTTTTCACATCCAGGGTGTTGATATACACGGTGCGTTGCCAGTCGTCACCGTGCAGGTGTTGATTTTCCTGTACCAGCAGCATGGCTGAAAGCAGCGCCTTGGCATAGTCAGTAAAGTTTTTTATGGGTTTACTTTGTGGGGTTTCATTATAGCGATACAGGGCGATTTCTTCGGCCGTATCCAGCCTTAAACCCAGGGTCTGACGGTTGTAAACATAAGGGCTGCGACCAGGCTGGTGGAGCAGAAAGCGGGCGTTTTCCTGATTGTAATACTCTGTCTGGCGGATCGCCTGTGGCTCCTGCGCATCAATGTATTTTTCGCGGTCGAACAACTTGATGGGGTAGTTACGCATAACCCCGCCATCCACATACACATCCTCAAACTGGCCCAGCCGTATGGCGGCAAAGAACAGGGGTATCGACATGCTGATACGAATCGCCTGCACCAGCGGCATATCGGCATGGCGTTCAAAGGAAAACACTTCGCCATAACCGGTGGAGAGGTTAGTGCCTGTCACATAGAGATCACACAGACCGGCGTTCTTAAGATCCCGGAAGGTGGCGGATTCGCTGCCCAGCTTTTCTTCTACCAAAGAGGCCAGCCACTTGGAAAAATAATCGCCCTTGTGCCAGCCGAAATCTTTGGCGAGCCGGCGAATATCACGAATGACGCCAAAAGAGTCATCCATAAAGGCGGCGAAGTCGGTGGAGCGCAGAATGTGTAACTGGCGGGGAATATCAAAGCCCAGCGCAAAAATCAGCGCATTGATGGCACCTGCACTGGTCCCACCCACACGACGGACAGTCTTTAATTGCTGTCGCTGCTCAAGGGCCTGCATGGCCCCGACATAGGCGATACCTTTGACACCGCCACCTTCAAACACGAGATTGCGAAACTGGGCTGGCATAGCGAATTCCTTGCTGGTTTGCGGACAGATAATTTGTTTATAACGCTAGACCAGGTTGTTAAGAATCACCAGCAGGAAGCTGCTAAAAACGGATTTTTCCTGCTGGTCTAATTCACCACCTCGATTTTACCTGCTGGCGCAAAGTCTGCGGCATTGATCGGGCTGTGCTGCTCCAGATATGCCCTTAGCACATCGGCATCCACAAAGCCGGTGTCTACATAGCCTGGGTGATCAAGGAGTCTGGGGTAGCCATCACCGCCGGAGGCATAAAAACCCGCCAATGAAAAACGATACTGGCGATCGGGTTGCAGCGGCTCACCGCCAATTCTGACAGCCTCTACCTTGCCATTCTTCAGACGCAGGGAAAGATTATAAAACTGGGCGTAGGCACCTGAATCCGTTGGCTTGGTGGCAACATGACCAAGATAGTCGAGCACCTCATCACCGCGCATCTGCACATAACCTAAGGTATTGCCAAAGGGTTGTACCCGCAGCACATCTTTATAGGTGATCTCGCCTGCTTCAATCGAGTCACGAATACCCCCTCCACTGATCAGACCGAAATCGGCATTGGCCCGATGCATCTGCGCCGCGGCAATCAGGCGGCCAAGGTTGGTTTGTCTGAACCTGACCTGGTTGCGATCTCCTTCCAGTCGGCCGTTCAGATCGGCAATTTTTATCCCGAGTTTTTTCTCGCCCACCTGCTGAAAGGGGCGCAGCAGAGAGAGCATTTGCTGATCTTCCTGCAGTCTGGGCATCGCCGCGGGCTGGTTTCTCAGATTAACGGGTATCAGCTGATATTGCTGCAACTCCAGCTCGCCATTCTGGTAGGTAAAATCTGCCCTGCCCACGTATTTTCCCCACTCATGGGCCTGCATAATCCATGTGCCATTCTGAAAATCCGGTTGGCAGGGAAGACCAGGTACATAGTCGTTACGGTTTTGGTTTTCTTCCTCCATACACACCGGTTCCTGGGAATGACCACCGATAATCATATCCAGACTGCCGGGCTGCTGAGCGCGGGCCAGGGTCACGTCACCGGGGGTATTGATGCCGGACTTAGCGTTGTCATAGTGGCCCATATGGGTTACTGCAATGACCATATCGGGCTTTTCGGTTTGCTCAATTTCGGCGATCAGGTTGCGGGCTTCTGCGGCTGCATTACGAAATTCCAGCTTACCTATGTATTCCGGGTTACCGATTTTGGCCGTATCTTCTGTGGTCAGGCCAATAACGGCGATGCGCAGGCCCTGGGTTTCAAACATCTGATAAGGCTGATAGCGGCGCTTGCCTGTCTGTTTGTCATAAATATTGGCAGAGAGCAGGGGAAATCCCGCCCATTGGTGCTGTTTATCGAGTACCGTAAGAGGGTTGTCAAACTCGTGGTTGCCCAGCGCCATGGCATCGTAGCCAAGCAGCTTCATGCCCTTAAAATCCGGCTCTGCCTGTTGCAGGTCTGACTCCGGTACACCGGTGTTGATGTCGCCGCCGGAAAGTAGCAGCAAAATACCATTTTCTGCTGCCACCTCCTTGCGGATATGGTCAATCAGTGTTTTTCGGGCTGACATGCCGTACTCGGCGGCTTCATTGCGCCAGAAACGACCATGGTGATCATTGGTGTGCAGTATGGTGACAGATTGCGGCTGTACTTGTGATTGAGGCTCAACGGCGCAGCCTGCGAGCAGAATGATCAGCAGGCTCGTAACAGAAGCCCTGAAATAAGGGCGAAAATCAAACATATAGACAGTACCCGTTGTCAGATTTAGTCTGACATTCTAACTCAGGGCTTTTAACAAAATCCTGTCTTTTTTGTTCCGGGAGTGTCGTAGCAGCAGGCATGAGCGTGTCGCTGGTAATCACAACGGTATAAACTCTGCAATTTTCCCGCGCCTTAGGGTCTACAATTTGTCTGAGGTTGTACTGTTTGCAAAGGTTACGCCGATTGTCTGATCACAGTGACGCGCAATAACATCAACTCTGAGGAGTTTTCTATGCAGCATCTGGTATTTGGGGCCGGCCTTATTGGCGGTTACCTTGGCGCAGCAATAGCCGCGAATGGGCAAAAGGTCTGTTTAATAGGCCGTGCCTCGGTACTGGATAAATGGCAACAGGGTATCCGGCTGACCGATTATCAGGGTAACCAGTCGGGGCCGGTGACACCGGAACTGCTGAGCAAAGAACGACTTAATGAAGCACCGAAGGGCGATATCCTGTGGCTGACTGTAAAGTGCATTGCCATCGAGCAGGCGATCAGGGATATGGCACCATTAATTAAGGCTGATACGCGGATTTTCTGTTGCCAGAATGGCCTGGGGGCGGAGTCCCTGGTGCAGCAAGCCTATCCCGATAATCCTGTGCACCGGGCCGTCGTCGGCTTTAATGTGACAGAAGAAACGGATGCCACCCTACATTGTGGTTCCGAGGGCTGCCTGACCCTGGAGCGCCTGCATGCCGATGATCCTGTTCCCACTTTGGTTAACACCCTGAGCTCGCCGCTGTTGAGGATGGAATACAGCAGTGCCATGACCGAACTGCAATGGGCAAAACTGCAACTTAACCTGGGTAATGCGGTCAACGCGCTTGCGGATATTCCGGTAAAATCCATGCTCAGGCAACGAGCATACCGAAAGGTGCTGGCCTTATTGATGGATGAGTTGCTGGGAGTGGCGAAGGCCAAAGGGTTGCGTTTACCAAAACTGACCGCCCTGCCAGCCGCCTGGATCCCTTGGGTGTTACGTTTGCCGGACTGGCTTTTTGAGCGTCTGGCCAATACTATGCTGGCAATTGATCCCAAAGTGCGCACTTCCATGTGGTGGGATTTGCACCTTAAACGAAAAACCGAAATCGCCTTTTTAAATGGCGCAGTGGTCGAAGAGGCGCTCAGTCTGGGCCTGGGCTGTGCCGCCAATCAGGTGATACACCAGCTTATCCGCGAAGTGGAGCAGGGGATCCGGCAACCGGGTATGCAGGCCGGTGAATTGCTCAGACGGGTTACAACAGGGCCATTGTGAAAATTACAGCGGGAAATTTACTTGAAAGCAGCATCCAAGTTAAGCGGTAAACGAGCGGCAGATTACTGGGTCGATAAATTACGTCAAAGCCCTTATGCCCTGGTAATATTATTTTTTCTCTCCGCCTTTGAAGCGACCCTTATTCCCATTCCACTGGAACTGATCCTGATCCCCTATATGTTGCTTGAGCGTCAGCGTATCTGGCTGATCAGCACAGTGGCGCTGCTTGGCTGTCTGACTGGCGCCATGGCAGGTTATTGGGTTGGTGTCAGTCTGTTTGATTCCATCGGCCAGTGGCTGATTGGCATCACCGGAGGGGCTGAGGCGTTCGAACAGTATATGAACAGCCTGGATGAAGAGGGGTTTATTGCCATCTTTATGGTGGGCATTACACCGGTGCCTTTTCAGTTTGCCATGCTCGGCGCTGGCGCTACCGGATATCCGCTGTTGTTGTTTATGCTGGCATCCGGTTTATCCAGAGGGATACGTTACTATGGCCTGGCGGCGCTGGTATTGCTGTTTGGGGATACCGCCGCAGAGCTCTGGAAAAAACATGCCAGAGCTGTGGGGGTCTCAGTACTATTGATATTTGTGGTGGGCTTTTTAGTGTATTTTCTGTAACGGATCTGTAGCTGTTATCCGATAGCCGTTATCCGATTTCTTCCTCATCGTCATCAGGATCCGGTGCCGCAGGCGGCCGTGGTTTCTTGCGTGCCAGGACCCGATCGCCTACCTCTTCACCGGCCATGGTATTAACCCGTTTGGTTTTTGGCTTAACGGCCCGTTGCTCTGCAGGGGAGTTGTCTGCCTGGTTTGTTTCGCCAACCTTGTTGGCTGGCTTTTTACGAAAGCCTTTAAATTTACCTTCCAGACCCTCTAAAATGGTAAACTCGATATCCTGTTCCAGTAGTGCTTTGATGGCCACAAAGCTTTGCCAGTCTTTCGGCCCCACCAGTGAGATAGCATAACCCTGATTACCGGCCCGGCCGGTGCGACCGATCCGGTGCACATACTCTTCGGCCTGTTTGGGCAGATCAAAGTTGATCACCAGTGATACCTTGAGCAGATCCAACCCCCTGGAGGCCACATCTGTAGTGACCAGAATCTGGTGCTGGCCGCGACCAAAGGCATTCATAATATTACTGCGCTGAGACTGGTTTAAATCCCCTGACAGCGCCACGCTGCTGAGCCCCCATTCACTGACCAGCCGGGCCAGACGCTCGGTATCCTCGCGGGTGGCGGTAAACAGAATTACCTGCTGATAGTCTTTTTGCTCAAGAAGGTTTTTTAGCAACGCTTCTTTGTGTTCAATATGATCGGCAAGCACAAAACGCTGAGCGATATCCAGATGTTGTTCGCCGGCGCTACCGATACTGATGCGTTTGGGATCCTTAAGCAGGGTCGAGGTCAGGTAATGCAGTTCGGCATTGTCTAATGTTGCGGAGAACATCATGCTCTGGCGTTTACGGTGATTGGCTGCCGCGTCAATCTGTTTGAGTTGTGCAGCGAAGCCCAGATCCAGCATGCGATCCGCTTCATCGAGAATGAGCATCTCCAGTCCTTCAAGAAACAGAGACTTGTCGGTGAGGTGATCGGCAATTCTGCCAGCGGTGCCTACTACAAACTGGGGGTAGCGGCGAAGTGCTTTGACCTGATCATTGAAATTTTCACCACCGAGGACGAGTACCGCTTTATTTGGCGTCCCCTCTATTAAAATACGTAGTTGCAAATATACCTGTTTGGCAAGCTCCCGGGTTGGAGCAAGAATAAGCACCCGGGGATCTTTCTTACTCAATGCTTTGGTTTTCAATACCCGGTTAATGGCGGGAATAAGATACGCCAGGGTTTTCCCCGAACCGGTTTTAGACGAGGCAATAAGATCCTTTTCCAGTAATGCATGGGGCAGGGCCTGAGCCTGAATGTCTGTGGCCTGACTAAAGCCTTTCTGTTCGAGTTTGTGCAGCAAACGCTGGTCAATGGGAAGATCGGTAAACAGCAAAACAAAATCCGCAACAATAATTTGTCGCAAGTATACGCTGTTGGTGCTAATCCGGCTAGCAATGGGCGACCAGCGCAGATAATCTTAGTGGTCATTTATTTTAATCATGTTCTCACAGAATATGATGCCCGGAGTAAGAAAGTGAAGTCAATCAGACATGTTGTATTGCTGCCACTACTGGCGCTGATAGCAAACTGCACAGTAAATGATCCAATCCATAAAGTAGAACTGCTTATCTACAATACCAACCTGATCGATGTACAAAATGGAAAGGTTTACCCAGATCAGTATTTAGCGATTGATGAGGGGCGAATCGTCGGCAGGGGAGAGGTCGAAAACATGAGGTATCAGGCTACGCAGACAGTTAACGGGCAGGGAGGGTACGTCATGCCCGGGTTGTGGGATATGCATGTTCACTTTGGTGGTGGTGAAGACCTGATTGAGGACAACAAAGCGTTACTGGGTCTCTATCTGGCTCACGGTGTAACCACTGTTCGGGATGCGGCGGCCGACCTTAGCGATACGGTGTTGGCCTGGAGAGCACAGATAGCTAACGGGGAGCTTACCGGACCCCGTATTTTTACTTCAGGGCCAAAGCTTGAAGGTAAAGATTCAATCTGGCCAGGTGACCTGGAAGTTGAAACTGTGGCTGAAATGCACGCAGCCATGGACAAATTAGACGCTATGCAAGTGGATTATATCAAAATCACTGATAGTGCGATGACGCCAGAATTGTACCTGCAGGCGGTGAAAGAGGTGAAGTCTCGCGGTTATAATATTTCCGGGCATATTCCGTTTGAACTCTCGGTAACGGATGTATCTGATGCTGGCCTGGATGCTATTGAACATATGAGTTACCTGCTTAAGGCTGCTGCAAAGAATGAAGAAGAAATCTCTGAACGGGTGGCCAGCGGTGAGCTGAGTTACAGATCGGCGTTGCCGATCATTACGCGTCATGTGGATAAACAAACGGCGTTGAGCAAATACAAAGTGCTGGCAAAGAATGATACGGCTGTTGTTCCCACTATGATAGGCAGCCAGATTATTGCCTATCTGGATGAGGAGGATCATCTGCAGGATCAATTTCTGCAATACCTTGGACAGGGACTGATTGACACCTATGAGTGGCGGGTTGAGCGGGCAGGAAAAGATGATGCTGAGGCGATCCGTGCCCGTAAACAGCAGTTTCAGGTATCGGCATCCTTGCTTCCCTGGTTACAACAAAGCGGTGTACGGATCATCGCCGGCACCGATGCGGGATTTCTTAATTCCTATATTTATCCGGGGTTGTCCTTACACCAGGAGCTACAGATCTACGTTGAATCCGGCCTGAGTCCATTACAAGCGATACAAAGTGCCGTATTGAGTGGCCCGGCGTTTCTCAACCGACAGGCTGATTATGGTTCCCTTTATGTGGGGAAAGTGGCGGATATCCTACTTCTTACGCAAAATCCGCTCGAAGATATCCGCCATACACGCAGAATTTCTGGGGTCGTGGCGCAGGGGCGCTATTTTAACCAGAATGACTTACAGGAATTATTGGATAAAGCGGAAACATACGCCAGCAGTACCCGGGGCAATTAATGGGTTATCTGCTTGCCACCACCTTGCTCTGGGCCTTTTCCTTCAGTCTGATTGGCGTTTATCTGGCCGGGCAGGTGGATGCCTGGTTTTCTGTGCTGGTTCGCGTGGCACTGGCAACCTGTGTGTTTTTGCCCTTTTTGCGCCTGCGTAATTTACGCTTTTCGCTGGCGCTGCGACTGATGGCAATAGGCGCCATCCAACTGGGGCTGATGTATAGCTTCTACTACCATAGTTTTTTGTATCTGACGGTGCCTGAAGTACTGTTGTTTACGGTAATGACGCCGCTGTATATCACGCTGCTTAACGACGCGCTGGAAAGGCGTTTTAATCGCCGTTTTTTAATCGCCGCACTGCTGGCCATTGCCGGAGCTGCGGCTATCCGGTACGACGGCATCAGCAGCGGTTTTATCAGTGGTTTTTTTATCGTGCAGGGCGCTAATCTGTGTTTTGCATCCGGGCAGGTGCTGTATAAACGCCTGATGGCCGGTAATACAGGGCTGAACCAGCATCAGGTATTTGGCTGGTTCTTTATCGGTGCACTGATGGTGGCCAGCCTCTGTTTTGCCTTATTTGGCGACAACAGCTCGCTGCCATCGACTAATCTGCAATGGGGGATTCTGATTTATCTGGGACTGATTGCTTCAGGTCTGGGTTACTTTGGCTGGAACAAAGGGGCAACGCTGGTGAATGTCGGCAGCCTGGCGGTGATGAATAACCTGCTGATCCCGGCCGGGATCCTGGTTAACCTGCTGATCTGGAACCGGGATGCAGATGTGCTGCGTCTGGCGCTCGGCGGCGCCATTATCCTGCTGGCGCTCTGGTACAATGAGCGCCATTCCATGCTCCGTAAGCAACGCTCAGGGCACCGGGTCGAGTAAGCCTGCGTAGCGGATACCGGTTAACAGCGCCATATCTCTGTTCCAGGTGGCCAGATCGTTCTGATTAAATTTACTCAGCGCATCATGGCCACAGGCCCGGGCCATCACCTGCATCAGTTCAGTGGAGGCTTCAAAGAAGTTCTTCAGTTGACGGGCTGACTTATCTACATCGAGACGCTGACGTAAATCCGCTTTTTGGGTGGCGATACCGGCAGGGCAGTTGTTGGTATTGCATATTCTCGCCGCTACACAACCAATAGACTGCATGGCACTGTTGGCGATGGCGACGCCATCCGCGCCCAGCGCCAGGGCTTTGACAAAATCGGCAGGTACCCTTAAGCCACCGGTGATGATCAGCGTCACCCTGCCACTGGCACCCTGACGATCCAGATAGTGGCGGGCTCGGGCCAGCGCGGGCAAAGTCGGTACACTGATATGATCGCGAAAAAGTGTCGGGGCGGCGCCTGTAGCACCGCCACGGCCATCAAGGATGATGTAGTCGGCACTGGCATCCAGGGCAAACTGAATATCTCTTTCAATATGATTGGCGCTGAGCTTAAAGCCCACCGGAATACCGCCGGTGATCTCTCTGACCCGATCGGCGAAGCGTTTAAAGTCTTTAGGGCTGTTAAGGTCCTTAAAAGTGGGTGGCGAAATGGCTGGCTCACCTTCAGGGATGCCCCGTACAGTGGATATTTTGCCGGTGTTTTTGTTACCCGGTAAGTGGCCGCCGGTACCGGTTTTGGCCCCCTGACCACCCTTAAAATGAAAACACTGAACCTGTTTTAACAGGGACTCCTGATAACCAAAGCCGGCGCTGGCCAGTTCATAGAAATAGCGTGAGTTTTCCGCCTGCTCTTCGGCTAACATGCCGCCTTCGCCTGAGCAGATGCCGGTACCTGCCATCTCGGCACCGCGAGCCATGGCAATTTTGGCTTCTTCAGAAAGAGCGCCAAAACTCATATCCGATACCAGCAACGGGATTTTCAGGCTTAGGGGCTTTTGCGCCTGCGGGCCGATCACCAGGGAGGTTTCGACGTTTGTGTCTTCCATCAGTGGCCTGGTGGCCATCTGCGCCACCATAATCTGAATATCATCCCAGTGAGGCAACTGATTGCGGGGTACGCCCATTGCTGTCATAGGGCCATGATGGCCCATTTTGCTGAGGCCTTCCCGGGCCAGCTGATGAATAAACTCTACCGTCGGTTCTTCTTCGGTGGCTTTGGCGCTGGGTTGTTTATTATCCTGCTGTTTAACACCAGGACCTTCTTTACCCACATTGTCCTGACTAAAGTTCTTGTGGGTACCGTCACAAAAAGGCGGGTTGGCGGTGTGTTTGCACTGGCACAGATAAGCCTCGTCATCTTTCTCTGCCACAAATGACTTTGGCTTAAACCCGGTACCGGTGTGAGAGCCGTCACAGAAGGGTTGATCAGAAGAGCGGCCACATGCACAGAAATAGTATTCTTCGCCTTTTTTCAGTTCTGTTTTGACCGGCTTGTTGTCTGCAATAATGGGTTGGCTCATCGCACTGCTCCAGAGAAAGTAAAACCTTAAGCATAGCGATTATTTGCTGATGTGCAGCCTGATGCCTGACACGGAGATAATAAAAAAGAGCCTGCGTTGAACAGGCTCTTTAGCGGTCATGATTTGCTGGTTACCTTCAGCTTGTCGGTGACCTTTTTGACGTCGCTGGTATTTTCAGCGATGGTAATCGCCAGATCCCGTTCAGCTTCACTGCTGACTTCACCTTCAAGTGTCACTTCACCCTTGTTGGCATCGACATTGATTGCCGAGCCTGATACTTCCGATTCAAACAACAGGCGGGTTTTGACTACGGTAGCCACCTTGGAATCGGTGAGCGTCTGAACCACTTCGCTGCTTTGCTCTTCTTCGTCAGCAGCCACTTCCAGCTTATTATCAACCTCTTTTACACCCTCAAGGCTTGCTACCAGCTCAGAGGCCAGTGCCTTATCGACCTCACTCTCCACTTTACCTGAGAGCGTTACCACACCATTTTTGACATCCGTATCAATATCAAATGAATTCAGGTTCGAATTCAGTAGCAGGGTGGTTTCTGCCTTTCCGTCCAGCCAGGCATCTCTGCTTTTGTCTTCCCAGTTATTATCTGCAAGGGCCACCGGTGCGGTAAACAGGCTCAGTGCAATCAGTGTTGTTGTGAGTTTCATGATGATCTCCTTATGTTGGGGTCAATTAACTCAACCTGACTGATGCGAGAATGATGCCAGGTTTTATCTTGTTGATATTTATATAAAAAACATTTTTTGCGTTTTAATTCTGTCGCTATATGACAACAGTTATTTGATAGGACAGGGCATAACTCGCTACCCAATACAGTTAACTTTGCTCCAAGGTTTGTGGTGTATGCCGTACAACCTGCTGCAAGTATTATTGATGGTTTAATCCGGCTGTCGTCAGAAAGAGACATGCTATACAAGGGTTACTGAGAGAAGTGCTGTCAGGGGCATCAACAGGTCGGTGGAGGGCGGTCTATGTGCCTGGCCGCTCCTTCCTGGCAAGGCTGAAGGCCTCTGGCTGGGTTCAACTGCTTTGATTAAGCCCCACCAGATCTGCGGGAGCATACCTTGCCAGAAAATCTTTTAGTTTCGCTGATTGGTCAATTATCTATGCAGATTGGTATAAAGCTGCAATAGTTCAGTATTGATGATCAATACAGAGTTCCTGGGTTTTGCGTCATTTAACTGTTCACAGGCAGAGGGATTGCACGTCCAACCGGAGGCACTATGAGTAACGATTCGATCGTCAGATATACGATAGACGCTGAGGATAAAATTTGCCTGGTGGACGAGGGGTGGTGCCAGTTTGCTGAGGTAAACGACGGAGCCGATCTGATGCGGCCGACTATTCTCGGCCAGTCACTCTGGGATTACATCTCCGATACAACGACTTCCAGACTTTATCAGCAGATTGTTTCCCGCGTCCGACAAGGGAAATTGGCAAGGTTTACCCTCCGGTGTGATGGTCCTGCGTGTCGGCGGCTTCTTGAAATGACGATCCGGTCGGGATCAGACGGGGCAGTGGAATTCGAGACTCAGCTTGTGCGTGAGGAAGACCGCGAGCCTATGGCCTTATTGTCGAGAAAGATAACGCGATCATCTGAACAGCTTCGGGTGTGTGCGTGGTGTAACCGGATGAATGTAGGATATGATTCCAATGACTGGGTGGAAGTCGAGGACGCATCGGAGCGCCTGCGGCTTTTTGAACTGGAACGGTTGCCACAACTGACGCACGGGATGTGTGAAACTTGTCTGGCCTCAATGACGAACACACTTGAGGAAATGGATGCGAATACCTAGCCGGGCAGTTTTTTTACTTTATTTAGTACCACACCCAGCAGCAGGGTATTGGTTTCGCGTAGATTTTGCACCATTTCAGTCAGCTCACCGCTTTGGGTGTTTTCCATATCACAGACCACGATAACGCCATCTGCTAAGCGCGAGAGGATCAGCGCATCACTAACTGATTGCACGGGCGGGGCTTCCATCAATATTCGCGGAAACTTGCTGTTCAGACGGCGTAAAAAATCACGGAACCTGTTGGTGGAGATCAGCGCAAGAGGGTCTGACGGTATAGAACCAGAGGGCAGTAGAGTTAGCCTGTTATTATTGCGCCGGTAGAGGCAATTGCTAATTTTTTCATGACCATCAAAAAACTCTGTCAAACCTGGCTGACCTTGCTCCAGATTGTATGCCCTGGCCATGGAAGGAGCGCGAAGATCGATGTCTGCTAGCAGCACAGGCTCAATGTTACTGAGTGAATCTGCCAGATTGCTGACAATACTTGCTTTCCCCTGTCCGGCTTTTACTGAGGTTATGGCTATAATGCTTGTTTTTGGAAGATTATGATTGATCAGAATTGAAGTACGAAGTGCCCTTATACCTTCAGAGTAATGATAGTCCGTTTCTCCAAGAAGACCTCTGAGTGGTCTCGACTTACGCTTTCTGTGCGCTTTTCCCAGTCTGGGCAGCATCGACAGTACTGGCAGGTCCAGTAATTTAACTTCCTGCATTAAACGAGCACGGTGATCGCCGATCAGTGAAAGCACAAACCAGAATCCACTGCTAAAAACCAGGGCAAAACAGCCAGCGAAAAAAAGTAAACTACGGGTGTTGGGCTTGCTCGGAACATCAGGGAGTTGCGCCTGGTCGACCACGGCAAACTCTTTGTTGTCACCCATGTCTTTCAGCATTTCCATTTCCTGAAGTTTGGACATAAAGGCTTCGTGAATTTTCTGAGTGCCGGTCATTTCCTGCTCGAGTCTGGCCATGGTTAACTGATGTTCTCCCAGCTCCCGGATGGCGCTTTTATGGTTGTTGATCTCCTCACTGAGCTCCTGGTCCCGGGCCTCAACGGCCTGGATAAACTGACTCAGTGCAGTAACCTGTTCATCAATGCGTTTGTACAGTTCATCCCTGGCATCTTCCATATTTCTGGACGCTCTTTGGTACTTAGGGTGCTTGTATTTATACCGCTGACTGACCTGAGCCATCGCATTACTCTGGGCCAGATAATGGCGCCGTGATTGCTCGACCTGGGCGCTCTTGGTTACCCAGGGGTGGCTTAAAATAGCCTGATAATTATCACCTGCCGATTCGATTTGTGTCAGGTGAATACGTGCTTCTGAAAGTTGTTGTTGTTGTTTAAGTTGTTCCCTGACCAATTCACTTACCTGATCCTGCAACATCGATATCTGTGCTCTTAAGTCTACTATATGGTTGCGATCCAGATATTGCTGGTAGTTTTGTTCGGTTTCCGAGAGTCTGGCCTGTATTTCGACTAACTGAATATTCAGTCGTTCTGAGCTGTTGAGCACTTTTTGTTGTTGCAGTTTGGCGTGAAACTCAAAAAATGCCGGGCCTATGCTGTTGGCGACCCGTTGTGCAAGCTCAGGTGAATAAGAGGCGAAACTGACTTTGAGCATATCGGTATTACGTACCTGATTGATACTCAGGTTGGTCTGGAAGCGCCGCAGTATATCGGCGTCAGTACCGGTATATTCTGACGCCTGCTTAAGCTCAAGATCGTCAATCAGTATCTGCGTAAAAGCCCTTGAGTGCATAAACTCAATATAGGTTTCCATTTTGGCATCTTTGGCATTAGGCAAAAGATTTATGCCACTCAGAGGCATACCTTTATCTGCGCCACCAAGTAATAAGGTGCTGGAAGCCTGATACACTTTAGGCAATTGCAGTATAAAATAACCAAGCAGGGCAGTAATCAATATTGTCATCAACAGAATTCGCCATTTTCTGTTCCACATGAACAATACTAACTGGCCGGCACTGAAACCATTAGCTGCTGGCGTATTTTGCTCCTGTGTATGGTCCCCCTGGATCATTAAAAGATACTCTCTTCAACAATGATCACATCACCGGGCATTACCGGCGTTTTAGCTGTGACTTTTATTTTCTCTGCATCGCGAACAATAAACCACTTTTCCCCTGATGCTCTGTCTGTCAGTCCACCAGCAATGGCGATGGCTTGCTCTACATCCAAATCAAACAGAAATTCATGACGACCAGAACGGTTTACTGCTCCTTTAATAAAGATCGGGCGGTAGGATTCTATGGTTACGGTCACTTCAGGCTTGACCAGATACCCGTCCAACAAGGCCTTTGTAACCTGATCTGCAACTTCCCCCGGGGTGTTATTCAGAACCAGAATCTGGCCAATGAGAGGAAACTGGATACGACCGGATTCCGGTACCATGGCGCGGATCGCCAATTCCGGTTCTTCGAAAACACGGATCGACAGCGTATCACCTGCACCAATCTGATAGCGATCGTCATTCGCCATCGACGCAAAGGATACAATTAAACTCCCCAACAGCAGGGCGCGAATCAGAACCTGTACTGCCATGATGCCGTTATCTGAGCTTGCTGGAAGTCCAGTGCGCCAGTGCTGAGCTCATTTTCTGAGTGTTGCAAAGAGAGACGAAAGTGATGATGTTGTTTTAGTGCAAGTTTGACCCACACTCTGGCGAGGACTTCATCCAGATAACGTACAGACTGGGGTTCATCGAATCGGGTCTCGGCAGCACTTACCAGCATCCCCCATTGCCACAGTTCACTGTACTGGTAAGTCAGCTCTAACAACATCCGCCGCATACGACTGTCTGTAGCCAGTTCACTGTCACCGGCGATAGAGTCTTGTGACGATTCAATACGAATGCCTGTGTCTTTTCTGGGGCTGTAATGCAGGGCCACTTGCCAGGCACTGCCATTGTTATCTGCCTGCTGGTCGATAGTGCGTTTGTAGCCACCGGCCAGGGCTCTTATGCGGGTCAGTCCGGAATAATCCCATTCAAAACCGGCCAGGAGTCTGGTTTTATCACTGTCAGAACGTCTGACTGAGAGATAGTCATCTTGCTGATGCTCTACTTCAAATATCAGGTTGGTGGCGGCTGATAAGCGAAAAGCTATTTCAGCACTGATCGTGGACTGGTCTAACTCAAATTCAGAGCTGTAGTCATTATCATCAGAGTAGCGGACAGAGCCGCGATGATAATTTAACGTTATTCTGCGATTGCTGGCCTCGTGACCATAACTCGCGCCGAGTTGCGCATGGCTGTAATGGCGAGTATCTGTGGCGATAATGTTTTTTCTGAGCCTGGAAAGTCCACTACCTGGCATGTGATTATTATACTGATAACCTGCCGAGCCATTCAGCTGCCAGTTGCCACTCAGAAATAAACGACCATGGCCCTCGATACCAGCCTGTAAAAAGCTGCTATCTTCAAGCACTGCATCCGGTTGTTGCTGCCACTGATTAAATCTGGCGTTATAGTCCAGTTTGAGTTGCAGCGCTCTGTTCAGATTAACCAATTCGCCATTGGCATCGAGTTGCCAGCCTAATGCAGACGTTTTGTGATCAATCACAGGGTTAATATTGTCTGTGGCTAACAGTGCATTACTCATTACCAGCTTTTCACTGTTTTTGTCATATTGTGTGTAGCTTTGTGCCGAGCAAACGAACGGCAGAAGCCATACCGTCGATGCTATTATCAATGATTTTTGCATCACCTTGCCTTGTTGTTCTTCTCAGGTGAACGCCAACTTTGACGTTAAGGGCTTGTTATCGGCATTACCTATAGGGTTCGCCATTGTTTTTTTGTTAATACCGGAATGTTCTGCTGGCTTATAGGCCAGTGGCGCATTAAGCAGCAACTCAGTTGCTGTTTGCTCATCGTTGTTATGAATCGCTATGCTGAGTTTATCCAGTAACAGATGAATTTCTGTCAGTGGCAGCCATTGTTCGGCCTCGCTCATGATTCTCGGATGGGGGGTTTTGCCACTGGTCTCGCCGGTCAACAATTCTTCGTAGAGTTTTTCACCGGGGCGTAAGCCGGTATATTGAATTTCAATATCACCATCTGGCTTGCATTCACTGCGAATACTGCGACCCATAAGGTGGGCCATTTTATGGGCCATATCAGCTATTTTTACCGGCTCACCCATATCCAGTACAAAAACTTCTCCTTTTTTGCCCATTGCACCGGCCTGGATAACGAGCTGTGCCGCTTCCGGAATCGTCATAAAATAACGAACCACTTCAGGGTGGGTAACGGTAAGTGGCCCGCCCGCTGTGATTTGCTGTTTAAACAGCGGAACCACGGAGCCGGATGAACCCAATACATTACCAAAGCGTACAATGGCAAAACGGGTATCGCCGGACATTTCCTGCATAGCCTGAACGCAAAGCTCAGCCATACGTTTGGACGCGCCCATAATATTTGTCGGGCGCACAGCCTTGTCGGTGGAAACAAGGACAAATTTTTCAATACCGCGTTCTGCTGCCAGTCGCGCCATTGTCGCTGTGCCTATAACGTTGTTCTGAACACCGGCAAGTAAATTATGCTCGACGATAGGAACATGTTTGTAGGCGGCAGCGTGATAAATAGTATTGATCTGGTATTGTGACAACAAATGGCGTATCCGCTGTTCATCTTTTACATCACCTAGTAAGGCTTCAATGATCAGGTCAGGAAAGGCACGGGTTAACTCAGCTTCAACCTGGTAAAGGTTATACTCAGACAATTCCAGTAAAAGTAGCATTGTGGGTTTTTCCGCAGCAATCTGGCGGCACAATTCACTACCAATAGAGCCGCCGGCACCTGTTACCATGACCCGTTTCCCACGAATGTCAGGCCGCATCAGCCGTGGTTTCGGGGGAACCGGATCGCGTCCTAACAGCTCTTCGATGCTGACTTCTCTGAGTTCGTTGATTTTTTTACGGCCATAGAGCACATCTTTTACATCGGGTACGCTGAGTAACTCTATGGCAAAGGGTTCGAGTTCAGTTAATAACTCACGGTATCTGTCCGGGCCTGAATCACTCACAGCGAGAAGCATTTTACTGATGCTGTAGCACTCGACCAATTCCGGAATTGTATTTTTGGCGTAGACATCCAGACCCAAAATGGTTTTACCCTGATAACAGCTCTTATCATCTATAAAGGCTACCGGCACTATATCGGAGCCCTGGCGCAGCGACAGGGCCAGGGCACGACCTGTTTCTCCTGCACCGTATATCAGGCATTTTTTTCTTAATCTGAAATTCTGACTCTGTACTGATAGCATAACCAGAATACGCGGACCCAAAATGCCGACACTGGTCAGCACGAAATAAATAATTGGCATACTGTTAGGTACAAACGCATCCAGTGGCCAACGGGCAAAATACAGATAACAGCTTGCCAGTACATTCACCACTAACGACATCAGTACACCATGTTGGCTCAGATGTCTGACCATATGCCGATAGTTACCGACGAACACCAGTAACGACAGATGAAAGACCAACACCGTGGCACCGAGAGAAATTTCAGGATAACCCAATACATCCGTCTCAATGCCAAGCCGAATCCAGTAACTACCCAAAAAAGCCAGCAGCAGTACAAGAGTATCCCAGCTCAGTGTGATTATCATTTTAGTGCGGTTGTGTAATGCAAATAATCGGTTCAGAACGAGCAGGTATTTCATAACACCGCCTCACTCATAACCTGTGCGAGTGACTCACAACTCTTTTCTATCTCGGCCTGAGTAATACCGGGATGAACCAGAAACATTAAGCTGGTACTACCGAGTTCGCTGGCATACTTCAACGGCTGAGCCGGGCGCCATGTTGTGTTATCGAATGCTTTTTCCCGATACACCTCAGAGCAACTGCCACTGAAACAAGGCACGCCCATCTCATTGAGGCGGCTGATGATGCGATCCCTGTTCCAGTCGGGTGCAAGTTTTTCTGGTTCTACAAAGACATAGCACTTATACCAGGCATGCTGGATATGCCTGGGTATCGACGGTACACGTAATCCGGGCAGAGACGCGGCCACACTTTGCAGACAATGGGCGTTGTTTTCTCGCTGCTGATGCCAGTCAGGCATGCGCCGAAGCTGAATACGGCCCACAGTGGACTGAATTTCCGTCATCCGCCAGTTTGTACCGAACGACTCATGTAACCAACGAAAACCCGGGGGATGACTCTTCTCATAAACTGACTGATAAGACTTACCATGATCTTTGAACGCCCACGCCTTTTCCCATAACTGTGTATCGTTCGTTGTAAGCATGCCGCCTTCACCGGCCGTGGTCATGATTTTATCCTGACAAAATGACCAGGCAGCAATATGGCCAAGGCCACCAACAGGTTTACCTTTATAACTGGCACCATGGGCCTGCGCACAATCCTCAACGACGTACAAATCATGTTGCCTGGCAAGGACATTTATTTCGTCCATTTCACAAGGCCATCCGGCAAGATGGACGCACAGAATAGCAGCAGTATTTTTTGTAATTAACGGGGCAATGGTTTGTGCACTGATATTTTGAGAATCAGGACTGATATCGGCGAACACGGGTACCAGGCCGCTAAGCACTATAGAAGAAACCGAGGCAATAAAAGTACGTGAAGTGACAATCACCTCGCTGCCTCTGGGCAGATTCAGTACACTGAAACAAAGATCTAAAGCAACGGTACCATTTGCCAGGGCTATGGCATGCTCTGTTTTACAGTAGCGGGCAAATTCCTGTTCGAACTTGCGTGCTTCATTGCCAGTCCAGTAATTGACCCTGTTAGAGTCCAGTACCGACAGTACGGCCTGCTTTTCCTCATCGGTATAGCAAGGCCAGGGCGAAAAAGGCCCGTTGAGCATAGTGGCATCCTCTTTTATTATTGTTGTTATTCTGCTCTGATGATTATGCTTGTAAAAATTCGTTAGTCAGTGTTCTTGTCACGGCCCTGTAGATTTGATCACGACAGCGGGAACTCCCACAGCAAGGCTGTTAGCGCGAATGTCACTGATGACTGTAGTGCCGGCTCCGGTCTGAACCCATGAGCCCAGAGTGATGCCCGGAATCACGTTGGTTCCGGCCCCGAGGAAACTTCCTTCTCCAATACTTACATTACCTGCAACAACACATCCCGGTGCAACGTGAACAAAATCATTCATCGCACAATCGTGTTCAACTATCGCACCGGTGTTAACAATACAACCATTTCCAATGCGGGTAAACGGATTAACGATCGCCCCTGCGCATATCAGGCTGCCAGTTCCCAACTGACTGTGAGAGCTTATCAATGCCTGCGGATGGCACAGACTGGTTATTCGGGCCCCGGAGTTATTGAGGATATTCTGCCACTGTGAACGTAACCTGTTATTGCCCATGGCGACAAAGAATACCGTATCCGGGTTCTTATATAGTGCAAAATTGTCTAATAAATCGACAACTTCCCAGGGGTAATCTGTGAGACTTTCGTACTCGTCATCAAGAAACTGGATCGCAGAAAACTGTTGTGTAAGGCTGGCGCATTCTGCGACTACTTTGCCATGGCCTCCGGCACCGAGAATGATTAATCGCATTATGTCTCCTTTTTACCTGTGAACTTTTCCATGGTTGCGCGATCTTTATGGTTAATTCCTTTTCGCTGAATAACTTTAAAAAGGGTAAGAAACAGGATGCGTATATCCATCCACAGGGTATGATTATCCACATACCAGACATCCAGTTTAAATTTCTCTTCCCAGCTCAGGGCATTGCGGCCATTGACCTGCGCCCAGCCGGTGATACCCGGCCGAACTTCGTGGCGGCGATACTGGGCAGCCGAATACCGGGGCAGGTACTCCATCAGCAGTGGCCTGGGTCCGACCAGGCTCATATCGCCTTTGAGCACATTCCACAGTTCGGGTAACTCGTCCAGGCTACTGGCTCTGAGCAGCCGGCCGAACCGGGTCAGTCTTTTTTCATCGGCCAGCAACTGACCATGTTCATCCTTTTTATCTGTCATGCTGCGAAACTTAATCATATAAAAAGGTTTGCCGTTCAGACCCGGGCGTTGCTGGGTGAAAAAGACCGGTGAGCCAAGGCGAAGCCGCACCAGCAGCATCAACAGCAACAACAGCGGGCTGAGCAGAATCAGACCCAGCAGGGCGACGCTGATATCCATTAACCTCTTTATCATGCCTTGTCCCTGCTTTGCTGTTGGAGCACATGGCGGTAAAAATCCAGCACCTGGACGGCATTATGCTCGATATTCATCAGTTCTGTGACCTGTTTGAGCCCGGCCTCTGCGCGCCTTTGCCTCTCGTCGGTGTGTTGCCAGGCCTGAATGATCTTTGCCGCCAGCGCCGGCGGGTCTTTTGGCGGACATAAATAGCCGGTCTGCCCTTCGATAATCAGGTCCGGAAAGCCGCCCACATTACTGGTAACAGTGGGAACCCCGGCAAACAGCGATTCGACCGCGCCGCCGACATTCTCTGAATGAGAAGGATGCACTGCCAGATCAAACTGCGGATAGAGTTGCGGTACATCGCTGCGTGTACCGAGGAACACTGCGGCATCACCGACTTTGCCTGCGGCGTAGTCCTGAACCTGTTGGTAATAACCTTGAGCATTTTCCCATGGCCCGCCGACAAAGACGCAGCGCGCCTGAGGATATTCTTTTCGCACCAATGCCAGCGCATCGATTAGATCCTCATGGCCCTTGAGTCCCCGGGTTTGCCCCAACAGCCGCTTCGGTGCGTAAAAATAGGCTACCATGCCGATCAGTAAATCCTCTTCGTGCATCCCCAGTTGCTGTTTGAGCCGAAGTTCGCCCGGTGGTGGTTGGGTAAATACCGCCGGGGGCACACCATAGTAAGCAAGACCCGTGCGCTGCGGCTCAATACCGCTTTGAATATAGCGTTGTTGTGTCCATTTGCAGGAGGCCAGCCAGTTGTCCTGCTTATTACTACTGGCAATTTCGAGATTACGGAATACCTTGTGCTCCAGGTGCAGCGGGCCAGGCACCTGAAAAATTCTGGGAATGGTGGTTTTTCTTAAAGCAAGGCGCATCAGCAGACTGGCGCTGACGAAATGACTGTGGATCAGATCCGGTACCAGTTCATCCACCAGTTGATGCAGGGCGCGGGCCCGACTGAGGGTTTGCACTGGGTGGCGAAAACTTAACTCAGGCTGCATGATGTGTACACTGACCCCGAGCTTTTCGTAGCCCTCATTCATTGGCCCTTGTGGCATGGCTACATGGACCTCGACGCCGTTTTTTACCAGTTCCTTAATCTGATTCAGTGCCCATTTGGCGCCTACTGCGGTTTTTAATAAGTGCAGTACTTTCATCTTTTGTCTCTTGAAAATTGCAGCTTTACCTGTTGGTAAAAGTGCTGGCGAATTCCATCAAGCTTATCCTGCCGGTACTGTCTGGCAGTTTCCAGGTTAATCTCAGAATCCTCTGTCAGACAAGCCGGATTACTGCATAAATCGGAAATACGCCGGGCCAGAATTTGCGGGTTTCCGGCCGGAGCAAGTCTGTTTTCATTGAGCAGTTCGGGAATACCGCCGGCATCGCTGCCGATGGCGGGCATTGCCGTTGCCATGGCTTCAAGCATGACTCTGGGCAAACCCTCGGTTCGTGAGGGCAGCACAAACACATCGCAATTTTTCATATAGCCCAAGATCTGTTGGTGAGGCTGTTCGCCGGCGAAATGAATCTGTTTGTCTACACCCAGTTCTGATGCCAGTTGCTGCATGGCGGTAAGTTTTTCGCCGCCACCAACCATGGTCAGGCGGTATTCGGTGCCCTGTTGCCTGAGGATACTCAGGGCCTGAAGCAATACGTCCTGGCCTTTATAAAGCTGGGCAAAAGAGCCGACAAATAGTAATTCTTTGACCGGCTGGCTGTAATGGCGCGGGGCATCGGCAAACCACTCCGGGGTCAGGGATATGCTGGAACAAGCCACCTGAGGCGTGTGTGGATGAGCCGGATAGCGTTTCTGCAGATAGGTGCGGGTCACATAACTCACCGCCAGCGCGTTTTTCGTCATACGGCGTAACTGCCAGGCACTGATGCGACCCAATAGCTTGTCCAGCAGCGGTCCGGTAATACCAGCTGAAAATACGTCGGCAGGATCGCCTACCACTTCCAGGGCATACCGGCGCTGTGGCCGGATCAGACGCGCCAGCATGGCCGTTTGTGAAGGTACTCTGAAAATCAGCGCTTCCTGATTTCTCAGTGCTCTGTACAACGTCTTTACCAGAGCGGGCAGGCTTTTTATTAATCCCTTCAGCCCCAGGTAGTAGGGCAGGGCTGTGATACTGACTCCGGGGCCCGTGACTTTGTGCCAGTTTTGCTCAGCCTGTTCTGCCTGTTCAACTCTGGCGAGGATGCTGAGTTCGCTGAATTCCTGCAAATAACGCTGCCAGAACGAATTGGTGAAGGCGCTGCGGGTCCAGACCTGACCATCAGGAGTTTGCAGAAAACGGTATTCACAGCAGACAATAAGTTTCATCAGTGACGATCACCTTTTCCTGAGGCCAGAAAAATCACCGCCAGGCTGATAACCACACCAAGTATTACCTGTACCGGAACATGGGTAAAACTGTTACGGATCATAATAAAAACCGGCAGTAATGCGGCGCCAATAACAATATCCTTGCGTGTTGAGGGCGGTATATTATCCAGTTTACCCATCAGTGCGCCTAAAAGCAGCATGATAAACACGACACCGCCTTTACCAAAGTTGGCATAGGCTTCGGCCACAGGGGAAAACCCGATAGGCCCGGCCCGCTCTGCCACTACCACGTTCAGTAGCCTCGGGTCACTGGTCGCCGGAACACGGGCCATACCTGGCACAATAAGGGCAATCTGGCGCTCAAAGGGGGCCCAGTAGCTGCCGCCATAAAGCAGTGTGTCACCTTCTGCCTGCCATTTTATCACTTCCTGCACCGGGCGCAGGCTGGCACCCATTTCTGCTACCGCATTTAGCGGGTTAAAAGTGGGGATGTCAGTGTAATCGCCGGAGATCCTGGCGTTTTTAACTATGGTAGTGACGGTCAGAAAGACCACTAAAAGCAGCATGATAACCGGAACACTGAGGGTCAGATTACGGCGGCCAAACATGGCGCCGGATACCATCAATGGAAACATGACTTCGCCGCGCAATCCCAATCTGAATGCGATCAGCGCCCATACGCCAAATAATACAAAGTAAAGGGGGGTAAAGCCTTTGCGATAGGTAGCGCTGACCATAACCAGGCCAAGACCTATAAAAAAATACAGGTAGGCGTAGATGACCCCCAACAGAGGCACTTTGCTGAGCAGATCAAGATAGGCGCCGTAAGAGCCCAGTACACCGGTAAAGGAAGCCAGGGCAAAAAAGCCCAGCATGCTGGCAATCAGCAACAAGCCGCCAAAATGATATACGCGCTGGTTAAAACTGCCGCTGCGGGTTTTATAGTCCGGCAAGCTGGCTCTTGAAGTCAACAGAGTACCCAGGGCAAAGCCCAGGATGGCCAGATTAACCAGTTCAATGGCTAGGGTGGTTTCGTCACGATAAAACCAGAACCCGATGTGATACAAAATATCTTCATCGGTAATCGCTCCTAAACTGCTGGTGAAGATGAGCCCGGCATGGAATATTCCCAGCGACGCAAAGAAAATAAAACTGATGGACCAGATACCCCGGGGCAGAGTATTCGCCAGCACCAGAAGTAAGGAAATCCAGCTCGCACTGGCTAACCACTCCAGCTGATCGCGATCCACTTCTACCGCTCTGGACGAAACGGCCAGGTACAGGGTCAGAGCCATCAACAGCAACCAGATGGCCAGGGTCTTACCCAGTAATTGGTTATTCAGCGTAAACTGCATGCAGCGCCCTGAGGTTTTTATCCAGTAAAAAGTCACTTTCCCTGAAGTTATTTATCAGGGCCGGGCGGTTTTCAGCCTGCTGTATCAGGGTGGCCAGCTTTTCTGCCCAGATCCGATCATCGCTATTCAGTGATTCAGTCTGAACCGCCTGAAGTTGTTGTGAGATTTCTGTGCAGCCCGGTATGGCAGAGGCCAGCACCGGCGTACCGACACTGGCGGCTTCCAGTACCGAACCCGGCAATCCTTCCCACAAGGAGGGGAACAGCATAGCATCGGCATGGGCCAGAAAACGCAAAGGCTGTGATTGTTCAGACAGGATAACGACACGTTCTGTAATGCCGTTTTGTGCTGCATAGTTTTCTATCTGAGCCTTAATCTGCTTATCTTCTTTGCCAACAAGAACTAAAAACCCTTCGCCATACTGCCTGAGGAAGGCGTTAAAAACAGACAGCAGCCGCAAATGATTCTTGGCCGGATGCATGCGTGCCAGGTTTATTATTACCCTTTGCCGTCGGTAACCGGGGATCCACTGTGACCAGAAATCCGCTTCATGACTCATATCGGTTAAGGGCAGGCCATTGTAGATTACCCGGCATTTAGGTCGCTGCTGCCAGTCTTTCCACTGACATTTCAGGGCGCCACGACATACGCCGAGTACATGAGTGCTGAATCTGTACAGACTACGGCGCAAAACAGCATTACGACATCTGCGCAAAAAAGACAGGTGGCGTTCATCCAGCGTGCTGCGCAGATGACTGATGCGTTTTTTAACCCCAGCCATTGTCCCCAACAGCACCAGTAAACCTGAAACCAGGGCAACATGGGTATGCAGGATATCAATCTGCTGTTGTTTTAACAGCGCCATAAATTGCCATAAAAATCCCGGGCCGATTTTCAGGTAATGTATTTTTCCACCCAGGGCGAGAATTTCTTCATCTAATGTGCCGGGTTGACCGCTGAGCACGCAGAAGTGAAACTCATAGCCCAGCGCCTGCATCTGAGGCATCAGGGCCAGGGTGCGTAATTCGGCGCCGCCGCGGTTCATTACACCAAATATATGCAGCACTTTGTTACTCATCTGACTTCCTCTTTTGCCAGACTGTGCCGGCGCAGCAGATAGACAAGATACAGCATCATTTCCACACAGGTGGCCAGAAACATGGCCTGAGCGGCACCCAGTGTGCCGGAGCCCGGTACCAGCAATAGACAGGCCACGGCCACGGTCAGGGTGCCGGCCAGGGCAATACGGGTTTGCACCCGAAACAGCCTGAATGCATTTAAGGTGGTGCCAAGGAATATATATCCATAGCGAACCATGGCCGCCGCCATAATCCAGTTGAGCTCAGCGCTCATATCTGTCATCCCCTGATGATAAATAAGCGCCAGTAACCAGGGGCCCAACCAGTAGACCAGCAGCAGTGCCAGCAAGCCGATGGCTAACCCTGAAAGACACAGCTTAAAGGCCGCCAGCCACAATGTTCTGAATTGTTGCTGTGCCTGCAGTTGGCTCAGGTAGGGCTGAGCAGTTTGTGAAATACTGGTGATCAGCATGCTGCCCGCTACCAGAAAATAACTGACTGCGGCAAAACGGCCGGCTTCGCTGATCCCCTGCAGGTGCTGCAAAAACAGATTTGGCAGATAAATAAACAACGAAGAAAACATCAGCGCCATGCTCAGGGTGCGGTATTTCCTGAACAGAAACAGTGAACGGCGCAGTGCCTGAGCCTGAAACAGGGCCAGTGAGAAGGTCTGATTAAATCCTGTGCTGACCTGCCTGCGACAATTGAAGGTGCTGAGCAGGGCAAACATGGCAGTCACCGACACCCACAGCGTTAATGTCAGTAATACATCTTCGAACCAGAACGCACAAATCAACGCCAGTGCCGTGCAAAGTGCCCGGGCAAAAATCCACAGAGCGGCGCTGGTAAAGGCTTTTTTCCGGTGCAGCACACTGATAGTCAGTTCGAACCAGCTGTCGCACCATTTATACAACGCGATAAGCAGTACCACTGTGGCATTAATGCCATCTAGCAGAGTCCAGCATAATAGCGGCGTTAACAGCAGCAACAGGCTGTTTGCCAGCAAGCGAGCATGAAAATACTGGCTAATCTGATACTCGTTTTGCGTATCTGTAATAAGCAGGGTTCGCAGTTTAAAGCTGGCCAGTAAAAACAGTGGTGAGAGCACAGAGAGAGACAAGGCGACCTCGCCTAACTGATGATCACCAAAGACTTTGGCGATAATAACCAGTAACAGCCAGTTGCTGACAGCCATGCTGATATTGGCTGACAGAGTCATCAGGGCATTTCTGGCGAGGGGTGTTCGCAGGGGCATTGGCTGTGTTTATTATCATTATTGTACGGTTATGATGCGTTAATCCGATGTTAAACACAATCTTGGCGGGTCATTCAGGCCGGAGGTTAAAGTCTGTAAGGGCGGCATTTGCGGTAGTTACCGGGTTGCGCAGGGCAGGTGTCCTGACCTGACGGTTAAGCCGTTATATGAGCTGTTATGATGCCTGAAGCTATTGTGGTTTTTTGGAGACCTTATGTTGTTTTTGCGGCTCAGAGTTTTGGTGTTACTGGTATTGGGCTTAGCTTTCGCTTCGGCGCCCTTTGCCAAAAAAGTAGACTGGGTGATTCAATCCACACAGATCCACCCCGGAGGGCAGCAAGCCCCTTTTAGTGGCGTGGTGGTGATTGACGAGGGCCGGATTCTGTTGATGGCAGAGGCGTTGCCGGAAGATATCCGCCCCGACAAGGTTATTGATGCTTCAGATAAACTGGTGGCGCCGGGCTTTATCGACCCTCATACCCATGCCTGCCGGGACTTTGATGGTACTGAGGGCAACCTTAATGCTAACTATCTGACTCAGGGCGTTACCACAGTGTTTTGCAATAACGACGGTGGCGGCCCCTCAGATATTGGTGCGCAAATGCAGCAATATCAGAATCAGGGCATTGGCACCAATGTGGCATTGCATATCGGCCACAACAGTATCCGGCGGCAGGTTATGGGACAGGCTAACCGGCCTGCCAGCGCAGAAGAGCTGTCACAGATGCAGGATCTGGTCACCGGGGCCATGCAGGATGGCGCCATGGGGCTGTCAACCGGGCTCTACTACGTGCCTGGCAGCTATGCCGAATTGGATGAGGTGATTGCGCTGGCGAAAGTCGCAGCGCGTTTTGGCGGTCATTACGACAGCCATATCCGTGATGAGAGCAGCTACAATATCGGTCTGTTAGCTTCTGTCGAGGAAGTTATAGCGGTAGCAGATAAGGCCGACATTGCCGCCAATATTGCGCATATCAAAGCCCTCGGTGTGGATGTCTGGGGTCATAGCACGAAGGTCATCGAGCTGGTTGAACAGGCTCGTGAGCGGGGGCTGAAGATTACTGCGGATCAATACCCCTGGCTGGCATCAGGCTCAAGTATCTCGGCATCATTAATGCCAGCCTGGGCGAAGGCCGGTGGTCACGAGGCATTGCTGCAGCGCTTGCAGGACAATGAGCAGCAAAAACGCATAAAAACCGAGATCAAAGATAATCTTCGCCGGCGCGGCGGCGCCGACTCGTTACTGATAACCGATCCCTCAACACCTGAATACCGTGGCAAAACCCTGGCACAGGTGGCGAAACAACATCGGCTGAGTGCAGTGGATATGGCCATTGAAATTATCCGGCAAGGCAATGCCAGTGTGGCCAGTTTTAATATGCAGGATGAGGATCTACAGCGATTTATGAGGCAGGACTGGGTGATGACGTCCTCTGATGGCAGCACGGGGCATCCCCGCAAGTATGCCTCATTCCCGCGAAAGTACGCCGGTTATGTTAAAGACAAGGGGGTACTCAGTACCGGTGCTTATATACACCGCAGTAGCACACTGGCAGCGCGAACATTTAATCTGCACAAGCGGGGAGAACTCAAACCCGGATATATCGCGGATCTGGTGATTTTCGACCCGCAGAGTTTTACGCCCCAGGCCAGTTATCTGGAACCGCAGCGGCATAGCAGTGGTGTTGAATGGTTGTTGATCAATGGCGAGGCCGCCATTGCCGATGGCAAGGTGACCGGCATTAAAGCCGGTAAAGTGCTGAAGCGGGAGTAGTAAGTATTCTTATCAATTTGTGTTCATTGTCAGTCAGGCTGTGATTCTACAGTTGAGAACACGCGGTAAATCCTCTTACGCTACGCTGTCCTGCTTCGCTAAGAGCCCAGCCATGTCATCCATGACATGTCGTTCTCTGAACTGCGAAGCTGCGCTTCGGTTTCAGGTCACCCCTGGACGCTCCGCCACAGCGTCCTTGCTGTGGAGGGTTCTCACTCGCAGAATCACGCGCCTGCTACCGCGTTTTGAGAGTAAAGTTCCGCTACTAGAAACGCATTTCCGGAATATCGCCTTCCACTACCAGTTTACCGGCGGTTTTTTCGCGTATTTCATCTACTGTGACGCCAGGTGCCCGTTCACGCAAATAAAAAGCGCTGTCCTTGATTTCCAGCAACGCCAGATCAGTAATGATATGCGTAATGCAGTTGACGCCAGTGAGGGGCAGTTTGCACTGCTCCAGTAACTTGGAATTGCCATGTTTGTCAGCATGGGTCATGGTAACGATGATGTTCTTGGCTCCGGCCACCAGATCCATGGCGCCACCCATGCCTTTAACCAGCTTACCGGGAATCATCCATGAGGCAATATTACCTTGTTGATCCACTTCGAAGGCGCCGAGGACAGTAAAGTCTACATGTCCGCCACGAATCATTGCGAAGCTTTCTGCCGAGCTGAAAATGGAGGCGCCAATGCTGGCGGTGACGGTTTCTTTACCTGCATTGATCATGTCGGCATCCACTTCATCCTCATCAGGGTAGCGCCCCATGCCGAGCAGACCGTTTTCTGACTGCAGCATCACTGAGATATCATCAGATACATAATTAGCGGCCAGAGTCGGGATACCAATCCCCAGGTTTACATAGCTGCCGTCTTTGAATTCCTGCGCCACGCGCATGGCAATTTGTTCTCTTGAAAGGGCCATCATTTTCTCCTTATGCGCTGCGGGTAACTTTACGTTCGATTCGTTTTTCGAAGGTGCCTTTAATCACCCGATCCACGTATATCCCCGGGGTATGGATCTGGCTTGGCGGGATCTCACCGGGCTCGACAATTTCTTCAACTTCCACCACCGTGATTTTACCGGCAGTGGCCGCCATGGGGTTAAAGTTCTGCGCCGTATGGCGGTAAATGCAGTTGCCATAGCGATCGGCTTTCCAGGCTTTGACGATGGCAAAATCACCGGTAATGGACTCTTCCATAATATAGGGGCGGCCGTTAAATTCTCTGACTTCTTTGCCTTCTCCGACCGGTGTGCCGTAACCTGTAGCGGTGAAAAAAGCCGGGATGCCGGCACCGCCTGCACGCATTTTTTCTGCCAGGGTGCCCTGAGGGGTCAGTTCTACTTCCAGCTCACCGTTGAGCAGTTGCTTTTCGAACAGGGCATTTTCACCTACATAAGAGGCCACCATTTTTTTAATCTGTTTGTCTTCGAGCAAAATGCCCAGACCAAAGCCATCGACGCCACAATTGTTAGACACTACGGTCAGACCCGATACGCCCATTTTCTTTATCTGGCCTATCAGTCCTTCCGGAATACCGCACAGGCCGAAGCCTCCGGCAATAACGGTCATATCGTTCTCTAATCCGGCCATGGCTTGTTCATAGCTGGATACTACTTTGTTAAAACCTGCCATGTAGTTCTCCTGGTTGGCGATACTGCGATGCTCGCAAAATGGGTTTTACTTATTTTATTGAATTAGGTTGCTGCACTAGTATTGGCCAGCAAATCAAATATGTAAAATTAATATAATTTAGTTAATAATAAGGTAAATAAATAAATTGCAGGGCGCCAATGCCTGATCTGACAGACCAAACCGGTATTGTTCAACCCGGTATAAAATCGGTTTCCTACCGTCAGTTGCAGGTTTTTGTGCAACTGGCTCAGAGCGGTTCGTTTGCCGACGCTGCAGACCGGTTGCACCTGTCGCAACCGGCACTATCCATTGCAATTAAGAAATTCGAACAGCTAATTGGTGGTGCGCTGTTATCCCGCACAACCCGGGCCGTGAAGCTGACTGTCGAAGGGCGAAGCTTTCTACCTGTGGCACAGCGATTATTGCGAGACTGGGACGAGGCCTTTACCGATCTGCACAATCTGTTTGCCATGCAAAGGGGGAAACTGACCGTAGCGGCTATGCCATCCTTTGCAAATAGCTTGCTGCCCAATGTGCTGAGCACCTTCCATCAACATTATGACAGTATTAATATCGCAATACTGGATGTGGTTATGGAAAGGGTTGTTGAAGCGGTG
Organism: Lacimicrobium alkaliphilum; assembly: GCF_002591895.1. Classification (GTDB taxonomy): domain Bacteria; phylum Pseudomonadota; class Gammaproteobacteria; order Enterobacterales; family Alteromonadaceae; genus Lacimicrobium; species Lacimicrobium alkaliphilum. The sequence goes on from NZ_NISX01000001.1 coordinate 173,319, forward strand.
CGGGATGAAAGGGCTGAGCTGGGTATTATTTTTGAAGCCCGGCAAATGGAAGGGTTGGATTTTTTACCATTATTTAATGACAGCTTTCTAGTGATCATGTCGACGGACCATCCACTGGCGGATAAACCGGGGCTACATTGGCAGGATCTACAGCACCTTAGCTATGTGGCTATGAATCGTGGCTCCAACATACGTAATTGGTGTGATCAGACCCTGCAGGCGGAGGGCATAGAGATCACCCTTGTAGCTGAAGCCAGTCAGCTGTCTACAGTGGGCCAACTGGTGGCCACGGGGATGGGCGTTTCTGTGGTGCCGGCTATCTGCCGTCAGGAAATGCAGGGCAGGGGCCTGTGTTGTGTGCCGCTAAATGCGGCGCAGGGGAAGCGGGTTGGTGTAATTAAACGCAGCCGTGGCAGTTTATCAGTGCCTGCAGCCAGACTGTTGGAACAATTACATCAGATGGACTGGCAAACTCTGTTAACCAAATCAGTCTGATTACCACTTCTTCTTTGGTGCAAAGAGCTCGTCCAGTTCATCACGCTCTTCTTCTTTCTTGCGGGCTCTGTCTTCAGCATTGGCATTTCGCAGGTTGTTTTGAATAGACTCCAGATTTTGTTCCAGCTCTTGTTTCCTGGCGATGGTGTAGTCATCCTGCTCAGAAGACGCATTCAGGGCGGCGATGGCTTTTTCAAAGTACTGGCGGGCTGAGCCGAGCATCTCTGATTTAATCGCGCTGCGCCCGCGTTTAACCAGTGTTTCCACATTAATTTTCAATTGTAGCCGGGCCATCCGTTTATCTTCGGTAAGAAAGATCTGAGAATCCACTTTGCCTTTAGAGTTCTCTGATCTGAGAATGGTACGCAATTTTTTGATGCCCTGAATCAGTACGATAATCTGTTTGTCGTTGTCTGGCAGAGAAAAGTTTTCATTGCCGGGTGCGGGTTGGTTAGTATCAATGGATTTCACCCGTTCTTCGGCATCTTTAATCCGTTGCTTAAGATCTCTGGCTTTAGGATTATGCTCCTGCATTTCCTTCAGGCCATTGAGGATACGTTTGTTCAATATCAAAATCATATGTTGGGAAACGGGGATATGGGCCGCTGCCATCAACGCATCTTCCGTCTCATCTACGATGGCTTTTTGCTTGGCCAACTCGGCGCGTCGCTCGGCTTCGACCTGCTCTCTATGTTGCTGTATCGCATTGATGATGATGGCAATAATGATAAGAGCAACAATCAGTACAATTACTATGGTGAACATATGTTTTTCACTTTGTTATATAACTACATACGACTAGACGCATATTAGGGTATTTTCAGAGTAAAAACACTCCCCCCCAGACTACCGCCATTTTGCAGGTGGATAGAGCCGGTTTTGTCGTTATTGGTATGTGCCTGGGCAATCATCCTCGCAAAAAACAAGCCCAAACCGGTGCGTCCGGTGCTGATATCAAAATCCTGCATATCCGTATTACCGGCTATCAGCATAGATTCAGGATAGCCCGGGCCGTCATCTTCTATGGTGAAATTGAGAAAACCATTTTCTTCGAAGCAGCTGAGTCTGAGCTTTTTATTACTGTAGCGCATAGCATTGATCAGAATGTCATTAAGCAGGAGGTTAACCAGATCTCCGTCAAGGTACCAGCCCAGCTCGTCAGGCTGCTCGACTTCCAGTTCTATCTGCTTGTTACTAATGTAGGTTTCATTGGTGGCAAGAATATCGTCAATGATATCTTCAACATAGACTTCGTCAATACTTACTGGTAGCTGTTGTTTTTCCGCCCGATATAAGGACAGCAATTGCATCAGGCCAGTGTTCAGGCGAAAGGCTTCATACTGAAGACTGGCCAGGTTGCCATTGATATTATCGTCATGCTGAGGCAGCTCCCGCGACAGGTTTTCAATGGATTGTATTAACAGGCACAGTGAATTTTTCATATCATGCACACCGGCTGCCAGTACGGTAGAGAAATCGATCTGCTTATTTGAATTTGGCATAGTGGGGACAGCGTTGATTTGATATTGTTGTTATAACAGGTAACAGTGTCTATACCAAATGGAATAAATAACGGGTAACCACCTGAAATATTAGGTATGACAGTGGCTTACCCTTTTTATCAATAATTTGGCTGGCGTTTTTTCTAAAATTTTATGGAATTAATCTCTCGTTCAGTATATAAATTTTGCATATAGATAAATTAATAACAGGATAAATCCGGGTCACAATGAAATTACAACAACTGCGATATATCGTCGAAGTCCTTAACAATAACCTCAACGTGTCAGCAACCGCCGAGAGCTTGTATACCTCACAGCCAGGTATTAGTAAGCAGGTTCGGATGCTTGAAGATGAACTAGGGGTTCAGATTTTCGGCCGCAGTGGTAAGCATTTGACTCATGTTACCGAAGCCGGACAGGATGTGATTAATATTTCGCGGCAAATTCTTGCCAAGGTTGAAAGCATCAAAGCCGTAGCGCGTGAACACACGTTGCCGGATCAGGGCAAACTGAACATTGCCACTACCCATACACAGGCACGTTACGCTTTGCCACCAGTGATTCAGGGTTTTATGAATAAATATCCGCGGGTGTCACTGCACATGCATCAGGGGACGCCTTCGCAGATTAGTGATCTTGCCGCTAAAGGTGAAGCAGACTTTGCTATTGCTACAGAAGCACTGCATTTGTATAACGACCTGGTGATGTTGCCTTGCTATCACTGGAATCGCAGTATTATTGTTAATCGCGAACATCCATTGGCGAATAAAACCTCTATTACCATCGAAGACATTGCGCAGTATTCTCTGGTGACCTATGTATTTGGTTTCACCGGGCGTTCTGAACTGGACGATGCATTTAACCGCGCAGGACTGGAGCCGAAGATCGTTTTCACCGCCACCGATGCTGACGTGATCAAGACATATGTTCGACTCGGCGTGGGTATTGGCGTAATTGCTTCCATGGCGCTGGACGAGAAGCTGGACGGGGATTTGGTGAAAATAGATGCCAGCCATTTATTTCAATACAGCACCACCAAGATCGGATTCAGGAAAGGCTCATTCCTGCGCAGTTACATGTATGACTTTATTGAGCGTTTTGCTCCACATCTGACTAAGGACGTGGTGGAAAAAGCGATGATGCAGAAAAGCAATGAAGAGGTAGAAAAAATGTTTAAGGGCCTGACGTTGCCGGTTAAGTAGAATACCCCGTCCAGGCAAAAAAAAAGGCCATCAGGATACCCCGGATGGCCTTTTTTTATACTGATACGGGTTACTCTAGTTCGGCCAGGCACATTTCTTCATAGACCTGCTTGCACCAGTTTTTGACTCGTTGTTCGGTTAACTCTGGCTGACGATCTTCATCGATACCCAGACCAACAAAATGATCATCATCGGCCATGCCTTTACTGGCTTCAAAATTGTAGCCTTCGGCGGGCCAGTGGCCGATAACGATGGCGCCACGGGCTTCGACGATATCACGGATCATGCCCATGGCATCAAGGAAATACTCGGCGTAATCCTCCTGATCGCCACAGCCGAAAATCGCCACCAGCTTATCGGTGAAATCAATCTCTTCGAGTTCCGGAAAAAAATCATCCCAGTCACATTGTGCTTCGCCGTAATACCAGGTCGGAATACCAAACATCAGTAAATCAAAATCAGCAATGCTTTCTTTGCTGCTTTTGGCGATGTCATGAACTTCAATAAGTTGTTTGCCCAGTTCTTTTTGTATCATCTTGGCAACATGTTCGGTGTTGCCGGTGTCACTACCAAAAAATAGACCCACGCTTGCCATATGTTCAGATACCTCTGTCCTGCGGGATTACCCCACACCTGAAGATTGCCAGAATACTTGAATTAACCCTTTTGCCAGAAATCCGGTGGCACCGAGAAACAATACCAGATAGACCACAAAACGTCCCACCATGGGAACATCATTTTTCTTCAGCACATCGTGCACGGCATAAGCCATCAGAAGAAAAAGGATTGCCAGGGACAGGTTTAAGGCTACTGCCTCTATCTGTTCGTAATATTCACTCAGCATGCCAGAATCTGCGCCGGTTAAAAACGGCGCGGACTATAGCATACAGGGCGTTTTGTTGCTATTGAGAATCACTCCTGATTAAGAAAATCTAACACAATTTCATTAAACCGGGCGGGTTTTTCCGCATGCAGCCAGTGCCCTGCACCCTCAATTATTGCTCCCCGGCTGTTTGGGAATAAACGACCGATCACTGGTTTATGCCCGGCTTGCAAGTAATCAGAACGCTCGCCTTTAATAAACAACACCGGTCCGTCATAGTGTTTGTCGGAGTCCGCCCAGTCGGTTATTTCAGGGTAGTCACTTTCCAGCAGGGGAAGGTTAAATTTCCATGCCCAACCCTTATCTGTTTTTTGCAGGCTTTTCAGCAAAAACTGACGTATACCTTTTTCACTAATCTGTCTCGCCAGTTGTTTATCCGCGTCGGTCCGGTTTTCAAGGCCCGATAGTTTAACTGATTTCAGCGCTTCAATAATGCTGCCATGTCTGTCCGGATACTTTACCGGGGCAATGTCGGCGATAACAAGCTTACTGACTCTGTCCGGGTACCGGAGCGCCAGAGTCATAGCCACTTTTCCACCCATTGAATGGCCAAGGACAGCGGCTTTATCCAGCGCCAGCGTATTCATCAGTTCATGTATCTTGCCGGCATAGTTGGCATAGCTGAAATGACTGGAGTGGGGGGAGTCGCCATGATCCGGTAAATCAACACTGATCACGGTATGACAAGTTTCCAGCGCACGTCTTATACCGTTGAGGTTTTCCAGGCTACCAAATAAGCCATGTAACAATATAACCGGGCTGCCTTCACCACTTGTCTGATAATTGAGGTCCATTCGACGCTCCCGTTAAAAAAGCATAAATTGAGCAAATGCTGTACTGTAACCAACACTCCGTCTACGTATAATACCAAGTCAGATTAGCAAGCACACCGGTAGTGATAAATGAAAACCATTGAAGTTGATGAAGATTTGTACCGTTATATCGCCATGCAAACTCAGGACATTGGTGAGAGTGCATCGGATATTCTGCGCCGCCTGTTACTCGGTGAGAAAGACGCCGGCAGTGGCGATCGCGCAGTAGCAGAGCAGGCGGTGGCGCCCACTGCAGACAAAGACAAAGCACAACAGGATGTGTTCGCTCACCTCGATAGGGTCGGTGTGGTCAGACAAAAGCGTACGGTTGATCGCTTTTTAACAATTCTTGCAGCGATGGCCAGGTTTAATCCTGAGAGGTTTCCAAAAGTGCTGGAGTTGCGGGGCCGCAACAGAGTGTACTTTGCAACCAGCAAGGAACAGTTGCTGGCAAGTGGCAGTAGTACCAACCCCAAACAATTGCCCGAAAGCCATTACTGGGTTGTTACTAACAACAATACAGGTAAAAAGGTGACCATGTTACAGGAAGTGGTTCGGGTACTTGGATACAGTGATGCTGACAGTCAGAAGTTGACGGCGCTGTTGGATCCGTCATCCGTAGTTAGTGAGTAGAGCACTTTTAAACATAGGAAAACCAGATGCTACCTGATCCCAGAGCCGGGCAACTCGCCGGTCCGCAAGATTTAGTCAATATTCCCCGGCTGGTTGCGGCTTATTACAGCAATCAACCGGATAAAGCAGAGCCAGCTCATGCTGTTGCGTTTGGAACCTCAGGTCACCGTGGCAGTTCACTGTTGTGCACGTTTAATGATTGGCATATCGCGGCTATTTGCCAGGCGCTGGCGGAATATCGTCAGGCCAATCAGATTAGCGGCCCATTGTTCATGGGCATGGATACGCACGCGTTGTCTGAACCCGCCTTTATTACTGCGCTGGAAGTACTCTGTGCCAACGATGTGACAGTGGTAGTGGAAGTCGATCGCGGTTATACCCCAACTCCGGCTGTCTCTCATGCCATTCTTAGCCATAATCTTGGTAACAAAAGCGGTCTGGGAGATGGTGTGGTGATTACACCGTCGCATAATCCGCCGCAGGATGGCGGCTTCAAATATAATCCTCCTCACGGCGGGCCTGCAGATACTCTGGTCACCGATGCCATTCAGACACGTGCCAATGATCTGATTGCCTCCGGTCTTAATGGCGTGAAGCGCATAACCTTTGCGGCGGCGTTGCGCAGTGGTCTGGTGCATGAAAGAGACTTTGCCCAAAGCTATATTGATGAACTGGATCAGGTCGTTGATATGCAGGCGATCAGTACTGCCAACCTGAAGCTTGGCACTGACCCCCTCGGTGGTGCGGGGTTACACTACTGGCATCGTATTGCTGAGAAGTACAAGCTGAATATTGAAGTGGTAAATCCCCATCAGGATCCCACCTTTCGTTTTATGCATCTGGATAAAGACGGAAAAATTCGCATGGATTGCTCGTCAGCCTCTGCCATGACAGGTCTTATTACTCTTAAGGATCGGTTCGATTTAGCGTTCGGCAATGATGCAGATTTTGATCGTCATGGGATTGTCTGTCGTGGGAGTGGGCTGATGAACCCGAATCACTACCTGGCCGTGGCCATTGATTATCTTTATCGCCATCGTGGTCAATGGCATGACCAGATGAAAATTGGCAAGACTCTGGTATCCAGTGCCTTGATCGATCGGGTAGCAGCAGATCTGGATCGTGAACTTGCTGAAATGCCGGTAGGTTTTAAATGGTTTGTTCCTTATCTGCTTGAAGGCAGTATGGGGTTCGCGGGCGAAGAGAGCGCTGGGGGGATCTTTTTGCGTCGGGATGGTAGCACCTGGGCAACAGATAAAGACGGCATTATTATGTCTCTGCTTGGTGCTGAAATTCTGGCTGTAACCGGAAAAGACCCTGCGACACATTATGACAGGTTAACCGATAAGCTTGGCAGACCTTGCTATAAAAGATTGGATGTTGGCGCTACAGCCACTCAGAAATCTAAACTGAGTAAAATGACGGCGGAAGTGATCACATCAACACAACTAGCAGCAGAGCCTATCTCGCAGGTACTCACCAATGCACCGGGAAATGGTGCATCGATTGGTGGGTTAAAAGTGAGCACCCAAAATGGATGGTTTGCTGCAAGGCCATCGGGTACTGAATCCGTTTACAAGATCTATGCGGAGAGTTTTAAGGATGAGCAGCACCTCAATCTGTTATTAGATGAAGCTCAGGATCTTGTTGCTGGCGTATTCGAATCATAGAATGAGAACGAGTCGACAGAATTTTGTATATATAATGTAAATTTATAACGAAAAATGGCCCGAACTCTGATTCGGGCTTTTTTTTAACCAAAAAACAACATTTATGCCATTTTATTTGCCGGTAAAAGGGGTAGACTTAAATTGCTCATGTAATTTAATTACAGGATTGAGTTTGGTGTCTGCGTAACAATTGTCACTGAACGTAAGGTTTACCTGCGGAGACAGATTAATGAAAAAGGCGAAGCAAACAAATTCGGCAACATCAGCTACTGCGTCACTCAATGGCCTCAGTAAAGATGATATTAAGCAGGCGATTGTAAGGCACCTGCATTGCTCCATGGGTACCGATGAGAATAAGGCTAATGATCACGCATGGTGGAAGGCAGCCTGCGCGGCGGTGCAGGAGCAGGTGTTGGAAAGACTGCGCAGTACCCAGAAGGCCCACTATATGAATGATACCCGGGCAGTACATTATTTTTCGGCCGAATTTCTTATGGGCCGTCTGATGTCGAATAATCTGCATAATCTCGGTTTATACGAGAAAACCCACCAGGCTATGCGTGAACTGGGCGTGGATCTCACCGACGTGATGGAGCAGGAGCCGGATATGGCGCTGGGCAACGGTGGTCTGGGGCGATTGGCAGCCTGTTTTATTGATTCTCTGGCGACTCTGGATTTACCGGCCATTGGCTACGGCCTGCATTATGAACACGGCTTGTTCCGTCAGGAAATTCGCAGTGGGGCGCAGATTGAGCGTCCGGATAGCTGGCGTGACTATGGTAACCCTTGGGAAATATGCCGGCCCGAGTCGATTCAGGAAATTCCTTTGTATGGTTATGTTGAAACCAAATATGGAGACAAAGGACAAATAAACAAAGAGTGGCATCCGGGCTCTATTGTCAAAGGGGTGCCCTGGGACATTCCTGTGGTGGGGTATGGCGGTAAAACCGTTAACGTGTTGCGATTGTGGGAGAGTCAGGCATCAGATTATTTTAACTGGGATGTCTTCAATGCCGGCGGATATGTAGACGCACAACGTGAAAATGTGCAGGCTGAGACGATCTCCAAGGTCTTGTATCCCAATGACGAAACAGAGGCAGGCAAAGAACTTCGTCTGATACAACAGTACTTTTTCTGTGCCTGTTCACTGAAAGACATTATTCGCCGCTATAAACGTGCTCATGGTGATGACTGGAGCCGTTTTGCCGATCAGGTGGTAATTCAGCTAAACGACACTCACCCGGCTATCGCCATTCCTGAATTGATTCGGATACTGGTAGACAGAGCCGGAATGGACTGGGGCGCAGCCTGGGAGATCAGCAGTAAAACCTTTGCATATACTAATCACACGTTACTTCCTGAAGCTCTGGAAAAATGGCCAGCGCGCATGCTGGAGAAAATTCTGCCCCGTCATCTTGAAATTATTTATGAAATAAATCACAGGTTTATGCGCAAAGTAGAAGAAAAGTGGCCGGGTGATGATGCGATCAAGAGAAAGCTGTCGATCATCGAAGAGAGCAGTGAAAAGATGATCCGTATGGGAAATCTGTCAGTAATCGGTTCCTTCGCCGTTAACGGTGTGGCTGAGATACACTCCCGGCTGGTTAAAGAAAACCTGTTTCCGGAGTTTGAAAAGCTATGGCCCGGGAAGCTGACCAATGTCACTAACGGCATTACCCCCAGACGTTGGCTGAAGGCCTGTAACCCGGCATTGTCAAAACTGATCAGCGAGCGTATCGGGGATAAGTGGCCAACAGAACTGTACAAGCTTCAGGGGCTGGCAAACTTCGCTGATGACAAAGAGTTCCAGCAGCAATTTATGCAAATCAAGCATGATAACAAGGTCAGGCTGGCAGCAGAGGTTAAAACTCTGACCGGTGTCGAACTTGACCCGAATATGATTTTTGATATTCAGATCAAACGCTTGCATGAATATAAACGTCAGCATCTGAATCTGCTGCATATTCTGGCCCTTTATCGGCGGTTGCTGGAAGACCCTGATTATGACATGCACCCCAGAGCCTTTCTGTTTGGTGCCAAGGCTGCACCGGGATACAAGTTGGCAAAGGATATTATCTATGCAATTAATAAAGTGGCAGATAAAATCAACAATGATGTACGGGTTAATCACAAACTTAAGGTGGTATTTCTGCCTAATTACCGTGTCAGTCTGGCAGAAAAAATGATCCCGGCGGCTGATATTTCCGAGCAGATATCGACAGCAGGTAAGGAAGCTTCAGGAACCGGTAATATGAAGCTATCGCTGAACGGTGCGCTGACAGTGGGAACATTGGATGGGGCCAATATTGAGATTGCCGAGGAAGTGGGGGAGGAAAATATCTTTATTTTTGGTCTCACTGTAGAACAGGTACAAAAACTCCACGCTGGCGGTTACAACCCCTATGATATCTACGATAACAGTCGGGAAATAAAGGCTATTCTTGACTGGCTTGAAACAGATTACTTCACTCCGGGAAAACCAGGTGAACTGGCGTCTGTAAAGCAGAGTTTACTGGATGGGGGCGACCCTTATCTGGTATTGGCTGACTTCGACGCATACTCCGAAGCACAACAGAAAGCCGACCGGGCATACCGTGATAAAGCAGGCTGGGCGCGTAAAGCGATCATTAATACTGCTCGTATGGGTAAGTTTACCTCTGACAGATCTATACGTGAGTATGTAGAGAGAATTTGGAGGCTGACACCTTGTCATGTAGAGTGAAGCAATACATGTATTTTTAACAGCTTTACAGTTGTTTAAATAGGAAAAGCTCAAAAATACAGGTTTGAGCTTTTTTTTTGCCAGATTAGAAGGATAATACGAAGCCACATAGATAATTGCTCTTCAGAGCGAGTCAGAAGGGTTTAGATCAAAGCGGGGCTTTGCAGGCATAGTGGTTCTGCGTAAAGAAGTGGCGACACAGAAATAGGCCATTTTAGTCTTGCAAAGTGAACAATTATCTATGTGGTTTGGTATAAATATAAGAGGCGTTGCATTACTCAATGAGTCTTCACAACCAGCCATTGGCTGCCATTCCAAACAGGTATGCGTTTCTGGATCGTATCGAGCATGCGATTCAGGCGGATCAGTGCCTGTCGTTGTTGCTGGTTGATGTGGTGCGCTTCTCGGATGTCAGCAGCAGTTTTGGTTATCGCATTGGCGACATTATTCTGGCTGAAGTGGCTAAACGTATCGAACTGCTGTTTGGTGATCGCTGTCTGCTCGGCCGAATCAGTGGTGATATCTTTGGTTTAATGTTGCCTGGAACCCATTCAGAATCGCAGTTACATGGTTTTTACAGCCACCTTATTGAACATTTCAAAACCCCCATTAGTTTCGAAGACAATGCCTTTGTGGCCGATTTTAATGTTGGCGCGGTGTCTAACTTGCCTGCCAATACGGATATCAGCCGGGTATTTTCGGCCGCCGAAGCCGCGCTGAAACAGGCCAAGCAGAACAAGTATGATAATTTCCAGATTATCAGTCTCACACAAAAACCAGAATCTGGCCGCTCCCTGGCACTCAAAGCCGATCTGAAACGCGCTTTTGCCAATGATGAGCTGGAGCTGTATTTTCAGCCTAAGGTGGATTTGCAGTCCCTGAAAATTGTTGGTGCCGAATGCTTATTGCGCTGGAATCATCCTTTGGACGGGATTATTGTGCCCGGCTCTTTTATTGAGGCGGCTGAGTCTTACAATATGATGAATGAAGTGGGCTATTGGGTGCTGGAAAAGGCCTTTGACAGTGCACATATATTGCAAAGCCAGGGACTGGAACTGCAAGTGTCGGTGAATATTTCACCCACTCAATTGTACGATTCTAAATTTGTTGCAAAAGTCAGACAACTGGCAGAGGTCTATCAGGTTGACCTTAGTCAGATTGAGCTGGAGCTGACTGAGGATGTGGCGCTGTCTAATTCGTTGTTAGTCAAGCGCCAACTGGCCGATATCAAGACGCTGGGCTTGAGTATTGCCGTAGATGATTTCGGTAAAGGTTATTCAAATCTGGCCTATATCCGGGATATTAAACTGGACACCATAAAAATAGACAAGACGTTTGTCATGGAGCTGGAACAAAACCCGGTCAATAAAGCCATTATTCAGGCCTCGCAGTTAATCGCCGAATCTATCAATTGTCAGGTCATTGCCGAGGGTATCGAAACCGTTGAGCAGTTACACTTGCTGAGAGAAATGGGCATATTGCGAGGGCAAGGCTTTCTGTTTGCCAAAGCGGTGCCCTTTAATGACCTGATTGAACTGACCCAGACCGATTTGATTGTTGGCACCTCACTGGCCTACCAAGACCGGGTTGGCTGACACAACGGCAGTTATTTCTGCTAAACTTGCACGCCTTGTCGAACCCTCATAATGATCATCCATGAGCAAACAGCAATTGATTGACCAAGGTCAGTTTTTACACCTGAGTCGGACACAGCCTGAACTTTTCTTCCAACCCCAGACTTTTGAACTGGAAAACGGGACCCGGATTTTCATCAGTGCTCCCGGTATTATCACTTTTACACCGCCACAGCCAAAGGGCAAAGATATCGTGCTTTCCTGCGGTGTGCATGGTAATGAAACCGCACCGATAGAAATCTGTGGTGATCTGGTGGTGGCACTGCTGACCGGAAAACTCAGCGCCAGCCATCGTGTGCTTTTCCTGTTTGGCAACCTGCCGGCTATGGACATCGGTGAGCGTTTTGTCGAAGAAAACATGAACCGGCTTTTCAGCGGCGCCCATTCGAAGGGGCCGGGGCTGGTTAATGATGAACGTAGACGGGCCAAAGCGCTGGAAGATGCCATCCGGCACTTCTATGCCGAAGGTGATGGGTTGGGGCAGAATTACCGTTGCCATTATGATTTGCACACCGCAATCCGCGCATCCAAAAATGAAAAATTTGCGGTTTACCCATACCGACATGGTAAACCCTGGAAAACCCGTCAGCTTTGCTTTTTGCTTGCCTGTGGGGTAAATACCATTTTGTTGTCAAACAGTCCGACGACCACCTTCAGTTATTTTTCCTCCAATGAATTTGATGCCGATGCCTTTACCGTCGAGTTAGGTAAAGTCAGGCCCTTTGGTGAAAATGATATGAGCCGTTTTCAGAAGGTCAGAGAAACCCTCACAGCGCTGATTACTGAGCCCGAATTAGCCCTGCCGGAATACAACGAAGCCGACTTTCATATTTTTACGATCAACCAGATAATCAATCGAACAAAAGAAGATTTTCGCCTTAACTTTGACGATGATACCCCTAATTTCACTGATTTTCCCGTTGATTATGTGTTGGCTGAAGAGCCGGGTGCGGTGTATAAAGTACAGCAGCAAGGAGAGGCCATTGTATTTCCCAATGCCAAAGTGGCTCTGGGACAACGGGCGCTGTTAACGGTAGTGCCAACCCGAATCAGTGCAGAGTAAGGCCTGTCAGGGCTGAACGGATAAGGACGCCTGTCGAAGACGCTCAACCAGGCTGCTGTCGGTACTAAGGCTGGCAGCCAGCCAGGTGGGTTTGGCCAGTTCGGGGATCATCCAGGCCATCGTCACATGGGCCTGGTTAAGGCCGAAATCTGCCAGCATGCCCTGCTTGGCGTCAGGATCTTCGATAATAAAATCCACTTTGCCTTTGAGTAATAACTCCCATGAGGCGGTAATATCCGGGGTGATCAACAAAGACTTTCCCTCTTCAAAGCCCTTTTTACGCAGAAACTCAACCGCAACATCTTCTCGTTGTACTGCGGTGACGAAGCTTTTTGCATTTTCAAGGGAGCTGATGGCAGCCTCATTGTTTGATGCCAGCCTCAAAAGACCCAGCCGATATTCACCGACTTGCCCAATCCATTGAAATTGTTGCTCCCGTTCCGGCGTGCGGGCCATCGCGTAGATCAGGGTGTTGGGCTGTTTGCTGGCCAGATTAAATGCTCTGGCCCAGGGATAAATATAAAAATCACCCTTAAGCTCCGCTTTGGTGAGTATTTGCCGGACTTTGTCGGTGACGGATCCCGAGACCTTATTATCTATTATGGTCTGGGCTGGTGGTGAGAGTTCAGTGACAACCTGCAGCACGGGTTGTGCGCTCTGGGCAGTAAAGGGCACCAGCAGGCTTAGGATAAAAACAATACGCAGAGCATTTATGTCCGGTAACAATCTGACCTCTTTGACGGCTGGTATAACAACAAAGATTAGAATAAATTATTAAGCACCACAGAGCCAGCATAGAAAAACTTATGTTTATATTGAATCAGCAACTGCAAAAGGATTGTTTTGTTGTGACAGAATTACCCTTATCTCTGGTGCTGTTTATGAATGATAGCCAGTATCCCTGGACGATTCTGGTACCCAGAGTCGAACAGGTGAAGGAAGTTATTGATCTCAGTACTGAGCAGCAGCAACAACTGTGGTGTGAATCTGCCTGGTTAAGCCGGGCACTGCAGCAACAGTACCATCCCGATAAACTCAATATCGCCGCGCTGGGCAATATGGTACCGCAGTTGCATATTCATCATATCGCCCGCTTTAAACTGGATGCCGCCTGGCCTCAGCCTGTGTGGGGGAAGTTTCCACCGGTGCCTTATACACAAAGCGAGGCAAACACACAGATTGACGCCATAAGAACACAACTAGAAAAGGTTAAGGAAGTAATATGATCATCAGTACAACTCATACTCTGGACAACAAAACCGTAGAAGCCTACCTAGGTGTAGTGGTAGGGGAAGCCGTGATGGGCGCCAACCTGTTCAAAGATATTTTTGCCTCTATCCGCGATATTGTGGGCGGGCGCTCCGGCTCCTATGAAGACGAGCTGACCCGGGCCCGTAAAATCGCTTTTGCCGAGCTGGAAAACGAGGCCCGGCAAATGGGTGCCAACGCCGTGATTGGTGTGGATATTGACTACGAAGTGGTGGGTAAACAAGGCAGCATGCTGATGGTAAGCATCAGCGGTACGGCGGTGAGATATCGGGACTAAGGCCTAGTGATAGTCATCCTCATGCTGGTGCCGGACAGCGAGAATAGTCACCCATTGCTGATTCTCAATTTCAAACAAAGCCACGTAACCAGCGCTACCGAATGGAATAATGAGTTCTCTTAAGAAGGGGTTGGTTTTCTCTACCTTCCTGCAAGAAAAAGGAAATTCTTCCAGAAAGGATAAAGCTTGTTCAATGATTCTTAGCGCCCTGTGTGCTGTATCAGGATCCCGCTCTACCAGGAATTTATATAGTCGTTCGATATCCTCTCTGGCTTCCAGGGTGAAGCGAATCCGGTAACTCATTATTTCTGCTCAGATCCTTCAAGGATTGAGTGCAGAGAATGTATCACCTCATCTTTTGAGGCGTATTGCCCTGTGGATTTAGCTTTCTCGCCAGCAGCCAGCCCCCGGGCTACAAATTCCTGATTCATCTTTCGGCGAACAATTTGCCGCCGCAAGGACTCTTCCACAAAACTGCTCAGGGATTCCCCTTCAAGAAGCACACTTTCCGCATCATTACGTAGTTCGGTTGTGACCCGAAGTGGTGGAATGGTCGCTGATTTCATAGTAAACACACAATGTATTGCATTTGCAATACATTCTAGGCCTGTTAATCCTTATCTGCAACTCCCTGTTCAGAGTTTAAGGCAGACTGCAGCAATTATGTTTCATCAAGCGCTTTTTGTAGTTCGGGGAAGCGTTGCAAAACCCATATTGTGTAATTCATTATCAATCTTGCTCAGGTGGAGTTTTCTTGTTCTTAGCCTTATGCGCAGAGGGTTCTGAATCAGGCTCTTTTTTCTTATCAGGCATATGATCTTTTAACGACGGCATCTTCATTTTTGCCGAATGTTTCACCATCATAATATTGCCGATCATAAAAAACAGCGGCAGGGCGATATATAGCGCAACTTCCCAGCTCATATTTGTTACTCCGGTTCCTTGTTTAAGGGGCACCCTTGCCACTCAGGGTTGTTCCAGTTGGATATAGCGGCGAATAATCTCATCAAGATGCTCAAGTATACTTTCTTTACCTGCAATCTCTGAGCACTCTATCAGCTTTTGCAGGGGCGCTTTTTCCAGCAGCCGGGGCAATGGGTCTGAACTCTGCTTGTGGCTGAGATGCCAGGGCTCCGGCGCAACCGCATTCTGGCCGTTGTAGGGCCGGTAAAAGCCAAATTCTGCGGCATGTTTATCCAGCCATTGTGACAGCCCATAACAGGGACCGCCGGGTTCGTACTCACTGCTGATCAGCTGAAACGGTTGCTCATAATTATGTATCGCTTTGGCATCAAACACATCAAAGTCAGAGCCCCAGTGATGGCGGCTGGTGCCGGGCAGGGCGGAAAAGCGCAATATGGCGAACAGCTTTTCTGACTCGCCGAGCAACTGTGGGTCCAGTGGCTGGTGCTGCTCATCCAGTATCGGCCGAAGGCCATGCCATTTTTCATTCCAGATACGTAACTGGCGGCTGAAACTGCGAAAACTGCTGACCAGATCCAGGCTGACGTCATCTTCTGCGGCAGCCTCGCGCATGGTGCTGAGTGCACCGGCCACCTGCTTAAGCAATTTATGCCCGGGCTCGGCCTCGACCAGGTGATCGTCACGCTGGCCGCTAAGTTGCTCGAAATTTAACATAGCAGATTTTCGAGTATGGCTTCGTAGGTCTTGGCCAACAGGTATAAATCGTCAATTTTCACACACTCATTGACCTTATGAATGGTGGCGTTGACCGGGCCAAGCTCAATAACCTGGGCACCGGTGGGGGCAATAAAACGCCCGTCAGAGGTGCCGCCTGCGGTAGAAAGTTGGGTTTTCCTGGCGCAGATCTTCTCTATCGCGGCTGTGGTGGCGCTGACCAGCTCGCCGCTATCGGTCAGAAACGGCTGGCCGTTAAAGGTCCAGTCCAGGCTGTATTCGAGCTGATGTTTATCCAGAATGGCTCGGGTACGCTCAATCAGTTGCTGATCTGTGACTTCGGTGGAAAAGCGAAAGTTAAACTGAATCTGCATTTCACCGGGGATAACATTGCCCGCACCGGTACCGGCACTTAAGTTGGATATCTGAAAACTGGTGGGCGGAAAGAACTCATTACCCTCATCCCAGGTCGTTGAAGTCAGCTCTGCCAAAGCCGGTGCTGCCTGATGCACCGGGTTACGGGCAAGGTGAGGGTAGGCCACATGGCCCTGAATACCTTTTACCTGCAAATGGCCGGTTAAGGAGCCGCGGCGGCCATTTTTAACCACATCGCCCAAAAGCTCAGTGCTGGAAGGCTCACCCACGATACACCAGTCGATTTTTTCATTACGTGCTTCAAGGGTATCGATCACCCTGGTGGTACCGTTGATAAAAGGGCCTTCTTCGTCACTGGTAATTAAAAAAGCAATAGAGCCTTTATGCTGCGGGTGTTTGCTGACAAAGCTATGCACCGCAGACAGCATTGCCGCCAGGCTGCCTTTCATATCGGCGGCGCCACGGCCATAGAGGTAGCCGTCCTTTTCCACCGGTTTAAAGGGCGGCGTATGCCATTGTTCCAGTGGCCCGGCCGGTACCACATCGGTATGCCCGGCGAAGCACAGCAGCGGTCCGTTATTATTACGCCGCGCCCACATATTCAGGGTATCTTCAAAAGGTAGCATTTCGATATCAAAGCCTAAGGGCTTTAGTATCTGAGCCATCATGGTCTGACAACCTGCATCGTCAGGAGTAACGGAATCTTTGCTGATCAGGGCTTTGGCCAGGGCTAACACATCAGTTTGCATTGAACAGGCTCGCGTAATGATCGGCTTTAAAACCCAGGTAAGATTTATCCTGATAGCGCAGCAGCGGGCGTTTAATGATGGCTGGCATTGCGATCAGTATCTCAAGGGTTTCTTGCTTGTTCTGATCTTCAATGGCGGCTTTCTGTGCTTCATCAAGCTGACGATAAGTGGTGCCCCGTTTATTCACCAGTGCCTCAATGCCCAACTCGTCAATGCGCTGCGCCAGCCAGGCTGTGTCGAGGCCGTCAGTTCTGTAATCGTGAAAGGTAAAAGGAATATGATGTTGTTCCAGCCATTTGCGGGCTTTTTTGATGGTGTCGCAATTTTTAATACCGTACAGCGTGGTCATAATCTAATTTGAGTCAGTTTAACGGGGGATACAGCTTAGCCGATTTTAAACCTGAGTTCGATATAACCGGGCTATAAGCTATGCACAGGCGGATAATCCAAATCACTTAGCTTAAAAATAATGTCATACAGGGCTCCTCACCGGCCATCAGACTATGGTAATGGCCCTGAATATGTTTCAGGCGTGGTAATACCGGCACCAGCACCAGGCATAAAGGAGAGGTGCAACCAAGACGGAGCTTGCGCAGATCAAACTCCATCAACAGTTGCCCCTGGGTAATCTTATCCCCGGCTTTGATGGGGGATTTAAAACCTTCAGACATCATCTTATGGCTGTTGAGCCCAATCTGAATTAACAGCTCCAGGCCCTGACGGCTCTTAAGGCGTATTTGTTCTTTAGTGGAACTGACAGACACCACCGTACCGGAAAATGGCGCCAGCACAGTATGACCCGTGGGCGAGATAGCCACGCCGGCACCGAGCAGCCCGCTTGTTACCAGTGCAGAGGGCACCTGTGCCATGGGCTCAACCTTACCGCTTACAGGTGCCGGTACAGGCAAGGTAACCCTGCAGTCTTCGGCGTGCTGGGCAGAAATGGACAAGGAAAAAGGCGGTGGCAGTGTCATAAGTTTTCTGTTTATAAAGGTTGGCCCCAGTATAACCGCAGCTGTGAATAGTTTTCTACATATCCACACTATCTGTGGATAACCTTGTTAAGTACTCTTTATAAGTGCTCTAAGTGCATGTTTAAAATCAAAAATAACCCGGTGTACGGTTTTTCCCCAACAGCTGAAAAGTGATCAGAGTTTGTGTGCATATTCGCCAAACTTGCCGCTGGTTTTTTGTATAATCCAGCCGGTAACTAAGTCGTGCAGGAGAATAAATGGCTGATCTGGAGTTATATGCAGGGCCCGATGCGTTAAAAGCAATTCGCGAGCAGGGATTAAAACAACAGCTGTTTGACTACGCTTTGGGGGCATCGGGCGGCCCCAAATGGTTTGTGCTGGCCGGGCTTGACCGGGTGGTGTTTTCTGAGTTTTTCAGCAATCGTGAGACGCCATTACAGGCCATAGGCTCCTCTGCCGGAGCCTTTCGTTTTGCCTGTTTTGCCCAGCAGAACCCGCTCGCGGCCATTAACCGGCTGGTAGAACGTTATTCACAGACGGTGTACTCCGATAAACCCGATGCCAGGGAAATTACCGACAAGGGCAGGGAACTGCTTAATGTTGTGCTGGGCGATAATGGGATTCATGAAATACTGCACAACCCGGCTATTCAGGCCCATTTTATTGTGGCCCGCTGCCGCGGCGCCACTGCGCTGGAGTCTAAACCATTGCAGCTTGGCGGCTTACTCGCCAGTGCCGGTGCCAACCTGATAAAACGTAAACATCTGGCCCGCTTTTATCAGCGCTATATTTTTTCGGCGCCTGATGCGCAGCTCAGTATTACTGACCCACACGGCATGCCCAGTTATAGCGTAGCGCTGTCAGAGGCGAACCTTAAGGCCGCACTGCTGGCCTCAGGGTCGATTCCTGTGGTGCTCGAAGGGGTAAAAAATATCCCCGGTGCACCGCCAGGCATGTACCGTGACGGCGGCATTATTGACTACCATTTTGATCTGCAGTTTGGCCCCAAACCCGGGCTGGTGTTTTATCCCCATTTTTATAAAAAGCCGGTGCCCGGCTGGTTTGATAAAAACCTTAAATCCCGCATGCCCGGCGCGAAAAGCTATGCCAACACCCTGATGCTGGTGCCCTCGGATAAATTTGTAGCCTCACTGCCTTACGGAAAAATCCCCGACAGAAAAGACTTTGAAACCATGCAACCTGAGCAGCGCATCCCATACTGGCAAAAGGTGATCAGCGAATCTGACCGCCTTGGCGAGGCGTTTATGGAGCTGACACAAGACCCTGATGTGGCCGATAAGATAAAGCCTTTGGCTTTTTAATAGGCAGGAAAATTGCTAGGCGAGGATATTGTTGCCTCTGTAGGCCAGAGAATGTCTGACTGACAGATTGAGGAAATCGGAACCGACTATTTAGTGCCCGCGATTTCCGGACAGGTACCGTCTAAACACAGTGATGGCTCCACCTCCGCCAAACAGCAAAATAACAAACCTTTTCCGCAATTGTGCAACTTTACCCAGCCAAGGTGCCATCGCCATAACCCGCAACGCCGCAGTCAGGGCAGGCCAGCAGCGAACTGGTATCCATCAGACATACATGCTAAAAAAGCACTAACAGGAATGAGTCCCGCGCTTAAGAACGGAGTCTTTCTTAACATGAATGCGTTAGCATCTAAATGAAGATCGAGATTTTAAAAAGTGACTGGATAGGAATTGGCCTTGGAGCACTCATTGGCCTTTATCAAGGTATCGTAGTTTTTGATAGCGAGATAGGTCGAGGCTTGGATAATGCAGAAATATGGCCAGTGATTCTATTTGGTTTATTCGGGCCTCCAATTTTGGCTCTTCTAAATAAATATTTGCCGCTACCAATGCCGGGATTCTATAAGGCAATTGGAAAGTACGTTAATACCATTTTCTTAATGGTGGCATTCGGCATATGCACAGGAATATCCGGTTTTACTTACTATTGGGTAGTTGGCGGCCCTGATAGTGTTTTATTTTTATTATCGTTTTTCAGTTCAGCGGGGGGTGGGTTCTTCTTGGCGTATCTAATTTATCCTGAGCTTGCATTTAGGCCTGAGTCAAATGCCTAACAAACACATCAAAAATCGCTCCACTTCGTTACGCTGGACGCACCTGACGGCGCGCCTTTTATGGGTAAGAACAGCCGAAAGGTGCTATGACTAACTACTACGTCTACGTGTACATTGACCCACGGAATTTCGAGGAGTTTTACTTTGGAAAAGGTAAAGGTTCCAGGAAACACTCTCATCTGAATGACGATTCAGATAGTGAAAAATCCAGACGGATAGAGGCAATCAAAAAAGAAGGTTTGGAGCCAATTATCAGGGTGATCGCTCGCAATCTATCCGAGCACGATGCACTACTGGTTGAGAAGACGCTACTCTGGAAGCTGGGAAAGCAGTTGACGAATATTTCCTCGGGCCACTACGCAGACAATTTTCGTCCTCACGATTCCTTACACAAGTATCTTTCGGGGTTCGATTTTCATAATGGGCTGTACTACTACAACGTTGGGGAGGGTCCTCATCGCAACTGGGACGATTATGTTGCTCATGGATTTATCTCCGCAGGCCAAGCACCAAGATTCCGGGATGCCATGTTAGGTTTGCAAACAGGGGATTTTGTCGCGGCGTATCTCAAAGGCCGTGGTTTTGTTGGGGTTGGTCAAATCACTCAGGGTGCGAGGCCAGTTCGCGACGTTTTGATTGATAACATCCCGCTTCTACAGAAAGAATTGGTTTGCCCAAATATTGCTGAAAATTCGAACAATCTTGACAAGTCGGAGTATGTGGCTCTTGTAGATTGGATCAGGACTTTCCCCCGGAATGCGGCAAAGTGGAAATCAAAGGGTGGATTGTTCACGTCACAGCTAGTTCGAGCCTCGCTGGATGGGCAGCCAGAAACTGTAAAGTATTTAGAGCAGGAGTTTGCCGTTGATTTTGCAGAACTTTTGGCATGACAAGTCGCAACAGATCGCTCCGCGGCCGATGCCACCTTACGCCCTTTTCATTACCGCTTTGCCTCGATTCCAAGGGCACCGCTGGAAATCAAAGGGAAATCAAAGGGTCGTAACACTTGATTTATTAAGGAGGCAAGGTAATGCCACCAAAAGTCCGAGAGTTAATCTCTAAGCTTAAGGAAAATGGATTTGAAGACAGGGGTGGTAAAGGAAGTCATCGAAACTTTACTCATCCGAATGTTGTCAGACCCATTACCATTTCAGGTAACCCGGGTGATGATGCTAAGATTTACCAGGTAAAGGCTGTCAGAAAAGCCATTGAGGAGTCACAGCAATGAAAGACAGTGCAAGATATATAAAAATTGTAGAGTGGTCTGAAAAAGACCAGTGCTATGTGGGATCTTGTCCTGGGCTGTTTATGGCAGGTTGTCATGGTGCTGACGAAGAATCAGTATTCCATGAACTGTGTCAGATTGTCGAAGAAACCATATCCCTCTATAAAGCCGATGGTAAAGCCTTACCTCCGGCCACTTCCGGAAAAGATTTTGCTAACGTAGCATGAAGCCCCTGAAACAAAGGTCACAGTGACCAACTCTCAGGCATCTGTTTATCTGAATAGAAAATGCTTTGCGGGTATTGTCGAAAAATCAGGGGAGTGGTGCGTCCGAGTAGACTCGAACTACCGACCTCTGCCATGTCAAGGCAGCGCTCTAACCAACTGAGCTACGGACGCACAATAGAAACTCGTTTTCGGTGATTACCGGAAACGGCGCGTATAATAGCCACGGGG
This sequence comes from Lacimicrobium alkaliphilum, assembly GCF_002591895.1. GTDB lineage: Bacteria > Pseudomonadota > Gammaproteobacteria > Enterobacterales > Alteromonadaceae > Lacimicrobium > Lacimicrobium alkaliphilum. Next base: position 194,992 of record NZ_NISX01000001.1, read on the forward strand.
CTTATCCGGTGCAAGTGCTTTTTCGTCTTGGCGGCTTAACTGCTGTATTTCTGCGCAGTGTCCTGTCGTTGTTGAGAGTTTAGTTTTAGAAGATGGTGTTGCAGTAATTGAATACCCTCCACAGCAGGGAAGCTGTAGCGGAGCGTCCAGGGGTGACCTGAAACCGAAGCGCAGCTTCGCAGTTCAGAGAACGACATGTCATGGATGACATGGCTGGGCTCTTAGCGGAGCAGGACAGCGTAGCGTAAGAGGATTTACCGCGTGTTTCAATTGCTGTGACATCATCTTTCATGCACTTGTCAGTTGCCGCAAATCTTACAGCAGTATATGAGGAACCACCTAGCGGCTGAGTTTTCGTTTAAGCAGGTAACGGTCCAGTTTTCGGGCGCTGTTTTGCATGGCTTTCTGGCAACGCCCCAATGCTTTGCGCATTTTTGGAAATTCCATACTCAGTAATACCAGGCCGCTGAGTAAAAATAAGATGGAACCGGGCAGGATGGCAAAAACAACGCCCACCAGAGTAAACAGCGCGCCAATGGCTATACGCAGTGGTCTTGCCACATGGTGCAGTGTTCTTAACATTATCAATCTCCCGAACCTGTGTCAGGTTCAACCCTAACCAAAGCCTGATCAATATGCACCCTCATAACTGTTACAACTGATGTCAAAATAGACTAAAAAGCACCGCAGAACCCAGTACTGAAATCATGCGTAATCAACTCCTTATGATATAATGCCGCCCACTTTGAATAACATAAAGTTGCCGATGTTACCCCAAGTCGACGCCCTGTCATCTGTTGAAAAAAACTATCTGGACTATCTGAAGGCGCTGCCAGCGGCAGGCTTTAGTGGTGATATTGAAACCAGTTATGCCAGCCGGCTGGCCGTGGCAACGGATAACTCGGTGTATCAGAAACTACCACAGGCGGTGGTATTTCCCCGCAGTGTTGAGGATCTGCAGTGTATTGGCCAGTTGGCTGAGTTGCATGGGGATGTGCGCTTTTCGGCCCGTGGTGGCGGTACCGGTACCAATGGTCAGTCTCTGACCTCCGGAATTGTGGTGGATCTGTCGCGGTATATGAACCGCATTCTGGATTTCAATGCCGAACAGGGCTGGGTAAAAGTTGAGGCCGGGGTGGTCAAAGACCAGCTCAATGACTTTCTGCGCCCGCACGGGTTCTTTTTTGCACCGGATCTTTCCACCAGTAACCGCGCCACCATTGGCGGTATGATCAATACCGATGCCTCAGGGCAGGGCTCACTGGTGTACGGTAAAACCAGTGATCATGTACTCTCCCTCCGATCTGTGCTGGCTGATGGCAGCCTGCTGGACACTCACCCCATACCCATTGAACAGGCCAGAGAACAGGCTAGTCAGAACACGCCTGTTGGCAAGGTGGTTAAACAGGTACTCCAAAGCTGTGAGCAAAAGCGTGAGCAGATCCTGGCTAAATTTCCGCGCCTGAACCGTTTTCTGACCGGCTACGATCTTGAGCATGTGTTTGATGAGTCGATGCAGCACTTTGACCTCAGCCGCGTTATCACAGGCTCTGAGGGTTCGCTGGCTTTTGTGGCAGAGGCAAAACTCAATGTAACGCCTATTGCGAGGTACAAGACTCTGGTAAACGTAAAATACGACTCTTTTGAATCGGCCCTGCGCCACGCACCAGAAATGGTAGCCGCACAAGCGACTTCTGTGGAAACCGTCGACAGCAAAGTACTTAATCTGGCCAGAGAGGACATTATCTGGCATTCGGTCAGCGAACTGATCGAGGATGTGCCGAATAAGACGCTGCTGGGCCTGAATATGGTGGAGTACAACAGCGAAGATGCTGATGATATGGACGCCAAGGTGGAAAACCTCTGTGCCCGTCTGGATCATTGTATTGAAGACGGCGAGGCCGGGGTGATTGGCTATCAGCTGACCCATGACGTCTCCCAGATTAATAAAATCTATGCCATGCGCAAAAAAGCCGTGGGCCTGTTGGGTAAAACCAAAGGTGAACAAAAGCCGGTGGCCTTTGCCGAGGATACAGCGGTGCCACCGGAGAAGCTGGCCGATTTTATTATGGAGTTCCGCGCACTACTGGATAGTAAAGGCCTTAATTACGGCATGTTCGGCCATGTGGATGCCGGCGTGTTGCATGTGCGCCCGGCACTGGATCTCTGCGATCCACAGCAGGAAAAACTGATGCAGGAAATTTCCGATCAGGTGGTGGCCCTGGTGGCCAAATATGGCGGCCTGATGTGGGGTGAGCACGGCAAGGGCTATCGCAGTGAATACGGCCCGGCGTTTTTTGGTGAGGAATTATTTACTGAGCTTCGGCACATTAAAGACGCCTTTGATCCCTTAAATAAAATGAACCCGGGTAAAATCTGCACGCCTTTTGGCTCTGAAGAATCACTGGTCAGAGTGGGGGATACCAAACGTGGCAGCTATGACAGACAGATCCCGGTTGCAGTACGCGAGGCGTTTGAACCGGCCATGAGTTGTAACGGTAATGGCCTGTGTTTTAATTACGACACTACCTCACCCATGTGCCCGTCGAGTAAAATCACCCGCGACCGGCGCCATAGCCCCAAAGGCCGGGCCGGTCTGATGCGCGAATGGCTGCGGTTGCTGTCGAATCAGGGCAGCGATATCAATCAGCTGGAGCAATCGCAGGTAACGCCATCGTTATGGAAACGTCTGCGAAACAGTGGTGATAAGTCGCAAAATGACGACTTCTCTCATCAGGTGATGGAAGCCATGGACGGCTGTCTGGCCTGTAAAGCCTGCGCCAGTCAGTGCCCGGTGAATGTGGATGTGCCGGGATTTCGTGCCCGCTTTTTAAGTCTGTATTACAGTCGTTATGCCAGACCCATGAAAGATTATCTGGTAGCTAATATTGAAAAAATGGCGCCGCTGCTGGCGAAAATGCCCGCGCTGGTAAATGGCATTATGGGCCTTAAACCGGTCAAAGGGTTGCTTAAAAACCGTATCGGCTATGTAGATGCGCCGGTGTTATCTACGCCAGTGCTGACCCGGCGTATTCCTGCCGCCACAAAATTTGATCTGTCAGCCCTGCAGCGTTTAAGTGAGGATGAGCGTCAGCAATATGTGCTGATTGTGCAGGATCCTTTTACCAGCTTTTATGAAGCCGAAGTGGTGGCCGACTTGGTGAAGCTGGCTGAGAAACTGGGGCTGAAACCTGCAGTCTTGCCCTTTAAACCCAACGGTAAACCTCAGCATGTTAAGGGATTTTTAAAGGAGTTTGCATCCACTGCGAGAAATTCTGCGGATTTCCTCAATCAGGTAAATCAGCTAGGTATTCCTCTGGTGGGCATCGATCCTTCCATGGTGCTCTGTTACCGGGATGAATACAGCAAGGTTTTTGGCAAAGAGCGGGGCGATTTTCAGGTATTGCTGGTGCATGAATGGTTACAGCGTCTTGAGCTTCCCAAAGTGAAACAAAAGGCAGAGACTGACTACGCACTGTTTGCCCATTGCACAGAGAAAACGGCGCTACCCGGTGCAGAGAAACAGTGGCAACAACTGTTTGCCAATGCAGGAATAAAGCTGACTCCGGTGTCGGTGGGTTGTTGTGGCATGGCCGGTACTTATGGTCATGAAACAGCACACTTCGAGCATTCTGTGGGTATTTTTAATCTGAGCTGGCAGCAGGCGATAAATGAATATCAGCCGCACCAGGTGCTGGCTACAGGCTATTCATGCCGTAGCCAAACCGCTAGAATAGAGGGCTTTAAACCTAAGCATCCGCTACAGGCCTTGCTGGCAGTAATTGAGGAATAATAATAATGACACAACAACAACAGCCAATGAGCGAACAGGACGTTTCCGCGTGGGTTAAACAACAGTTGCAGAAGTGCACTAAGTTTCTGGCGGAAAAAGGCATCATCGTCGCCAGTGTAAAAATGGAAGACAGCCGTTATCTGGTGCCCTGGGTTACCGCCTGGAAAGTGCAGAGCACTGATGGTAAATATTACTGGGCGGTAGCCGGAGATCTGCCTACTGATGTGTTGCCGCTGTCAGCGGCCAAAGACGCCAGAGCCGCATTGCGCCATCTGGCTCTGGGCTGGCAGATGAAATCAGAAAATATCCGTCACGCATCGGCCGATGATAAGACTCAGCAGGAGTTTGCCGATTTGCTGGACAATAAATCACAGCTTTTGTACCAGATGACAGAGCAGGATCAGGTCTGGGCGAAAAGTCAGTAGTCTCTGAACACAAAAAAGGGGCCAGTCTGGCCCCTGTGGTAATAATAAAAAACATGAAAATCCGTTCAGTGGGTTAATTCCACCTTCGGCAAACTGAATGCTTCGATATTGCAAACCATTCTCTGGCGGGGAATACCTGCATCCATATAAACGGCACCGACCGGATGAAACCCTCTTTTTTGATAATCATTCACGCCTTCCAGCTCACACTGTATGCTGACACTTTCTAGTCCCTGTGCTCTGGCTATCGACAGCAATGCAGAAAATAACTTCTGATACACTTGCGGCTTGCGACAACCATTGATAACGGCTATCCGACCAATCTCTCCGGCAGGAGTGATGCGCCCTGTGGCGATTTCTTCCCCCTGCTCATCGCAGATCAGCACGTGGCAGGCATTGTGATCCTGCTGGTCAAACTCCACGTCCTTGGGGATGCGCCATTCACAGACAAACACTTTTTCTCTGAGTTTAGTGAGCTCTTTTCTGGCACTCATCCAGTCGACATTTTTGGTAGTTAAAGACATCGAACTGGCCTCCGGTATTCACACGGCGCTTAATTGCCCCGATCTTTGAGTGTAAGATCTGATTAAAAAATAATCAAATGGCCAGCTGCCGCTGGCCGGCTCTTATACTGTGGGTGTCGGGTTCTGCCTTCCGATCCAGCCAGTAAGTATGGTATTTACCCATACCCTTAATCAGAATTTTGCCCCTGTGACTGAAGTCAAAGTGATGCCGTACCAGCCTGTAGGTGTATTCGGAGACCTGAATGCGATTGCTGACGCCCTGGCTTTCCATTCGTGATGCCAGATTGACGCTGTCACCCCACAGGTCATAGCTGAACTTGTTGGTGCCTATTACCCCAGCCACCACTTCACCGGTATTGATACCGATGCGCAGGCCATTGGAAATGTTGTACAGGCCGCTGACTCTGTCAAAACACTCCAGAATATCCAGTGCACAGCGGCAGGTGCGCAGTGCATGGTCGGGTCTGTAATCAGGAACGCCGCAAACGGCCATATACTCATCGCCATTGGTTTTAATTTTTTCCAGACCGTGGGTTTTCAGCAAGGTATCGAATTCGCCGTACAATTCACTCAAAAAAGCGACCAGCTGTTCCGGTGAGCGGCTGTTAGTAATATCGGTAAAATGACTGATATCGGCAAACAGTATGGTGGCGCTGCTGTGGTAATCAGCCAGGGTTTTGGGGCTGCTCTTGAGGCGTTCAGCAATGGATTCGGGCAGAATATTTAAAAGCAGCTTGTGTGAACGGCTTTGTTCCTTGTAAAGCTTACTCCAGCTGCTGATATGGTCACGGCGGATAAAATAGGCGCAGAGCAGGGAGGCCAGGGCAAAGCTGATATGAGTGACCTGTCTCACCGCCTGTTGATACTCTCCCTGATAGGTGATGCCAAGATAATTAATCTCCTCATAGGCCAGCACCACAAACAACAGCACAAAGATGCTGACACTAAGCCAGATAAGACGGTTTTCATCGGCCTTATACAGAAAAGGGCTGATCACACAGCCCTGAATCAGAAACAAATGGGTGGCGCTGTAGTGGCCGAGATACAGGCTGGATAGGATAATAAAGCTGGCAAAACAGAGGATAAGAATACGCCGGGCGAGTGCGGGTTTGCCCAGATGGCTTGCCAGGGGCACCAGCGGGCAGATAAGACAGTGAATGAGCAGTAATATCGACTGCAGATCACCGCCTTGTGACCAGTACATCAGATGCAGGGGCAAATGCATCAGTAAAACGATCAACACCAGCAGTGCCAACAGGTTGGTCAGTCTGGCCGGGCTCACATCCTGCCGCCAGTTTTTATCAATGCCGGCCCAAATCCACGCTCTGAGTAAATGAATAGTCATGCCAGGTCCTTCTGCCAATAAAAAAGCCCGGTTAAACCGGGCTTGTAAGTATAGTTCAGGCTGACCAGAGCTAGCTAAATAATTTATCTACCAGCGCCTCGGCTTTACCCACATACCCGGCCGGTGTCAGTGCTTTAAGTTCGGCTTTTGCGGCTTGCGGTAATTCCAGCGTCTCAATAAATTCCGCCAGCTTTTGCTGATTGATGCGTTTACCACGGGTCAGCTCTTTGAGTTTTTCATAGGGTTTTTCAATGCCGTAGCGGCGCATTACTGTCTGTACTGGCTCGGCCAGCAATTCCCAGTTGGCGTCCAGCTCGGCGGCTAAACTGGCCTCGTTGACTTCGAGCTTGCTGATCCCTTTCAGACTGGCCTGATAGGCAATCAGCGAGTAGCCCACGGCAACGCCAAGATTACGCAGTACGGTGGAGTCGGTCAGATCCCGTTGCCAGCGCGAGATGGGTAATTTGGCTGACAGATGATCAAAAATGGCATTGGCCAGCCCAAGGTTCCCTTCTGAGTTTTCAAAATCAATGGGGTTAACCTTATGCGGCATGGTGGATGAACCAATTTCACCGGCCACGGTTTTTTGCTTAAAGTGCCCCAAAGCGATATAGGCCCAGATATCACGGTCAAAATCCATAAGGATGGTATTGAAGCGGGCGATGGCATCAAACATCTCGGCGATATAATCATGGGGTTCAATTTGCGTGGTATAGGCATTCCACTGAACTCCCAGGCTGGTCACAAACTGCTCTGAGATGTGTTCCCAATCAAGCTGCGGGTAAGCTGACAAATGGGCATTGTAGTTACCTACGGCACCATTGAGTTTACCTAATAATTCAACCTGAGCTAACTGATCACGCTGGCGCTTCAGTCTGACCATCACGTTGGCCATTTCTTTACCCATGGTGGTCGGGGAGGCGGGCTGACCGTGGGTGCGGGCCATCATGGCAATGGATTTATACTCTTTGGCCATGCGCCCAAGCTCGCCGATGAGCTTGTCAAAGTAAGGCAGAATCACCTCATCACGGGCTGTTTTGAGCATCAGTGCGTGAGAGAGGTTATTGATATCTTCTGAGGTACAGGCGAAGTGAATAAACTCGGTAACATTATTCAGCTCGGTACTGCCTGCCACTTTTTCTTTGAGGAAGTATTCTACGGCTTTGACGTCGTGATTGGTGGTGCGCTCAATGTCCTTGATCCGCTGTGCATCCGCCTCAGAAAAGTCCTCAACTATCTTATCCAGCAATGTATTTGCTTCAGCACTGAATGCCGGCACTTCAGGAATGCCCTCAATCCCGGCCAGTTTTTGCAGCCAGCGCACTTCAACCTGAACCCGGAATTTGATCAGTCCGAATTCGCTGAAGATAGATCGAAGTTCAAGGGTTTTGCTGCCATAGCGTCCGTCGACCGGTGACACAGCTGTTAGTGATGAGAGTTCCATGGGTTAGGCTCCTGAAGCGTTAAGTCGTTGAAGTGCCTGTTCGGCACAGCTAAGTATGCTTTTACGGGAAAATAATATCTGTCTGCGTTTGCCACCCAACTGACGCCACAACACGGCGGCACGAACACCGGCCAGCAAGCAGGCTCTCACCCGGTGCTGAATACTGTTCTGTTTGAGTAAGTCAGGTTCACCCGCTACCTGGATTTTCGGGCCAATGGGGCTGATCACATCTGAGTATATTCTGGCCAGATTGGCCAGCGACGGTTCATCCATCAGGTCATACAGACTTTGCTGACGTTTGATATGGGAGATGCGCTCACCCAGTTCATTCAGGCTTTTGCGGTTGCGGCTTAACTTGCGCTCTAACCCCAGAATGCTGGCAATATAGCGGGTAATTTCGGCATCCTTGGCGGCCGGTTTATTACTCAGCTGGGCCTCCAGAGTCGTGAAACCCAGAACCAGACCCGGTAGCTCACCAAATACATCTTCAATCTGTTCAGGATCGGTAATCAGCAGGCTGTTAATGCTGGCTTTAAAGGCTTGCTCATCTGCTTTACCCTGTCGGGCAAATTGTTTTACCAGGCTGGCTGCCTGACAGACCCCGGCCAGAGCCAGTGCTTTATCGAATTCAGTATTATTCATTATGTCGTCAAATTAGCGGATGGTATTTTCGATGATGCCGCCACCGAGGCAGATGTCATCCTGATAAAATACGGCAGACTGGCCTGGTGTGACCGCCTTTTGTGGTTGGTCAAAATGAACCTCAAGCTGGTCGTCTTCCGTTGGCGTCCCTTTTTTTATCGGCGTAACAGTGCAGGGGATATCCTGCTGCCGATAACGTGTTTTCACGGTGCAGCGCATAGCCTGGCCCGGCCCCTTGCCGTCTGTCCACTCAAGCTGCTTGGCCATAAGACCTTTTGAATACAGCCTTGGGTGATCATCACCCTGACCGACGATCAGTACATTACGCTCAACATCTTTGTCCACCACATACCAGGGCTGATCGCCATGATCTTTAAGACCACCAATGTGCAAGCCCTTGCGCTGTCCTAGTGTGTGATACATCAGGCCTTCATGCTCACCGATGACTTCACCTTCGGCGGTTTCAATCAGCCCGGGCTGAGCGGGCAGGTAGCGGCTGAGAAAGTCTTTAAATTTACGCTCACCGATAAAACAGATGCCAGTGCTGTCTTTCTTGTCGTGGGTGATCAGATCCTGCTCTGCGGCGATTTCCCGTACCCGTGGTTTTTCCAGATCACCAACGGGAAACAGTGTTTGCGCCAGTTGCTGTTCTTTCAAGGTATACAGGAAATAGCTTTGATCTTTATTGTCGTCCAGACCACGTCTTAACTGCCAGTGACCCTGTTGCTGGATGCGACGCACATAGTGGCCTGTGGCGATATAATCGGCGCCGAGATCTTCCGTGGCGAACTCCAGAAAGGCCTTAAATTTAATTTCCTTGTTGCACATAATATCCGGATTCGGGGTGCGACCGGCTTTATACTCGGCAAGAAAATACTCAAATACATGATCCCAGTATTCCGCAGCAAAATTAATGCTGCGTAAGGGGATATCAAGTTTGTCGGCGACCGCCTGGGCGTCCTTCAGATCTTCGGCTGCGGCGCAGTATTCGTCATTGTCGTCTTCTTCCCAGTTTTTCATAAACAGGCCTTCCACCTTATATCCCTGCTGTTTGAGCAGGTAAGCGGAAACCGAGGAATCTACACCTCCGGACATGCCGACAATGACTTTAATCTGACTGTTATCTGACATAGAAAACGGATTCACCATACAGGCCGAATTAAAAGAGCGCGAATTCTAGCAGAATTGACTGCGCCGCGCATCTGTAATGAGGGTGTTGTGGTGGTGTTCAGAGTTGCAGGTATTCTCCGCTGGCGATGCCATCCAGGGTCCAGTTGCCAATCCGGTAACGCACCAGTCGCAAAGTCGGGAAACCGATGTGGGCAGTCATTCGTCTGACCTGACGATTTCGCCCTTCGATAATGCTGATACTGAGCCAGGTGGTGGGAATCGACTTTCTGAATCTGACCGGCGGATTTCTGGGCCACAATTCGGGCTCTGGTATAACATTTACTCTGGCGGGTAATGTAAAACCATCTTTTAACTCAATACCGTCGCGAAGTTTTTTCAGATCGGCCTCCTGTGGTTCGCCTTCTACCTGAACCCAGTAAGTTTTGCTGGTTTTATTTTTAGGGTCTGCGAGTTTGTGCTGAAGTTTTCCGTCATTGGTAAGCACCAACAGCCCTTCGCTGTCTTTATCAAGTCTTCCGGCCGCATAGACGCCGGGGATCTTGATGAAATCTTTCAGGGTAGGCCGGTGTTCCTGATCCGTAAACTGGGTCAGAACACCAAAAGGTTTGTTGAATAACAATACCTGCTTTTTATTCATGGGGGCTCCCGGGTTGTACCAAAGTCTATATCTGATATTCCAAGCAGGGTTGGTATTCATTAAAATGACCATATATGATCAGCCAACACAAATCCTTACGCAAGGGTAACCTTGTAAGATAACCATTGTAGTATTTCGTATTTTGTTGTGGCTTCGCAAAAATATCGAGCTTCAATATAACTCAGGGAAGGCATAACATCAGCCGTTATGCTGGCCCGGAAACACATAGCAGCCTGAGACGGGCTGCCTTAACCGAGGTATACCATGACGACATCCAAGTCTAAGATTATCTACACCAAGACGGACGAAGCCCCTGCGCTGGCAACCTATTCCTTGCTTCCCATTATCCGTTCATTTGCAGCCCCAGCCGGCATTGACGTAGAAACCAGCGATATTTCACTGGCCGCCCGCATTCTGGCTCTTTTTCCTGACTACCTGAAGGAAGAGCAAAAAGTGCCAGACGCGCTGTCTATCTTAGGTGAGCTGACTCAGGAAGCAGAAACCAATATTATTAAACTGCCGAATATCAGTGCCTCGATTCCTCAGCTAAATGCAGCAATTAAGGAATTAAGGAATAAAGGCTTGATGGTTCCTCCTTATCCGGCAGAACCTAAAGATGACAACGAAAAAGAAATTAAAGAACGATACTCTAAAGTCTTAGGTAGTGCTGTAAATCCGGTATTACGGGAAGGTAACTCGGATCGTCGTGCTCCCACTGCGGTAAAAAATTATGCCAAAAAACACCCTCACTCTATGGGAGAGTGGAGCCAGGCATCCCGCTCACACGTGGCACATATGCGCGGAGGTGACTTTTACTCAGGCGAAAAATCCCTGACGGTTAGCAAGGCGGGACATGTTCGTATTGAGTTTACTGATAATAATGGACAGAAGAGCGTATTAAAACCTCGTGTAGACCTCCTGGAAGGAGAGGTCATTGACGGCATGTTTATGAGTAAGAAAGCGCTATGTCGCTTTTTTGAAGAACAAATTGAAGATGCCAAAGAAACCGGTGTACTGTTTTCGCTGCATGTAAAAGCCACCATGATGAAGGTGTCTCACCCCATTGTTTTCGGGCATTGCGTTAAAGTGTTCTACAAAGAACTGTTTGATAAATATGCAGATCTGTTCGATGAATTAGGTGTGAATCCTAATGATGGATTGGGCAGTGTGTATGACAAAATTGAAAGTCTGCCGGAGTCTCAGCGTTCAGAGATCCAAAAGGATATCAACGCGGTTTATGCTAACCGCCCGCCGATTGCCATGGTTAATTCGGATAAAGGGATATCCAACCTGCACGTGCCCAGCGATGTGATCGTGGATGCGTCCATGCCGGCAATGATTCGCAGCTCAGGTAAGATGTGGGGTCCGGATGGTAAACTGCACGACACCAAAGCGGTGATCCCTGAAAGTACTTACGCCACGATTTATCAGGAAGTGATCAATTTCTGTAAGACCCACGGTGCTTTTGATCCGACGACCATGGGTACAGTGCCGAATGTAGGGCTGATGGCACAAAAAGCCGAAGAGTATGGCTCTCATGACAAAACCTTCGAAGTGAAAGGTGATGGCGTGGTAAGAATTATCGATCAGGACGATAATGTGCTGATGGAACACAATGTCGAAGAGGGCGATATCTGGCGGATGTGTCAGGCCAAAGATGCGCCGATCCGTGACTGGGTCAAACTGGCTGTCACTCGTGCTCGTCACTCCGGTATGCCGGCAATTTTCTGGCTGGATGACGAGCGGGCACATGACGCTCAGTTGATTGAGAAGGTCAACGCTTATCTGAAAGATCATGACACCAAGGGGCTGGATATTCAGATCATGTCACCGGTCAGAGCCATTCGCTATACCATGGAGCGTTGTATCCGCGGTCTGGATACGATTTCTGTTACCGGGAATGTATTGCGTGATTACCTGACCGATCTGTTCCCGATTCTGGAACTGGGTACCAGTGCCAAAATGCTGTCTATCGTGCCATTAATGGCTGGTGGTGGGTTGTTCGAGACCGGAGCCGGTGGCTCCGCGCCCAAGCATGTGCAGCAATTTGTTGAAGAAGGGCATTTGCGCTGGGACTCACTGGGTGAGTTTCTGGCACTGGCCGTTTCGTTTGAAGATCTGGCTATCAAACAGGGCAATGGCAAAGCTAAAGTGCTGGCAACGGCACTGGATAAAGCCACTGAGACCTTGCTGAATGAAGGCAAATCGCCTCTGCGTAAAGCCGGTGAACTTGATAATCGCGGTGAGCACTTCTATCTGGCCATGTTCTGGGCAGATGAAGTGGTTAAACAAACAGAAGATGCGGAAATGGCAGCGTTGTTCAAACCGCTGGCTGACAAGCTCAGGGAGAATGAACAGCAGATTCTTACTGAGATTGATGCCACTCAGGGCAAACCTGCGGATATCGGCGGATACTACTACCCCGACGAAGACAAAACCCGTAAGGCCATGTTCCCCAGTGAAACCTTCAACAGCATTCTCGCCGAGCTTAAAAAGCAGGCGTAATGGTGAATTGTCCGGGCAGGTATCAGCCAGCCCGGAATAAAACACACAAGAAAAAAGCAGATAGTCCTATATCTGCTTTTTTATTATCTGAAGATAATTTAATTTTTGTAACCCATGGCCACAAGGTGACGGGTTATTATCGTTCCGGTTCGTCAGAGAGCTCTATATTCTCTGCATGAAGCCCTTTAGGACCCTGCTGAACTTCAAATTTAACTTCCTGGCCTGCTTTCAGGGAACGATAACCGTCCATCTGGATTGTCGAATAATGTGCAAAAACGTCTTCGCCACCATCTTCAGGGACGATAAATCCAAACCCTTTTGCGTTATTGAACCATTTGACCTTACCAACTGTCATACTTCTGCTTCCTCTTAATCCCTTGAACTGTCCTGATTTAGCCCCCACAATGAGTGTATGGGACTAAAAACACCCAACAATTTTCGGGTGCAGTCAAAAATGTAGATTTTTTAACCTGTTTATGTCAAGGCTAATTTCTATATTTCATTAAAAAATCACAGATCCACTGATGGATTTGGCAAACAACGGCTATTATTTCTGTATGGGTAAAGACAGCAGCATCATCAGTCATGATAAGCAGCTAGAGGCAGTAAAGAAAAAGCTACAGCCTCCACCAATGTATAAGGTGTTGCTCAATAACGATGATTACACGCCAATGGACTTTGTCGTTGAAGTGTTGATGCGTTTTTTCAATATGAGTGCCGAAAAGGCAAACCAGTTAATGTTAACAGTGCATTATGATGGAAAAGCAATCTGTGGTGTTTTTACTGCTGAAGTTGCCGAAACCAAAGTTATGCAGGTTAATCAGTTCTCCAGAAAGCACCAGCATCCGCTGATGTGTTTTATGGAGCAGGCGTAGACGCGCATCGTCAGTAGTAAGAGGGTCGGGTATGTTAAATAAAGACTTGGAGCAGACATTAAATCAGGCATTTGTGTTTGCCAGAGAGCATCGTCATGAGTTTATGACGGTAGAACATCTGCTGCTTGCGCTGCTGGATAATATATCCGCTCGTGATGCACTCAGGGCGTGTGGGGCGAATATTGACTCGCTGAAGTCTGAGTTAACAGACTTTGTAAAAGATACCACGCCTTTAATCCTTGATGGTCCTGAATCTGACAGAGAAACCCAACCCACATTGGGCTTTCAGCGGGTACTCCAGCGGGCAGTTTTTCATGTCCAGTCATCCGGTAAGGATGAAGTATCCGGCGCCAATGTTCTGGTGGCTATTTTTAGTGAACAGGAGTCGCAGGCCGTATATATCCTCAAAAAGGCTGATGTGACCCGCCTTGATGTGGTCAACTATATTTCACATGGCGTCACCAAGTCTGAAGACGAGAATGCCCCCCAAACAGATCGGGAAGAGGATGTTCAGGAGGCAGAGGAAGGTAGCACTACACTGGAAAAGTATGCCAGTAATCTTAATCTGATGGTAAAAGAAGGCAAAGTTGACCCGCTTATTGGCCGCAATCTGGAACTCGAGCGAACCATCCAGATTCTGTGTCGCCGTCGTAAAAATAATCCGCTATTGGTAGGTGAGGCCGGCGTGGGTAAGACGGCTATTGCTGAAGGGCTGGCTTACCGGATCGTTAATGAGGAAGTCCCGGAAGTCATTTCTCAGGCAACCGTTTACTCACTGGATCTGGGCGGGTTGCTGGCTGGTACCAAATATCGTGGAGATTTTGAGAAACGTCTGAAGTCTATACTCCGGGATTTGGAGAAAGACGAGCATGCCATTCTGTTTATTGATGAAATTCACACGATTATTGGTGCAGGTGCGGCATCCGGCGGGGTGATGGATGCCTCGAACCTGCTTAAGCCCAAGCTCTCCAGTGGTGAGTTGCGCTGTATAGGCTCTACGACCTATCAGGAGTACCAGGGCATTTTTGAAAAGGACCGCGCGCTGGCCCGTCGCTTCCAGAAAATTGATGTGAATGAGCCAAGTGTAGAGGATACCACCAAGATTTTAATGGGGCTGAAATCCCGTTACGAAGCGCATCATGGTGTACGTTTTACTCAAAAAGCCGTCAAGGCTGCGGCAGAGCTCTCTGCTAAATACATCAATGAACGCCATTTGCCGGATAAGGCTATCGATGTGATGGACGAAGCCGGTGCCAGTCAGCGATTGCTGCCGGTGTCAAAACGCAAGAAAACAATCGGTGTCAACGAGATTGAGCACATCATTGCCAAGATGGCTCGGATTCCGGAAAAGTCGGTATCGGCTTCCGACAAGGAAGTACTTAAGAGTCTGGACAGAGATCTTAAAATGGTGGTATTTGGCCAGGACAATGCAATCAGCACTCTGACTGATGCCATTCGCTTGTCCCGTTCTGGACTTGGTAATGAAACCAAGCCCATCGGTAGTTTCCTTTTTGCTGGCCCAACCGGAGTCGGTAAGACTGAAGTAACCCAACAACTAGCAAAAATTATGGGCGTAGAACTACAGCGTTTCGACATGTCTGAGTATATGGAGCGTCATGCGGTCAGTCGTCTGATTGGTGCGCCTCCCGGCTATGTAGGCTTTGATCAGGGTGGCTTGCTCACAGACGCTGTAATTAAACATCCTTATTCAGTGGTGCTGCTGGATGAAATCGAAAAAGCGCACAGTGATATTTATAATATTTTGCTGCAGGTGATGGACCACGGCACCCTGACGGATAACAATGGCCGCAAAGTTGATTTCCGCAATGTTGTACTGGTGATGACCACCAATGCTGGTGTACAGGAGACGGTCCGTAAATCCATCGGATTTAAGCAGCAGGATCATAGCTATGACGCCATGGATGAAATAAACCGGGTATTTAGTCCTGAGTTCAGAAACCGGCTGGATGGTATCATCTGGTTTAATCACCTTGAATCAGAAGTGATCCTTCAAGTGGTGGATAAGTTCATTGTTGAGCTTCAGGTACAGCTTGACGCTAAAGGTGTATCGCTGGAAGTCTCTACTGCGGCCAGGGCGTGGTTGGCGGAACAAGGTTATGACAAGACAATGGGTGCACGGCCAATGGCTCGTCTCATTCAGGAGAAAATCAAAAAAGAGCTGGCCAATCAGTTACTGTTTGGAGAGCTATTATCCGGCGGAAACGTGAGGATAGATTTGCTGAATGACAAGTTGCATTTCGACTACGCCACTGACGATAGTGAGGTGGAGGCCTAGTGCTGCTTGATATCAGCTCCTGAAACGAAAAAAGCCCAACTTATGGTTGGGCTTTTTTTATTTCTGACTGAAGACTAACGGGCGCGATAAACAATACGGCCCTTGGTGAGGTCATAAGGTGTCAGTTCTACCGTGACTTTATCACCGGTGAGAATTCGGATGTAGTTCTTACGCATCTTACCGGAGATGTGTGCGGTAACCACATGACCATTTTCCAACTCAACACGAAACATAGTATTTGGAAGGGTATCCAAAACCGTGCCTTCCATTTCAATACAGTCTTCTTTCGCCATCTAAAAATATTACCTTTTTTTAATTCAGAGTCATCTGCAACAGGTTATCCTGCCTGCCAGAACGTTATTTATATACTTCTGCCTCAGAGATAAATCCGGATCGCTGCCGGTCTGAACGCTTTCCTTGTGAAGTAGTTCGCTGAGTTACCTATAACGCGGAATCAGCTTTATATAAAAATGCCGCGCAGATTTTGCCCAATATCGGCGCCAGTGTAAAGCTAAAGCCCGCTTTTTTATTCATAATCAGAGAATTACTGCCATTTATTATCAATAAAGCGCTGATGAGGACCAAACCGGGCTTTATAATTCATTTTACTACAGTCATCAATTTGATATCCCAGATAAAGATAGCGCTTGCACTGTTGCCGGGTCAGTTCGATTTGTTTAAGTATAGCCAGCGTCCCTAATGAGCGTTTCTCCAGTTCCGGCTCAAAGAATGTATAAAAGGCAGACAGACCATCATCGATGCTGTCGGTTATAGCAACGCCGATCAGCTGTTGATTGAGCCTGATCTCCATAAATTGTGTTTCTGCCCATAGGCTGGAAATAAAATGGCGATACTGTTCCGGGCTCGGCGGATACATACTACCGTTGGCATGCCTGGTGTTTATATAACGCTCATATAATGCGTAGTACTGTTCTTTATCCTGAGTACTCAGAGAAAAATCTAGATCTTTATTCCTGTTTATAACTTTCCGCTGGTTCCGGGTTGGTCTGAAATGCTCCACGTCAATACGCAGTGACTGGCACGCATTGCAGGCCGGGCAATAGGGCCGGTAAATACTATCGGCACTGCGCCGGAAACCATTCTGTAGGAGTTTTGCGTAAACCTCATTGCTGACAGGTTCGTCATTCAGATGCAGCAGAACCTGTTCCTGCTGTTCAGGCAGATAACTGCAGGGGAAAGCCTCGGTCAGCCCAAACCTCATGGTTGAAGTGCATCTGATACGGTTGTTGACTGCCAGCATTGCGGTTCAACACTTTGGGCACAGGCTTGTGTCAGGCGCTGTAAAAAAGTCGGCCGGGGCAGGGTGCTGCAGCCCAGGCTGTTCAGATGAGGGTTGGGTAACTGGCAATCGATAAAATCGAAACGGTGCTTCTTCAACCACAAAACCAAATAGTAGAACGCGAGTTTAGAGGTATTATTTTTAAGGTGAAACATGGATTCTCCACAAAACACCCTGCCAATACTCACACCATATAATCCGCCTACTAGTTTATCCTTTTCCCAGACTTCCACAGAGTGACTGTAACCCTGTTTATGAAGCCTGATATAGGCAGCTATCATGGCGTCGGTGATCCAGGTTCCCTGATCTGTTCGCGGAATTTTGGCGCAACTGTGGATTACAGCTTCAAAGGCATGATTGAGGGTCACCCGATAGCGACCTGAACGAGCCAGCTTACTCAGACTTTTATGACAGACAAAATTATCCAGCTCCAGTATTCCGCGGACAGCCGGCGACCACCACAGTAAGGGTTCGCCCTCGCTGAACCAGGGAAAAATGCCATTACTGTAAGCCAGGCACAAACGATCTACTGACAAATCTCCGCCAAAGGCAAGCAGTCCGTCAGGATCCACCAAAGCGTGTTGAGGAGAGGGGAATTCGAGGCGATGATCTAACTTAGGTAATGTGAGATTCATAGCAGGAAGAAACAGGCCCTCAGTGGGCCTGTTACCGGATTATTCCAGACCATCAAGATACTTTTCTGCATCCAGAGCCGCCATGCAGCCAGTTCCTGCTGAGGTGATTGCCTGTCTGTAAACATGGTCACACACATCACCGGAAGCAAATACTCCTTCAACACTGGTGGCTGTGGCGCCGCCGTCCAGACCACTTTTAATCTTTATATAGCCGTCTTTCATCGACAGCTGGCCTTCAAACATGTCGGTGTTAGGTTTATGACCTATGGCAATAAACACACCGGTGACATCCAGCTCTTCTGTATTATCGTTCTGAGTATCGCGAATGCGTATCTTGTTAACACCCATATCATCACCCAGTACTTCATCCAGAGTTTTATTCAGATGCAGTACGACATTACCGTTTTTCGCTTTCTCCATCAGTCGATCGGAAAGAATTTTTTCACTGCGAAAGAATTCACGACGGTGAATCACATGCACCTCTGAGGCGATATTAGACAGGTACAGTGCCTCTTCGACGGCAGTATTACCACCACCGACAACGGCGACTTTCTGATTGCGATAGAAAAAGCCATCGCAGGTCGCGCAGGCGGATACACCTTTGCCCATAAATGCCTGTTCGCTCTCGAGGCCGAGATATTTAGCCGATGCGCCTGTAGAAATGATCAGCGCGTCACAGGTATAAGAGCCGCTGTCACCTTTGAGTGTGAAGGGGCGTTTGGTAAAGTCTACTTCATTGATGTGATCAAAGAGAATTTCCGTATCGAAACGCTCGGCGTGTTTTTGCATTCTGACCATCAGATCAGGGCCTTGAAGGCCTTCAGCATCACCCGGCCAATTCTCGACATCCGTAGTGGTGGTTAACTGTCCACCCTGTTGCATACCCGTGATCAATACAGGGTTAAGGTTTGCCCGCGCCGCGTAAACAGCAGCCGTGTAGCCAGCGGGGCCAGAGCCCAATATCATCAGGCGGCTATGTCTTGATTCAGCCATAATTACTCCAACTTGTTTAAGGTTTTATCTATTTGATCTTGTACCGCAATGGAATCGGCGTTAATCAGACTCTCTATTGTAACTCCATCCGGCGCAAAAATTCTGCCATCACTTCATGATACAGAGCTTGGCCGAGAAATTTATCTTCTACACCAGAATCTATACTTGGGTTGTCATTCACTTCTATAACCGCGACCTTTCCTTCAGCGGTCTGCTTGATATCGACACCATAAAAACCATCACCGATGAGTTTGCAGGCCCGCAGAGCAGCATCCAGAACTTTGGGCGGTACCTCATAGGTTGGCATCGTTTCAAAACCACCAGTGGCTACATTTTTCGCATCATCATGGCGGTAGATTTGCCAATGACCTTTAACCATAAAATAACGACAGGCATACAAAGGTTTGTTATTCAGAACACCGATTCGCCAGTCATAGTCGGTATATAAGAACTCCTGAGCTAAAACCAAGGCCGAAGTGCGAGTTAATTGTTTCATTGCATCAACCAGCTCATCCATATCAGTGGCTTTAAACATCCCCCTGGAGAAGGCGCCATCGGGAATTTTCAGCACAATGGGAAAGCCCAGATACTCGATTGCATATTTAAGGCTCTGTTTATCGGTATGACTGAGCAATAAGGTTTTTGGCGTGGGAACTTTATTGGTACGCAGTAAATCAGCCAGATACACTTTGTTAGTACAACGTAAAATGGATCTGGGATCATCTATCACCACCATGCCTTCTGCTTCGGCTTTTTTGGCAAAACGATAGGTATGATGATCGATAGAGGTGGTTTCCCGGATAAACAGCCCATCGTATTCAGCCAGTCTTACGTAATCTTTCTTGTTAATTGGTTCAAGATTTATCCCTAATTTATCCGCTGCTTTAACAAAATGATTCAGAGCCTTTTTGTCACTTGGCGGCATCGCTTCCTGATCATCACATAGCATTGCCACATCGTAACGGTAGTGCTTCCGGGCTTTGGGTTTACGCCACAATCTGTTGCTGAAACGCTCCAGGGTATTGGCCAGGAATTCCTGCTCTTCATCACTGTGGATATCCTGCAGCGAAAGCGGCTGAATTTTATCCAGTGACCAATGACGATTCTTTACCAGTACGATTTCCAGAATTGGTGTTGGAAAACGTTCAAATACGGCTTTGCCCAGTTCTGTGAAATCTTTTGAACGGGTTTCACCAAGAAAGACCCTAACTGTCAGCTTGTTACTATTATCTTCTGTCTGGAGCTTATTAAGAGATTTGGCAATTTCTTCGAGCCTTAAGCTGTAAAGCTTTTTCCGACGTAAATCGTTGATGGTATTGATGTCCGGAATCACTTTGTGACCGCGCGCCTCTGCGAGCAGTGAACAGTAGTATCCACGTCCCAGTGAACGCTTGTTACGGCACAGGTTCAGTATGCGTACAGTGCGCTCAGATTTGACATCTGTTTTTGCCAGATACTGGTCAAAGGAAATGATTTCCCGGCTGGGGAAATATGGACTCCAGTCATCAAGATCGTCAACAACCACATAATATCCAGACATATTTTTCCTCAGAAATACTGAAACAATATCAGTGTAGATAATGAGCGCTAAGGTACAGGAATTTACAACATTGAATAATGGAATAAATCGATTAGAAAAATCACTTTTGATATGTTGTTTTTTTTTCTGGAACCAATACACTGCAGCCTGGTTTTTGTTCAGGTCATCTTCTTGATTAACCTTCATTTACGTTCCGCCACAACTGCTGATATTCCTGCCCTTGTGGCGTTGGAAAAACAGAGTTTCAGTACTGATAAAATTTCCCGGCGCAGTTTCAGTTACTTTATTCGCAAAGGGCACTGCTGTCTGCTTCTGGCGATTCAGGATGAAAGGCTGGCGGGCTACGCGTTGGTGCTGTACCGCAAAGGCACACAACTCGCCCGACTTTACTCTATTGCTGTGGCAGATGAGTTTCGCGGCAAAGGCGTCGCCAACAGCTTGTTACCTGAGGTTCAAAGGCTTGCTGCTAAACAACTTTGCCTGTTTATGCGCCTTGAAGTACGCATCGATAATGAGCCTGCCATCGGCCTCTATCGCAAATTGGGTTATCACCGTATCGGTATGGTCAAAGGCTATTATGAGGATGGTAGCGATGCTCTGCAGATGGAAAAGAGTTTAGGTTCGGCGTCGTTGAATCAGCCTTCTACAGACCGGTATCAGCAGACACTTGATTTTACCTGTGGTCCGGCGAGCCTGATGATGGCCATGCATAAGCTCGAGCCAAGCTATTCCATGTCGGCGCAGGAAGAGATCCAGATCTGGCGTGAAGCCACCACGATTTATATGACTTCAGGCCATGGTGGTTGTAGCGGTTTAGGGCTGGCACTAAGTGCCTGGCGCAGGGGATTCAAAGTAGATTTGTACGTCAGTCAGACGTCAGTGCCTTTTCTGAATTCAGTACGCGACCCACAAAAAAAAGAGGTCATGGAACGGGTTCATCAACATTTTCTCAGTGAAGCTAAACATACCGATATCACTCAACATTATATGCCGTTGTCGTTACCACAACTTGATCAGTATCTGGCTGAAGGGGCCGTGTTAGTGAGCCTGATCAGTGTTTGGCGGCTGACACGCACCAAAGCCCCTCATTGGGTTTTGGTGTCGGCAGCCGATAGCTACTGTGTTTCGGTAACCGATCCTGAAATGGATAAGGAGCCCTGGCAGACAGAGCTTGATTTTATTGACGTGCCGGTAAGCCGTGAAGAGTTTATTAAAATGGCGTTGTTCGGCAGGGAAAGGCTCACCAGCACATTGGTAATACAAAATCGCAAATGACCTATCTATGCGCGCCATACGTATAAATCATTTTATAAATCTGAATCTTATTGCACCAGACTGGTAAATTCTGCAGATAACAGGCAGATAGCTGATACACTTAAGAGTAACCTTTCGTGCTCAGCATCGGTCATCTGAGTACGATATCAGGCAGTCATCATGAGAGGCAGTTATGGCACAGTCAATTCCAGCTTTATTCAGGGATGGTCAGGATTATTTGCAAACCTGGCCAATGAAAAAGGAGCTTTATGGTCTGTTTCCGGAGTGCCGTGTGATTGCTGCCACCCGCTTCAGCATTCGTTATATGCCGCCACTTGCTATCCTTGTCGCATTTGTACATCTGGGAACGATGGGCCAGAGCGCGCTGCCACAAGCCATCGCGCTTGCCGCATTTTTTATCAGCCTGCCAATGCAAGGGTTGCTATGGTTGGGTCATCGCTCCAATCAACCGTTGCCCCCCGCTATGGCCAGCTGGTACCGGGATATTCATCAGAAGATGCGACAACAGGGTTGCCAGCTACACAGTGTGAAAGCGCGGCCACGATATAAAGAGTTGGCCAATCTTCTTAGTAAAGCTTTCAAAGAACTGGATAGAGTATTTACCCGTCAATGGTTCTAGGTATTGTGTCCAACACCTGATTTTTTGCGATAAAGTTCGGGTGACATGTTGATACAGCGATGCAACACTAGTTACGGACAAATAATCAGAGATCCAATAATGAAAAGAATATCTGCTTTAGGTGCATCTGCACTGCTTTGCTCCTCAACACTATTCGCCACAGAGTTGTCAGAAACGCTTCAGTCTCAGGATGTGTTTGATCTTGAATATGCTGCCGATCTTAATATTACCAATGATGGCAGCGAGGTTTATTTTATCCGTCATTACATGGATATTCACAGTGACAAGAAGCTGGGTAATATCTGGAAAGTAACGCAAAATGGTGAGTTGACACCTGTTACTACGGGTAAACATCAGCAATATGGTATGGCGTTGTCTCCTGATAATAAGCGCCTCGCCTATATCTCTTCAGAGTCCGGAAATCCTCAGATCCATATGCAATGGCTGGAAACCGGCGCCACCGGTCAGATGACAAACCTCACCACTGCTCCGTCCAGACTCACCTGGTCTGCGGATGGTAAATATCTGGCATTCCAGATGTTTGTGCCTGAAAAGGCCACCCCACCGGTATCGCTACCAGGCAAACCAGAAGGTGCCGAGTGGGCAGAGCCTGCTATTTATATAGATGATGTTTATTACCGTTTTGATGGTGGTGGTTATACCAAACCGGGATATACACAAATATTTCTGCTCAGTGCACAAGGGGGCACACCCAGGCAACTGACCTTTGATGAATTTAATAATAATGGTGCAATGAGCTGGAGTCAGGATGGTAAGCAGCTTTACTTTTCTGCTAACCGTCATCAGAATTTTCGCCTGGAGCCAGTGAATACTGATATTTACCGTTATGAACTGGCTAGCGGAGAAATATCCGCTGTGACAGATCGAAATGGACCGGACAACCAGCCATCTGTCTCTCCTGACGGCCGTTATCTGGCCTATCTGGGATATGACGATAGAGGTACCAACTATGAAAATACTCAGGTTTATGTACGCGATTTGTCATCGGGTAAGACACAGTCTCTGACGGCCGACCTGGATCGTAGCGTTGATAGTCTGCACTGGGATGGCAGCAGCCGCGGACTTTACATTCAGTATGATGACCAGGGCAAGACACGTGTTGCTTATCAGCCACTGAAAGGTAAAGCTAAACAGCTTACCGATAAACTTGGTGGTCAGTCGTATGGAAGGCCTTACACCAGCAGTGAATTCGATGTTGCCAGTGACGGTACCGTCACCTTTACTTATTCGGCACCAGATCGTCCCGCGGACGTAGGTCTGCATACAGGTGGCAAGGATATTCAACTTACGCACCTGAATGACGACGCGCTGGGGCATAAGACTCTGGCCAAAGTTGAAGAATTTTGGTTTAAGTCGTCAGCAGATGGTCGCGATATTCAGGGATGGATTGCTTACCCCCCGGGCTTTGATAAGGATAAAAAGTACCCTATGGTGCTGGAGATCCATGGAGGTCCGGTAACCGCCTATGGTCCGCATTTCGCTGCTGAAATTCAGCTTTATGCTGCTGCCGGATACGTGGTGGTGTATATAAATCCAAGGGGCAGTTCCAGCTATGGAGAGGAATTTGCGCAGACTATTCACCTGAATTACCCAAGCCAGGATTACGACGATCTGATGTCGGCAGTTGATACGGTAATTGACAAGGGCTTTATTGATGAACGTGAGCTTTTTGTTACCGGTGGTTCTGGTGGGGGAGTACTGAGCGCCTGGATTGTTGGTCACACTGACAGATTTAAAGCGGCAGTGGTGGCTAAGCCGGTTATAAACTGGTACAGCTTTGTATTGACATCAGATTTCTATCCGTACTTTTATAAATACTGGTTTGCCGCTAAACCCTGGGAAGATCTTGAAGGTTATATGCAGCGCTCACCGATCAGTTATGTGGGTAATGTGACTACACCAACAATGTTGTTAACGGGTGAAGCTGATTATCGGACGCCTATTTCAGAGTCTGAGCAATACTACCAGGCGCTTAAGCTACAGGGCGTTGAAACGGCCATGGTGAGGATACCGGATGCCCCTCACGGTATTTACAAGCGTCCCAGTAACCTGATGAGTAAAGTGGAGTATATTCTCTGGTGGTTTGAACAGTATCGGGATGAAAGGCCGGTTAAAAATTAGCCTTTAAACAGGAATTTTGATACAAAGCAGGCTCCATTTATGATGGAGCCTGTTTTTTATTTAGTAACCCGGATTCTGCATTATGCTATTGCTTTTGCTCTATGTGTTTATTGCACTGGTCTTTTCGTTTTTATGTTCTGTGGCCGAGGCGGTGATCCTGAGTATATCTTCTGCCTATATTTCGGTGCAGGAAGAACAAGGAAAGGCCAGCGGCAAACTATTGCGGGAACAAACCAGCGATATAAACCGGCCCTTGTCAGCGATTCTGACCCTGAATACGTTTGCTCATACTTTTGGTGCGGCAGGCGCAGGCGCTCAGGCTGCAGTAGTGTTTGGTAATGCCTGGCTGGGGCTGGCTTCTGTAATACTGACCTTGTTGATCCTGATTTTCTCTGAAATTATCCCTAAGACAATTGGTGCCACCTACTGGCGAAAGCTGGCTCCGGCCACAGCTTACTTTCTCAGATACCTGATTTATTTTATGTATCCCTTTGTGAAAATGTCCAACTGGCTGACCCGTCACTTTACCGAAGATAGTCCACTAAAAGGCCTCAATCGAGCAGAGTTGCTGGCAATGGCGGAGTTGTCAAAAGACGAAGGTCAACTGGCTATGCGCGAAGCGCATATTATGCAGAACCTGCTGAACCTGCACCAGTTGTCTATCCGGGAAGCCATGACTCACAGAACTGTGGTGTTCTCTGTGCCCGAGAGTATGACCGTTGAAACCTTTTTCCATAAACACGACAGCACATCCTTCTCCCGCATTCCGGTATACGAAGATGAACCTGAACAGGTATCGGGTTTTGTAATGAAAACCGATTTGTTACTGGCTCAGGCCCGGGGCAACGGCAAACGTCAGCTAAAAGAATATCGGAAGGATATGGTGACCATGTTAAGTAGCATGCCACTGGTGCGGACTTTTGACTACTTTCTGGATAACCGCGCCCACATCTTATTGGTGGTCGATGAATATGGTGGTCTGGAGGGGATCCTGACCCTTGAAGATCTGTTGGAAGCCATGCTGGGTATGGAGATTGTCGATGAGAAAGACAAAAATATCAGCATGAAGAAACTGGCTCATCTGATGAGTCGGCGACGGGAGTCCGAAATGATGATCCATAAGGACGATTAATGGACTGGACGGTAAAACAGGGATTTGAGATTGAGCCTTTTTTGCAGCAATTAGTGGGTGAGGCTAGAGCCTTGCCGGTGAGCGGCAAAGTAGCTGACTATATTCCCGCCTTAGCGCAGGTAAACCCTGATAAGGTTGGATTGGCGCTGGCCACGGTTGAAGGGAAGCTCTATTCAGCAGGTGATTCAACAACGGAGTTCTCGATTCAGAGTTTGTCAAAGATACTGGGCCTGGTCATGGCGATGAACAGAATTGGCGACAGTCTTTGGCAACGGGTGCATATGGAGCCTTCAGGTTTACCCTTTAATTCTATTGTTCAACTTGAGTATGAGCACGGTATTCCGCGTAACCCCTTTATTAATGCTGGTGCTATTCTGATCGCTGACGTGCTGGCCAGTCATTACTCGGCCAGTCGTCAGGCATTTATCAGTTTCATTCGAAAGTTGGCCGGAAGTGATCAGATCTTTGTTGACGAAGATGTACTTCAGTCTGAAAAACAACATGGCAGCCGGAATGCTGCAATGGCCTACCTGATGAAGAGTTTTGGTAATGTAGAGGGCGACGTAGACCGGGTATTGGATCATTATTTTTACCAGTGCTCGGTAAACATGACTTGCGAGCAATTAGCCTCAAGCCTTACTTTCCTCGCCAATCGGGGGCTTCAGCCCGTGACGCAACGCGTGATTTGTTCACGTCGCGATGCGCATCGGGTGAATGCCATCCTCTCTACCAGCGGGATGTATGACCAGTCAGGTGAATTTGCTTTTACAGTTGGTCTGCCTGCAAAAAGTGGGGTAGGCGGCGGCATTGTTGCTATTGTACCGGGCTACGGTGTGATTTGTGCCTGGAGCCCGAGACTCAACCACTTTGGTAACTCCTGCCTGGGAATGCATATGATCACGGGTCTGGCGGAGCAATTGGGTTTGTCTGTCTATTAGTATTATCGGGTGGGTCTATCTGCTTTTTACACAATTTCTGCCTGCTTTTTTAGCATCATAAAGTGCCTGATCGGCTTGTTTAAGCACTTCACTGAATTGACTGTGCTTGCGGGATTTGGTGGCAACTCCGAAACTACAGGTGACACCCACCTGCTTTTGCGTTGATGTGCGTCGATGAGGATTGGTTTTCTTTGCCGTTTTTTTCACTGGTCTGTCATGAGCCCGGATCACCATCTGGTAACCGGCAATTTGTTCCCGTAATGATTCGATATGAGGCAACACCTGTTGCCCGGATTTTCGTGCAAAAACCAGAGTGAATTCTTCTCCACCATAGCGAAAAGCTTTCCCCCCGCCGGTGACTTTTTGCAGCTTACTGGCGACCAGTTTGAGTACCTGATCGCCTACATCATGGCCGTAGGTATCATTAAAGGATTTAAAGTGATCAATGTCGGCCATTACCACCACATAGCGACTTCCAAGAGTCTGTGTATACTGCATCAGCGCACGGCGAGAGGGGATACCCGTCAACTCATCTCTGAAAGCCATATTATGACTGTCGATAATAACGGCAGTTAAAAACACCAGCGCCAACGTAAACACCGTAAGCTGTGTGGTAACAAACTGGTTTTGGTAATCCAGCACCGGTAATACCAACATGCTGGCAAAGAGCATGCAGTGGCTGTGGCTGGCATTCAGCAACAACTTCAAAAGTGCCAGTAAGGTCACTAAGAGATAAAAACACCAGTCCATAGGTGATAGCGCACCGTCCAGAGGAGAAGGTAACAGATCATGCACAGGGACAAGCCAGTGCTGCCACTCATCTGGAAAGTACTCATACAATAAATAGGTGGCCAGAAGGGTCACTAACATCCAGACAACGGCTAGCCCCATATTGAACAGGGCGAATCCCCGGTCTTTATCCCATAGAAGTACACACAACAGGGCCATCAGACCCGGAGTAGTCAGCTTGCTGCTGATTGCAGTATGCACCAGTGCAGGCCAGAGGCCCTGAACACACAGATACGCCAGAAGTATACAGGCGATGACCATACGGCTGCGGCCGAATTTTAATGCCACCAACATCGCAAAGAGAATGGCTACTAAGGGTACATAACTGAGTTGAGCAGACCACCGGAACAACAAGGAATGGTTGCTTTGTGCCAGCCACTGGACCAGCGCCAGTAAAACAATTGCGGGCAATAAACGGCTGGCTAAACTCTGTAGTCTTAACAGCATCTAAAAAAAGACCTCAGTAGCTAAAAAAGCGGTAAAAAGACAACAATAAAGAATCCAGCAGTATTATTTGTCCTGCGACATTGTCAGCAGCGTTTTCATGGTCAGATCAAGCAAACGCTGCATTTTTTTCGCCGCGTCATTGACCCGGACTTCAGCGTCGCCTTCTACGCCAGTGTGAGCTGCCAGAGTAAACTCCCGACCTCCCATTACACCTGGAAGACACAGGTGTGCGAGCATGGCCATTTCTGATTTTCCACGGGTCTCACTGGGTCCCCAGCCAATTTTTTGAAAAATTCGCCAGTTTCCTTCATTGTGCTGATCAAGCACGTTTTTGGCACTACTGACGTTACCTCCCAGCGCCCGACTGAGCGCATGAGGGATGAGGCGGGAAATGCCCATGATCATTCCACCATGAGGATGTTCACTATCAGAGTGACCATCGCCATAAAACAGTGTCTGAACATCTTCCCCGGTAAGATTAGGATGGCGGGTCATTTTATCTCGTTCGTGAACTGCAAGCCGTTTTAGCCACTCTGCCTGCGCCAGTGTCGTCATCGGCTTGTTACCGGTCAGACCGCAGGTTTCACAGCGGTAGCTTCGATAGCCAGGATCTGCGGTATTGGCTGTCAGTATGGGCATCGCGGCTTGTTTTTCGGATTCTGTATCGAGCCAAAATGGTGCCCCGGGATTAAAAATTTCCACATAGTAGCCCCCCCGCAAGCCAACAGTGGAATTCGACAGTTTTAGCCAGTTACCCTGAAACAGGCCGGTGATGTAATCACGGCCGGCAGCATTTACCATGTACGTTGCGATGGCATTAGAGTTACCGTTAGCCTTTCCAAAGGGCTGATAGGTGTGAATGCTGGTAATTAGGTCTGCCACGGGCACGTAGCCCCCGGCAAGGCTCCTGGCGCCAACCCCCTGCGATCTGGCTTTGCTGATTGCGCCGGTAATGGCCATTACCTTTGACGTGCTCCAGGGCTCATAGAGCGTATCCTGACTATGTCCGTTGGCAAGGTAACGGTAAGCCATTTCGTCGCCCTGCTGGCGGTGGTCAATAACCAGTACTTTAGTGTCTGGCTCGGTTTCGCCAAAGTAGTCCCAGTCAGCGCTGATGCGTTGTTCCCATCCCGGTTCATTTAACCGGCTTTGTCGTGATGATTTATATTCCGGGTTGTTTTTTTCAGATTGTGCAAGCGTACAGCTAATCGATCTCTGCTGCATATTTTCAGGCAGCAGTGCAGAGGCTTTTAGCACATTCTGATAAAAAGGTGCATCCTGCAATCTGGCTTCAACGCGTTGCTGGGCATTGTCTGAAGGTGTCTGAGCGGCAACCTGCGAAACCCCGCTTAACAAGAAAAAACTGCATAGTGCTCTGTATCTGTTATTCATTCTTATACTCTCAGGGATTTTTATCCAAATAAAACTTGTCATAAAAAGTGTAAACCCAACTGGGTTTATACATCACCAACAGGGTCATGGTCATGCCATTCAGCATGGCTTCGGGGAACAGCAACAGGGGAATCAAAATCAGATAATTTTCCTGAATAATCGTCCAGTCGTGAATACCTTCCAGCCAGTAATATCCGCCCAGGGCGAACATTTTTAAGGCAATCATCAGAGCCCCCGGCAGAAATGCGCAGACAAAAATATAAATAAAGAAGTGCCGGGGAAGTTTATGAAAGGCGAGATTGTAACAGCAGTAACTCAGGCCTATTGGCAAAAATATACCCAATAACCCATTGATACCAAACAGGTTCCAACTTTCTTTTCCAACCAGGGTAACACCCAGTAGTGCAAGTGATGCACTTAACATTGCCCCCCGAAAGCCCATAACCAGTGTCAGTGCAGTCAACCACAAGAAATGAACATTCAGGCCAGTATAGATTCCGGCCCGGAATAACCAAAGTACAAATAAACAAGCCGCCGATCCGAACAGTAAATGCTGGAGTTTTCTGTTCTCTATCAGGATCTGAACCGGTATGGTTCTGACTGCAACGAACAATACAGCCAGATAAAAAAACCATGAGAGCCCCTGAAGCAGCGTTATAGTCTCAAACAAAGATTATGTGTCCTGTTACTGATACTCAGCCCAGATCGGGGCATGATCTGAAGGTTTTTCGATACCCCTGAGCTGGTAATCAATACCAGCATCCACCAGTCGTTGGTGTAATGGTTGCGTCGCAAGAATCAGGTCGATACGTAAACCGCGGTTATCATCAAAACCACGTGAACGATAATCAAACCAACTGTATTGATCTTCGGTGTCCGGGTGCAAGCTACGAAAGCTGTCCTTCAGGCCCCAATCAAGCAAGGTATTCAGCCAGACCCGTTCTTCGGGGAGAAAACTGCATTTGCCTGTTTTCAGCCAGCGCAGCCTGTTAGCTTCGCCAATACCGATATCCTGATCCTGATGAGAAATATTCACATCGCCCATAACGACCAGGTTTTCATCCGGGCTATGATGATTGTTCAGGTAATTCATCAGATCAGCGTAAAACTTGCGTTTGGCGGGGAATTTGGTCTCGTGTTCCTGATTTTCCCCCTGTGGGAAATAACCATTGAGAACGCGTACAGACTGGCCATCAGGCATAGTATAGCTGGCCATAATCATACGGCGCTGGGCTTCAGGGTCATCGCCCGGGTAGCCACACTGAACTGACGAAGGGGCGTGTTTAGACAAAAGGGCTACACCATAGTGACCTTTCTGGCCATGGTAGTGCACTTCATAGCCCATCGCCTGGACATCGGCCAATGGAAACATATCGTCATGTACTTTGGTTTCCTGCAAGCCAATCACATACGGTTGATGCTTATCAATCAGTGCCTGAAGTTGGTGCAGCCTGGCTCTTAGTCCATTGATATTAAAGGAAATAAACTTCATGATGTTCGCTGTTTCTGAAAAGTTGAACTATGTTAGCAAATCCAGCTGGTAGCAGTAACCCTGTTTAGAGCGAATAGTTTTATGAACGCTATACTCAAAGCTATGCCAAACGCTGATGTATTTACAGTGAATAGAAATCCACAACATACAATTTGTATCCCACTGAAAGTTAAGATTTTTTACTTAATAAGTAATACCTATTACATTAACCATCACGGTTAGCATAATTTTAACTATCAGTTAGCTTTGCGGCTGTTATGAACAGAACTGAAAATGGATAAGGATCGCTATGAACACTCTTTTTTACACTGGATTATTAGCCTTGTTGGTGGTATTTCTCTCTGCCAGAGTCATCGTGCTGAGAAACAAGCATAAGGTTGCCATAGGTGACGGTGGCAATACCGAGTTACAACTTGCCATTCGGGCACAGGGTAATGCGTTAGAGTATCTGCCTCTGACATTGCTGTTGATCTTTATGATCGAAGCTGCCGGGCTGTCCCCGCTCATCATTCAGGTTCTTTGTCTGATTTTGCTGGTTGGCCGGCTGGTTCATGCTTATGCTATCCCGGCGAAAAACCTGCGTCTAAGGGTGGTGGGGATGTTACTGACATTTCTGGTGTTACTCGCCGCAGCCGGAATCGCAATTGGCTACGCCTTGCCCCGGTTAGGCCTGTTAATATGATTAAAGGCCTGCTGAGAACCTGCCACGGCTATTTCCGCATAACCCTTTTTATGGCCGCGTTACTGGCGGGCCTGCAGCTCCCAGCGTTTATTTTGCATTATGAAAATACCGTTTTGGCACACCTGAGTGAGGCACGCCAGAGTCTGCAACCGTTTATAGCGGATGCCAGAGTCCATACGGATGGTGACCTGAACAAGCTTATTCAACGTTATCGGCAAAACGCTGACGCCGCGGTGCGCGCTGGCGGTATCAGTGTGAATACCCTGGTGAAGCGTCGTGATTACCTGGAAGAACTGGCAATGAGATTGCAGGCATCACAATGGCACCGTATCTGGCACGGGCTTTTTGATACCGATCCACGGCTTTTCGCCGAGGCAAGAGAACATTACGACTATCAGATTGTGCTTAACGCAACGGCAATTGGCTGGGGACTGGTAAGTGGTCTGCTGGTGATGGTGTTGTTTGATTTGCTCTCTGCACTCTGTACATTACCTTTCCGTCGCCGACCATTTATGATCAACCAATAACGGGTTGAAAACGGGTTTGCTTTTGCACCGTTTTAAGCAGCTTTTTTAGCTTCCATAATTTCAACCTGCCTTTGCCTGGCAGAAATCTGGCTCCCTGATTTATGGCTACAGTATTGCCTTTAACCCAAATTTTCTGAGCGGGCTCACCTGCAGTTACGATACAGCTCATTGGTGGGTAAACTACCGCTTTGCTTTCCTGTGATATACCTGTTTGCAGACAGTCACAAAGTTCGTTCATACTGGCTTGCTGATACCTTTCGGGTGTAAAAGGCAATAAGGGCAAACCGTTGGTAACACCAACATCCGCATAAGATTGTTGCTGAATGCGAAAAGCAATGGGTACTTTAGCGAGACTGTCACTGAACTGTGACAGGTCTTCCTTTAATTGTAACTTTGCATCGAAAGCCCAATCTCCTCCATGGGTATACCAATTCAGGTAATGCTTCCGTTGCAGTGCTTCGAGCATATACAGTTCGTTGGGGCCTATCACCGGGAAAAACCAATGCGATGACAATAAGTGCAGTACTTTGAGGCTGTCTTTACCATAGTTAATCAGGTTTCCGGTGCAGAATAGCCGATCACAGCGAGGATCAAACCCGGCCTTAGTCAATGCCCGTTGCAGTGCGTCGAACTGTCCGCAGATATCCCCGACAAAATAGTCTTTACCACATTGATTTTCGGCGACTATTTTCAGACGGCAAATACCGGATAGCAGCCTTTGCAGTGACGCTTGTTGCATGACGAATCCATAAATCGGAAAAACGCATCATGACCATAAAATATACGCCCGGTCTTGAACAGACAGGATTAACACTGGTCACAAATAATTCATCCAGGCTTCACAATCTCAGGCCAGATTTTGCGTTAATCGAATACAGCGATAATCTGGCGACTGATGGCCACCAAATCCCCTCTGGCATCCCAGATGTTGGCCTCGCTGTGGCAATAGCCATCGGCGGCCTGGCGGGTATCTGCCTGATAAGCAAACCAGTCATCGGCTGCTACGGGCTGATGGGGATGGATAAACTCCAGGTTCCAGCTCATGGTGCTTGCCGGTGCAGGCCAGCGCAGCATCTGTAATATGGTCGGTGGCCAGGCATCAATCAGCGCGATCAGGTGGGCATCGCTGACCTGTTCCGGCGTGTCAGTAAACCGCATCCAGCCGCAGGTTCTTGCCGTTTTTTTACCGGTAAAGGGCAGGCCACCCTCAACCAGGAAAAGATCTATATGTTTTAAAAATTTAGGGGTGACTTTGGGGATTTGCGGGATAAATTTTGCCTTTTCAGGCAGCGCCATATTGTGTTGTGTCTGATTGTCGACCCGCACTTTGGAGTCTCTGTGAGTACCAAAGCAGGCCTGGCAGAATACTGCGACCTGGTCATTCTGTAATGCGCGGGCTGTTACCTGAGTCACATTTTTTCCTTCGCGCAGTACCTGTACCTGAATTTCAAGTTCGGCTCCGGCATTCAGAGGGCCGACAAAATTGGTGGTTAGTGACCTCAGAACCCTATCCGGTTTAACCGTATTTTTTATCGCCTCGTAAAGGAGGGCCGCAGATAAACCACCGAATACGGTTCTGCCCTGAGCCCAGCTTTTGGGTACCGTCAGCAGACAGTTTCCGTCAATCGAATTCTCGCGTATTTGCTGCAAAAGCTGGTCTATATGCATGGTACTTTTCACTCAGTATAAAAATACCAAGCCTAACTGGTCAGATGAGATGAGTAAAGTAGGTCTATTCGTCTGACTCAGCGTTGTCGGAAGAAGCTACTTCCTCAATTGACAGAGTATCTAGTTGATCTTTTTTGATTTTTTGTACAATTCCGTCAAAGCGTTTGGCGTTAGCAGAGGAAAGGGGCTGGTCGGTAAGCTCCTGTTGCAGTGCGGCAATACTGATTTTTTTATGCACCAGTTTTTTTGCCTCGACCATGGATTGTAATAAGTTGAGACTAAAAGCGGGTTCGCTGGGGAAAAGTATATACGCTTGATAAAACAGGTCGATGGCGTCACTGAAGTTATCTTTTACGTAAAATGCCAGCCCGCGCTTGTTAAACTCCAGCGAACGCGATTTTTTATCGCCCAGAGCCTGTTCATTTTTCCGCATCATCAGACTGGAAACCGTCCGTTCATTTTCATCTGGCAGATTGGCCAGTTTCTGTTCCAGTTCGTGCAGCATTTCGGAGGCTTTGCCTTTTTCGCCGAGATCGTGCCAGGTGCTGACTGCGTCCGAAAGAGTTGGAATGTCCATAAACTCCGTATCTTCGAGGCCTTCCTGTGACAAAAGCTCACGGGCCCTGGCTTTGTCATCTTCAAGCACTGCGGCCAGTGCGGTCATATAGTTGCGCTTAATGTCAATGTCACTTCCCTGCATATTGCGACCTGCACCACCAATTAAATAGCGGGCCACTTGCAAATGTTTACCACGTTCATTGATTGGCGTATCACGGGCTTTTGTCAGATAGCAACGTGCCAGGTCCAGAGATAATTCAGTAAATCGCTCACGGATATTGCGGTTGGACTCGCGCTTTTTTTCAAGAAGATTAATGGCTTCATCCATTTGATCCTGTGTTTGGTAAAGATAGGCTTTAAGACGCGCTGCAGAGAGAGACAGTTCACCGTCTTTTATTCTGTCCATGTAGGTCTGGGCTTTATCATAATCTTCTTTATCGATATTGATTCTGGCCAGCCATTCACAGGCTTTATCGCTGGTAAGGTGCGTGTTGAGCATCGCTCCAAGCATTTTTTCACTTTCCTCGGTTTCCCCCATAAGATGAGTACTTTGAATCAGCCCCCATTTTGCCCAGATAATCTTATCCGACGTTTTAAGTACCTCCTGATAAATTTCGGCGCTTTCCTTATAGCGCTTCAACTTGGTCAGGATCCTGGCCTTAAGTTTGATCATATTGGTGCGATATTTTGGCTCTTTGTTGCTTTTCATCAGCAGTTCAAGACTTTCCAGCGCTCTGGAGTAATCATCTTTATCCATCAATTGCATTACCGGCTTCATAAAATGATGGAACCGCATACAAGATAAAAGGGTCTTTTCCAGGTTTCGGATAGTGTAGGGCTTAAGCACCAGTGCATCAGGATGCACATCCATAATCTGACCGACTATCATGGGAACCCGATCTGAGGTGACAAAGACAATGCAGGTGGAGGGCTTGAGCAAACCTTCTTTTTGCATTTCGTTGATCACTTCTACGCCGTTTTTATATAACCCGAGATGAAAGTCCATAAGCAGAAGGTGAAAGTGACGCTGTTTGAGAGCAGGTTTGAGTTCTCTACCCTGACTGTAACAACCAATATCAGAAAACCCCATTTCCAGAAGATGGTTGCGCAGATTGATACGGGCAACGCCGTTATCTTCTACCACCGCAATATTGATTTTGTTTCTATCCAAAGGTAAAGGCCATTCTCAATTGCAACAAGCTCTAGCATAGCAATCAATCGGCTTATACCAAACGAACTTAATAGATATTCACGTAGGTTGAACCCATATTTCCGCTGGATAAACTTAATGATGAAGTGTTAGTGAGTCTGATCTGAAGCCAGGGCATATAGCAGGATAGCGTTAACCCTGACCTGACAGAAAAGAGAATTTTCGACTTTAATTGGTATTATCTGCCATTACAGGGACCACGACCATAAGCTGTCTAAGCTAGTTTACAGAGTGAGATAACGAGTTAGCTGTTTTTATCACTTGACGTTAACGTTAAGGTAAAAAATCTGCTAATGTACCTCACACTTTCTTAACAAGCTGCCGGCGTTTCGGCAGATGACATAACAGGTGCCCAATGAAACAAATTCCTTTGCTGATTAACGGCGAGTTTATTGCTTCAACGTCTCAACAGCATATTGATGTCACGAATCCTGCCGACAATCAGGTGATCGCTCAGGCTCCCTGCGCTACCCATGAAGAAATGGAAAGTGCCATTGCCAGTGCAAAAGAAGCGTTTAAGACCTGGCGTAATGTGGCAGTGTCGGAGCGTGCCCGGTTGATGATGCGCTATCAGGCATTGTTAAAAGCCCACCATGATGAGATAGCTGAGATTCTCAGTCAGGAAACCGGAAAAACCTTTGATGATGCCAAGGGCGATGTGTGGCGCGGTATTGAGGTGGTAGAACAAGCCATGAATATTCCTGCACTGATGATGGGTGAGACAGTGGAGAATGTTGCCAGAGGCATAGATACGTACAGCTATACCCAGCCTCTGGGTGTGTGCGTTGGCATAACGCCGTTTAATTTCCCGGCAATGATCCCGCTGTGGATGTTTCCATTAGCTATTGCTGCAGGCAACACCTTTATTCTGAAACCCTCAGAGCAGGATCCAATGACACCGACCCGTCTTGCAGAGTTGTTCCTTGAAGCCGGAGCGCCGAAGGGGTTATTGAACATTGTGCATGGTGGCGCCGATCAGGTTAATCATCTGCTTCACCATGAAGAGACCAGGGCCGTGTCATTTGTAGGTTCAGTGCCCGTAGGCCAGCATATTTACAAAACGGCTACAGATAATATGAAACGCGCACAGTGTTTTGCCGGTGCGAAAAACCATTCAGTGATTATGCCTGATGCGAATAAAGCTCAGGTCCTGAATAATCTGGTGGGTGCATCAGTTGGGGCTGCCGGACAACGTTGTATGGCCATTTCTGTGGCCGTTTTTGTGGGAGATTCAAAAGACTGGATCCCGGAATTGGCAGAGATGATTGCTAAAGTGAAGCCAGGCCTTTGGAATGATAAGGAAGCGGGCTTTGGACCCTTGATCAGTGACAAAGCCAAACAGCGGGTATTGTCTCTGATTGAGCAGGGTAAGCAGGAAGGTGCCACCTGTCTGGTGGATGGCTCTGACTTTAATTTGCCCGGTTATGAGCAGGGTAATTGGGTGGGGCCGACAGTATTTAGCAACGTGACTGAAGATATGACCATCTACAAAGAAGAAATCTTCGGGCCGGTACTTTGCTGTGTCGTGGTGGATAGTCTGGAAGAGGCCATCGCCTTGGTGAATCGTAACCCTTACGGAAATGGCACCAGTATTTTTACCGCCAATGGTGCTGCCGCACGTAAATACCAGCATGAAATTGAAGTGGGACAGGTAGGTATCAATGTACCGATTCCTGTGCCCCTGCCATTTTTCTCTTTCACCGGCTGGAAAAACTCTTTCTACGGTGATTTGCATGCTTATGGAAAACAAGGGGTGCGTTTTTACACTGAAACCAAGACGATCACCAGTCGTTGGTTTGAAGACGACATTCCTCAGGGGCCGAATATGACCATTAGCCTGCGTTAGTGATATTCACCACGGAGACACAGAGAACACAGAGAAGAATTGGTTGTAGCTGTTTTGATGGTTTTATAACGGTCAAAGAATTTGGTCTCTCTCATCAATCAACAGCTTTAACTTATCATCCTCCGTGCCCTCTGTGCCTCTGTGGTAAGCAGCCTTTAACAGAACTTAGCATTGGTCGGTGTATGCCGACCTAATAAGCCAAAATACTCAGAGGTAATATAAGGTGAATTTTAATCTTACCGACGATCAACAGGCGTTTGCCGATACCGCCAGACAATTTGCGCAGCAGGATCTGGCTCCCCATGCCGCTAAATGGGATAAAGAACACTATTTTCCCAAAGAGGTGATCCAAAAAGCCGGCGAGCTGGGTTTTTGTGGCTTGTATACCCCTGAAGAAGCGGGCGGCTTGGGCTTGTCCCGGCTCGACTCGTCAATCATATTTGAAGAGCTGGCCATGGGGTGTACTGCCACTACTGCGATGATGACTATTCATAATATGGCCACCTGGATGATTGCCACCTGGGGTACACAGAACATAAAGCAACAGTGGTGTGAGGCGTTAGTCTCCGGTCAGAAACTGGCGTCCTATTGTTTGACTGAACCTGGCTCAGGATCTGATGCTGCAGCGCTGCGAACCAGCGCAAGAAAACAGGGTGATCACTATCTGGTAAATGGTTCAAAGATGTTTATCTCCGGTGCGGGTGAAACCGAAGTGCTGGTCGTGATGGTGCGCACCGGTGAACAGGGCCCCAAAGGTATTTCTGCATTGGTCATACCGGCAGATGCAGAGGGTATTGTGTATGGAAAAGCAGAAGAGAAAATGGGCTGGAACGCCCAACCCACGCGTCTGGTAAGTTTTGAGAATGTAAAGGTGCCGGTTTATCACCTTCTGGGTAGTGAGGGCGAAGGTTTTAAATTCGCCATGCAAGGCCTCGACGGTGGTCGCGTAAACATTGCCACCTGTTCGATAGGCACTGCCCAGCAAGCACTGAATACGGCGCGTGATTATATGCATGAGCGTCAGCAATTTGGTAAACCGCTGGCCGCTTTTCAGGCATTGCAGTTTAAACTGGCAGACATGAATACCGAGTTAGTAGCAGCCCGGCAGATGGTTCGGCTGGCGGCGTTTAAACTGGATCAACAAGACCCTGATAAAACCGCGTACTGTGCAATGGCCAAACGTTTTGCCACCGATGTGGGCTTTACTGTTTGTGACCAGGCGCTGCAAATACACGGTGGCTATGGCTACATTCAGGAGTACCCTCTGGAGCGACATGTGCGGGATGTCCGCGTACATCAAATCCTTGAAGGGACCAATGAAATTATGCGCCTGATTATTGCCAGAAGCATTCTGGCCGAGGGCGCCCAAGATATACGTTAATACCAGGAGGTTATAATGTCTGATCAGGATACACAGCAGGATTGGGTGGTGTTTGACAGGATCAAAACCGCAGGTGGAAAATTCATCGGCCATGCACGGCTGAACAATCCTAAAGCGCTCAATGCACTGAGTTTACCGATGATTGAGTTGCTGCTGCCACAGCTTAATAGCTGGCGTCAGGACGACAGCATCGCGCTGGTATTGATAGAAGGTGCCGGAGACAAAGCTTTTTGTGCCGGTGGTGACGTGGTTGCTATGTACAAAGCAATGAAAGCCTCCCAGGGCGAAACGCCGGCCTTAGTGGAAGAATTTTTTACTCGTGAATACATGCTGGATCATCTGATCCACACCTATGACAAACCACTGATTATATGGGGTAACGGCATTACCATGGGCGGTGGTTTAGGGTTAATGGCCGGTGCCAGTCACAGGATTGTCACAGAAACCGCACGTATTGCGATGCCCGAAATCTCCATTGGTTTGTATCCGGATGTGGGCGGAAGCTGGTTCCTGAATCGCATGCCAAAGGGTTGTGGACTGTTTCTGGGCCTGACAGGGGCGAGCATTAATGCTGCCGATGCTCAGTATGTGGGGCTGGCAGATTATCTTATCAGTCAGGGCAGTAAAGATGGGTTTATAGAACATCTGCAACAATGTGAATGGACCGACGCAATAACCTGGAACCATGAAAAAGTCAGTGAAGTGTGTCTGCAATTTGCTGAGGAATCTCGTTCACTGACGCCGGACTCGAATATCAAAGCGCACCAGCCACTGATTGAGAAAGTGACACAGGGTAAATCGCTGGATGAGGTGATCAATGAAATTGTGTCGCTCGAGCCGGGCGATGACAAATGGCTCAGCAAAGCGATTGCTACGCTTAAGGCTGGTTCACCAATCACTGCCTGCATTCTGTTTCGTCAACTTCAGCAAGGGCAGGGCAAAAGCCTGGAAGAATGTTTCCGGATGGAGCTGGGGCTATCCTGTCGCTGTGGCGAAGTGGGGGAGTTTCAGGAAGGTGTGCGGGCACTGCTGATTGATAAAGATAATAAGCCTGAGTGGAAATACCCAAGTGTGGACAGGGTGCCGGACTCATTAATTGAACATTTCTTCACTTCGCCCTGGTCGCAGGACGATCATCCGCTCAAAGATCTGAAAGGATAAGGAGTCATAATGAAAATCGCGTTTATTGGATTGGGTAACATGGGTGGCCCCATGGCTGCCAACTTAATTAAAGCGGGCTTTGAAGTGCAGGTGTTCGACCTGCTCAGCGAGAATGTCAAACGTCTTACTGAACAAGGTGCGACATCTGCAGAAACAGCTGCTGATGCCGTCGAGAATGCGCAGGTAGTTGTTTCAATGCTGCCTGCGGGTCGTCATGTCAGGTCTCTGTACCTGGACGATGAGTCGATGCAAGGTGCACTCAAACCCGGAACGCTGGTGATTGACTCCAGTACTATTGATGCACAAACGGCCAGGGTTGTTGCCAAAGAGTTGACAGCCAGAAACATCGACTTTATTGATGCACCGGTATCAGGCGGTGTAGCCGGTGCACAGGCCGCAACGCTGACCTTTATTGTTGGCGGTGAAGCCACACAGTTTGAAAAGGCGCAGCCAGTGCTCAGTGCGATGGGCAAAAACATTTTTCATGCGGGCAAGCATGGCGCCGGGCAAGTGGCAAAAATCTGCAACAACATGCTGCTGGCCGTGCTGATGGCGGGCACCAGTGAAGCCTTGCGCATGGGCATTAACAATGGCCTGGATGCGAAAGTATTATCTGAGATTATGCAACAGAGCTCCGGTGCCAACTGGACTCTTGATAAATACAATCCCTGCCCCGGAGTAATGGAGAATGTGCCTTCCAGCAAGGGTTATCAGGGTGGTTTTTTAGTGGATTTGATGAAGAAGGATCTGGGCCTGGCACTGGATACGGCCATTCAGAGTAATTCGTCGACCCCTATGGGCTCATTAGCCCAGAGTCTTTATAGCCTGCATAGCCTCAAAGGCCATGGCAGTCTCGATTTTTCCAGTATCTTCACTCTGTTTGAACACGTTGAAAAGGACAGTTAAATGCAATTAACCGATAAAATTATTGCCATTACCGGCGCTGCCCAGGGGCTGGGTTTAGCAATGGCAAAACACCTGAGTCATAGCGGTGCCAGAGTGGCGATGCTGGATATGCAACAAGGCCCACTGGATGAGGCCGTGGCACTAGTCAAAGAGCAGGGCGGTGAGGCAATTGGCTTTGTGGTCAATGTGACCGATGAAAAGGATGTTGAACAGACATTTGCAGATATTAAAACCCAATTCGGGGCTTTGCATGGTCTGATTAACAGTGCCGGAATTATGCGTGATGGTTTATTGCTGAAAGTTAAAGATGGACAGGTGGTGGATAAGATGTCTCACCAGCAGTTTCAGTCTGTAATAGATGTGAATATAACCGGTACCTTTTTGTGTGCCAGGGAAGCCGCGCAAGCGATGGTTGAAACCCAGAGCAAAGGGGTGATTGTTAATATCTCGTCCGTATCCCGTGCCGGTAATGCGGGACAGAGCAATTATTCTGCCTCCAAGGCTGCAGTGGCGGCGATGACAGTCACCTGGGCAAAAGAGCTGGCCCGTTTTGGCATACGTACAGGGTGTATTGCGCCAGGTCTGGTCGAAACGGCGATGGCAGCGCAAATGCGGCCGGATATGCGTGAACGCTTCTTAAGTACTGTTCCTCTGCGACGTCTTGCGGAGCCTGATGAAGTAGCTTCGGCAGCGCGTTTCATTTTCGAAAATGAGTACTTTACCGGCCGCGTGCTGGAGCTTGATGGCGGCACCCGGGTGTGATTAAAACCGGCAAAAAGGAGTTTGCCGGTTGCTGACTGATCACAATCTTACTATTTCTGCGTGCTAAACCGGCTCAGGTGTTTAACGCTCTGACTCAGGCGGCTCATATTCAGTTTATCCGGTATACGCTGCCCTGAAGTCAGATCAGTAATCTTATAGTTTCCCTGTCCGTCCACTTCAATTTTCTGCTGTCCTTCAAGCAACACCAGTTTATTATTGCTATTACTAATCAACCAGTCTCGTTGTCTGTTCAGTAACGACTGGCCGGTTGTGTAATTGACCACAGGTGCATTGCACTGGAGAAGGTCGAGAACCGTTGGCATCAGATCCTCGTGGCTGGAAGGATTATTGTTGGTGGGCAGGGAAATATTGGTCAACAGATTAACCTGCTGATTGGGCTGCATCTGCGTCAGTAGCAGCGTATTATGCTGATGCAGCTTGCCGGCCAGCAAAATATTGAGCTCCTGCTCATCAACAAATCCAATCGCCAGTTTAGGGGTTTCGCGGGTCACCTTTTTCAGAAAGTCCTGCCAGCCAACCTGCAGGCTGGTAACGCCCACGGGTAAGGCTGAAGACGAGTAGATAAACGTATCCAGACCAAGATTCTGTGTCAGGTCAAGCGGAACAGGGCGCTGCTGTTCCAGTGCTGTCTGGTATAGCGATGGCAGGCCATACAACACAGAAAATCGCGCGCTGGCCTGGTCAGCAGAGATGTCATAGTGCTGATCGTGGCTATTCAGTCCCAACGCAGAACCTAAATGGCCGAGTTCTCCCTGTACGGTACTGATCAACACCACCACACTTGCTTGTTCATTAATACCGCAATAAACCGGTTCTGCGGGGTAGGTGGCAGACTGGAACGGATTACTTAACTGCAATTCCTTGCGTCTCTGGTAGTTCTGAATGTCCAATAAATCGTATTTCGACATCAGAGTTTTCGCTGTCGCCGGATAGGACAGGGGAAACATGTCATCCTGTTTGACAATAGGCTGATATAGATTAGCGTCGGCCCAGATATGGGCCCCATGACTGCTGACAAAACAGAGCACGAAGAAGGTCAATATTGGCAAGCCCACGCGTTGCTTTTGAAGCCGTTCCACGCGCTGCCATAATGCATTGGCAATGATAAGCTGTAATGACAGCCAGACAATAAATAAAAGACTCAGATAGCTCCATTGCTGCCAGGTGAAACTGGCCATCGCACTGCGCGTTTCACTACGTATAATTTCCACCGACCCGAGGCTCAGATGCAGACCATGTTTGGTATATAACAAGGCATCAAAAGCGAGCAGAGCCAGGCCAATAGCAGCGAAGACGGAACTGACAACCTTCACAACCTTAATATTAGGAACCAGATAGCACTGGGGTAACACTAACAGTATGAACCCTAAAAAGGTTAAAAAGGCGATATGGCTGAACCAGTTGCTGAACAGGTATAGCATGCCTAGTGCGGTGTCTGGCATGCCAGAATTGAATACATAAATAGAGGCGATACAAATGGCAACGATAATATTACTCAGGGCAAACCAATGGCCCCATGCTACCAATTTGGAAACTCTCTGACGTCTGGGTGTGTCACCTAAAATCATTGGTTTTTGTTCTGTCCACTGGATTCTGGCGCATCAATGCTTTTTAGCAGGATACGGGTAAACTCATGGGCCAGAGAATCTCTTTGATTATCCGCTACCTGATGGTTGAATATTCCGGTAATCAGATTACCCAGAGCCATCAGTGACAACTCCCTGTCTGCCTGGTGTTTTTGCAACACACCGATAAGATCCTGGCTAAGGCTGTCGAATTGAGTATCTGAATATTTGGATTGCTGCGGCATGTCTTTGTGTTCCTGAGCAAGTGGCGCCTGAGGCATAGTATATTTTTATGTGTAGAGCCTGTGCCGATATGCTACAAACTACGTTAAAAAATAATCAAAAAGGCGAATCGGTTAAATTGTAACATAAGGAATTTGCCTTGGGTGGTTGATTATTCCTTTTGATATCATATCCTTGTCCGCCCTTTGTGCAAGGGAGAGATTTGCTTTTTTGTCACAGATGTTGAGTCTGTCTTCTTCGTTGATCAAATACGTTATTTTCTGTTTACTTACGAGAGCCCCCTATGAGTGCCGTAATCCAAGATTTTGTTGTTCACCAGCTTAGAATAAACGCTGATCAGGAGCTTGTACTGATGCCAAGAAACGCATGTTTCGAGATCTCTTCGCAAATTGAAGAGCTGGCACAGCAGTTACATCATACCTACAACGGCAAACCCGGTAAGGGCCTCGGTGGCCTGAGCGAAGACACAGAAGACAGCTTTAGTACTCACTTGTCAGCGTTGTATGGCGGGGAACTCTCATTTCATGGTTTTAGCGTAAAAACGGCAGAGCTGCTGAGACAAAAACTAATGGAATTTGCCACGCTGGAAACCGGGTTTGTGGTGTTTAGTCGCTACCAGTTTCTGGCCACAGACTACTTGCTGATTGCCTTGATTAACACACGCCAGCATGTGGAAATTAATCAGGAACTGGAACTGAATTATAGTGATCATCTGGATTTAGCCAAAATGCAGTTGGCCGCCAGAATTGATATTACCGAAATGCAGGTGAACAAAGACAAGCAGCGTTATATCAGTTTTATCAAGGGCAGAGCCGGGCGCAAAGTTTCTGACTTTTTTCTGAGTTTCCTGGGCTGTGAAGAGTTAGTTGATAGCAAGGAACAGAATAAACAACTTGTTTCACAGGTAGACCAGTATTTGTCCGGCGAACAAATGGACACCAGTGAAAAACAGCAAAGCCGTCAGGTAGTATCGGATTACTATAAAGAAAAGTTGGAGCAGGGAGAGAATATCAGCTTACCAGAGCTCTCTGAACGCATGCCTGCATCCACAGAAGGGCAGGATTTTTACAGTTTTATTCAACAACATCAGCAAGAACAGCCCTTAGAGCAAGACTTTCCCGCTGATCGGGCTGTTATCAAGGGCCTGAGTAAATTCTCTGGCCAGGGGGGCGGTATCAGTATCAATTTTGATCGCCAGTTGTATGGTGAGCGCATCCAGTATGATCAGGCCAGCGATACTCTGATCATTAAAGGTGTACCGCCTAATCTTAAAGACCAGTTGCTCAAATCCGGAAAATAACCATCCATAGGACTGGCGTTACAACAACACTTATTGGTGACTTAAGGTGACTTGGGTATACAATGGGCGCAGCATTTTTTAAATCTATATTGCCATGCAATTATTCGTAAATGATTTAACCGTTATGGATTTTTCTTACCTGTGTCCCGAAAGGGGTATGGTTGGTGAGAGCTGGATCGTCGATGTGATT
Organism: Lacimicrobium alkaliphilum; assembly: GCF_002591895.1. Lineage (GTDB taxonomy): Bacteria > Pseudomonadota > Gammaproteobacteria > Enterobacterales > Alteromonadaceae > Lacimicrobium > Lacimicrobium alkaliphilum. The sequence goes on from NZ_NISX01000001.1 coordinate 239,323, forward strand.
CTTGATGGAGGCCTTAATGAAGAAAGTATGGTGCTGGACTTTTCTAAGGTAAAGAAGCAACTCAAACGCCTGATCGATGAGCATGTGGATCACAAACTTCTTATCCCGGCAGAGCATCCTTACAGCCAGATTACCCACGATTCTCTGACCGATCAGGTTTGGGTTGATTTCAACAGGCCCCATGGTCGCTCTATTCATTTGTATTGTCCTGCAGAAGCTTATGCCTTTATTTATGCCGAACAGATCAGCATGGATTCTGTAAGTTGTTACTTAAAAGAAATTATTGCCACCCATCTGCCACAAAATGTTGAAGGGCTGACTCTGACTTTGCGTTGTGAAGAGATCAATGAACCCTATTATCACTATACCCACGGATTGAAAAAGCATGAAGGAAATTGCCAACGTATTGCTCATGGCCATCGCTCCAGGGTAAAAGTGTTTGTGGATGGAACTCTGGACGCAGATGCACAGCAATATTGGTCCAGACGGTGGCGAGACATTTATATTGGTACCCGTGAAGATCTTGCCAGTGAATCGGCATTACACCTGTCTGAAATGGCGAAAGAAAAGGATCTGAGTTCACATTGTCTGTTTCGTTACGAATCCTCCCAGGGGGTGTTTGAACTCATCATCGCCGAGACAGAATCAGACCTGGTAGATACTGATTCTACCGTTGAATGTCTTGCACAGTTTATGGCCGATGAGCTTAAATCTGTACAACCAGAGAAATCCTTTATGGTTCAGGCCTATGAAGGTGTTGGTAAAGGTGCGATTGCCAGTGCATAACAGGGAGTTTATGGACGCGTAGTTTTTTTAAACGCGCATGATGGCAATATCTTTTTACAAAAAAGTCTGCGTTTGTGTCTCAAAATACAGTCAGTTTGCTGCTTAAAGCCCCCAATCCGGTGAATAAATCTGATATAAAGGCGCCGGTAAAAATATAAAAATCATAAAACGACAGTGCGAGGAATAATGATGCGAAAAACCCTAGTCGCTACCATGGTAGCATCAGCATTAACGCTGGGGGCCTGCAAAGAAAATACTGCAGAACAACAAACCGACAAAGCTGAGGCGACGGTAACAAAAGCCAGCACTCAGTCTGCTGCACCCGAAATGGGGACCTTTGGTGTTGAATTGTCAGCCCGTGATGAGTCTGTAAAACCGGGTGATGACTTCTTCATGTATGCCAGTGGTACCTGGTATGAAAATTTTCAGATGCCGGCGGATAAAACCCGCTATGGTGCCTTTACAGCCTTAGCTGATCGTAGTGAAGAGCAAGTCAAAGCCATTGTTGAAGAACTGTCAGTTGCACAAAACCTCTCCGGAGAGGAAAAGCTGATTGCCGATTTCTACAATGCTTACATGGATCTGGAAACCATTAATGAGAAAGGAATCAGCCCCATAGAGCCGTTCCTGGATGAAATTGACTCAATTGACTCGGTTGAACAGTTACCGGCGATTTTTGGTAATGCCTGGCTTACAGGTACCAACACGCCAATCTGGAGCGGAATGTGGTACAACCGCCTCAATCCTGATGAATATCAGGTCACCTTAGGGGTTGGGGGGTTAGGCTTACCGGATCGGGATTACTATCTGGAAGAGTCGGAAAGGTTTACCACCATTCGCAGTCAATATGTTGACCACATTAGCCAGATGCTTCAATTTGCGGGTGTAGACAATCCGGCAGAAAAAGCCAAAGGAATACTAGAACTGGAAACCCGCATTGCGCAGGCACAGTGGCCAAGAGAAAAACGTCGGGACCGGGATTTAACCCTTAATCAGATTGCCCGCGCTGACATGTCAGAAGGCTATCCCGGCTTCGATTGGGATCAGTACTTTGAGCCCGGTGGTTTGAAAGTGCTACAACTCAATGTGAGCCAACCGGAACCCGTCAGAGAGGTTATTGCAATTATCAATGATACCCCGGTAGAGACCTGGAAGGATTATCTGACGTACCACAGCATCAGTGGTAATGCATCACTGCTTTCTGAGGATATCTATCTGGCTAATTTTGATTTTTATGGCAGAACCCTGAGCGGACAGCAGGAGCCAAGAGCCCGCTGGAAAAGAGCCATTAGTCAAATGTCCGGAGTTGAGTCTCTGGGTTTCGCCATCGGCAAAGTCTATGTAGATCGCTATTTCCCGGAAACGTCCAAGAAACAGATGGCGGAATTGGTTGAAAACCTTCGCACCGCGTTGGGTGAGCGGATTCGCAATCTTGACTGGATGGGTGAGGATACCAAGAAAAATGCATTGGAAAAATTGCAGGCATTTCGTCCTAAAATCGGTTATCCGGACCAATGGCAGTCTTTTGATGGGCTGGAGATTTCAGCTCAAAGTCTGATGAGTAATGTTCACAATCTGCGTAAATTCTTTCAGGAGCAGGATGTGGAGAGAGAGCTGAAACCTACTGACAGAGAGCGTTGGGGAATGCCTCCACAGCAGGTGAATGCCTATTATAACAGCTCATTTAATGAGATTGTCTTTCCGGCTGCTATCCTGCAGGCACCCTTCTTTGATCCAAATGCAGACCCAGCGGTTAACTATGGCGCGATTGGCGCCGTTATCGGCCATGAAATGGGCCATGGTTTTGATGATCAGGGCTCCAAGTCAGATGCCAAAGGGATCCAGAGCAATTGGTGGACTGACGCTGACCGCGCTGCATTTGAGGCAAAAACCGATAAGCTGGCTGAACAGTACAGTCAATATGAACCGATCAAAGATAACTTTGTGAATGGCCGTAATAGTCTTGGCGAAAATATCGGTGATGTAGGTGGTTTGGCTATGGCGTATCATGCCTATCAGCTAAGTCTCGAAGGGGAAGAAGCTCCGGTGATTGACGGCCTTACCGGTGATCAGCGATTCTTCCTGGCCTGGGCCCAGGTCTGGCGCGAAAAGCGCACGGAGCAAAGTATGCTTAATCAGCTGCGGGCAGGCACGCATTCACCCGGGCGCTACCGTGCATTAGCTCCGCGTAACCATGATGCCTGGTACGACGCGTTCGATGTTCAACCGGGCGATGAATTGTATCTGCCACCGGAAGAGCGGGTGCGGATCTGGTAACAGGTAAATGAAACTCAAAAAACCGGCTGTAATAGCCGGTTTTTTGTATCCTGTCGGGTGTAGCAATGCCAAAAGATGTCGATTTGTGTTCTGAAACGGGAGCAGGTTCAGACCCCTTTATTCAACTCTGAGCATGGGTGATAGCCACTTTCCCGGAAAACGCGCTGTTAGTTAAAACTGTTCGACTCTGCGCCCCCATATTCGGCGGCCAAATCGTCAAGGGCGGCACAGGTAGGATCAAAACCTCCGGAAACATAAGAATAACTCACTCTCACACTCTGGCTGGTGCGGTGTAGTCGTGCATCGACATCTGCCGTTGGCCAGTTTCGCAGAGCATTGACAAAGCGATTGGCCTGTTGTGACGAAGTAAAATTGTAGGTTAGCTGAACTTGCATAGAAACCCCGTCATTGTGTCGCGTTTGTTTTACGCTTCCACAAGGAAGATTGTGATGGATCAGATTCGCTCAGTGAAATGATCAGCTTTGGCGCCGGCAACAATATGATCTCTGTGGTTACCAGGCGCTGATTGCGAAACAGGTGCATGGAAACCGGCTGATGGGGTGGCAAGGTGTTGCACAGCGATTCCAGACTGGTGCTGTCAAGCTTCAGCTCGTCCAGCGCCAGCAAGATGTCTTTTGCATAAATGCCTGCCGATTCCGCAGGGGAATCCTCCAGTACAGCGGTGACCTCTAGCCCCATAGCATGGGATCGATAAAGTACGCCGAAATAGGCCCCTTGCTGTTCACCTGCAATACTCAGTAAGTCCTGGGCCGCTGGTTGTTGTGTCTGCTGGATACCAAATTTTTCCAGCAGGCTGCTCAGATTTAACCGCTCTGATTGGTTTAACAGTGTATCGAGGTCTTTGGCAACCTGATGATCAGACAACTCTGCCACCACATTGCTGAGATCCTTATCGCGTGTGCCCAAGCCGGTTTTGCCATGATCCTGCCAAAGTCGGCGCATTACATCGTCCAGACTCTTTTTCCCCTGGCTGTGCAGGCGCAGCGTTAAATCCAGCCACAGAGCAATCAGTGACCCTTTAGTGTAATAACTAACAATGTTATTAATCGCATCTTCGCCTTGTTGGTAGAAACGCGTCCAGGCATCGAAGCTGGAATCTGATATTGACTGTTTGGTCTGCCCTTTGCCCCGATGGACTCGTGTCAGGGTCTTTTGCAGGAGTTTAAGATACTGTTCAAAGTTTATCAGGCCACACCGGAACAGACTGAAGTCATCATAATAAGATGTGATGCCCTCGTAAGCCCATAGCTGACGGGTATAGGTTTCCTGGCCCAGATCTGGTTTGATAAACTCTTCAGGCTTAATTCGACAGACATTCCATGCATGAAAATACTCATGGGAGATCAGGCTCAGAAACGTCATGTAAGCTTCGGTCTTGTTACCTTTCTCACTCTTTGTAGCCAAATCGAAGGTAGAACAGAGCAGGGCGGTAGAGTTCTTGTGCTCAAGTCCGCCAAAACCGTTGGGTAGAACATTTGTGAGAAACCAGTATTCAGTGAAAGGGGCTTGTTGTGATTGTGGCTCGAAGAGTTCGATATGGTGTTGACAAATCTTCTCAACATCCGCGCAAATTCTTGGCATATCAGCATAGTGCTTGCCACTGAGAACCAAATGGTGCCGCACGCCGTATACATCGAATTCTGCTACATCGAACGAACCTATTTCCACCGGACAGTCAATGAGTTGCGCGTAGCATTCAGCATGGTAGTCACCAAAATGATACTTTTCGGTTTTATCACTTCGCGTAAGCCCTGTGGCGACTTTCCACTGCGGCTTGTCGGCTGGAGCAATGAGGCAAAGCTGATGTGGGGTATTGTCTAATTCTTCAATTTTGAGAAACACAGAAGTACCATTAAAAAACACCCGATGATCGTCAACATAGGCACTTCGAATCGATGTATCAAAAGCATAAACCTGATAGTTGAGGATGACAGGGTTGCCATTAGTATGCAGTTCCCAGCTTTGTTTGTCGTTTTTTTGTAAGGGCAAAGAATGCCCTTGCTCATCAACGGCTGTGATGCTGACGATGTTTTTCGCAAAATCTCTGATCATGTAAGAGCCAGGGATCCAGGCGGGTAAACTAAAATGAAGTGTGTTACTGCTATGAGCGGGAATGGCGAGTCTGACATCAAACAGATGCTGATGACGCTGATCAATGCTGAGTTGATAGTGAATCATGCTCATTGGGTACCTTCTAATGAAAAATTTACTAAATATGTCTGTGGCGAGATTCCCGGTGCGACTTTGCTGGTATCGGGCTCGAAAAAGCACAATAATAACAACATAATAATTTAATGCAGCGCTCAGAGTTAAAAGATGGCAATACTCTCAGAGAAAACCGGCCTTTCAAAAGAAGACTTGCGTAAATTACGTTCGTTAAGGCCGGGGACGTCTCTTGATGTTCAGGTGAAGTCACCCACTGCGGCTAAACGGGTACGCACTGAGTTTGTGGGTATGGACGGGACACGCTGCCTGATTTTACGTTATCCGGACGAATCAAAGTGGGGATCACTGAAAGACGCGCTTTATGCGGATAATAGTATTATCGTGCGCTTTATTCTCGAAGATGAAACCGGTGAAGTCATCGCCTTCAAAAGTAAAATAATACTGGTAGCAACACGACCGACACATCTGGTGTTTATCAGCTTTCCAACAGTTATACAGAATCAGGGCTTAAGGTCAGAAAAACGCACCACGACACGCACCCCGGTGCAGCTTGCCGCCAGCGATTCAGGCAGAGTGTTTCTCAAAGCCGTTATTCTGGATATTTCTTCTAAGGGATGCCGGATTGGTGTAAAAAAAGGGCATACAGGCAATCTTAAGTTGGTGGGTAAACAACTGATCCTCAAGGTGGCCGGTAATGCGGAAGCAGAGCACAGTATTATGGGTAAAGTCGTCAACCATAAGACAGATGACGTCAGTAATTTTTATGGTATTCAGTTTATTGAAGGGGATAACGACCCGGAGCAACTGAATCAGTTGTTAGCAGAAATATCTATTGAATTTTGACAGGTAGCAATTATGAGAAAAATTGAAAGGCTGCTCGATGAATATGGCCAAAGTCATCAGAACAAAACAAATGTTATCATCCATGGGGTAGCGGTTCCGGCCATTTATTTTGTCACTATCGGACTGGTATGGTCTATACCCGTGCCTGAGTTTATCGCACATTTTGGCGTTACCTGGGCACACCTGATTATGGTTCCCGTATTGTACTACTATTTTCGTTTATCAGGCCCTATTGGTGCGGCGATGACCTTACTGTCTTTATTGTCGTTTCAGCTGATCTATATGCTTGATGCCATGCAGATTTCAGTGTGGCAGTTTTGTCTCGGCCTGTTTGTGGTGATGTGGATCCTGCAGTTTGTAGGCCACCATATCGAAGGTAAGAAACCATCTTTTTTTAAAGATGTACAGTTTTTGTTAGTCGGCCCGGCCTGGTGGTGGGTGCACTGGTTAAAGCGTCTTAATATTCCTTACTAGGTCCATTGAATAAACAATAGCATCTGATAGCAACTTTTTGGTGCCATCGGCGCAATTGCGGCAGATAAGACCCGCAGCACGATAAGCTGCTTCAGAGGATTGCGCCCATGCCGTATAATCTAAAGTGTTGTTTTCCGCAGAGAGTCTCCATTGTTTCATTGGCAAAAGCTATTTGAAGATAAAGAGCGCCAGTTCTGGTTACTGCATACCGGAGGATGGACTGGTTTTGCACTGGTTTATTATCTAGGCTCATTTCTCCACGACATGCGCAGCATCTGGTTGTTTGTGATTCTGCTCAACGCTTATGCAGGCTGGCTGATTACCATTCCTTTGCGCTACACCTTCCGTCGTCTGTGGTTTCTCAAACCCTGGAAAATGGTCTTATTTGCCTTAGGATTATCCTACGTTGTGGGCGTTGTGTGGGCAGTAATCAAAAATATCAATTATTGGGAAATCTACAAGCATGGCTATCGGCCGGATGAGTGGATTTACTACTTTAGTAACAGTGTAAATTCATTCTCAATCATCGTTTGCTGGAGTGGCTTGTATTTTGGCATTAAGTACTACCAGTTAATGCAGCAGGAAAAACAAAATGCGTTGACCGCCTCTACCATGGCGCACCAGGCGCACCTCAAAATGTTGCGCTATCAGTTAAATCCACACTTTCTCTTCAATACCTTAAACGCTATTTCTACCCTGATATTGATCAAAGATAATCAGACCGCCAATGCGATGGTTTCGAGGTTAAGTGATTTTTTACGTTATTCACTGGATAAAGACCCGATTAAAAAGGTTCCTTTTGAACAGGAAATTCAGGCCATTGATCTGTATCTGGAGATCGAAAAAGTTCGTTTCGAAGACCGGCTGACGGTAACCTGGGATGTGGCGCCTGAATCGCGTAAGGCACTGGTACCAAGCCTGATACTTCAGCCACTGATAGAAAATGCGATAAAGTATGCGATCGCCAGAACGGAATCGGGAGGGTGCATCAGTATCCATGCTAAGTCTTTTGGGCAGGACCTGCTCATTGAACTGACAGACAACGGTCCAGGGGCGGATATCGTCAAAGGGCAGTTGCGCCGTAATGGGGGAGTGGGGTTGCCGAATATACGTCAGCGGTTACAGTCTTTGTATCAGAATAACTTTTCTTTTGTAATCTCCAATAACCAACCCAGCGGGGTTAAGGTCAGTATCAGAATTCCCTACGAGGTAGCTCAGGATGCAAACTAAAATCAGAACTGTCATTGTTGATGACGAACCACTCGCCAGGAAAGGATTAGCAGTGCGCTTGACTGCCTTCGAAGAAGTGGAACTGTTGCAGGAATGCAAAAATGGAAACGAAGCTGTGGATGTTATTCAGCGAATGCAGCCGGATCTGGTGTTTCTGGATATTCAGATGCCCGGCCTGAATGGGTTTCAGGTGATTCGTGAGCTGGAACAACGAATGGATAGTCTGCCGTTAATTATTTTCGTGACAGCGTATGACACTTACGCCATCAAGGCCTTTGAAGTTCATGCTCTGGATTACGTACTCAAGCCAGTAGATGAAAAACGTCTCACAGGGACCCTTGAGAAGGTTCATCAGAATATGGCGCTGAGACAGCAGGGCGAGCAGAAAGACCGGCTGGCAAGATTGGTAGCCGAGTTTACCGGTGATGATTGTGAAGAGATTCTGCGACGACTGTCAGAGGGAGAGCCGATCAGCCAGTATCCCGACATTCTGGCAATTAAAGATGGCAATGAAGTTACCCGGGTACCGGTTAATGAGATCCAGTGGATTGATGCCGCTGGCGACTATATGTGTGTTCACTCCAGGACGGGGACGCACATTATGCGCCGCACCATGAAAGAACTGGAACAGGAGCTTGATCCCAGGCGGTTTGTCAGAGTGCACCGCTCTGCTATCGCCAATATCCAGTTTGTCAGTAAATTGGTCAGTCACGTCAGCGGCGAATACCATTTAGTACTGGAAAACGGCACCGAACTCAAAGTGAGCCGAAGTCACCGGGACAGGGTCAAATCAATGATTAATCATTGATGTTCAGATTCGGTCCCGGGATTTTCCTCGTTGTTCAGTGGTATATTAATGGTAAAGGTGGTGCCTGAGCCTACCTCACTGTCACAATGGATATCACCTCCCAGTCTCTGAATCACCAGATTGTAGACAATATGTAAGCCTAGTCCGTTACCGAGTTGTTCCTTACTGGTAGAAAAGAAAGGGTCGAAAACTTGCTTGCAAACCTCTTCGGACATGCCGCGGCCATTGTCGCTGACTATAATCTGTAATGTGTCATGGTGCTGGTTGACACGGATTGTTATGGTACCGGGCTTGGTATCTTCAAAGGCATAGGTTAAAGCGTTTTCTACCAGCTGTCCGAGAATCTGGGTCAGGGCTCCCGGTGAGGAGAACATTCTGATTTCCTGTTCATATTGCCATTGAATGCGGTGCGGTGTTTGCTCTATACGCGAACGAAATGAGAGCAGGATACTGTCAATGTACTCACACAGGTTGAACCAGCGGTCCTGCTGCTTGTCGTTGTCCACGGCGACCTGCTTGAAGCTGGAAATCAGGTTGGTGGCACGTTGCAGATTCTCACTGAGCAGTTCTGCGCTTTGCATAATTTTATCGTAGGCCTGGTTGAACTCACCTTTGGTCATTTTTCCAGCCACGGCCTTGTCATGTACGGATTTGGCGATGTTTTCCAGCATAGACGATGCGGTAACACAGATACCCAAAGGAGTATTGATTTGATGGGCGACGCCCGCCACCAATCTGCCCAGCGATGCGTGTTTTTCGTTTTCCACTAATTGCCTCTGTGTGCGCCTTAATCGCTCTAGTGACTCTGTAACCTGTTTGGTTTTTGTTTCAAGTTCAGCAGTGCGCAGTGCAACTTTCTTTTCAAGCATGGCATTGAGTTGTCGCACCTCCTGTTGTGATGCCATCAATTGCGCATTGGCCTGCTCAATCTCACTGACATAGGTTTTAACCTGGTGATAGACATCGTTTAGCGCAGTAATGATGGGCGTAAATTCATTTTTTTTGCCATATTCCACCTGGTTGAGAACCACTTGTTTATTGCTTCCATAACTGATGGAATTCCTGATGGTACTCAGTACCTGATCAAAAGGACTGAACAAAGCCCGTAGAATAAAGATCATTAGTAAAATAAACCCCAGACCAATAGCACTTCCGGTCAGCAATGTAAGACGGGAGACCTTATCCACTGCCTGGCGAAGATCTGCTTTGGGAACCACCGAACCAAAAACAAAGCCTTGCTCTGTAGTTTGGTAAAACACCAGACTGTCTGTTTGTTGTAATGCAGAAATTTGGTTGATTCCTGCCTGGTGGGTGGGTTTTAACAGGGGGGCGGCCCAGGGGAGTCTGGTAATGGGCTGCATCACCAGGCTGGTATCAGCCGGATAGCTTAAGATAAGCCCGGAAGTCTGATGAAACAAAAAAGGTGCCGCATTTTTTGTTACTCTGATACTGTCAAGAAAGCGGGTTACTTGCGCCAGTGATAAGTCAGCGGTGGCGAGTCCTATGGGCTCTTGACGTGCATCAATCATTACGGCATCTACGGTCATCATTAGCGAAAATGAACCGGCACCATCGCGGTATGGCTTGGTCCAAAATGTTGCTCTGAACCCCGACTGTTTTCTGCCCCAATCATTGTTAGCTGCCAATCGATACCAGTCCTGGTTGAGATAATCGTATTCTGAAGTATTAAGATCCCAGGTGAAAATGATTTCATTCTGTTCATTCCTGAACACATAAGGTCCAAAATAACGGGCCTGATTGTCAATAGCATAAGGTTGATACCAAAGACCACCGCCCATCGCCTGTCTGAAGCTGGTAAACTTCTTTATCAGCATACTTTTAGCCAGTACACTAATTTCAGCTGGAGCAACATCATTGATATGACGTAAATGATGAAGAGATTCACCCATAATGGCCAGATTGATGACGCTGTTTTCCATCGACTGCGTGAGGCTATCTATTTTACTGATGGTGGTGTTAAATACCGCACGGATCTCACCCTGTTTAAACTCATCCAGAGCTTGTTTGTATATCAGCGTATTGAAGAGCTGCAGTGTAGAATAAGCCAACACCTCAAACAGAATAACAAATACCAAAATACGGGTTTTAATGTTCATACGCTGCCTGATGGTTGACAATATTGCCTTTTAAACTTACTGTTGCCGGGCCTTTTTCCACATATCTTTATAAATATTACGGGTTCTGGAACTCATTGGTTTCCAGAACATTTCTTCGACAAAAAACGTTTCATCACCCACCCGACCTTTTTCTGCTGCTTCTGGTTCCAGCAGTTGAGAAGTTGCACCATTGACGATAATGGAGCCATACATTTCCAGAATTCGTTTTTGAATAGGCTCACTGATTAGGAAATCCAGGAGTAAATAACTGGCCTTTAATTTGTCCTTCTCAACGTGTTTACCAATAGCCAGCGTATCCAGCCAAACCGTTTGCCCTTCTATAGGGTTCGCCAACGCCCATTTCTGACCTGCATCATTGGCGGCCGCCACGCCAAACCAGTAGTCGGTTACATAACTGAGTTGTTTCATGTTGTCGGCCTGCGGCATTCCGCCCCAGAATGAATGTGCATTCGCGACAAGTTGATTCAGTTTTGTCTGGACTTGCTGTTCGTTGAAACTGCCACTGTCCACATCATAAAACGTTTGTGGGGGGTAACCCAGCACCAGCATAGTGATATAAAGATTGGCTTCGAATTGTTCATCGGTGACGCTGTACTTACCCTTATTAGCCGGATCCCACAGCACAGCCCAGGAATCAGGAGCACTGACGATATCCTGGTTGTAGGCTAAGCCGTATGAGCCTCCGAGCAACGGCACCGAATACTTTTCACCATGGAAGTTATCGTAGGCTGCGCTGCGCAATGAGGATAAAACTTTGGGATAATGTGGTAATCGACTGAAATCAACGGGCTGCAAAACCTGAAACAGCTTGTCCTGATTCATCTTATAGTAATTGTGAGTAGGGGTAACGACGTCAGCCGTTTTCGCCCTTAACGCTTTAAAAATTTGTTCCGGGTTGGTGATATAGGGTGACAGAATATTGAGTTTGACATCCATGCCTTTATCCCTTGCATATTCTTCAAAGTCCTCTGCAAAAGGGCTAATATATCCTTCCCACTCCAGCACATTTAGCTGTGTTTTGGACCAGGCCGAATAAGATGCCAGCATCGCCAGCAAAACGCTCAGGGCAATAAGTCGCATCGATATGCTCCTCAAAAAGACGGGAGCAATTTTTCATAGCTCCCTTTGTTGAGCATCCGTGCGGTGGGGATCTTCCCTGAAAGTCAGGCTTTAAACTGCCGGGCAAGCTGACTCAGGCGTTCAGCCGTCTCGTGCATACTTTGTGAACTTTCAGTCATCTCTTCAAGTTGATGCAGACTGTCATGACCAGCACTGACGATACGGTTTACATTGTGGCTCAGCTCTTCGGCCACCGTGCTTTGTTGTTCTACAGCTGTCGCAATCTGGGTGGCCATTGAGGTAATTTCACTGGTGGAGTCGAGAATACCACTGATGGATTCGCCAGAGCTGCGGGCGTTCTCTACCGATTCTTTGCTCTGAGTCTGGCTTTGCTCCATCACAGTGACTGCTGATTTAGCGCTGCCCTGCAGTTTTTCTATGGTCTGTTGGATCTGTGAGGTGCTGTCTTGTGTCCTGGATGCAAGGGCCCTGACTTCATCGGCTACTACTGCGAACCCGCGCCCCTGATCTCCGGCACGGGCAGCCTCAATCGCTGCATTCAGCGCCAGTAAATTTGTTTGCTCGGCGATACTTCGGATTACTTCCAGCACCGTTACTATGCCTTCCACATCACTTTCCAGTGAGCCTACGACGGTGGCTGCATTCTCGAGTTGCTCTGACAGATTATTAATTGAACTCACAGAGGTACGGATAATATCCGATACTTTTTTGGCATCATCACTGACATGGTCGGCTGCATCAGCGGTGAGTTGCACATTATGTGCTATCTCTTTAGCAGAAGAAGACATTTCGGTAATGGCCGTGGCAACCTGATCGGTCTCCGATTGTTGTTTTTGCAGATGTCCGCGACCGGCTTCCGTGCCGTCATGAACACTTTGTGCATTTTTCAGAGTTTGCTCTACCACTTCCTGAATGGATAACACCAGCGTCTGAATTTTTTCCACAAATACATTAAAAGACTCAGCAACTTTACCAATCTCATCGTCTCGTTTAACTATGAGCCGTTGAGTGAGATCGCCTTCACCCCGCGCGATATTCTCAAGGGCATCGGCCACCTCAGACAAGGGGGTGATCACCAGTTTATTGAAAAGTAGATAAATAGCTGCAACCAATAAACCTGCCAAAATCAATCCCTTGACTAATGCACTGACAGCCAGGCTACTGAGTGTTTGCTGAATCGCTGTATTGTCAATGTGAACGCGAACGTTGCCAAGCTCAGTGACGCTGTTGTCTTCCTCATAACGAAGAGAAATACTGCGCGTCTCGTCGGTAGAGCTGCCCCTAGATTGCATAACTTTTTCACCAGAGTCGTTGAAGATCTCCAGTAAAGACACATCTTCTGATTGTTGCTCGGCATTAAGAATGCGCTCCATCTGGCCTTCTTCAAAGTTCCACATGGCAGCTGGTAGATTTAGTTGCAGCCTCGATTCCATCAGACTGATCTGTGTCTGCTGTCTCTGTTTTAGTCTTTTGCTTTGTACGTTGTAATCATAAATACCCAGCACCAGCACAACCACGAGAACCAGTGTTAGCGCAGCAATAACCAGCTTAAAGGATATGGACTTGGTAAACTTCATGAGCATCTCAATGTCGGAGGTTTATTCTTTCGTTACCCGGTATTCTCACCTGTAGCAGAGAAACCAGAGGAACACTTCTTTAAAAACATTAAAGATGTTTGGCCATAATGGCCTTAACATCGATTTTTTTTAGTCCTTCATTGAAGATATCGCGCCATTTTTTGCCTTCTTGAGTATTTTCAAAGGCAATATGCAGATCCTTATTGACCAACAGCCTGTCATTCATCTCTACTTTATCGGCAAGCTTTCTGAGATTTGCCTCATTGCTGAGCAGGTATTTCAGTACATTCTGGTCAATCACCGCTGCATCAATGCGTCCGGCTGCAACCTTCTGTACATTCTTATCATCCGACACCACTGCCTGTGCACTGATTCTGCCACTGGCTATTAATCCATCTAATTCGGCTGTGTTAATATAATCCTGTACCACACCCAGTTTGTACTGAGTGAGGTCACTTATTGTATTCCATTTTATGGGATTGCCTGTCTGCTGAACTAAACCCAGAGGACCTTTCCCCATAGGTTCTGAGAACACAAAATCATCCGACTCATAGGAGTACTCAGGGAAGTAACCTGCATACTTTTTGTCATCACTGGCAAGTTTTACAGCCCGGCTCCATGGGTAAAACTCGACGATCAGTTCGTGCCCCATACTGGCAAAGGCTGCCTTAGCCACAGCGACAGATGCACCCTGATTGATTAGTTTCTTGCCGGAATAGGGTGGCCACTCCAGGGATGTCAGATACAGGGTGTCAGCACGGGAAAAGCACGACAGACTTATTAACAAACTGATGATTAGTATTTTTTTCATAATTGCTTCTTCTTAATCAGAAACTGAATGTTCTGCCAACCGTTAACAACACTCTTGTATCGCCATAGGTATCCAGATCTGTGCCCTGTACGCCTAAAGCAAGATCGAATCCGGAAAGGCTATAATTGGCCATGGCTTGCCAGTGAATATAGTCATCATCACCGTCCTCCCACTGGAATTTGTCGCTATCTGTGCTGGCGGAACGATCTACACCAAGTAACAAGGACAGGTCGTCGTTGATTGGTATGCTGTGATTCAACATGACAATGTAATGCCCTGCTCCTGTGCCAAAGTAATCCCAGGCATACCAGAAGTTAAGTTCTGTATTGCCAATGGCCCATTTCATGTAAGCTTCCGCATAGTTACCTTCATCACTGTAACTGGCACCATGATAAGTGTATTGAGCAACCCCTAAATCCAGGCCAATATTGTCGTTAATGTCCTGATAAAATCCCGCATACAGATCCACTTCCAGATTAGTATCATCGCCAAAGTCAACATTAGACGCCCAGGTACCGGCATACCAACCATTTTCACCGGACCAATCCAGGCTGGCTTGCAATGCAGGTTTTTCATCCGTCTGGCTTACGCCGTTGAAAAGGTAATCGCTTGCCAGAGTGACGGTAGAAGACCATTCAGCCATGGCATTGAAAGAACATGACAAGGTGGCAAGCAAAGCAAATGATTTACAGTGCATAGTGTTGTTTCCTAAGAGATTTTCAGATTAAGTATAGTGCAGTTTTGAGTTTTGCAACTTTTTTGTCGCTGATAATGTCGGGTGACAATCAATAGATAATGAGTAACGGCAGCACTGAACTCAGGCAAATTTTAACCCCTAATACCAATAGGGATAACAGATAGACTGGGGCGAGAGACATTGACCGTCAGCTCAGATCTCCGGCTGGTGATAAAAACAGATTGACCAAAAAAAGCATATCGGGCATGCAGGGAATGCTAATAATTATTCCCGTTTTTAACTAAATCAAAGACCTGTCGCTGAATTTTAACCAGGTACGGATCCAACAACTTTGATTTGTTCCAGCTCTGCTGTAATGGCACTTCTACGAGTTGCTGGTTGCGCTCGCCAATCATGATACCGCTCTTTCCCGCTATCATGGCTTCGACGGCATAGGCGCCAAGTTTGGATGCCAGCATACGATCAAGACTGACTGGGGAGCCCCCTCTTTGTACATGTCCGAGGATCACCGGGCGGCATTCGATACCTGTGCGTGTTTGTAGTTCGTTAGCCAGATCTGTCGCACCACCTGGCCAGATATTCTCCGACATCACCATGATATAGCTACATTTTCCGCGAATTTTTTGTGCACGCCTGATATGGTCAGCGAGCTCCTGAGGGTCAGGGAGCCCATCAGGGTAAAGTTCCGGTAACAAAACTTGTTCTGCGCCTGAGCAGACTCCCGCACTGAGCCCGATAAAGCCGGCATGCCTGCCCATCACTTCAATTAAAAAAATGCGTTCAAAAGCATCCGCAGTGTCACGAACTTTGTCGATACTCTCCAGTGCAGTATCTATTGCAGTGTAATATCCGATAGTGGCGTCAGTGCCATTAATATCATTATCTATAGTGCCCGGCAGACCAATAATATTGCCTTGCCAATACCTGGATAAGTGTTCAGCACCACGAAAAGACCCATCGCCGCCAATAATGATCAGACCATCCACTTTTGCTTCGTTAAGGTTGCGTGCTGCAAGTTGTGCTCCTTCCTGGGTCGTAAAAGGCTGACAACGTGCACTTTTAAGAATGGTTCCACCGCGTTGAATGATATTGTATACATCTTCTGTATCCAGATGGCGATACTCCTGCTCCAGTAACCCATTGAAGCCGTGGCGGTATCCCAGTGGCTGAACATCAAAATAATGGCTTGCGAGGACGATAGCCCTGATCGCAGCATTCATCCCCGGGGCATCACCACCAGAGGTTAATAATGCTAGACGCTTCATCTGCTCTCCTTATAGACAAAATCGCGGGTCTTAATGTGTATTTTTAACCTGAGCCCAAACGGGAGCTGGGTAGATAGCGATCAAATCTTTATCTCTGAAGGTATAAGATAACAGGCAAGGTCCAATATCGGGTAGTGATGATGAAAAAGATTCTGGTAAGCATCGTTTTTGCTGCGTGTTTAAGTGGGTGCTCAGCAGGTTTTATGTATAACAACCTCGACTGGTTGGTGCACTGGTATATTGATGACTATGTGGAACTGAATTCAGAACAAAAAAGTGCATTTGATCGCTACATGAAAAACTGGCTGACCTGGCATCGCAGTCAGGAATTAGTTATCTATCGGGACCATTTGTCTGAGCTCAGACAGAGGATAGATAAAACGCCGTTAACACAACAACAATGGCTGAATGAGTTTGAAAGGGCGCGTGTTCATTGGTTTCGTTTATTAGATGAACTCGATGAGGACATCAGTGACCTCTCGCTGAAACTCACTGACGATCAGCTTGTATCAATTTTTGACGAACTGGAACAACAAAATCAGAAAAGAGAAAAACGTCGCCAGAACCGGGATAAGAACTGGCGACTGGATAACCTTAAAGAGGATGTTGTGCGGTGGACAGGTCCATTGTCTGAACCACAGGAACAGATGCTCAAAGTATACTCAGGACAATTGAAAGAGAATTTTGAGGACTGGATGCAATACCGGCGAAAATGGCAATCTGAGGCGAAGAATGTGCTTATGAACAGGAAGAATACGGACCAGTGGCGACAGGCCATGAGCAGTATTTTACTGAACCCGGATCAGTTCAGACACCCACAATACCGACAGAAATCCGACCATAATCGCCATATTTATGCCACGATGCTGGCGGAATTGCATGCCAGTCTGAGTGCACAGCAGAAGTCCCATTTACACAATGAAATCGGAGAGCTGATCGAAGATCTGAATGACCTGGTGGATGATACATGAATGGCTCAAAACACTTTCACCTGATCATTGCAGGGGCGGGAATCATTGGGGCTGCCACTGCCAGGGAATATCTTCTGCGATATCCGTCTCACCGCGTTCTGGTGGTTGAAAAAGAGTCGCAACCCGCCAAACACCAAAGCGGACGTAACTCCGGTGTTATCCATGCCGGCGTTTACTATCAGCCAGCTAGTCTCAAAGCAAAATATTGCCGGGAGGGATTAGAGCAGACACTGAGTTTCTGCCGTCGTCATCAGTTGCCATATTTGCAATGTGGAAAATTGATTGTGGCGACCAGTGCCGAACAAAAACAACGTCTGGAAACCCTATATAGGCAATGTCTGGATAACGATCTCAACCCACAGATGCTCAGTGCAAAAGAGCTACGAAAAAAGGAACCTGCCATAACAGGTCAGGCAGCCATGCATGTGGCACAAACGGGAATAACAGATTATGCGCTGTTGACCAGAACAATGTTGTTTCAGGCCGCTGAGTCCGGGGCCGAAATAGTGTTCAATAGTGAAGTGTCGGCTATTACAGAGACCGGTTCAGGTGTGAGTGTATTGGCTGGTAATCAGCAGTATCAAGCAGAAAAGTTCATAAATTGTAGCGGACTGTATGCCGATCAACTGATTCGGTTGCAAGGTATCAAAACCGATTTTCAGATTATTCCGTTCAGAGGTGAATATTTCCGGCTTGCAGACAAACATAATCAACTCATCAGGCATCTTATTTACCCAGTCCCTGATCCTGCTTTACCATTTTTGGGCGTACACCTGACCCGGATGATTGATGGGGGCATCACGCTTGGGCCAAATGCGGTGTTGGCAATGGCGAAAGAAGGATACAGCCGGAGCAAGGTAGATATTCAGGAGCTGAAACAAATTTTAACTTTCAGGGGGTGTTGGCTACTACTAAAACGATACTGGCGAAGTGGACTCCTGGAGCTATACAGCTCAATAAATAAACAGGCATATTTACGTCGTGTTCAGGCGTATTGCCCTGAGATTCGCAGAGCAGATTTGCTGCCTTATCGCAGTGGTGTTCGGGCTCAGGCAGTAAATCTCAAAGGAGAGCTGGTACATGACTTTAAATTTGTGCAGACAGATTTTACCTTACACCTTGGCAATGCACCGTCTCCCGCAGCCACTTCTGCCATGCCGATTGCGCGGGCTATTGTGGATAAGCTTTCTTAAAAGTAGAAAGGTTTTGTGATTTTATTATGATTTTTATCCGAATAAATTGCTGATTAAATGGATGTCATCAAATTGAGATAGCAGGAGCAAACAGATGGGGTTATTAGTAGAAGGTGAGTGGAAAGATAAATGGTATGACACTGAAAAATCTGGTGGCCGTTTTGAGCGGGAGTCATCGGGCTTCAGAAATACTATTTCAAACCAGAAAGGGAGTGAGTATCAACCCGAATCGGGCCGTTATCACTTATACGTTTCTCTGGCCTGTCCATGGGCGCACCGGACTCTGATATTCAGGAAGCTTAAAGGCCTTGAGTCTCATATTAGCGTTTCTGTAGTCAGCCCCGACATGCTGGAAAATGGCTGGGAATTTGGCGGATATGAAGATGCCACGGAAGACCATTTGTATGGACTGGACTATATGCATCAGTTGTACACCAAAGCCGATCCTGAATACAGCGGCAGGGTGACGGTGCCGGTTCTTTGGGACAAAAACAGCCAGAGTATTGTCAATAATGAATCCGCAGAGATTATTCGTATATTTAACACTGCGTTTAATGATCTGACCGGCAATACACTGGATTTCTATCCTGCTGCGCTAAGCAAACAAATAGATGGGATGAATAAAGGGGTCTATGACAAGATTAACAATGGTGTCTATAAGGCGGGTTTTGCTACGACTCAACAGGCCTATGAGGAAGCGGTAACTGAACTGTTTGCGGAGTTGGATCGACTGGATCAGCATCTTGCCGATCACCGTTATCTGATCGGAAAGCAGATAACTGAAGCGGACTGGCGGCTGTTTACCACTCTGATTCGCTTTGATGCCGTCTATGTAGGCCATTTTAAATGTAATCATCAGCGCATTGAAGATTATGCCAATCTCAGTGGTTACCTTCGTGAGCTTTATCAATATCCCGGGGTGAAAGAGACGATCAATCTCAACCATATCAAACGACACTACTATTTCAGTCATAAGAATATTAACCCGACTCAGGTCATCCCCAGCGGGCCGAGACTGAATCTGGAAAGGGCCCATGGCAGAGGAGCGTAGCATGGATCGACAAATTATCCGAAAAGTACGTGGGGTTCAAACCAGCGATGGTGCCGGAGTGGCGCTTACCCGAATTATCGGACAGCCGGGGTTGCCCCGACTCGATCCCTTCCTGATGCTGGATGAGTTTGGTTCAGAACGCCCTGATGACTATCTGGCTGGTTTTCCGCCACATCCGCACCGTGGTTTTCAGACGGTGACTTACATGCTGCAGGGTAAGATGGGACACAAAGACTCAGTGGGTAACGAGGGCGTCATTGAATCTGGCGGACTGCAATGGATGAATGCCGGCAGCGGTATAATTCATGAAGAGATGCCACAACAAACAGAGGGCTTGCTCAGAGGCTTTCAGCTATGGGTAAATCTTCCTGCCAGTGAGAAAATGTCGGCGCCGGCCTATCAGGATATTCCGGCCAGTAAGGTACCGGAGTTCAGCCTCCAGGATGGCATTAAAGTGCGTTTACTGGCAGGAAATCTGAACCAACATCAGGGGCCAGTGACAACGCAGGCTGTCTCGCCATTGTTTCTGGACCTTCAGGCCGTTACACCGGGTAATGTTTGCATACCGGTTGAACGTGGACACAATGCATTTGTGTATTGCTACCAGGGAAATGTTCAATCAGGCGGTCAATCATTGAGTCAGGGGGAACTGGGTGTATTGGGGGAGGGGAACACCCTGTCGATGTCATTGCAGGCAGACTCCCGTCTGATCCTGGTTGCTGCCCTTCCCATCGGTGAACCAGTGGTTCAGTACGGCCCTTTTGTTATGAATAGTCAGGAGCAAATTAATCAGGCCCTGCAAGACTATCAGCAGGGCACTTTGGTAAGGAAGTAACAGTTAATGTTATGAAGTCTGGCCGCTTTTGATGGGCGGCTATTCTTTTTTGGTAGCCTTACTCTCACCAATAGGGGTTTCATTACCCTTACAGATCGTGTCGTACTGATCCCGATAGTATCTCAGATCCAGACAGGCTTCTTCGTAACGTTTTCTGGCGGTGAGTGCTTGTTGCGGGTGGTTTTTATTCATCATAATTTTTCGCCACTCGGCGCATTGCTGTTCCTGCTGTTTGACTTCAAGAATCTTTTCGCAAGGGTTGTCTGTGCTGCTGCATGCATGTAGCAATGGCAGTAAAAAAGTCACAGCGAGAAGAGGTTTCATGTGCGCTCCAGGAGGTTTATGACATCATCCCTGATGTTATTGAATTTCGCTTGATGAGTATCAGATAATCTCATAGCATCAAGCATTCTGAATGTCTGTCGGCATTTTACCATTAATTCCGCATCGGTCCTGCCCACCTTTTCCTGCAATTTTAGCAGGCATTGCAATAAGTTGATTGCAACACCCGTATTCATGGGGGCCAATTCCTGAGCAGAGGAAAAAGCATCATAGGCTCCCTGGTACTGGCCCTGAGAATATTTCTTAAGCCCTTCCCGGTTATGCTTGTTATATTGTTGTTTTACCTTATTGGTTCGATCTTCTGTTTTATTGATCAGATACTTCAGGTTGGCGTCAATCCGGACATCACTCTGTTTGAGTTCAGCCAGTAAATCCGCTAATTCTTCAAATTCGCCCAGATCACACATCAAATCGATAGAATCAGGGGCCATTGTCATTGGGTAGTGTTCGAACTTACTGCGTAACTGATACTGGGTTTCGTTGAGCAGGCGTTTGGCTTCGATCAGTTTACCGTCAATATAATTGATTCGTGCTCCCACAAGATCTTCATATACTGCGTAGTCAAAGGTTTCCTTTGTACGGGTTAATAACTCGTCACTTCGGTTGCGTTGCAAAACTAACATGGCTTCTTGCTGGAACTTATTTTTCTGGCGTTTATCTTCGGCTTTTTCTGCAGCGTCCAGAATGCTTCGTACATAGTTACACAGATGCAATACGCTGCGATGAGCGGACTTCTTACTCTGCTCCAGTATGGCCTGGCAACAATTTTTGGCCATTTCATAATCACCTGCCAACCTGGCGATCTCACAGCCCAGAAACTGTCGGGTTAAAGAGTAGGGTGCCATAGCAAGGGCTTTTTTGATCGAATCCAGTGCTTCTTCAAGTGACTCAGTCTGCATATGAGCCTGAGCGAGCAGATCCAGACCATCCACCATAAACAAGCGCTGCATGCAGATTTTCCGGGCAAAAAACATGGCCTTTTTGGTGTTATTCATCAACAGATGGGTTCTGGCCAGCGCTATTGTTACCCAGGGAAGAGCTTTGGACTGTGACAGTGATTCAAGTAAGTTGAGGGCTTCTTCATAACGGTGCTCACGCCAGAGCAGGTCGGTGAGCACTGCAGCACAGGCGCGACTGTACTTTTTATGACTGCCTATAAGAGAGCGACAAGCTGAAATCGCACCGTCATTGTCACCATTCATAGCCTTATCGAAAACATGACGCAAGGAAATACGCTTGTGATACGCCTTGGCAATGCGATTGTGTAACTGAGCCTGTGAGAATGGCTTGATAATATAATCATCGGGCTGCTTTTCTATACTGCCCAATACCATAGGACGGTCACTGTCAGCACTGACCATGATGTAGACCGTCGTCGGACGTATTAGCTTGCGGATCCGCAGCTCCTCAAGAAGCTGATATCCATTTTTCTTATCACTGCCTAAATGCAAATCAGAGATAATGATGTCAAACTTTTCATGCCGACAGGCTGCAATGGCAGATTCTCCGTTTTGCACTACCACCACAGACTGTGCGCCGAGGTTATTCATGATCCCCCGTAACAGGATCAGAAAAGGTCGCTGGTCGTCGACAACAAGAACACGTTTATTGTGGTAGGACAGGGTCGCCATGAAAAATGCAGCTACGTCTTTTTAAGATCAATCACTTGCACCATCTTCTTTGAATATGACGGTGAAAGCAAGGTTATAAAAACCAGAGTGGTACTGGCCACGCTCAGGTTAAGAATTTGGCGATTGTTACGATAACAACAGTGTATCTGGCATTGATAGTGATAATCGTATATGCAGCCCATTTATCTTGATCGTGAACTTAATGGCAGCCTGAATAAAGCGGCAAGCGGGGGCGCAGGGGCGACGTTTGCCTTAGTACTGGCTATGTTGCAGCAGGATCTGCTGGACAGGCCCCGATTGTCAGAGTCATCGAAGGAAGTACAACACACACCTGTACTGCCCGATAAAGCGCCTGAGATCCCCCTTAAAGCGGAATCACAGCATTGGCAATTTGAAGCGCAGCACGCCGGTTATGTACACCAAAAGCAACTCACTTCCGCCAGATTATGGCATTGCCTGCATCCCGGTCCTTTATCGGTGTTTAACGATAGTAAAAGGCTGGATGATGATGTTGTAGAAAACACCAGCTGGTATTGTCGTGAGAAATTAAAAGGGACTAATAGTCAGCTTATCGAGACAGATGAAACCGGACTACTGGAGGTGATTGAAAAAGCCCGGGACTATCAGGCAGCCTGATTGCCAAGGCCTGTCATGCGCCGCAACAATGTTTGGCTTTGCGACCGCTACCACATAAACAGGGTTGATTTCGCTTCCATTTCACTGGTCCGGAATCTGCCATGATCTCGCCCTGTTCGTACAACCAACGGCCATCTGTCTGACAAAACTCAGAGTACTCATGGTGTTTTATCAATTTTTTCTGACGGCCAGCCAGGTCGACAGCGTAGGCACAAAACTCTACTGTAGCGCTGTTGGATGAAATGTTCTGGCTTTTTATCACATCCAGTCTGAGCCATTTGGTAGCCGCTAAATCTTGTTCCAGCTCCTCGCGACTGGCTTTTGCCGGCAACAGGGTTTGCGTCATAACCAGGTAATCTACATGGCCCCGGGCAAACGCCGTGTAGCGAGAGCGCATAAGTTGCTCTGCAGTATCAGCCTGGCTCTCACCACGATGCAGGGCGCCACAACAATCCTGATAATCCCGTTGTTCGCCACAATCACAAAGATCTTTCATTTCTGATAGACGTCTACAATGTTCATTACCGACATTCTACCATGGCCCGTAAACCAGAGTGTTGTTCTCTGCATTTTGGCGGTTCAGATTAACCAGTATTACATCCATCTGCTTACACAGCTGTAGCAGTCGTTTTCTGCGAACCTCATCGAGAACCAGATTCTCGACAAATATGGTACCGGCTTGTCCACCCACAATGAGTTTCTCCAGCCAGATAAAAGTTGTCTCTGCATCAGGGCGTGGCAGCGCAATCTTATGTCCGCCCTGGCGTTTAAAGCGTAACTGATTAGCTAGTAAATAGACCCATTTCTCACTCTGCTGGCGATGTTTGAGTATGCTGCACAATTGCGCACCCTGATAGACAGAGAGATCGACTAATCCCGCTTGCATGTGGTTTGTAGAGAGAGCCTTGATGACTTCCATAGCATTACCTTGTTTATTTATACAGTGGTTGTGCAAACAGTAGTACTGTATAAATAAACATGCAAGTGTTTTTTTATTGTACGTTATCCAGGTGAGTCACAATTAGTATGTAAAGCCGTTAAGTGACTGGCCTGAGGAACTTTTTGGAAGAAATAACTGGTTATACAGTCGTGAGGCAAACTCATCGGTCATCCCGGCGATATAATCCGCTATTATTCGCATGCCTTGGCGGTGCTTTTCTGCATCGATCCATCGTGCCTGGGTGTTTTCCGGCAATAACCGCATGGGATCAGCAGAAAATGCAGCAAACAGAGCCATTACCAGCTGTTGGCCTTTAAACTCCATTACCTGAACTTCGTATGATTGAATGACCTGCTCGTATACAAACTGTTTGAACAGTCCCAGAGCGTCTGCAAAGGGTTGTGGGAGTACCGCGTTATACTGCAGCAGTGGTTCCTCAAAGTGCTCGTCTGAGCGGTCGATTTCAGTGGCGGTTATAAACCTGTTGACCAGTGCTCCAATAGCGTCTTTACGATGATAATGGCGATCACTGAATAGCTGTTCAGTGAGTTGGTACATAGCCGGACTGAGACCGTCCAGATTTAGCGCCTTAATGGGTTCATAGACCAACCGGATAAATTTCTCTTTGGTAACGATGCCGGTAACAATGGCATCTTCAAGATCATGGATGCTATAGGCTATATCATCGGCCAGTTCCATAATCGAGCAATCAAAGGATTTATAACGGGTTTTCGCATGTACATCGGGCTGGTGAACCGCAGTGGTAAACAGGGTTCTGTCGTTCTCGCTTAAAGGCTGTAAAAGCCAGTCAAATACCTCTTTATCATCGTCAAACAGGCCTTTGGCAGGTATCCAATCTTTGAGCTTAGGGGGCGTCGGCTCTTTTCCGGGCTGAGACGGTGCCTGTAACTCGCTGAGTAAGCCTGGATATTTCACCAGGCCAAGCAGTGTCCGGCGGCACAGATTCATGCCCGCGTCAGCGGTATACAGTTCCAGTTTAGTGAGTATTCTGAAGGTCTGGCCATTGCCTTCAAAGCCGCCATACTCTCTCATCATGTAATTTAATGCGACTTCGCCGCCATGGCCAAAAGGAGGATGGCCGATATCATGAGCAAGGCAAAGCGCCTCGATCAGGCTGTCGTTCAGATCCAGTTCGTCAGCCAGTTGTGGGAATTTCTGTTGTAATAGTGAGGCGATACCGGTGCCGATTTGTGCCGCTTCCAGTGAGTGTGTTAATCGGGTGCGATGAAAATCATTCATCCCTACACCCAGCACCTGAGTCTTTGCCTGTAAACGCCTGAAGGCCGCCGAGTGCAGAATGCGGGCTTTATCGCGTTGAAACCCTGAACGCTGATCGCCGTGACGTTCGGGTTGACTGTGCAAGCGGGATAGCCAGGGTGATTGCGACATACTCACTCCTGAGTGATTTCATCAAGACTGAGCGAAAAACTGGGAACATAGGCCTGAATAAAATAATTCACTTCATCGGCCTGATATGCATTAAGGATTTTATCCAGTCTCTTTTTGGCCAGCTCAAATTCATGATTCCCCGCAGCCAGTTCCTCCAGCGTTTTCAGGTAGGCACAAATGACATCTGCGGCTTTGATAATAAAACGCTCCTGCTCAGTGTGCAGATGATGATCGATCAACTCGGCGTAGTCTTCACGAAACACATCAGGAGTCATATCCAGCAGCTTTTGCTCGGCAATGCTCTCTATTTTCTTATATTCCTTGCTGATGGCGGGGTTAAAATATTTAACCGGCGTCGGCAAGTCTCCGGTGATGACCTCAGAGACATCGTGAAACATGGCCAACGTAGCAATACGGTAAGGGTCTAAATCGCCCTGAAAATATTTATTGCGGATCAGTGCCAATGCATGAGCAACCATGGCGACTTGCAGGCTGTGCTCCTGTACATTCTCAGTACTGACATTACGCATCAACGGCCAGCGATTAATCAGCTTCATCCGGGATAAATGGGCGAAAAAATGACTCTGCTGAGGCTTCACGATACAGACCTCTGTTGATAATTGGCAAAAAAGCGTTCGAGTTTACCCATCGCGCTTTGTAGCTGATCAGTATGAGGCAGAAATACCACGCGAAAATAGCATCCTTGCTTAAGGTTAAATGCACTACCATGGACCAACAGGACCTTTTCCTGTCGCAATAAATCCAGCACCATTAACTCATCGTCTTCAATACTGAATTTTTTAGCATCCACCCGCGCAAAACAATACATAGCGCCTTTGGGTTTTACACAGGAAATGCCGGGGATCTGGTTCAGCATCCGCCAGGCAACATCCCGCTGCAGGCGCAGACGTCCATCTGAGACGACCAGATCATGAATACTCTGATATCCCCCCAGCGCCGTTTGCAACGCATGCTGACAGGGAACATTGGCGCACATGCGCATTGAGCTTAATAACGTCAGCCCCTGCATATAACTGCGGCCAAGCTTCTTGTTACCACTAATCATCATCCAGCCGACACGAAACCCTGCAACCCGGTAGTTTTTGGACAATCCACTTAAGGTCACGAAGAAGACGTCATCGGCCAGTGCAGCTATACACTGATGTCTGGCCTCGTCATAAAGGATTTTGTCGTAGATCTCGTCGCTGAAAATTACCAGATCATGTTTCCGTGCAAGTTCGATGATCTGTAATAACAACTCACGGCTGTACACCGCTCCCGTTGGATTATTGGGGTTGATCAACACAATGGCACGAGTACTAGAGGTGATTTTTGCTTTGATATCATCAATGTCGGGGAACCAGTCTGCGCCTTCATCACATTGATAATGTACCGGGGTACCGGAAGATAAACTGACGGCTGCTGTCCACAATGGGTAATCCGGGCTGGGAATCAGAACTTCATCGCCATTATTCAGCAGTGCCTGCATCGCCATAACAATCAATTCGCTTACCCCATTGCCGATATAGACATCATCAATATCGATATTGGTAATCCCTTGCTGTTGATAGTATTGCATTACAGCCACACGGGCGGAATAGATGCCCTGAGCGTCGCCGTAACCCTGTGCCGTAGGCAGGTTACGGATTACATCCTTAAGAATATCGTCTGGGGCTTCAAAGCCAAAGGGGGCAGGGTTACCGATGTTGAGTTTGAGAACCCGGTGGCCCTCATCTTCAAGGCGTTTAGCCTCGGTCAGTACCGGGCCCCGGATGTCATAACAAACATCGTTGAGTTTAGCGGACTTTACAATCTGTCTCATGAAACAATCAGGTGGCAAAAACGTGGCATACAGGGTATTACCGGGTTCTACTGTGTGGCAAGAAGATCTTTGTCTATAGGGATGGCATTTTGATATAGCTGATTACTGTTTCGTTTTCTTTTTTAAGAATAATTTCTAATATATTGGCCTGTTTTTCTTATCTTTTCGTACGCTAGTACACAGATAATGATAAAAAATGTTGGAGTTACTATGTCGGAATCCTTCAAACAAGTACCTCACAGCCCTGCATCCGAAAGCGCTATCGGGCGGGTGATTCCCTGTAAAAAGCTTGAACCCGGTGATCCGCTTAAATGGCTGGTTCTGGGCTGGCGAGACTTAGCCAGGGCTCCGATGCTGACAGCAATTTATGGGGTTATTTTTGCGGCCATTCCCTGGCTGATTACCTACCTTGTAACGCTGACCGGTTGGCATCTGGTAATTTTGCCATCCATTGTTTGTTTTATGCTTATTGGTCCCTTTTTAGCGGCCGGCCTTTATGATGTCAGTTGGGAACTGGCGAAACAGCATAAACCCAATTTATGGCATAGCATCAAAGCAGTGAAGCGTAATGCAGTTAATGAATGGGGATTTGGTATTCTGTTAACGATTCTGATGATTTTTTGGTTGAGAGTGGCGTCGCTGATCCATGCACTGTACCCTCCCTACCTGGACGACAATCTGCAAAACCTGTTGCCATTTCTGGCCCTTGGGACAGTTATTGGGGCTGGCTTCACGTTGCTGGTGTTCTTTATCAGTGCATTTACTCAACCGGTTCTGATGGAGCGTAGGGTGGACCTGGCCACCGCAGTGCTGACCAGTATGCATGCAGTGTGGAGTAATAAAATACCAATGTTGATCTGGGCAGCCATTATTGCCACCAGTGTTGGAATTGGTTTTGTGACCGGGTTTGCAGGTTTCATTATTCTGATGCCGCTCATTGGATATGCCACCTGGCATGGGTATATAGATACCATAGAAGTTAAACGGGCCCGCCTTTACGAGTAGAGAGATTGTGGAAGCCGGATGTTTATCCCAGCTTAATCACTAAATCAGATTTGGGGACACAGCAACAGGGAAGAATCTCGTCATCGTCTATATATGCCAGGGGGTCGGTAATATATTCGACTTCACCATGGATCAGCTTGGTGCGACAGGCTCCACAAAACCCCTCCCGACAATGAGAGTGGACTTCGAGTTGGTGAGACTCGAGGCTGTCCAGTAACGAGCATTTGCTGGTACAGGGGAGGGGGCCTGGGGTGTTGACCAGTCTGACCTGATAAATAATCCGGGTTTTGTCCATGTCCTCAGAGATCGAAGTCTCCGAAGTCATCGGCATTCACTTCGCTGTCGATTTGTCCTACCAGATAAGAACTGATTTCAGATTCTTGCGGGGCCACCTGAACATTATCGGAATTAAGGTAATTGTTCATCCAGGGCAGGGGATTAGTGGTGACCTCAAAAGGTGACTCCATGCCAATGGCTGACATTCGGTGAGTAGCGATAAATTCCACATACTGACACAGAATATCCTTATTCAGACCAATCATAGAGCCATGCTGGAATAAATAACTGGCCCACTGTTTTTCCTGCTCTACAGCTTTGATAAAGATATCTCTGGCCTGATCGTGACATTCTTCGGCAATTTCTTTCATCTCCGGGTCATCTTTGCCCCGGGCCCAGATGTTAAGAATATGCTGGGTTGAGGTAAGATGGAGGTTTTCATCTCTGGCAATCAGACGGATAATTTTGGAATTACCTTCCATCATTTCGCGTTCCGCGAAGGCAAAGGTACAGGCAAAAGAAACGTAAAAACGTATGGCTTCCAGGGCGTTTACCGAATTCATGCACAGGTAAAGCTTCTTTTTCAGTTCCCGCTGGTTGATCAGATAATCCTGGCCATCTACGTGATGCCTGCCTTCCCCCTGGGTCTGCCATAACTGCGTGGCAAAGATAAGATCATCATAATAACGTGATATATCACTGGCCCGCAGCTTGATCTCATCATTGAGGACAATATCTTCAAATACGTCACTGGGGTCGGAAAACAGATTACGCAGGATATGCGTATAGGAACGTGAATGAATGGTCTCGAAGAATGACCATGTTTCAATCCAGGTTTCCAGCTCTGGCAATGACACAATCGGCAAAAACGCAATGTTAGGACTGCGCCCCTGTACCGAGTCGAGCAAGGTCTGATATTTCAGGTTAGAAATAAAAATATGCTTTTCCGAGTCTGTCAGTTTTTGAAAATCAACCCGGTCTTTACTCACGTCGACTTCTTCAGGACGCCAGAAAAAAGAAATTTGCTTCTCGATCAGTTTCTCGAAAATATTGTGCTTCTGCTGATCATAACGGGCAACATTGACTGGGTTGCCGAAGAACATCGGCTCTGTGAGCGGATTAGAAACTTTCTGGTTAAAGGTGGTGTATTTCATTGATTATTCGATTTGGTTGTTCTGAAAATCCATTGGTAGTGTCCTAAACGAGCACTACCAATACCTGATACACATTAAATCTTGCAGGCGCCACCTGCACAATCATCGTCCTCTTCGATCACCGCCT
Organism: Lacimicrobium alkaliphilum; assembly: GCF_002591895.1. Classification (GTDB taxonomy): domain Bacteria; phylum Pseudomonadota; class Gammaproteobacteria; order Enterobacterales; family Alteromonadaceae; genus Lacimicrobium; species Lacimicrobium alkaliphilum. Next base: position 268,889 of record NZ_NISX01000001.1, read on the forward strand.
CTACAGCCGGACGTTCGGCTTTTTTGGCAGTCATTTCTCCCTGCGTATCCGACGCACCGTCACGAGTATTGTGGTAATACATGGTTTTCACCCCCAGCTTATAGGCCGTAAGAAGGTCTTTAAGCAACAGCTTCATAGGAACTTTACCACCGTCATACTTACCGGGATCGTAACTGGTATTTGCTGATATGGTCTGATCGACAAACTTCTGCATGATCGCCACCAGTTGCAGGTAACCGTCATTAGAAGGAATATCCCACAACAGTTCATACTGGTTCTTCAGTTTGTCGTACTCGGGTACGACTTGCTTCAGTACACCGTCTTTACTGGATTTAATACTGATATGCCCTCGTGGAGGTTCAATACCATTGGTTGCGTTAGAGATCTGTGAAGACGTTTCCGATGGCATCAGTGCTGACAAAGTACTGTTACGCAGGCCATGCTGCCGGATATTCTCTCTCAGCCCATCCCAGTCATAGTGCAAAGGCTCGTTACAGATCCCATCAAGGTCCTTTTTATAACTGTCAATGGGCATAATGCCTTTGGCGTAGGTCGTTTCATTAAACTTCGGGCAGGCGCCTTTTTCTCTGGCCAGGTTGTTTGATGCTTTTAACAGATAATACTGGATAGCCTCAAACGTACGATGCACCAGGCCATTCGCACTGCCATCAGAATAACGAACGCCATTCTTAGCCAGGTAATACGCAAAATTGATAACGCCCACTCCCAGCGTACGCCGGCCCATGGTCGCATTATAGGCAGCCGGTACGGGATAATCCTGATAGTCCAACAAGCTGTCCAGGGCTCTGACCGCCAGCTCAGCCATCTCCTCCAGTTCATCGAGGCTCTCAATGGCACCAAGATTGAATGCAGAGAGGGTACAGAGTGCTATTTCACCCTTTTCATCATTAACGTGCTCAAGTGGTTTGGTGGGTAAGGCTATTTCCAGACACAGGTTACTCTGACGTACCGGTGCAACCTGAGGATCAAAAGGGCTATGGGTGTTACAGTGATCTACATTCTGCAAATAGATTCGCCCGGTACTCGCACGTTCCTGCATAAACAGGCTAAACAGCTCAACCGCTTTAATCTGTTTTTTACGAATAGCCGGATCCTGCTCATATTGAACATATAACTGCTCGAATTTAGTCTGATCGGCAAAAAAAGCATCATACAAGCCCGGTACATCAGAGGGGCTGAACAGAGTGATATGTTCATCTTTGATCAGGCGCTGATACATGAGCTTGTTAAATTGCACACCGTAATCCAGGTGGCGCACCCGGTTTTCTTCTACGCCACGGTTATTTTTCAGCACCAGCAGAGACTCTACTTCCAGATGCCACAATGGATAGAACAGGGTCGCTGCGCCACCACGTACGCCCCCCTGAGAACAGCTTTTAACCGCTGTCTGAAAATACTTGTAAAAGGGCAGGCACCCTGTATGAAAGGCTTCACCACCGCGAATCGGGCTTCCCAATGCACGAATGCGCCCGGCGTTTATACCTATTCCTGCACGCTGGCTGACATACTTAACAATGGCGCTGGCAGTGGCATTGATTGAGTCCAGACTGTCACCACACTCAATTAACACACAGGAACTGAACTGCCGGGTAGGTGTGCGTACGCCCGACATAATAGGCGTTGGTAATGAAATCTTAAATTTAGACACGGCATCATAGAAGCGTCTGATGTAGCTCATCCGGGATTCTTTGGGATAGTTGGCGAACAGACAGGCCGCCACCAGAATGTACAGGAACTGCGCACTTTCATAGATTTCGCCGGTGACCCGGTTTTGTACCAGATACTTTCCCTCTAACTGTTTGACGGCGGCATAACTGAAGTTCATATCACGCCAATGGTCGAGGTACTCGTCCATTTGTTCGAATTCGTCCTGCGTGTAATCTTCAAGCAAATGATGATCGTATTTGCCTTTGTCTACCATTCTGGCCACATGCTGATAAAGCCCCGGCGGCTCGAACTGCCCATATGCCTTTTTACGCAGATGGAAGATCGCCAGCCGGGCAGCAAGATACTGGTAATCCGGACTTTCTTTTGAGATCAGGTCGGCTGCTGATTTAATCAGTGTTTCATGAATATCTGAGGTCTTAATGCCATCATAAAACTGAATGTGAGCTTTTATCTCAACCTGAGAGACGGACACATTCTGCAATCCCTCTGCAGCCCAGGTAATGACTTTATGAATTTTATCCAGATCGAGGTGCTCTTGTTCGCCAGAGCGTTTGGTAACGAGAAGCGTATTATTCATGCCGGTAGCCGTCTTATTGTTGTCTGTTTAGCGTACTTTAGGCGCAGCATCAGTGAGCTGCGCGGAGGAAAATCTGCTACATGTGAGTCTTAAGCTCACATACAGCAAGACACAAGATAGTGAGGTTTTAGGTGATATGCAACCCAATATCTGGTGTTTTATTCATCATTCAGACACAAGTCATTAAACAGGTTAGTAGCGACTCACTGAGTAGTGGCGAACAGCAAGCCATATTCAGGAATGCAATAGGCGAAAAGGGGATATTTAACCAATAAAATATTTACTTCCAAAAACTTAAATTGCTATACAAATAAGATCTAAAGGCGCTTTTTTAACCATCTGGTTTGGCAAACACACCAGGGTAGTGTTAACCAATATACCGCAGAAGCTGTTCGGGTTGACTGATACGCAGGGAAGCTTTCCACTGGTGAGGCAGTTCGCTGGGACATATGTACCCATATTCTGCCAGAACCGGGACCATTGAAGCGGCACTGGCGGCGAGGATATCCCGCTCTGCGTCGCCAATATACCAAATGTTGCCATGTTCGATAGCCAGATGCTCTTGCGCCATAAATAATTGTGCCGGATGGGGTTTGCGCTGAGGCAGTGTATCGCCACTAATAACGATATCCGCATGATGTAACTGCGGAAAATGTTGTAGTAGCGGGGTAGTCAGGTGTTCCGGCTTATTTGTGACGATCCCCCAGGGTAAACCGGCTTGCTGTATTCCATCTATGAGTTGCGCCACCCCGTCAAACAAACGGGTATGAGTGTTTAACTGGTTGGCATAACAGGCCAGAAAGTCTGCGCGCAGAGTTTCATAGTCAAAGTTCTGAAGTTGCTCACCAAACCCCAGGCCAAGCATTCCCTTAGCTCCATGAGAAGCGATAGGACGGTATTCGTTGTATTCGCGCTGCGGCAAATCATATTGGTTTAGCAGCAGATTCAGTGCTTCCCCCATATCCCTTGCCGTATCGAGCAATGTGCCATCAAGATCGAACAAAAAGGCGTGTGGCCGATGTAAATTACTCATCCTCAGCCCTTTGACAATGAAGCAGGTAATTTACATCTACATTTTTGTCAGACAGATAGTAATCACCGGTTAACGGGTTCAGATGCAGGCCTTCAATATGCCGACATAACAGATCTGTGTTATCCAGCCAGCTCATCAATTCACTGGGACGGATAAATTTACTGTGCTGATGGGTGCCTTTTGGAACGAGGTTAAGCAGGTATTCTGCCCCCACAATCGCCATCAGATAAGACTTTATATTGCGGTTCAAAGTGGAAAAAAATATCTGTCCCCCGGGCTTAACCAACCTGGCACAGGCGTTCACTACAGATTGGGGGTCCGGTACATGCTCGAGCATTTCCATGCAACTGACCAGATCAAACTGCCCGGCAAATTTGTCGGCAAAATCTTCTACTGTGGACAGTTGATAATCGACTTTTACACCCGTTTCCAAACCATGAAGTCTGGCCACGTCAATCGCGTCTTTGGCCATATCGATACCCGTTACCTGCGCGCCTTGTGCCGCCATACTCTCTGCCAGAATACCGCCGCCACAGCCCACATCCAGAGCCTTTTTAGCAAACAGTCCCTGACTGTGCAGGCTAATAAAATCGAGTCGTAGCGGGTTAATCTGATGCAGCGGTTTAAATTCTCCGTCGAGATCCCACCAGCGGCTCGCAAGGGCTGAAAACTTATCAATTTCCTGCTGGTCCACATTCTGTTGTGGACCCTCTGAAGTAACGTTCTGTTGCGTCATTGCATGCTCTGTCCGCTAAAAAATATGTTGTTTAGTATAAACATCTGCTGTGAGCAGAGATAGACCTGAATAGTCTGTTGAACCTTAGGGCCTGTTGATCTTTACTGTATGTTTTTGCAGCGAGTTGTGCGGTATTTATACAATGAAGCACGATTGTAGTGTAGTTGCTCTACATGAAAGAGAGCTGAAGCAGTAGAAATGCCGCACAAACGCTGTCCTTCGGATTCATCTTAAACGCTTTTTACTCTTTGTTGCAGCATTTCGACTTAATCCATTAGGCCTTCAACGCTGTGCCTCGATTAAAAAGCGTTTAATTAGAACAAAATTCATACAGCAAAGATCAACAGGCCCTAGTGCTGGCTGAGACAAACAGGTCCGTTGGCACGCTTTTTCAGTTTGCAGCGCTGCGCCAGTCCCCAAAAACTCTGGCGCAGAGTGATAAGTGTCATTACCGCTCAGAGCAATCATCCGGATTAGGCCCGTTTATTGTCAGGCCAGTGTGCATGCCTTTGAAGTATCCCGGGCATCGGCCTCTGGCTGAGTGACTCTGAAACAGGCTCTGGTGTTCACTATTTAACCATTGTGTGCACTATATGATGGCTATTTATTTGCAAATTTAGGTGGTACTATTGCGGGCTACCAAAACCCTAAACGAAACCAATAAATTTACCGGAACCTGTTAACGGCATTTGCTGAAGCCGAGACCGGAAGATGTAGATTATAAAAAGGGAACAGGGCTGTATATGACTGATCGCGCCAAAGAAATTCTCCCCATTAATATAGAAGATGAGCTGAAAAGCTCTTACCTGGATTATGCCATGAGCGTCATAGTAGGCAGAGCGCTGCCTGACGTTCGTGATGGTCTGAAGCCGGTGCACAGACGTGTGCTGTTTGCCATGAATGAGCTGAAAAACGACTTTAACAAGCCGTATAAAAAATCAGCCCGTGTGGTGGGGGACGTGATAGGTAAATATCACCCTCATGGTGACTCGGCGGTTTACGATACGATCGTGCGTATGGCGCAGCCTTTCTCGCTGCGTTATATGTTGGTCGACGGTCAGGGCAACTTCGGTTCCGTTGACGGTGATTCTGCTGCGGCAATGCGTTATACCGAAGTTCGAATGGCCAAAATCTCCCATGATTTGTTGGCTGATCTGGAAAAAGAAACGGTTAACTTTGTACCAAACTATGATGGTACGGAACAGATTCCCGAAGTATTACCGACGCGAGTGCCTAATCTGCTGGTCAACGGTTCCTCGGGGATCGCCGTGGGTATGGCCACCAATATTCCGCCGCATAACCTCACAGAAGTGATCACGGGTTGCATTGCGTTGATCAATAACCCTGACATCAGTATTGAAGAACTGATGCAGCATATTCCAGGCCCGGATTTCCCTACCGCAGCCATGATCAGTGGTCGCAAGGGCATAGAAGAAGCCTATCGTACCGGTCGTGGACGTATTTATCTCAGAGCCAAAGCAGAGATTGAAACTGAAGATAATGGGAAAGAAACCATTATTGTCAATGAGATCCCCTATCAGGTGAACAAAGCTCGCTTGATTGAGAAGATTGCTGAACTGGTTAAAGAAAAGAAAATTGAAGGCATCTCTGCGCTGCGTGATGAGTCTGATAAAGACGGTATGCGCATTGTTGTTGAAGTAAAGCGCAATGAGTCGGCAGAAGTACTGCTGAATCACCTTTATTCTCAGACGCAATTGCAGACAGTTTTCGGTATTAACATGGTGGCGCTGGATAATACCCAGCCAAAGATTTTCAATCTTAAAGAAATTCTTGAATGCTTTGTATTGCACCGCCGTGAAGTGGTTACCCGTCGTACAGTTTTTGAATTACGCAAGGCAAGAGACCGGGCTCATATCCTTGAAGGCCTGGCGGTTGCACTGGCCAATATTGATCCGATTATTGCCTTGATCAAAGCTTCACAGAGTCCGGCTGACGCTAAGGCATCTCTTGTTGCACAGGGATGGGCGCTGGGTGATGTAGCGGACATGCTTGAGCGCGCCGGTGTTGATGCTGCGCGACCCGATTGGCTTGAGCCGGAATTTGGTATTCGCGATGGTCAGTATTACCTGACAGAAGCCCAGGCCCAGGCGATTCTGGAACTACGCCTGCACAAGCTCACAGGCCTTGAACATGACAAGATCCTGGCAGAGTATAAAGAGCTGCTGGAACTTATCGCGGAGCTGATGCATATTCTGGCCAGCCCGGAACGCTTAATGGAAGTGATTCGTGAAGAGCTGGAAAAAATCCGTGATGAATACGGTGATGAGCGACGCACCGAAATCACTGCGGCCAGTCATGACATTGATATTGAAGATCTGATTGAGCGTGAAGAAGTGGTAGTGACCTTATCTCACGAAGGTTATGTGAAGTATCAGCGTCTGGCCGACTATGAAGCCCAGAAGCGTGGCGGTAAAGGCAAGTCTGCCACCAAAATGAAAGATGAAGATTTCATCAATAAATTGCTGGTAGCTAACACACATGATTATATTCTGTGTTTCTCTACCCGTGGCCGTTTGTACTGGATTAAAACCTATCGCTTACCGCTGGCCGGACGTAATGCCAGAGGGCGGCCGATAGTGAATATTCTGCCGCTGGAAGAAAACGAACGTATCACCGCCATGCTGCCCATCAGCGAATTTGTCGATGACAGATATGTACTGATGGCCACAGCCTTTGGTACGGTCAAAAAGACTGAACTCAGTCAGTATTCCCGCCCGCGTGCCAGTGGCATTATTGCGGTTAATCTGAATGATGGCGATGAGCTGATCGGCGTGGCTCTGACTGATGGTCAGAGTGATATCATGCTCTTTTCCGATGCCGGAAAAGTGGTGCGTTTTAATGAGAAAGTGCGGGATTCGGAGACCGGCCAGGTCAAAATCGACCCGGAAACCGGTGACGAAATATTAGCTTTAAGACCAATGGGCCGTACCGCAACCGGTGTGCGTGGTATTCGTCTGCAGGATAACCAGAAAGTGGTGTCTCTGATTGTGCCACAAGGTGAGGGTGCAGTACTCACCGTGACCGAGAATGGCTTCGGTAAACGCACCCCGCTGGAGGACTACCCGGCTAAGAGCCGTGCCACTCAGGGCGTTGTCTCGATCAAAGTATCAGAACGTAACGGTGCAGTGGTCGGTGCGGTACAGGTTGATGAAACTGACGAAATTATGCTGATTAGTGATCAGGGCACACTGGTGCGTACCCGGGTCAGCGAAGTGTCAACGGTAGGCCGTAATACTCAGGGCGTGCGCCTGATCCGTACCGGTGAAAATGAGCACGTGGTCGGCTTACAACGAATAGAAGAGGTGGATGCCTCTGATGCCCTGGCAGAAGAAGAAGGCCTGGAGGCAGAGGGGCAGCAGAGTGAGCAAACCGACGCTAACAACAACGACGGCACAATAACGACAGAAGATTGAGCCGGAGGAATAAAACCTCGCTAAGAAGGTCACATCCTCTTAAATAGGTATACAACGGGTAGTCCGGTTAATCATCCGGGCTGCTCGTTTGTTGTTTTGAGAGTATCAATGAGCAAGGTATATAATTTTTGTGCCGGCCCTGCCATGTTGCCGGAGCCGGTAATGGAGCAGGCCAAAGAAGAATTACTCGATTGGCAGGGCCATGGTTGTTCAGTCATGGAGCTTAGCCATCGCAGTAAAGCCTTTATAGAAGTGGCCGAACAAGCGGAAGCCGACCTGCGGGACTTACTAAGCATCCCAGAGCAATACCGGGTACTTTTCACTCACGGTGGTGGCCGTGGTCAATTCTCGGCAGTACCCATGAACCTGAGCAAGGAATCGGCCAGCGCCGATTATCTGGTTTCGGGCTCCTGGTCTTCAGCTGCACTGACTGAAGCCAGAAAATATCTGCAAGTAAATCAGGTGGCTGAAGCTACGATAGTGGATGGTGTTAAACGGATGCCTGACAGGGGTGACTGGCAGTGTGATCCTAAGGCCGCTTATTTCCATTATTGCCCGAATGAAACCGTTGATGGCATTGCCATTGAGCAGATCCCGGATACTGGTGATGTGCCACTGGTGGCCGATATGTCTTCTACTATATTGTCCTCTCCTCTGGATATCTCCCGATTTGGCTTGATTTACGCCGGTGCACAAAAAAATATCGGTCCTTCTGGCTTGTCAGTAGTGATTGTTAAAGATGAACTGTTGGGGCAGGCTAGAAAACAGACTCCATCCATCTTTGATTATCAGCTGCAAGCCAGTCAGGGCTCAATGTTTAATACCCCTGCTACCTTTGCGTGGTATTTAGCCGGGCTGGTGTTTAAATGGCTCAAAGCGCAAGGCGGTGTGGAAGAAATGCAGCGACGAAATGCGGATAAATCGTCGTTATTGTATGGGTGCATAGATAGCTCAGATTTTTACCTCAATGCTATCCACCGCGACTACCGCTCAAAAATGAATGTGCCGTTTCAGTTGCACAATCCGGAATTAGACAAAGCGTTCCTGCAACAGGCTGAAGAAGCCGGTTTAACAGCCCTGGCAGGACATCGGAGTGTAGGAGGCATGCGCGCAAGTATTTATAATGCGATGCCTGTTGCCGGCGTGCAGGCCCTGGTGGAGTTTATGCAAGATTTTGAAAGGAAAATGGGCTGATGGAACAACTCAGACTTGACCCTATTAGCCGTATTGATGGGGAAATCAACCTGCCGGGCTCCAAAAGCCTGTCAAACCGGGCCCTGTTGCTGGCTGCGCTGGCTTCAGGAGAGACCCTGTTAACCAATTTGCTCGACAGCGAAGATATTCGTCATATGCTAAAGGCGTTGACGCAATTGGGCGTCAGTTACGAACTCAATGAGGACAAAACTCAATGCAGGGTTAAAGGCCTGGGCGGAGCCTTCAGGACGATGGAGCCTGAGTGTTTATTTTTGGGTAATGCAGGAACGGCAATGCGTCCATTGGCCGCAGCACTGGCACTATCGCAGGGGCAATTTGAGCTTACCGGCGAACCTCGTATGGAAGAGCGACCAATCGGCGCATTAGTTGAAGCCCTTCAGCAGCTCGGTGCAGACATCCGTTATCTGAAAAATAACGGCTTTCCACCATTACAGATTCATGGCAAAACCTTAGCCGGTGGCAAAGTAACTGTGGATGGCAGTGTTTCCAGTCAGTTTCTGACTGCGCTCCTGATGGCAGCCCCCTTACTAAAGAGCGAAATAGAAATAGAGATTGCTGGTGAGTTGGTTTCCAAACCCTATATTGATATCACTCTGGATACCATGAACCGATTTGGTGTGCAGGTTGAAAACCATCAGTATGAGCGATTTGTAATCAGTGAAGGACAGCAATATCGTTCTCCGGGTACGTTTCTGGTCGAGGGAGATGCGTCTTCAGCTTCCTATTTCCTTGCTGCCGCAGCAATCAAAGGAGGCAGAGTAAAAGTCACCGGTATAGGTCGTGACAGTATTCAGGGTGACAAGCACTTTGCTTCGGTGCTCGAAGCCATGGGCGCAGTGGTTAATTGGGGAGCCGATTATATTGAAGTGGAGCGGGGCAACTTACACGCCGTAGATATGGATATGAATGCCATCCCCGATGCTGCCATGACGATTGCCACTGCGGCATTGTTTGCTCAGGGAACGACGGCTATCCGCAATATCTATAACTGGCGGGTCAAAGAAACGGACAGGTTGCATGCGATGGCAACCGAACTGCGTAAAGTGGGTGCTCATGTGGTCGAAGGTCATGATTTTATTGAAATCACGCCTCCGGCGCAGTTAAAAGAAGCACAGATAGACACCTACAATGATCATCGCATCGCCATGTGCTTTTCGCTGGTGGCGCTGAGTGATACTGCCGTGGTAATAAATGACCCTGGCTGCACCGCGAAAACCTTTCCCGACTATTTTCACCAGTTGGCCAGAATCAGCCATAATTGAGGCTGTAATCAGAAAGCCTGAGATCCCCCGGGGAAGGTATACTTCCCCATTTTCCCTGTTGTTCCGTTACTTAAATTGCTTATCACTGGCTAAGGCGTATAATTGCGCGCGATTTCAGCCTCGACAGAATTGGGAGAAAAGATGCAATCAGCAGCTGTCATAACAATCGACGGACCGAGTGGCGCGGGTAAGGGGACAGTCAGTACCATGCTGGCAGCGAGACTGGGTTGGCATTTTCTCGACAGCGGGGCCATCTACCGGGTGTTGGCGGTTGCCTCAGTGCATCATCAGATAGATGCTCAGGATGAGCTTGGGCTTGTGCCTCTGGCATCGGGACTGGATGTGAATTTTGATATACAGGATGAGCAGACCCGGATTATCCTTGAAGGAGAAGATGTCAGCGACAGCATACGCACTGAAGAAGTCGGTGCTCTGGCTTCACAGGTCGCCTCATTACCCAGAGTCAGAGAAGCATTGTTACGTCGTCAGCGAGCGTTCAGAGAAGCGCCTGGCCTGGTCGCTGATGGCCGTGATATGGGCACAGTGGTATTCCCGTCAGCAGAGGCAAAAATATTCCTCACAGCAAGCGCTGAAGAGCGTGCCAGCAGGCGCTATAAGCAGTTGAAAGATAAGGGGCGCGATGTTAGCATTGACCGCCTTTTGACCGATATCAAGGCGCGGGACGAGCGGGATATGAACCGTTCTGTTGCTCCTTTGAAAGCGGCTGAAGATGCGCTGGTGCTTGACTCCACAACAATGACAGTGGAGCAAGTGCTTGATACTGTTGTGGAATTTGTAGAAAAGAAACTCCATAACAGTTAAAAACGATGTAAAAACTGCTCGGGGCCAGGAAGGTACGAGCCAATACGAACAACCCCACATTAGCGGGAGTGCTGAGTGGATGTCAATATGTAAATTAATCAAACTATGACTGAAAATTTTGCTCAACTTTTTGAAGAAAGTTTAAAACAACTTGAAACCCGTCCCGGTGCCATTGTTAAAGGCACTGTTGTTGCTATCGATAAAGATATCGTACTGGTAGACGCGGGTCTCAAGTCTGAAAGTGCCATTCCTGCCGAACAGTTCAAAAATGCTGAAGGCGAACTGGAAATCGCGGTTGGCGATACCGTTGATGTGGCACTGGATGCGGTGGAAGACGGCTTTGGTGAAACCATCCTGTCCCGCGAGAAAGCCAAGCGTCATGAAGCCTGGGTTGAGTTAGAAAAAGCTTATGATGAGAAAGCCACTATCATTGGTGTGATCAATGGTAAGGTGAAAGGTGGATTTACGGTCGAAGTGAATGCCGTACGCGCCTTCCTGCCAGGCTCTTTGGTAGATGTGCGCCCTGTTCGTGATACTACTCACCTGGAAGGTAAAGAGCTGGAATTTAAAGTTATCAAGCTGGATGCCAAACGTAACAACGTCGTGGTTTCCCGCCGTGCTGTTATCGAAGCTGAGAACAGTGCAGAACGCGAGCAGTTGCTGGCCAACCTTGAAGAAGGGCTTGAAGTTAAAGGTATTGTTAAGAACCTGACTGACTACGGTGCCTTCGTTGACTTAGGTGGCGTAGATGGCCTGCTGCATATTACCGACATGGCCTGGAAACGTGTTAAACACCCCAGCGAAATCGTCAATGTTGGCGATGAAATACAGGTTAAAGTCCTTAAGTTTGATCGCGAGAAGTCCCGCGTATCACTTGGCATGAAGCAGATGGGCAGTGACCCATGGACAGAAATTGCCGATCGTTATCCGGAAGGTACCCGTCTGAGTGGTCAGGTCACTAATCTGACTGATTATGGTTGCTTCGTTGAGATCGAAGACGGTGTAGAAGGTCTGGTACACGTATCTGAAATGGACTGGACTAATAAGAATATCCATCCGTCTAAGGTTGTTAACCTGGGTGATACCGTAGAAGTTATGGTTCTGGAAATCGACGAAGAACGTCGTCGTATTTCTCTTGGTCTGAAACAGTGCAAACCTAACCCATGGGAAGAGTTTGCCAAGTCGCATAATAAAGGCGACAAAGTATCTGGTAAGATCAAATCCATTACTGATTTCGGTATCTTTATCGGCCTTGATGGTGGTATTGATGGTCTGGTTCACCTTTCTGACATTTCCTGGAATAAAACAGGTGAAGATGCTGTACGTGAATTCAAGAAAGGAGATGAAATCTCCGCTATCGTATTGCAGGTTGATCCAGAGCGTGAGCGGATCTCTCTTGGCGTCAAGCAAATCGAAGAAGATCCTTTCAATAAGTATCTGACAGATAACAAGAAAGGTGCTATCGTTGTTGGTAAGGTTACCGCTGTAGACGCTAAGGGCGTAACAGTTGAACTGGCTGAAGAAGTTGAAGGTTACATTCGTGCAGCAGATTTGATGCGTGATCGTGTAGACGATGCTTCTGAAGTAGTAAATGTCGGTGAAGACATTGAGGCCAAGTTCGTTGGTGTTGATCGCAAGAACCGCGTAGTCAGCTTGTCTGTGAAGGCAAAAGACCAGGCGGAAGAGAAAGAAGCGATTGAGAAAGTAAACCAGCAGGACGAAGGTGGCTTTGGCAGTGCAATGGCAGAAGCCTTTAAAGCTGCGAAAGGCGAAGAGTAAAAGGACGGGAGGCCGTCCTGGCCTCCCTCACTTCATCGGTAACGGTAAGGGCTTTACCAGGACAATGAGGTTGCCATGACCAAATCGGAATTAATCGAAAGACTGGCCGAACAGTCTCAACATATTCCTGCTAAGGACGTTGAGCTGGCAATAAAGGAAATGCTGGAACAGATGGCGCAAACCCTTCAGAAGGGGGAGCGAATCGAGATCCGCGGCTTTGGCAGTTTCTCACTGCATTATCGTGCACCCAGAGTGGGTCGTAACCCTAAAACGGGGGAAACGGTTAAGCTGGATGGCAAATACGTACCGCACTTTAAACCCGGTAAAGAGCTCAGGGAGAGAGTTAACGTCGGTCTGACCCATTAATCATTACCGAATAGCAAACGGCATTCTTTTTAAGAATGCCGTTTTTTTTTCTATGCAATTCATTGGTATAATCAACCATCTGTATTCCCTGCCGCGCTGAAATCTATTACTGCGCGGCCTGTAGGAGATTCCATTGAAACTGATATTGGCGTTATTGCTTGCTTTGCTGGTGTTTCTTCTTGCGCTGGCCCTTGGTGCACAAAATGACCAATTGATACGGGTCAATTACCTGATAGCACAAAGTCAGTTGCCGCTTTCTGCGCTGATGGCTATCTGTTTTGTCGGTGGTGTCGCCGTCACCGTGGCTATATGGCTGCTGTGGTTTATGGGGTACCGCCTCAAGGTTCGTCGCAGAACCAGGACAGCTAATACCAGTCCGGGCTCCTGAGCTCCATGCTTGAACTTCTGTTTCTGCTTTTGCCTGTAGCTGCAGGTTATGGCTGGGTAATGGGTCGCAACAGCGTACGTCAGGCACAGCGTAAACAATCCAGCATTCTTTCCCGTCACTATTATCGGGGACTGAATTTCCTGCTATCCGATCAACCGGATAAAGCTGTTGATACCCTGATGAAGATGATCAATATTGACAGCGATACGGTGGAAACTCATATCGCCATGGGAAATTTCTTTCGTCATCGTGGCGAGTTAGACAGAGCCATCAGAGTGCACCAGAATCTGGTCGATAAAGAGCAGCTCTCAGATACACAGAAACAGCAGGCCCTGAAAGAGTTGGGGCGCGACTACCTGTTAGCGGGGTTTCTCGAAAGAGCGGAGGCTGTGTTTCTGCAATTGCTGGACAGTGATAAATATTTTCTCGATGCTCAGCAACAGCTGTTCAATATTTATCAGAGTACGAAGGAGTGGGAGCGGGCTATCGAGCTGGCAGAAAAAATGGTGGACTGTCATGGTGATAGCCTGGAACTGTGTGAACGGGTATCACATTTTTATTGCGAACAGGCAGAAGTATATCTCAAAAAACAGCAGTTTGAAAAAGCAGAAAAGTCACTGCAAAAAGCCATACTTTCCGATGAGCATGCAGTACGGCCATGGCTGGCATTGGGTAAGATGGCCATTGAACAGCACAGTTACAAACAAGCTCAGATCTATCTTAAAGAAGTACCACTAAGGGATGTCACCTGGCTAAGCGAAGCCGTACCCTTATTAGAACAGTGCGCCGAAAAACTGGGGGACAGTTCAGAGCTTGAAGCCCTGCTGGAGGAATACTATCAGCAGTGCGCTTCCGCCTACCTTGCACGTTCACGGCTGCTGGCCAAGCAAGGGCACTTGCAGCAGGCTTCCGAATTTTTACTCAGGCAACTGCGTGAAAAACCTACAATGAAAGGCTTCGAGACGCTGATTTCCCAGTATCGACAGCAGGATGGTGGTGAGCAGGTTGGGCTCAGCCTGAGTATGCTGCAGGAACTGATTCACGAACAAATTGAACAACGGCCTAAATACCGCTGTGTTTCCTGTGGTTTTTCAGGCCGGAAAATACACTGGTTATGTCCCTCCTGTAAGAAGTGGGGTGTGGTAAAGCCGATAAAAGGGCTGGATGGAGAATAAATGAAAGACCCAAAAGTCGTAGTGGCACTGGATTTTGATTCGGAACATAAAGCACTGAGCTTTGTCGACAGTGTAGATCCTGATTCCTGCCGGTTAAAGGTGGGCAAGGAAATGTTTACCTATTTTGGCCCGGCACTGGTTAAGCAATTGGTAACACGAGGATTTGATGTATTTTTGGATCTTAAATTCCACGACATCCCGAGCACAGTGGCAAAAGCCTGCTATGCCGCGGCTGAACTGGGAGTATGGATGGTCAATGTGCATGCCAGTGGCGGTACGAAAATGATGCAAACAAGCAGAAACGCCCTGCATGAATTTGGCGAACAGCGTCCACTATTGATTGGTGTCACGGTGCTGACCAGCATGTCAGAAGCGGACCTGGCCGAAACCGGTATCAGGGTGACGCCGGCGCAGCAGGTCAGCCATCTGGCTGGTTTGGCAAATAGCGCAGGACTTGACGGCGTTGTCTGCTCCGCACATGAAGCACAAAGCCTCAAACAACAATTTGGTTCAGGGTTTAAACTGGTTACTCCGGGAATAAGGCCTGAAGGTGCGGCATTAGGTGATCAGCAACGGGTGATGACGCCAGAGCAAGCGCTTAAAGTCGGGGTCGATTACATGGTGATCGGCAGACCCGTTACCCAGGCTGAAGATCCTGCTCTGGCGCTTGCACAGATAAACCAGTCACTGCCTGCTAGTTAGGCTTATCTTTTTCGTCTTCTACAAGCCAGGCCTGAATCAGCTTGGCAATGCGTTTGTGATCGTCTCCGGCAAAGGTTTTGATCAACCTGGCAGTGTCTTCATTGGTTTTGCCCCCGGACTTTGCAAAAAGCCGATGAAGGTTGCCACTTTTTTTCGCTTTATCTGAATGCATAACGGATATTTTGCGGTTTACTCCTGCGGGTTAAGATGGCATGTTTTAGTGTAGTTTAAACCATTTCATCTAGCTGGATATCCCTTTATGCAAGCACTGGATTTGTTATTGACGCGTTCCTCCCAACCCAGATTACAGGCACCTTCTCCTAAAGGCCAGGCGCTGGAGAACATTATGCAGGCCGCTCTTCGCTCCCCTGACCATATGGGCCTGACCCCCTGGCGTTTTATTGTTTGTCAGGGCAAAGGGCTGCGTAAGCTAGGCGAGGTGTTCGAACTGGCCGCCATAAACACCGATATGTCTGAAAAAGATGTGGAGCGAGCATCCCAGTTGCCATTAAGAGCGCCAATGGTAATCATCGCTATCTGCCGCTATCAGGAACATAACAAAGTCCCATGGATAGAGCAGGTGGCCTCCACCGCCTGTGCGGTACATGCGATGCAGATGGCCGCCGTGGCACAGGATTTCAGCGGTATCTGGCGCACCGGCAACTATGCGCAAAACGATGAAGTGAAAAAATCTCTGCAGTTAGCCGAACAGGACGAAATCCTTGGTTTTTTATATCTGGGTACCCCGGTCACAAAAGCCTTGCCTAAACAGCCTAAAGACAGTCGACAGTATTTTGAGCTTTGGGGTGAATAAAAAACGAGCCTTAACGGCCCGTTTTTGTTTTCTCTTTGATAAGCAGAAATAAACGGCTGAATGACTGATCAGTAACTGGCGCTGCCGGGTGCGCGTGGGAAGGGGATCACATCACGCACATTCTGCATACCGGTCACATAGGCTACCAGGCGCTCAAAGCCCAGTCCGAAACCGGAGTGTGGCACGGTGCCATAGCGGCGCAGATCGCGATACCAGCTGTAGTCTTCCTTATCCAGGCCCATTTCTTCTAAACGCCGGTCAAACACATCCAGTCGTTCTTCACGCTGTGAACCACCGATGATTTCGCCAATGCCCGGCGCCAGTACATCCATGGCCGCCACGGTCTTATTGTCATCGTTGATGCGCATATAGAAGGCTTTAATGTCTTTGGGGTAGTTCTGCATGATGATGGGTGCGCCAACATGCTCTTCTGCCAGATAACGTTCATGTTCTGATGACAGATCCACGCCCCAGGCCACCGGGAATTCAAACTTTTTGCCGGATTTTTGCAGAATATCGATAGCGTCGGTGTAATCCATACGTACAAAATCCTGCCCAATCACTTTTTCCAGGCGACTGATAGCCTCTTTATTGATGCGCTGGGCAAAAAACGCCATATCATCAGCGCGCTCTTCGAGCACGGCTTTGAACACGTACTTGAGCATTTCTTCAGCCAATTGGGCAATATCACTTAAATCAGCAAAGGCCACTTCCGGCTCAATCATCCAGAACTCTGCCAGATGTCGACTGGTGTTGGAATTCTCTGCCCTGAATGTAGGCCCGAAGGTATAGACTTTAGACATGGCACAGGCAAAGGTTTCTACATTCAACTGCCCGGAAACCGTCAGAAAAGCCTCTTTACCGAAAAAGTCCTGTGAGAAATCCACCTGCCCCTTATCATCTTTGGGCAGATTAAGCATATCCAGGGTTGAAACCCTGAACATTTCTCCTGCGCCTTCACAATCACTGGCAGTGACAATAGGGGTGCTGATCCAGAAGTAACCGCGCTCGTGGAAAAAACGATGAATAGCCTGTGATAAACAGTTACGAATACGTGTCACGGCTCCAATCACATTCGTACGGGCACGCAGGTGCGCATGTTCACGCAGGAACTCAACGCTGTGGCGCTTAGCGGCCATCGGGTAGGTGTCTGGATTTTCCACCCAGCCGGTAATATCAATCTCAGCGGCGTCAATCTCCAGCGCCTGACCTTTACCTTCGGAGGCTTTTACGGTTCCGGTTACTGCAATAGAGCATCCGGTAGTCAGTTTCTGCACCTGCTGATAATTCTCCAGACTATTAAGGGCTATCACCTGAATAGGGTCGAAACAACTGCCGTCATGCAGAGCGATAAAAGACAGCCCGGCTTTGGAATCACGGCGGGTACGCACCCAACCTTTTACCGTAACGGTTGCGCCCTCATCGTGCTGGCCCTTGAGAATATCAACTACTGGGGTATGCGCCATTTAACCTCTCCGTGAGATCCCGCGCAGGGATCCTGCTATTGTGTTCTATAATTATTTGAAAATTCGAAAAATTATATCAAATGGTGATATTTAAAGTTACCACGGACACACGTAGTATATAAGATAGATATATGTACCTGTGCCGGATAAGGGCTGTAATCTTACTTGGCTGGCTGGCAGACTCAAGCAAAAATCGATGATGAATAAAGACGATAAACATTGGAACGGCGCAGATCGCCGTCAGTTACCAGCAAAACAGGATACATTATATAGGATTCTCAGTATTGGTGTGATCCTCGGCTGGTGTTTATTTGTTATTGCCATGCTGGTATTTCATTACGCCCGCCCTGAGATAGCCCCCGGCTTTTTTGATTATAGAAATGTGGACAGCCGGGACTTCTGGGATGCCCCCATGACGATGCTGTTGCTGATTCTGCTTGGGTGTTGTTTTGTCCTCAGCGCTGTCGCCCTGATGATACGGGCTAAACGGGCGCGACGGCGCAACGATGGTCTGTGGCTGAACCTGTTTTTTCTTTTTATCGTCACGCTGGCCAGTCTGCTTTGGCTCATCTGGGAGTTTATCTGATCCTCCACTGACCATGAGTGATGCAAAGGCGTAACGCTCTTCACTGACAACTCAAAGCTTTAAGGAGCTAAAACCTGCTAAGGCTCCTGCAACGCAGTTTGAATGGCAATGATGACCCGCTCCAGTTGTTCAGGTGAAATGATATAGGGCGGCATAATATATACCAGTTTACCAAAAGGTCTGATCCATACCCCCTGACTGACAAAATGCTGTTGAATGGCGGCAACATCAACGCTGTGGTGTGTTTCCACTACACCAATAGCACCGAGCACCCGGGTATCGGCTACCGCATCCAGTTCGATGATAGGCAACAACTGTTGTTTAAGCTGAGTTTCAATAGCCGTGACCTGTTTCTGCCAGTCACCCTGCCGGATGATATCCAGGCTGGCATTAGCCACCGCACAGGCGAGTGGATTGCCCATATAAGTGGGGCCGTGCATAAATACTCCGGGGCTGCCCTGGCAAACGCCTACTGCGACATCTTCAGTACAAAGGGTTGCAGCCAGGGTCATATAGCCGCCTGTCAGCGCCTTGCCCAGACATAATATATCCGGGCTGATATCCGCATGCTCACAGGCGAACAGCTTACCGGTGCGGCCAAAACCGGTGGCGATCTCATCGCAGATCAGCAGAATATCGTACTCATCACACAGCTGACGGCAGCGACGCAAATATTCCGGATGATAGATGCGCATGCCACCCGCTCCCTGTACCACAGGCTCAAGGATCAACGCGGCGATCTGATGATGATGCTGCTCCATCAACTGGGCCAGCGGCGCGATATCATCTTCATTCCAGAGTTGATCGAAACGGGTTTGCGGAGCCGGTGCAAAGATCTGATGACTGAGCACCTCTGAAAACAAACTGTGCATGCCATTGATTGGATCACACACCGACATGGCAGCGAAAGTATCGCCGTGGTAGCCATTACGCGGGCTCAGAAACCGAGTTTTATGCTGATTGCCCTGACAGGCCCAGAACTGCAGCGCCATTTTCATCGCCACTTCAACCGAAACCGATCCTGAGTCAGCCAGGAAAACTCTTTCCAGACCATTCGGGGTCATTTCAATCAGCTTTTTACATAAGTCAATGGCAGGCGTATGGGTCAGGCCGCCAAACATAACATGGGCCATGTTGTCGATTTGCTGATGTGCAGCCTGGTTTAGCCGGGGGTGATTATAACCATGAATCGCCGCCCACCAGGAGGCCATGCCGTCAATCAACTTTTCTCCGCTGTCTAATTCAATATGTACACCTTCGGCCCGGGCTACCGGATAACAGGGGAGTGGATTGATTGCCGAGGTGTAAGGATGCCAGATATGACGTTGATCGAAGGATAAATCCATGATTATTATTTAACCAGTTGTAAAGTTATAAAAAGGAAACAAGTTGACAAGTCGGTGCTCGCGCTTAGACTACTGGAGCTAAATAATGAAGTAAAGGAATCCCCAATGCAGGCATCCGCTCAAATCCGTCACGACTGGACCACAGCACAGGTACGTGAACTTTTCTCGCTACCCTTTAATGATTTGTTGTTTCAGGCGCAGTTGGTTCATCGTCAGCATTTTAGTCCTAATGAAGTGCAGGTCAGTACTTTGCTGTCGATTAAAACAGGTGCCTGCCCGGAAGACTGTAAATATTGTCCGCAGAGCGCCCGTTATGATACCGGGCTTGAGAAAGAGCGGCTGATGGAAGTTGAAAAGGTGTTGGAACGGGCTAAAGAGGCCCGGCAGGCTGGCTCTACCCGTTTTTGTATGGGGGCTGCCTGGCGTAACCCCAAAGACAGAGACATGCCTTATGTGATGGAAATGATTAAAGGCGTTAAATCACTGGGGCTGGAGACCTGTATGACTCTGGGCATGTTAAGCCGGGAACAGGCGATGATGCTAAAAGATGCGGGGCTGGATTACTACAATCACAATCTGGATACCTCGCCGGAGTTTTATGGCGAAATCATCAGTACCCGCACTTATCAGGATCGTCTGGATACGCTGGAAAATGTACGCTCGGCGGGAATGAATGTATGTTCCGGCGGCATTGTCGGTATGGGTGAGAGTGCGAATGACCGTGCTGGTTTGTTGGTGCAGCTGGCGAATCTGGAGCAGCAACCGGAGAGTGTACCGATCAACATGCTGGTTAAAGTAGAAGGGACACCTCTGGATCAGGTAGAAGATCTGGATGAGTTTGAATTTATCCGCACCATCGCTGTGGCCCGCATCATGATGCCTAAAAGCCATGTACGACTCTCCGCCGGGCGCGAAGCGATGAATGAACAGATGCAGGCACTATGCTTCTTTGCCGGCGCCAATTCAATATTCTATGGCTGTAAACTCCTCACTACCTCAAATCCTGAGGAGGACTCAGATGTGCAGCTGTTTAAAAAGCTGGGAATCAATACCGAACGCAGCCGGGAGTATTCCGATGAAGCTCATGAGGCGGTATTAATGGACACACTGAATAGTCAGCAAACCGATGCGCTCTTTTATGATGCCAGCGCCTGAGTTCTTTTGGTCTCGGCCATAGTTTATTCAATCCCCCTTTAGTTAGAGGGATTATTGCCGGATAAAACATGAGTTTTCAATTTATTGCCGCCGATTTGGCGGCCAGAACTGCGCGGCACCTGTATCGCCGACAGCACCTGATTGAGCAGAGTGAGGCGGGGAGGGTAAAGATTGATGGCCACTGGTATTACAATTTCTCCTCCAACGATTATCTTGGCCTTGCCCAATCACAAGCCCTCAGACAGGCTGCTTGTGATGCGGCACAACATACTCATTCAGGTAGTACAGCTTCACCCCTGGTAACAGGTTATACCGTCAGCCATCAACGGCTGGAAGATTATTTATGTCAACGCCTTGGACGTGACAGGGTATTGCTGTTCAATTCAGGGTTTAGTGCTAATCAGGCTGTGATTCAGACTTTGATGCGCCATGGTGGCCAGATTCTGGCAGATAAACTCAGCCATGCTTCAATGCTCGATGGCGCTCTTGCCAGTCAGGCCCGATTAAAGCGCTTTGCCCATAACGATGTAGCCCATCTAAGCAGGCTTATACAAAAAGATGCTGAAGATACCCTTATTATGACAGAGGGCGTTTTCAGTATGGATGGCGACAAAGCGCCGGTTCAGGACATTGTTGAACTGGCTTCTGAGGCAAATGCGCTGCTGTTACTGGATGATGCACATGGATTTGGTGTTTTGGGTCAGTCAGGAGCGGGCACCATTGAAGCCGGGAAACTGAGTCAACTGGCTTTGCCGTTGCTGATGGGAACCTTTGGCAAGGCCGTGGCAACAAGCGGCGCATTTGTAGCCCTGAGCACTCAGCTTTATGAATATCTGATTAATTTCGCCCGCCATTATATTTACAGCACATCTATGTCACCTTTGATGGCAGAGGTGACACTGGCCAGTCTTAAACTTGTTCATAAGGACCAGTGGCGCCGGGATAAGCTAACTGAGAATATTCAGCTATTCCGTGAACAGGCTATATCAGAAGGGCTTCCTGTCAGCTTCTCTGATACGGCTATTCAGCCAGTGGCTATTGGTCGCTCGGATAAGACTCTTAAGGTTGCAGAATACGCACGTTCACAAGGCTTCTGGGTTGGTGCCATGCGTGCACCAACGGTTCCTGAAGGTAGCGCGAGGTTACGCGTTACCTTGTCTTCTATACACGAACAAGATGAAATCAGGCAACTGATACGTGCTCTGGCAAAAGGCCTGAAAGATGTTTGCTGAATCTGATGTTAAAGCCAGAATCGCTCAACAGTTCAGCAAAGCCGCCAGTCGTTATGATGAACTGGCCAGGGTGCAGTGGCAGATTGCCCAATCGGCGCTGCTGATGCATACAAATACCGGCGGAATCGTTATGGATCTGGGATGCGGTACTGGCAGGGCTAGCTCACAGTTGGCAAAAACCGCCGATCAGGTACTGGGGTTGGATATTGCCGGAGGAATGGTTGAGCTGGCACGCCAGCGCTGCCCATTACAGAACACCCATTTTACTGTCGCCGATGCGGAATATTTGCCCCTCGGTGAGGCGTGTATCGACAGCGTATTCTCATCGATGGCGTTACAATGGTGTCAACCACTGGACAAGGTGTTGTCAGAGCTGTTCAGGGTAATGAAAACCGGAGGCCGGGGAACCCTGGCTATTATGGTGCAGGGGTCATTAACGGAACTGAATCAGAGTTGGCAGGTGTTAGGCGAATCGGCCCATATCAATACGTTTGAATCATTAAATACCATGTGTACCGCTGCAATCAGTGCAGGTTTTATCTGCAACCCGCTTCAACAACGCTTTACCAGCTGGCATAAAGATGTTTTTGATGTACTGCATTCAATTAAAGATATTGGCGCCGGCGTACTACTGGAGCAAAACGCTTCTCACTTATCCCGTAAGCAGTTACGACAGCTCGATAAAATTTACGCAGAGAAACACGCTCAGCACAAAGGCTTGCCACTTAGTTATGAGGTTGGCTTTTTAAGACTAGAGAAACAATAAGGATAAATGCATTCCATGAAAGGCTTGTTCATCACCGGCACCGATACCGAAGTGGGTAAAACCTTTGTGACTGTCAGTATGCTGCAGCAGCTCGCCAGTCGTCGCTTTAAGGTTGTTGGGTTTAAACCTGTGGCCTCCGGTTGTTCAGGGTCTTCACAAGAACTGCGAAACGCAGATGCACTTGCATTGCAGGCTGCTTCTACCATTGAGCTGAGCTATCAACAGGTCAATCCCTATGCCTTTGAACCGGCTATCGCGCCACATATTGCTGCTCAGCAGTCGGGCCGGGTTATAGAATTGTCAGCATTGCATCAGCACTACGCAGAACTAGAGAAGCTTAACCCTGATTTTATACTTACTGAAGGGGCCGGGGGCTGGCGCTTGCCACTGGATCAGAATTGTTATCTGTCAGATTTCGCCCGGCAGGAAAAAATGGAAGTGATTCTGGTTGTTGGAATGCGTCTGGGCTGTCTCAATCATGCTGTGCTTAGTGCAGAGACCATAGAAAGAGATGGTCTCAAACTGGCAGGTTGGGTTGCCAACCAGATCGAACTGGATATGCCCGATATAAAAAGCAATCTGGAAAGCCTTAAACACAGGCTCACTGCACCGTTTCTGGGTTATATCCCGCGTCTCAATGATCCTGAATCCTCTCAGCAGTACCTTGACCTGACGCCTTTGCTCTGAGTTTTAATCAAATACAACGAAAGAATAAATGCTTCATGTTGTGAATTTGTTTATGAGTGTAATTCCCGTTACTTGGTGCCAAAGAGTTTGTCACCCGCATCGCCCAGGCCGGGCAATATGTAGCCGTGCTCATTCAGACGCTCATCAATGGCGGCGGTATACAACTCCACATCAGGATGTGCTTTTTCCAGCGCGGCTATACCTTCCGGTGCGGCCACCAATACCAGCGCTTTAATGTGATTGCTGCCATGCTGTTTGAGCAAATCAATGGTCGCAATCATTGAGCCACCGGTAGCCAGCATCGGGTCGACTATGATCGCCAGGCGCTGATCCAGGTCCGCACTGAGTTTCTGGAAGTAGGACACCGGTTTCAGACTTTGTTCATCCCGGTACATGCCTACAACGCTGATACGCGCATTGGGGATCAGTTCCAGCACACCATCGAGCATTCCCAGTCCTGCACGTAAAATGGGTACGATGGTAACTTTTTTACCCTGAATCTGGTCCACCATAATTTCACCGCTCCAACACTGGATGGGCGTTTTTTCAAGCGCCAGATCCGCAGTGGCTTCATAGGTGAGCAAGCTGCCGATTTCACTTGCCAGTTGACGGAACTCGCGGGTACTGATGCCATCTTTGCGTAGCAGGCCTACCTTGTGCTTGACCAGCGGATGATTGATTTCAACAATTTTCATAACAATGCCTCTTACTCTAAAAGCCAGGAAAGGTCTTCACCGGATTCAATCTCTTGTTGTTCTCCGGCTTTAAACAGTACACCGGTATGAGGCCCAATAAGCGTTAACCGGTTGCCGTCGCGTAGCAATGCTCCGCCTTCACGGATCGCGATGATGGGCATGGCTGGCTCTAAAACCATAAATTCCGCCAGTCGTTGTGCGCGGGTTTCTCCGTTATGACCCGGCGGCTGATAATCACTGTAATGAGGGTTTATCTGCAAAGGAACCAGGTTAAGAGCATCAAACGAAGGGGGGGCGATGATGGGCATATCATTGGTGGTGCGAATACTATTACCACAAATATTGGCACCGGCGCTCCAGCCAATATAAGGCGTGTTGTTTTTTACCTGCTGTTGTATAGGGGCAATCAGCTTCTGCTTGTAAAGTTCATTAAGCAGATTAAAGGTGTTTCCTCCGCCAGTTGCGATGGCTCTGGCTTGTGTAATTGCAGTGTTCGGATCGCTGTGTTGGTGTATACCGGAAACTTTAATATCCGCAAGGGCGTGCTGAACCTTAGCGGTATACTCATCCCAGCCCAGGGTGACGCCTGCATAGGGAATAAATAACAATTCATCGATGTTGTTGAGGTACTGTTTTATAATCGGACGTGCAGTTTCAAGATACCCGTTATCTCCATCTTTAGAGCTGCTTAACATTAGTAACCGCATAGATATTTCCTGATCGACTTCGGCAATGATGCAGTATACCCACCACACCAAAACAAGTCAGGCACACGGCCCTGGCCAGGAAATATTTGCTGACAGTTTAAGTTTGAAAAATAGCCACTTCAGCCCAATATACTGTTGTTAACAGATGCCCTGCTGCATTGCACCAGCAGATATTCAGTTGCTGTCATTGGAGTAAGATGATGAAACGTATTTTATTGTTTATCGCCACCAACCTGGCTGTTGTATTGGTGCTGGGTATCGTACTGAATATCGTGATGCCACTGTTTGGCCTGGATATGCGGGGCAATGCCGGTTTACTTGTATTCGCCAGTATATTCGGCTTTGGTGGCGCATTTATTTCCCTGCTGATGTCTAAATGGATTGCCAAACGATCCACTGGTGCATGGGTTATAGAAAAACCTGATAATGACACTGAACAATGGTTGGTTTCAGTCGTAGCAAGGCTGGCCAGACAAGCTGGTATCGGCCTGCCGGAAGTGGCTATTTATCGTTCTGCCGATATGAACGCATTTGCTACGGGGGCGAGTCGCAATAACGCCCTGGTCGCAGTCTCCTCAGGATTGCTGGAAAATATGCGTGAAGATGAAATAGAAGGTGTACTGGCCCATGAAATCAGCCATATCGCCAATGGTGATATGGTGACCATGACCTTACTGCAGGGCGTGGTCAATACCTTTGTGATTTTCTTCGCCCGTATTATCGCCAATGCCATGCGGGGGAGTAACAATCAGGGCGGATTCCTTGCATATATGGCAACGGTATTTGTGCTGGAAATGGTCTTTGGCATATTGGCCAGTGTTATCGTTATGGCGTTAAGCCGCCATAGAGAATATCGTGCCGATGCAGGATCAGCTTCATTAGTGGGCCGAAACAAGATGATCGCTGCGTTGCAGCGACTCAAATACAGTCAGGAGTCGCGACTTGACGGATCATTAATGGCTTTTGGCATTCGTGGTAAGACAGCTGTAGCGGAATGGTTCCGCAGTCACCCCCCCCTTGAAAAGCGGATTCACGTCCTGCAGCAAGGGTAGGCTGCCGGGTAACTTGACTGACAGAGGAATTCTGACATAGTAGGGCCCCTTTTTTTCACGGTGGTAATTTTGCATGTCTCAGGGTGACTATTCAGTACTTTTTGTCTGTCTCGGGAATCTTTGCCGTTCACCTACAGCCCATGCCATTTTCCAGCAAAAAGCGGCCCATTCAAAACTAAAGGTACATATTGACTCTGCCGGCACCTCAGGTTTCCATGTGGGCAGCCTGCCGGATAAGCGCACCTGTGAAGCCGGTATTAAACGTGGTTACGATTTCACCAGTCAGCGTTCGCGTGCTGTGGCTGCGGATGATTTTGAACGCTTCGATTTGATTCTGGCAATGGATCAGTCCAACCATGCGGATTTGCTGGCGCGCTGTCCTGAAGAATTTCAGCATAAAGTACACCTTTTCCTTGAGTACACCGGCCACGAGCAAAAAGAAGTGCCTGACCCCTATTATGGTGGACGTCGGGGGTTTGATCTGGTTCTGGATCTGGTTGAGCAGGGCTGTGACAAACTGATACAACAACTCAGGGCTCGCAAAGACTGATGTTTTATCGCACCAGGCTATTGAGCCTGTTGTTCGTTATCCTGATTACCCTGGCGCTTTTTGTGCTGTTGCGTGATCTGCAATTGACCGATGCTGTAGACCGGCAAATTCTGTTGCACCTTCGTTTACCATTGGTGCTCTGTGCCATACTGGTGGGCGCGAGTCTGGCAGCGAGTTCTGCGCTGTTGCAGGTCATGTTGCGAAACCCACTCGCTGACCCTGGCATTATAGGTATTACCAGCGGTGCCAGTCTTTTCGCCGCTATTTATCTGTTGATGGGCGGCAGTCTGAGTGCAGCATTGCTCCAATATGGCCTTCCCCTGTTCAGTTTTATCGGTGCTTTACTGTCTACCTTGTTGATCTATCTGATTGCCAGGCGCCTGAGTCTGGTATCCGGCAGCGGTGTGATTCTCGCAGGCATTGCCATCTCAACGCTGAGTGGTGGTGTGATCGCCTGGCTGTATTTTTTTACGGATGCACAATCGTTGCGTAACCTGACCTTCTGGCTGCTTGGCAGTTTGCACCAGGCCAGTCTGAAATTAGTGTTAATGGCGACGGCACCGGTGTGTGTGTTACTCCTGTATCTGGTTGTTCAGGGCCGTGCACTTAACTGGCTCTATCTGGGGCAGCGTTCTGCACATCTTGCCGGCCTGGATATTCGCCGCTTCTACCCCAGAATGCTGTTGGCCAGCGCCTTTTTGGTGGGGGTTGCAGTATCTTTGGCTGGCTCCATCGCTTTTGTGGGCCTGTTGGTGCCTCACTTATTGCGCAATTTCTTTGGCTATGACAATCGCTTTATCTTACCGGCTTCTGCCTTATTGGGCGCCATACTGCTATTGCTGGTCATTCTGGTCTCCGATCTCTTTGGTGGCGTCGCCGTGCCGGTGTCAATGCTTACTGCCACTCTGGGTGGGCCGGTATTTTTGTACTCTGTTGTCAAGCTGGCGGAGCGCTAACCATGCTAAGAGCCGAAGGAATTTCTCTTGCGAATCGGGTCAGCGACCTGAGTATTGATCTGATATCTTCCGATGCGGTGCATTTGTTGGGGCCGAACGGCTCTGGTAAGTCCAGTCTGTTAAACCTCTTAGCCGGTCTGATCGCGCCAGATAAGGGGAATTTATGGCTCGATGGTCGCGATCTCACTCATTACGCGCCTGCAGAGCTGGCCAGTCAGCGCTGTTTGATGGAGCAAAGTCAACAAAGCGTGTTTGCCCTGACCGTAAAGGAAAGCCTGAACTTTTTCTGTGCTGAACGAGCCGTACCAGAGAGTCTTGAACAGGCACTGAATATCGCAGATTTTATGCAGCGCCCACTCAATCAGCTTTCCGGCGGCGAACAGCGTCGTGTACAGATTGCCCGTTGTCTGATGCAGGTATGGCCGGCAATAGAGCAGGGAAGGGCGCTACTATTACTCGACGAGCCTGTGCAGGGGCTGGACTTTTCTCATCAACACAGGCTTTGTGCACTACTGAATAGGCTCACCCAAATGGGTAATATGCTGGTAATGAGTCACCATCAACTGAATCTGGCTGAACGTTATGCCAGCCGGATATGGCTTATGCATCAAGGTCAACTCGTGGCCGATGACGTTCCTGAACAGGTGCTTACTGAACCGCTTCTGACACAGGTATTTTCCTGTAATGTTCGGATTGTGACCGATACAGAACAAAATCGCCTAATTCAGACGTATCTTTGATTGAAGTTTTCTTTCAGAACTCGTAAATTCCAGTGTCCGATATTTGAATATAGTGGATTTCACCCAGATACTTAAGGAATATACGTGACTCAGTGGCAACCCGATAGCTGGCGTAAGCTGCCTATTCAACAACAACCAACCTATCAAGATCAAACACACCTCAAGGATGCAGAGCAGCGCCTGGCGAAATATCCCCCCCTGGTTTTTGCGGCTGAGGCTCGCGAGCTTTACCGTCAACTCGGTGATGTGGCTGAGGGTAAGGGCTTTTTGTTACAGGGAGGTGATTGCGCTGAATCCTTTGATGAGTTTAATGCCCCGAAGATCCGCGATACCTTTAAGGTGATCCTACAGATGGCTATTGTGCTGACCTTTGCCGGGCGCTGTCCGGTCACCAAGGTCGCACGCATGGCCGGGCAGTATGCAAAGCCCCGTTCCAGTGATCTCGAAACCATTGATGGTGTCTCATTACCCAGTTACCGGGGCGACATTATTAATAATTTTGATTTTACCGATGCGTCACGCCAACCGGATCCACAACGGATGATAGAGGCTTATCATCGTTCGGCAGCCACTCTTAACCTGCTCAGAGCTTTTGCTCAGGGAGGCCTGGCTGATTTACATCAGGTGAACCGCTGGAATATGGCCTTTGTAGAAAATAATCCACTTAAAGATCGCTATCAGGATGTCGCCCAGAGGATCCAGGATGCGTTGTCCTTTATGGAAGTGGTGGGGATAAACTCCGCGAATAATTCAGCCTTACACGAAACCAGCTTGTTTACTTCTCATGAGGCATTGCTGCTAAATTATGAGCAGGCTCTGACCCGTAACGATACCCTGACCGGGAAATGGTATAATTGTTCTGCGCACATGCTCTGGATTGGAGAGCGCACCCGTCAACTTGATCATGCTCATGTGGAGTTTTTCCGGGGGATCCATAATCCTGTTGGTGTGAAAGTCGGTCCTGGTATGCAGGAAGATGAACTGATCCGTCTTATTGATGCGCTGAATCCTCACAATGAGGCTGGCCGTCTGACCTTAATAACCCGAATGGGGGCCGATAATCTTGCAGATAAGCTACCCCAATTGCTGCGCAGGGTTAAACAGGAAGGCCGTAAAGTGGTGTGGAGTTCAGATCCCATGCATGGCAACACGGTCAAAGCGTCCAGTGGCTATAAAACCCGGAACTTTGACGCGATATTGCGCGAAATCCAGCAGTTCTTCCAGGCACACAAGAGTGAAGGTACTCATGCCGGAGGTATTCACCTGGAGATGACAGGCCAGCATGTTACCGAGTGCACAGGCGGTGCATATAAAATCAGCGAAGCAGACCTGGCGGAATGTTACCAGACGCAGTGTGACCCGCGATTAAACGCTGATCAGGTACTGGAGCTGGCTTTTCTGGTCGCCGACCATTTAAAGGCGTAAGACAGCTATCATCTTCTCGGAACAATTGAGGGCGATACATGACAGTATCGCCCTCAATCATTTCATTATCCTGCTAAGCTCCCGAAACATATCGCCAGAAATCAGTACTTTTTACGCTGCAGCCCTGTTTCAGCCAGGATCTTGGCAGAGATTTCCTCTATGGAATAACGGGTGCTGTTCAGAAAAGGGATACTCTCCCTGCGGTAAAGGTTATCGACTTCACGCAGTTCCATACGACACTGTCGCATTGATGCATATTTGCTGTTGGCGCGGCGCTCTGAACGGATCTGATGCAGTCGCTCAGGGTTAATCGTCAGACCAAACAGCTTCTGCTTGAAACGTCGCAATTTGGGCGGCAGTTTAAGCATATCGCCCATATCTTCTTCGGTAAAAGGGTAATTGGCAGCTTTAATGCCGTACTGTAACGCCAGATAGAGGCTGGTGGGTGTTTTACCTGAGCGGGACACGCCCACCAGAATAATGTCTGCATCATGATAATTATCCGTATTGGCACCATCATCATTGGCTAAAGCATAGTTAACCGCCTCAATACGAATATCATAGGTTTTTTCATGAATACTGTGAGTGCGGTGTTTTTCCGGTTTAGCCGGAATACCTATTATTTTCTCTAATGGCGCAACAAACTGGTCGAGAAAGTTATAATTGATCCCTACTGAGTTTGAGACGATTTCCCGCACTTGTGAATTAACGATGGTATAAAACACCAAAGGGCGTTCACCACTTTCACTGAATGTCTCTGCAATTTTCTTGTTTACGCGTTCTGCATGCTCTGAAGTTTCTACAAACGGAATCGTGATATGGTTGAATTCTGTGGGGAATAGCGACAATAAAGCATGCCCGAAAACTTCCGAAGTAATGGCCGTTCCGTCTGAAATATAGTAAGCAGTACGCAAAACAATTCCTTAACAATGTTGTAAATTTATTACGAAAATAAATAAAATTTTACTTTGTTATTACCGGCATTCTAAAATCCCCAGCGATAAAAGTCAGTTGTTATCTCAATGGCTTTGAATTCACGGATTTAGTCAGGAGAGCTCGAAGTGCAGAAATACGTCTTGTGGTATCAGCAATTAGGCATGCATGATGTGGATAAGGTGGGGGGCAAGAACGCGTCCCTGGGTGAAATGATTTCCAATCTGGCCAATGCCGGTGTCATGGTACCAGGAGGCTTTGCTACGACTGCTGAGGTGTTTAACGAGTTTCTTGAGCAAAGCGGTCTGGATAAACGTATTCATGAAACACTGGATGCGCTGGATGTAGACGATGTGGATGCATTATCCAGAGCCGGTGCCGAAATCCGCCAGTCGATTATCGATACGCCTTTTCAGCCTGAACTGGAAGCTGCGATCAAAAGCGCCTTTGATCAACTGCAACAGGAAGCCGGAGGTGAAGCATCTTTCGCAGTGCGTTCTTCGGCCACAGCCGAAGATATGCCCGATGCGTCATTTGCCGGTCAGCAGGAAACCTTCCTGAATGTAAAAGGCTATGAGAATGTGCTGATCGCCATCAAACACGTTTATGCCTCTTTATTTAATGACCGCGCGATTTCCTACCGGGTACATCAGGGTTATGACCACAAAGGCGTGGCGTTGTCAGCAGGTATCCAGCGCATGGTGCGCTCAGATTGCGCTTCATCAGGAGTCATGTTTACCATTGATACAGAATCAGGCTTTGAGGATGTAGTATTTATTACCTCTTCTTTCGGCCTCGGTGAAATGGTTGTACAGGGTGCCGTAAACCCGGACGAATTTTACGTACACAAACCGACTCTGGATAAGGGTAAGCCTGCCGTAGTGCGTCGTAACCTTGGCAGCAAGCTGAAGAAGATGATTTACTCTGCTGATGCCAGTCATGGTAAGCAGGTTGATATTGTTGATGTAGAAGCTACTGACAGCCATCGATTCTCTCTTAGCGATGCTGAAGTGATGGAACTGGCCAAACAGGCTCAGATTATTGAAAAGCACTATCAGCGCGCGATGGACATCGAATGGGCTAAAGATGGTACCGATGGCAAACTCTACATCGTTCAGGCACGCCCGGAAACTGTTCGCAGCCGTGATGATGCACAAAGCATCGAACGCTTTCAGTTAAAAGGCGAAGCCAATATCGTCTGTGAAGGCCGTGCAATAGGCCATAAGATTGGCAGCGGTGAGGCCAAAGTACTGGGGTCTATTGATGAGATGAACAAGATCCAGCCAGGCGATGTACTGGTCACCGATATGACAGATCCGGATTGGGAGCCAATTATGAAAAAGGCTTCCGCTATTGTCACAAACCGGGGCGGGCGCACCTGTCATGCAGCTATTATTGCTCGGGAACTTGGCATCCCTGCTGCAGTGGGGTGCGGTGACGCCACCCTCAGCATTCACAATGGCGACAAAGTTACGGTTTCCTGTGCCGAAGGAGATACGGGTTATATCTACGGCGATGTGCTGGACTTTGATGTGGTCACATCCAGAATTGACGCGATGCCGGATATGGATCTTAAAGTCATGATGAATGTGGGCAATCCCGACAGGGCGTTTGATTTTGCCCGTCTGCCCCATTCAGGCGTGGGCCTGGCCAGACTTGAATTTATTATCAATCGCATGATTGGTGTACACCCCAAGGCACTGCTTAATTACAATGAACAGCCCGAAGATGTAAAAGCTGAAATTGATGACCTGATGGCGGGTTATGACTCCCCGGTTGAGTTTTATATCAACAAACTGGTTGAAGGTATTGCCACAATTGGTGCTGCATTCTCGCCCCAGAAGGTTATTGTGCGCATGTCAGATTTTAAATCTAATGAGTATTTTAATCTGGTGGGTGGTTTTCAGTATGAACCTCATGAAGAGAATCCCATGCTGGGTTTTCGTGGTGCAAGCCGTTATATATCGGAAGATTTCCGTGATTGTTTCGCATTGGAATGTGAAGCCATCAAGCGGGTGCGCAACGATATGGGACTGACCAATGTTGAGATAATGATCCCCTTTGTCAGAACGCTTGAAGAGGGCCGCAAAGTTATTGAGTTGCTTGCAGAGCAAGGCCTGAAACAAGGTGAAAATGGTCTGCGTGTTATCATGATGTGCGAACTGCCATCCAATGCGCTGTTGGCAGATCAATTTCTGGATATCTTCGACGGCTTCTCTATTGGCTCAAATGATTTAACTCAGCTAACACTGGGACTCGACAGGGACTCCGGCGTGATCGCCCATTTGTTTGATGAGCGTGATGAAGCGGTGAAAATACTGTTATCCATGGCGATTAAAGCTGCTAAAGCAAGAGGTAAATATGTCGGCATCTGTGGTCAGGGCCCCTCAGATCACGAAGATCTGGCCGCCTGGCTGGTAGAGCAGGGCATTGACAGTGTTTCCCTGAACCCGGATACCGTAATTGATACATGGTTGTACCTTGCGGAACAACACAAGCAAATTAACTAGTATGACAGCCTGACAAAGCCCCTTTTGTCACTGGTAAAGAAAAGCACAGGATATAGTCGTTGGTGGCGATTATGTCCTGTTTTTATATGTCAAGATTGGTTTAAGCACAGCTCTGTTTTGGTCGCTACCCACATTTGATTACAAATACTACTCCGGAAGTACTTTAACTGTTTGCTGATAATAAGTATCATTTGCGAAACCACGTATTTTCGGAGTAACAAATTATGCTGCTAAAACATTCGGCCGTTCAACGTCTTGCGCTGAGTATGGGAATCAGCATGTTATTGGCCAGTTCGCCTGTAACAGCTAACGGTCCTATTGGTGACCATGTCAATCAACTTCAAACGCATTTGCCAACGTATGCGCAAGAGGTGGACTGGTTGATCGGCAAAGTTGACGGGATGGTTGGCACCTATGAAGCAAAAGGAAAAGGCGGAGTAAACTCAGAGGAACTGATTGAGCACTGGGAAGCCGTTGATTTTCACGCGGCCATTGAAACCAATTATGTTCCTGTATATGCCCTTATCTGGCAAAGTCTGTTTGGCGTAAAGGATGGCATAGCGAAAGAAAAACCTGTTGCAGTAATAAGACAGGAACAACAAAAACTGGAGCAGAGTTTATGGCAGGCCCTTGGTGCCGTAAAACTGGCCGCGCAGTATCAACAGCAAGGTAAACTTGCAAAGCGGGGAAACGATAACCAGCTCACCGAGCCCAATCAGATCCTTGCCGAAATAAAGCATCGTCTTGATCGGGTTGTGGCTAAAGCGGCAGAGAAACTTCCGCAGCAAGCCACCGACATCGTACACAACACATACCTCAATCTGTTCGAAGGTCTGGAAGGGCGCCTGATTGCAGAGGATGCGGAACTGGTGGAATCACTTGAAAAAGACTTTAATGTGACACTGCCCCTTGCATTGAAAAACCAGTCTGATGTAGAGGAAATTCGCAAGGTGGTGAGCACCATGCAGGTTAAGCTGGATAAGGCAAGCACACTGCTGCAACAGGCTCAAAGTCAGAGCAGGGACGTGTTTTAAGTGCAGCGCCGAACCTTTATTCAGGGCCTGGTTGCCGCCAGTGCACTTAGTAGTATTCCTCTGACAAGGGCGTTTGCTGAGTCCCGGGTCAGTGCTGTATCTGTTGAGCAGTTACCACTGCTCAAAGGTCAGTTAACCTTATACCTCGGACGCGGCGAAGGCGGCTTGTATGAAAAGGTATTAGATGCGATTCGGGAGCGTAACCCCGCACTTGATTTGCGCATCAGGCGAGGAGCAACAGCGGCGCTGGCCAATACCATAGTGGCTGAAGCCAGAGCCGGTGTTCGCCGGGCCGATCTGTTCTGGGCGGTAGACTCCGGTGCTATTGGTCTGGTTAGTGAGCAAGGTCTGGCTCAGCCCCTTCCTAAAGACCTGACCCAACACCTTAAAGCTGGATTTAGGTATCCTCAGTGGGCACCGGTTACAGGTCGGATTCGTACCATACCGTATAATCCGCAGCGTGTTCGTGCAGAGCAGATCCCCAAAAATATTATGGCAATTGCGGATAGCAAGTTATCAATTGGCTGGGCACCGGCTTATGCTTCTTTTCAGTCTTTTGTTACGGCAATGCGTCTACTCAAAGGTGATCTGCAAACAGCGAGCTGGTTACGCGGTGTCAGTAAACGGGCGACCAGTTATGCCGGTGAACTCGGCGTCGTGATGGCGGTAGAAAGAGGTGAAGTCGATATAGGTTTTGCCAATCATTATTACACCTTAAGGCTGAAATCCGGGAAGCCCGATGCCAATGTCGAGCTGGCGTTTACTGAGAATGACGCCGGTTGTCTGGTTAATGCTTCAGGCATACTGGCATTAAGTCAGAATGAAACCGCGATAAATTTTATTCGTTACCTGCATACCCGTGAAGTGCAGTCTTTTCTCGCATCAGAAGCCTATGAGATCCCATTGGTGAGAGGGGTAGAGCCACCAACAGGTTTGCCATCTCTGGCCAGTGTGTCACCGCCTGATATTGATCTCACCCGGCTGGCAGAGTTGCGCCCAACGCTTGACCTGATGCGCGATGTCGGGGTGCTATGAGGGCAATCCCCTTATCTTATCTGCCAACTGCACTTGTCGCCATACTGGCATTGGTGCCGGTTGTTGTGCTGGCCATACTGGCAGCGGATACACCTCAAATATTCGATCCTCATAATATCAGGGTATTACTCAATACCCTTGTTCTGGTGATCTTTACCGCCATTGGAGCAATACTAGTTGGCGTACCCCTGGCTCTGCTGACCGCTTATGTCGAGCTGCCATTTCGTCGGGTCTGGTTAGTGTTGCTGGCCGCTCCTCTGGCAATGCCAAGCTATATAGGCGCGTTTACGTTATATGCGGCTTTTGGCCAGGGGGGCGAGCTCGAAACCTGGCTGGGCTTCTCGTTTCCGGCCGTCAGGGATATGCCCGGTGCTGTGCTGGTGATGACCCTTTACACCTATCCTTTTGTTCTTCTGACAACCCGGTCTGCACTGCGCAGCCTGGATACCAATCAGGTAAATGCAGCGCGCACACTGGGGATGTCATTTTCAGTTTGCCTGCTGAAGGTAGTATTGCCGCGGGCAGTGACTGGTATTGCTGCTGGTGGGCTGCTGGCGGCATTGTATGCTTTGTCAGATTTTGGTACCCCCGCAATAATGCAGGTAGATACTTTTACCCGTGTGATTTATGTGGAATACAATGCTTTTGGCCTGAGCCAGGCAGCAATGCTGTCATTACAGCTGTTATGTATTGTGGCACTGTTATTATTTCTTGAGTCCAGAGTGAAGGGCAGCCATGAAACGCCCGGTCGACCTCTTAGCTTATGGCCAACACGCTGGCAAACCGGGATGATGATGTTCGCGATTCTTCCGGTTTTATTGCTGGCCATCTTTTTACCGCTACTGGTGTTCAGCATCTGGCTATTTCGTGAGGGTAGCGCTGGTTTTGAATTCAGTTATGCCCTTAATTCCACTTATGCTTCGGTTCTGGCAGCAATAGTGGCAGTAGTGCTTGCATTACCTGTGGCTCATGCCGCAATTCGTGGCAAAATTGGCCGGATAATGGAACGAATAACCTATCTGGGTTTTGGCGTGCCTGGTATCGTTATGGGTACCGCTCTTGTCTATATTGGTCTGCAACTGCCCTTTTTGTATCAGACCCTTGGCCTTTTGGTCATAGCCTATGTATTCCGGTTTTTGCCACTGGCAGTAGGATCAGTACGAACCGCTTCGGAGCGTCTTGATCCGAGTTTAGTCAATGCGGCAAGATTGTTGGGTGCCACGCCCAAAGAGGCCTTTCGACGCATTACCTTACCCCTTACCATGCGTGGTATTGTGGCAGGCGCTGCATTGGTATTTCTGGAGGCAATGCGAGAGTTGCCCGCGACACTGATGCTTGGCCCTACAGGGTTTGAAACGTTGGCAACGTACCTGTGGCGCGTTTATGAAGCCGGCTATTTCGGACGTGCTGCAGTACCTGGTTTATTATTGATCCTGATGTCGGTATTGGTTCTGATGCTGATGCTTACAGGGGAACGCCGATCTGAAATTGAATTATCTGACACCGAGGACAAACGGTAGATGTTGAAAGTAAGTAACTTGTCTGTCAGCTACGGTAATACGAGAATAATCCGTAATCTCAACTTTAGCCTGGGTGAGGATGAAATCCTGATGCTGGTGGGTCCCACCGGATGTGGTAAAACGACTATCCTGCAAGCTTTGGCGGGGCTTATTCCCATTAGTGAAGGCCAAATCTGCCTTGATAACTGGCGGGCAACACCAGATCGTTTTGTGCAACCCGAGAAACGAAATGTGGGCATGGTATTCCAGGATTTTGCGTTATTTCCACACCTCAGCACGGAACAAAATATCTATTTCAGGCTAAAAAACAAAGAACTCGCTGAGCGCTGGATACAGGTTTTGGGACTGGAAGAACTTCGTCATGCCAGACCAGCAACACTATCAGGGGGCCAGAAACAACGTGTCGCCCTGGCACGCACCCTGGCACATAACCCCGCATGTGTATTGTTGGATGAGCCCCTTTCTAACCTCGATGCGGCGCTCAAAGACAGTCTCAGGTGGGAAATCCGCAATGCCCTGAAAGAGGCCGGAGTTCCCGCGATCTGGGTGACCCATGATCAGGAGGAGGCGCTCTCGGTGGGAGACCGAATCGGGGTGCTAAACAACGGGGTGCTTTGCCAGCTGGATACGCCGGAGAACTGTTTTTCTGAGCCAGCCAGCCGTTTTGTTGCCCGCTTTCTCGGAGAAGCCAGTTTCTTGCCTGGGCGCTTATCTGACGACCAAAAGACAGTACACACCACTCTTGGTGAAGCGCCAGCGATTCCCATCAATGATGCCAGTGACCAAGTGGATTTATTGATTCGACCGGATGATCTGAGTTTGCAGCAGGATAGCACTGGCCATGGCCATATTAGCTGGGTTCGTTATGAGGGAGGGGCAAGATTCTATGCCGTACAACTGGACGATGACACTGAAGTCAAAGTACGGGTAAGTCATGAACATCGCCTTGAGCCCGGCGAACGCGTCAGCCTGAGCATCATTACTACCCATCCTTTAGCGGCCTACGCAAAAAGATGATCAGGGTTGATTAATTAATCTACAAAACGGGTCGCTAAATCAGGTATACTGCGCAGCGTTTTTGCATCAACTCCGTCAGGTCCTGTCCGTTATATGAATGTCACCGCAACCATTAAAGCTGAGCGCTCGCTCTTTTCCTATCCAAAATACTGGGCTCATTGCTATGGAACAGCACCTTTCCTGCCTATGAGCCGGGCAGAAATGGATGAATTAGGTTGGGACAGCTGTGACATTATTCTGGTGACCGGCGATGCTTATGTAGATCATCCCAGTTTTGGCATGGCAGTCATAGGCCGTGTGCTGGAGTCCCATGGATTCCGTGTAGGGATTATTGCTCAGCCTGACTGGCGTAGCAAAGAAGCCTTTATGGCATTGGGTAAGCCCAATCTGTATTTCGGGGTCACTGCCGGTAATATGGACTCGATGATTAACCGCTACACAGCCGATAAGAAACTGCGTCATGACGATGCTTATACGCCAGGCAATGAAGGTGGTAAGCGCCCGGACAGGGCAGTAACGGTTTATGCGCAGCGTTGTCGTGAGGCGTTTAAGGATGTGCCCCTGATTATTGGTGGTATCGAAGCCAGTTTGCGCCGTATTGCCCATTATGATTACTGGTCTGAAAAAGTACGCCGTTCGGTGCTGTTCGATGCCAAGGCCGATATGCTGATGTTCGGTAATGCCGAACGACCTCTGGTGGAGGTAACGCACCGTTTAGCGGCAGGAGAAGCCATCGCCGATATCCGCGATGTACGTGGTACCGCTATTATCGTTAAACAAGCGCTGGAAGATTGGCAGGGGGTGGATTCCACACAGCTAGACAGACCCGGAAAAATCGATGCCATCCCCAGTCCTTATCAGACGGTCTCTGACTGTGACGATAAAAAGGCATCTGCAAGCGAATCACAAAACTCAGACGGTGCTAAACCCGTTGTGGTTCAGGCTGACAATCGCCGTAAGCCCTGGGAAAAGGTTTACGTGAAATTACCGGCCTTTGAGACAGTGTCAGAAAATAAGCCTCTGTATGCGCATACATCAAGGATTTTGCATCAGGAAACCAATCCTGGTTGTGCCAGAGCACTAATGCAGCGCCATGGCGACCGGCATATCTGGATCAATCCACCGGCAATGCCGCTGGAAACCCCTGAAATGGATGCGGTATTTGATTTACCCTATCAGCGCGTCCCTCACCCCGTTTACGGTGACGCCAAAATCCCTGCCTATGAGATGATCCGCTTCTCAGTGAATATTATGCGCGGTTGCTACGGTGGCTGCTCCTTTTGTTCAATCACCGAACATGAAGGGCGTATTATTCAGAGCCGATCAGAAGATTCAATCATCCGCGAGATAGAAGACATTCGGGATAAAGTTCCCGGTTTTACCGGCGTAATTTCCGATCTTGGTGGCCCGACTGCGAACATGTACCGGTTGAAATGTCGCAGTCCAAAAGCCGAAGCCACCTGCAGGCGGCCCTCCTGTGTGTATCCGTCAATCTGTGCCCACATGGACACCGATCATACACCCACAATAAACCTGTACCGTCGGGCACGTGAGTTAAAAGGTGTGAAGAAGATTCTCATCGCATCCGGCGTACGGTACGATCTGGCGGTAGAAGATCCCCGTTACATTGAGGAGCTGGCGCGACATCATGTCGGCGGCTACCTGAAAATCGCTCCTGAACATACAGAGGACGGTCCGCTGTCAAAAATGTTGAAACCAGGTATGGGAAGCTATTACCGCTTTAAAGAGCTTTTTGATAAATACTCAGCAGAAGCCGGTAAGAAACAGTATCTGATTCCTTATTTTATTGCCTCGCATCCTGGCACTACCGACGAAGATATGCTGGCACTGGCGATTTGGCTGAAAGAAAATCGATTCAGGCTGGATCAGGTACAAAATTTTTATCCATCACCTATGGCCAGTGCGACGACCATGTATCACACCGGAGTCAATGCGCTCAGGAAAGTCACAAAAGACAGTGAAGAAGTTCCATCCGCTAAAGGTGAGATCCATCGCCGTCTACATAAAGCGATGCTCAGATATCACGACCCCCAAAATTTCGCACAGATCCGCAATGCACTGGTAAAAATGGGCCGTGAAGATCTGATTGGCAGGGGCCCTCAGCATCTCGTGCCTCCGGAGTCTGCCGATGAAAAGCGGCAGAAGGCGAAAAAAGGGGGGCGCGGAGAACGTGCGTTAACCAAACATACTGGTTTACCCCCTCAACCCAAATGGCAGAAAAGGGCCAAAGCAAAGAAACCTTCCGCCAGAAATGCAGGTTAAATAACAGATATGCTGGCCAGGCCACAGACTACAGCCAGTGCCAGCGGTCCTAAAACATTAATCAGCATAGCTTTACCGGCAATGGATACTGCCATCAGTGATTTTACTAATGAGTTGCTGCAGGCGGCCAGCACGATACCGGTTACAGCCACACTGGCTTGCGTTTCCCCCAGACTCATCCGTGACAAGGTCAGATTGATGGGATCCACATCAGCAATCCCCGATACCAATGCCAGAGCATAAATACCCGCATCACCAAACAACTCCTGCATCAACTCCCCCAGCAGTAGTATCACAACCAGTAAAGCGCCGAAAAACACCGCAGATTTAAGCTCTAGCGGGTTCAACAGGCGGGTGAGAGATGTAGGCTGATCCAGCTTCCTGGTTCGCCACAGTAAAGCTGCAATGATAAAGATCACCAATGTCATCACTGTCATGGGTAGCCACAGCAATGACAAAATGGCAGGGTTTATCAGGGTTGCTACTAATAATACCCGCGGGAACATCGTACCACAGGCGATAAGAATGCCTGCGCTAAGCTGACGTTGCAGCGATGCCTGATCTCTGGCCAACCTGGAAAAATGTAATGTCAGTGCAGTAGAGGAGGCCAGTCCGGCGCTCAGAGCTGTAAGCATGATACCTTTATCGGTACCGGCAAATTTCATCGCAAAATAACCGATGAAAGATATGCCGGCAATCAGGACAACCATCCACCATATTTCATATGGATTAAGAACCTGCCAGGGGCCATATCCCTGATCAGGCAGGACCGGTAATAATACAATCGAAATCAACAATAGCTGTAAGCCAGCCTTGAGTTCCTGATCTTCAAGTTGGTGCAGCCAGCTATGCAGCATCTCTTTATAACGCAGTAATAAGGCGGTAACGATGGCCGCAGAGGCCGCCAGTTCAACCTGTTCAAGTGCGGCCAGCATGCCAAGCATATAGGTCAGAAGGAGACTTACCAGCCCGGTGATACCGGCATCTTCAGAGTCTTGCTTACGGTTTATGTAAGCCATGCTGATTGCAAGAGCGAAACCAAGAAACAGCAATCCGGTAGCCGGTTCACCAATAAAGGGCAACATGATTGCCGAACAGCCACCGGCAAGACCCGCCAGACCATAGGTTCGCAGACCGGCAATACGCTTTCCATCTCCTGCACTGCGCTGCTTCCAGCCCCGCTCTATACCTATAAGCAGGCCGATAGCCAGTGAAATGCCGAGTAACACAAAAGAAGAATTGTAGATGTATTCAGGCAAAATAATTTTGGCTAAAAAGAAGTTTATTTATCAAGAATATAGGAAAAACACGGCATGAGGAAAAGAATTGTGTTTTGTATCCTGAAACCTTACTAAGTAACTTTATTGTCTGGAATGCAGACCCAGTTTATTGCCTTCGCTATCGCTAAACAACCCAATAAAACCATGCTCACCTATACTCATTTTTTCCTGTAGCAACTTACCACCTGCAGTTTGTATGTTATTCAGACAGGCAGTGACTTCGTCACACATAAAGTAGATCATCAGTCCAGCCTGAGCAGGTGTATATTGCGGTCCTTTTACCAGCGCGCCACTGCAACCCGGATTCTCGTGATTAAAAGGAAACATCGCCATCAGACAGGGGCCCATTTCGAGCACTTCCAATTCAACATTAAATGCTTTGGTATAGAACGCTTTGGCTCTGTCCATATCGGTTACGGGAATTTCAAACCAACCTACGGGATTACCATTCATTACAGTTCTCCTGAAATATGTTTAGGGGTGCAGAATCAGTAAAGCAGAGGAGGTGTAGCAATGCCAGTTACTGGTGTTGAGAGCGGTATGTAAGGGGACCGAAAGGGTGTGTGGAGGGACGTGTTGTTTGGGAAATCCCTTTCCTGGCTGTTATAGCACTCTGAAGGAGTAAGTAAAGCGCATGCCAGCAGTGGCATGCGCGAGAGATCAGAGCTTAATAAATATTTTACGTTTAAACAGCCACAGGCTGAGCAGGTAAAACATGCCTACAACCAGCAGGGCAAAGACCAGCGAAGCGTTGTGCGCCGACAGAAACTGATTAAGAAACTCATAACCCAGGCGATGCGCACTGATAACTTTTTCACCATTGTCTCCCTCAACGTCAAATATCAAGACCTGTCCCATGGTCGTCGCAAACAGTGAAGACAATACATAGATGAACAAGGGATTGCTGCCATAGATTTGTGCCCATTCCAGTGATTTGTGCCAGCCCCGCATATCGTGGGCAAACACAATCAGGGCCAGCAATAACCACGCAAAACCGGCCGTGACCAGTACATAGCTTGATGTCCAGAGTGGCTTGTTAATGGGCATCCATTGGTGCCAGATAACACCAGCAAGCAACGCCAATACGCCATAGCCTAACAAGCGTTTGATTTTATCACTGCTGCTGTGACATTCCGCCAGCATGGCGCTGGTAAGATAGCCAATGATGACCGTTACGGTTGCTGGCAGGGTAGAAAGCAGCCCTTCAGGATCAAAGGCAACACCAAAGCCTTTATACAGATGGCTTGCACCAAGCAAATAGAGATCGACCTGCCTGGCCAGGTTAGACTCCAGTGCCCAGGGAGAAGCTTCTGTCAGCATCAGTGCAAAATAACCCAACAACATCAGACCCGAACATATCCACAAGCCTTTTTTGTTGGCAATGGTGAGTATCAATATTGCCGCCAGGAAATAACACAACGCGATGCGTTGCAGCACACCCATGATTCGCCAGTTTTCAGCGGACTCATTAAAGGGATAAATATTTAGCATAAGCCCAATTAAAAACAGCAGGGCAGTGCGTTTAATGATCTTCAGCCAGGGGATTTCACCTTTTTGAAGGCGGCTCATAGAGTGAAACATGGCCGCACCGACAATAAACAAAAAGAACGGAAACACCAGATCGGTAGGTGTCAATCCACTCCACTTGGCATGTAATAACGGCCAGTAAACGGAGCTCCAGGAGCCAGGTGTGTTGACCAGAATCATTGCAGCCAGCGTCAGTCCACGAAAAATATCAAGGCTGAGTTCACGTTGCATTATGAATCTCCCTTACCAGCTGCGCTTTTTATGCCCGATGAGAGCAAAATACAGAATAAATAAATAGCAGGGTAGCAACACGATATAGCCAAATTGCTGACTCTTCGCATCTCCTATGCCGCTTGCCAGACCCCATAAAACCGGGCCAATTGCACCGCCAGCAATACCCATTACCAGCAATCCAGAAGCAGTACTGGTAAGTCTTCCAAGTCCTGACAGGGCTAACGGCCAGACTGCAGGCCAGACAATGGCATTGGCCAGGCCGAGGACGGCTATCAACAGTAAAGTGTCAGGCAGCACAACACCACCAAATGGAGCCAGGAATGTATCAGCCAGAACAGTGGATTCACTGTTACCAAAAACAATTAACAGCGACAACAATATTCCCAGTATGGCGGAACCTGTTAGTGCTGTTTGCTGAGAAAGTACTCTTGGAATAAGAATGATACCGAGTATATAGCCGGTCACCATAAAGCCCATGGTATAGGAGGTCATCACACTGTAATTGGCGACACCAAGTGAGAGGGCAAAAGCACCAATAGTGTCTCCGGCGATGACCTCTGCAGCCACATAGAAGAAAATAGTGATCACACCCAATACCAGGCTGGGATGAGCCAGTGCTTCTTTCACGGTTCCGCCGGCGTCCTGTTCTTCTTTTTCTATGATTTCAGGCAGTGGACAAAACTTAACCCCCACGGCAAATAATCCGAGAAAAGCCGCAAGACCAAGATAGGGAAGAATAAGCCCATCAGCCATCAGATCAATTTCTTCCTTAGTCAGTTCTTTGCCTACCAGCCCTGAAAAACTACTGGCAATTAGCGCTGTAAAGACAATAGGAGCAACGATGCCAGCCCCTTTATTGAGGATCCCCATGATGCTGACTCTGACCGCGGCCGATTCCTCTGGACCAAGTCTGACCACATAAGGATTCACCGCTGTTTGTAACAGTGTCTGGCCGATGCCCATGACTAACTGAGCAAACAGAAACAGGCCAAACAATTGCGTCTTGGCTGCCGGAATATATAAAAGTCCGGCCACCATCATACAACCGATTGCCATAGCCATACCGGTTTTGTACCCCACTTTGCGAATGACCCAGGCTGAGGGAATAGCGGTAAATGTGACGGCAATATAGAAAGAAAACAGGATCAATGAAGCTTCAAATGGCGTTAGTTGCAGGACCTGTTTGAGGTACGGCATTAAAGAGCCATTCAGCCAGGTCGCAAAGCCAAGAATAAAAAACATGGCAGCAACAATGGCCATTGGCACAAAATTGCTTTGGGTAAGTTGTCTGGTACTTGCTGTTTGCATTTTTTACACCTTATCTGATGCCTTCTCAGTGGCATGCTTTTGTTATTTTCAGCTCAACACAGGCTGTCCGCCAATCCAGCATTGCTCTACTTTCTGTTCATCGTTGAGTAACACCATATCTGCATTAAAACCGGGCTGTAATTTGCCAATATTTTGCGCCAGCCCCAGATAATTTGCGGGGGTGAGAGATGCCATCTTCAGACAATCCTGTAAAGGCAATTGCAGATTCTGATGACAATTACGCACAGCGCTGGCCATATCCAGAGCTGAACCTGCCAGGTTGCCTTCAGGAATCGTCAACTTATCTCCCTCACGCCTGATGCGCGTATCAAAAAAGGGCAACTCGCTGGCGTCCGAACCCACATGAGCCATGGCGTCGGTAACTAACATTATCTTGTCTGAACCTTTGGCACGAATCGCCGCCAGAGCACTCAACGGGTGAACATGGTAAAGATCAACAATAAGCCCTGCATAACTGTTCTCATCAGCCATTGCAGCACCTACCATACCAGGCGCACGACT
The DNA here is from genome assembly GCF_002591895.1 of Lacimicrobium alkaliphilum. GTDB lineage: Bacteria > Pseudomonadota > Gammaproteobacteria > Enterobacterales > Alteromonadaceae > Lacimicrobium > Lacimicrobium alkaliphilum. The sequence goes on from NZ_NISX01000001.1 coordinate 313,447, forward strand.
GGTGAGCGGCGACATGGCGTTAAACAAATGCGTAAAACCGCTGGCACCGGCTTCCAGTGCCTCTGTTACTGTCTGAGCATCGGCATTTGAATGGCCCAGACAGACCTGTACACCTTTACTAACCAGTTCACGAATAATATCAGCCGGCACGTTTTCCGGGGCCAGCGTTACAATCACTTTACCCAGATCCTGACGACAAAACTGTATCAGTTCGGCATCGCTGATCGGGCGAATAAAGTGCTCCCGGTGAATACCTTTTTTAGGTTTGCTCAGGTGAGGCCCTTCGAAATGAATACCAAGAATACCAGGCAGCTGTTCTTCGATGGCCTGTGCCATGGTGTCGGCAGCCATTTCGATACGCCTGATATCGTCGGTAATCAGGGTTGGGGTCATCGCAGTAGTACCGAAGCGGCTGTGCGCCTCCCGGATCCTGCCTAGTCCATCTATACTGGTGTCAGTATTAAACAAAGCACCACCGCCACCGTTGACCTGAACATCCACAAATCCGGGGGTGAGCAAGCCATCCAGCTGGATGGCCTGCGCCCCGGGTTGCGGTGCCAGGGAGAGCACATGATTTCCTTCGATGGTAATCGTGGCATTTTCATGCATCTTCTCACCATCGAAGAAATATTTTGCCTGATAGGTTGTTGACATAAAAAGACCTACAGCGTCTGAGTAACTTTGTTCAGGCCTGCCGGGGCATCGGGGTTGTATCCCATTTCCTGAGCAACCTTTTCCACATCCAGATAAAAACGCTGCAACAGCGTCAGAGGAGCAAGCCTGGGATGAATATCTTTAACCGGTTGGGCCATATGGCACAGTTTGGCACCACGACGGCCCACTTCGATGATCTGTTCACGATGACTGTTAAAAGATTCATCTTCTATGGTCAGATCGATCACTGCCAGTTTTTTCTCCACCAGCGTGACCGGGCCATGCAAAAACTCTGCGCTGGAAAACGCCTCGGCGTGAACACTGCACACTTCTTTGAGTTTAAGTGCGATTTCGCGCCCTATAGCATAACCAAAGCCGCGTCCAAGGACCACACAATGGCGTAACTCACTGACAAAGCTCACATCCAGCTGAACCGGCGAATCAATGCTCTGTTGTAGTTTCTGCGGCAGGCTTTCAAGCGCTTCAATCAGCGTATCATCCTGCTTCCAGTAAGCAACCATTTGCAGTAGTGCACTTAATGTACACAGGTAGCTCTTCGTTGCGGCTACAGCTTTTTCTTCACCGGCATTGAGAGGCAGAACCATATCCACCATTTCTGCTAATGGTGAACTGATATCGTTCACCAGTGCGACGACCAGCGCTCCGGCTTTCTTGGCAGATTCAGCCTGAGCCAGAATGTCAGGACTGCGTCCGGATTGAGAAATAACAATCACTAACGCCTGACTAAGGTTCAGTGACTTACCATACACACTGGCCACGGAAGGTGCTGAAGCGGTAACAACTGTGCCGGTTTCTACTTCAATCAGATACTTGGCAAATACACCGGCATGATCTGAAGAGCCTCGTCCTACCATCAGTACAAACGCAGGATTAAAACCTCTGATCTTCTCTCCGAGTTCCAGACAGGCCTGCCGGTTTTGTTCTAACTGAGTTTGAATACGTTGTGGAGTTTGGGTGGCTTCCTGAGCCATCAGACTGGTCGACATTAAAGGGTCTCACTTATGGCATATTTATGTTGAACAAAGAGTACCGCTCCGACTTCCGGACTATGAATAGCGGTCTGAATGTGCGGCCTTACGTCCTCTGCCAGCCAGTTATTAAGTGGGGCCGACAGGCCTCCAATCATTGCCAGGCGGGGAGGGTGGTAAGCTAACAATTTTCTGAATAACTTATTAATATAATCAGCAGCTGACATAACAATATCCAGCGCAATCGCATCTTTTTGTGTTTCGGCTTGCTCGATTACCAGAGGTGCAAGTCTGGCATAAGCAGAAGGGGGAAGGTTAGACATTTTTTCTGCCAGTTGCTGTGCGTCGGTACACTGGGTGAAATTAAGCAGTTTATCTACCAACTCGGACCGGGGAATTAAACCGTCAAGGGCTAACAGGCTGTTAACTACAGCCTGATGTCCAATCCAGGCGCCGCTGCCCTGATCGCCAACGCCGAAACCATACCCGCCGAAAGAGTGTTGTTCACCGTTGACCCGAACCATCCCTACTGAGCCGGTACCAGAGATAATAACGCCACCGTCTTCACCATCATGAGCGCCAAGGCAGGCAATTTCCAGATCCGTGGTAATATACATTTGTGCAAAAGGGTGGTCCCATTGCTCCAGCATCCGTCGGTATTTGGGCAAGTTAACACCGGCAAGACCGACACCGGCATGTATCTGGTCAATGCATTGTGATGACAGCCCTGCTTCTTTCAGAGCCAGCTCTGTGGCACTGAGAATGGAGTTGATCGCCAGGTCAAGCCCCTGATTAGGATTAGCCGGGCCTGATATCCCTTCACCAAGAGCATCTCCGTGTTCATTTGTCAGTAACACGCGGCACTTACTGCCGCCGCCATCTACGCCCAGAAAATATTGTTGCTGGCTAGTCATACATTACCTTTTACATGCGAAGCCGAAAGGATAGGTCACAAAGGCTCATTATTCTGGATGAGAATAGCAGAACAATGACAGCGTTGTCATTTCGTTTTGCAATCCCATTATCACCTTGCATAATCTTTGCGTCCTGTCACTTGGGTTAGCGCGCTGACATATCGATAGATAGAGCTGATTGATCGCGCTTTACAAAGCGACTATCAGTCTGGTCCTGGTCGATATCATTAACATAAATGACAGCGCTGTCATTTATGTTAACAAAGGTTATCAGGAATGCAAAGGTTTTGTAGCCCAATATATTAATGTTGTGACAGAAAAATAAAAAAGGGAGCAGCGCTCCCCATTTTAGTCTCTGTACTTTACACTACGTATCACCCATGCACCTGCATATATCGGGCTGTCAGCCGGTGTATTTGTTGCATCGAAAAAAGTTGTGCGTATATTGGCGCCAGCAGTCCCTGCTCGCGCATTTCATTGAATTCCTCATTGCTCAGCTGATTGAGTTTCTCTTCATCAATGCCATAAATACCATTGATATTGAACTCTTTGCCGTTCTTCATTTTGACCTGCATATCCCTTGGCATAAATAGTGACTTTTGTTCCAGTAACTGAACGAACTTAATGGTTTGCTGTGTATCGTTGATGTAAGAGGCTATTGACTTTGCTCTGGCCTGTAAAAATTCGGTTTGCTCGCCCTTTTCATCAAACAATGCATGCTCTTTATCTTTACCTACTAAAGGATGCTTTTCGTCAATACATACGGCCAGCTCCTCAGATTGCTCATCTTTGCGACCGATAGAGAAGGGCGCATTACGCATAGATTGTGGCAGGTAAAGACCGCTCCAGGTGTCATTCTGACAATACAGGTTTTCGCCTCGCGTCAGTCCCATCATTGCAACCGCATGAAGTTGCTGCGTATTTTCATTACGCACAAACACAATGGGAAACTCCGCCGCCACACCGACAAACTCACGCACCAGTACCGGAATGACATGGTCACCGGCATATGTTTTGTGGAGTGCTTTGTTATCTACTTTAAGCTTGCCGTGAACACTGTAGTCAACGGGAACAATCTTTTCACTCATAAATTACCTTCTACTTCTATATTAGCCGTTAAAATTTTGCGCAGTACTTTGACACAGAAACAGGATCATGACGAGTAGCTTTTAGCACGTTTATTCACCGAATCCCGCCATCAGGCAACAAATCACAGGTCTCAGTGTTTAAATTGGTTGTAAAATGATAACGCTGTCATTATGGTTAAAACTGGACTTTGACAAAAAAAGTTACGCGACTACAAGTCAAATAAGATGAGACGGCGATGACAAATAATCCCATTCAGAATTTAGTAGTAGTAGGCGGTGGAACCGCCGGTTGGATGGCTGCTACCAGCCTGAAGAACTGTTTCCCTCAGTTAAACGTAACCGTTATTGAATCTTCAGAAATCGGTACTATTGGTGTAGGGGAAGCGACTATTCCCACTATCCGTCGTTTTTATGCTCAGCTCGGCTTTACCGATGAGCAGGTTATCAAAGCCACTCAGGGAACCTGCAAGCTAGGCATTCAGTTTAATGGTTGGCGTGATCCGAAAAGTAGCTTTATTCATCCTTTTGGCAGTTACGGGGAAGCGCTAAATGGCGTGCCATTTCATCATTACTGGTTAAAACATCAGCTCTGCGAATCTGCGGGCGATCTTGAACAGTATTGCGTTGCAGTCCAGCTGGCAAAACAGAATCGTTTCAGTTTACCACCAACCCGGCCGCAGTCGGCATTATCCGTTTTTGACTGGGCCCTGCACCTTGATGCAGGCTTGTTTGCAACAATGTTAAAACAACATGGGCAGACACAAGGAATACATTGTATCGATGCTAAAGTGCAGCAGGTGGATACCGATCCTGAAAACGGCTTTATTCGTACCCTTCGATTATCCGATGGGCAACAGGTTGAAGGAGAGTTATTCCTTGACTGCAGCGGCTTTAATGGCGTACTCATTGAACAGACTCTGAAAACAGGATATCAGGACTGGAGCCAGTGGTTACTGTGTGATTCGGCAGTGGTCGCTCAGAGTCATCATGATGGGGAACCCGCTCCCTATACTCAGGCTAATGCCAGAACCGCTGGCTGGCAATGGAAAATTCCATTACAACATCGCCAGGGGAATGGACTGGTATATAGTTCACAACACCAAAGTGATGAACAGGCCGAAACAGAATTAAAGGCAAATATTGACTCAGAATTGCTACATCCTCCCAGAGTATTGCGTTTTACACCAGGGCGTCGCAATAAAGCCTGGAGCAAGAACTGTATCGCTGTGGGTCTGGCCGCGGGTTTTTTTGAACCCGTAGAGAGCACCAATATCGCTCTGATTGAAACGGCTATTGAGAAAATTAAACTACTGTTTCCTGATTGCAGCATGCCGTCATCATTAGTGGATGAGTTCAATTTCCGAATAGAAAAAGAGTATGAAAGTGTCCGCGACTTTGTACTATTGCACTACTGTCTGAATCAGCGTGATGAACCATTCTGGCAGGATTACCGAAAAATCCCTCTGCCTGATACGCTGACCCATCGCATGCAACTGTTCAGGGCAAATGGCTTGCTACCGCGTCAGCGTCATGAAATTTTTCAACCCAACAGCTGGCTGGCACTGTTTGATGGTTGTCATTATTATCCAGAGCAGTACGACCCCAGCATTGAACGTTTCCCTGTACACCACATCAGGCAAGGTTTAACCAGGATGCGTGAGAGCATAAGTCAGGCTGTAGAGCGCAGCCCGACCCATAGTGATTTCCTGCGGCGCTGTCTAGACTGACTCCACAGCTTGCTGGTGCAGGTACTTAGCCTGTGGATCAAAATTGAGACTACATCTATGCAAAAACTCACTTATTTTTTTCAGATTGACCTGCTTGTCAGTGGCAGAAGGGCGGCGAAGTTTTTGCGATTTTGGAAAATAGCCACTCCCGGCGAGTAAACAGTGCCAGGAGATAGGGGAGTAATACCCTGTAATGCGCTGACGTGTTAACTCTTCCTCCAGGTTTCCACCCTGATTCCAGACATCCAGAATATGACTCAGCGAATCAGACATATTCTTTTGATTGTTCTGGCAGTCAAGCCAGTACTGGGTATCTGTACGGCTGCTGGTGATATAGTGGCCAACAATGTAATCTCTGATACCTTCGAAGTATCCGTTGATAGTGGCGTTATAGGCGCTTTGATTCTGCTCAGAAAACTGACCTTTTTCATAGGCATCAACAAAAAGTGCTGCCGCTTGTTGTACCAGAAACAGGGCGGTAGCCTCCAACGGTTCGATAAAGCCCTGAGACAACCCGATGGCAAGACAATTCTTATGCCAGTGCTTTTCCAGTCTGCCCACTTTCATTTTCAGGTGCCTTGCCGGAACATCTTCATCCAACAGACCTAACGCCGTTCTGAGTTCGACCTCTGCCTCTTCAGCACTGCAATACTGGCTGCTGTAGACATAGCCATTGCCATGGCGGTTAGTCAGCGGAATCTGCCAACGCCAGCCACACTTCATGGCGGTAGACAGGGTTTGTGATGGTATCTCAGAGGTGCTATTACTGGGAATCGCGACCGCTGCATTGTTAAACAGGTTTGAATCAAAAGACGTAAAAGGTACCTTCAGCGCTTTTTGCATCAGCACCCCGGAAAACCCTGAGCAATCAACAAAGAAATCAGCGTCAATCTGCTCCCCTTGTTCTGTTTTGAGACAGGTAATATGCCCACTTTTCGATTGGACGACCTCACTGACCTTTCCCTCTTTATGTCTTACTCCCAGTTTTTTAGCCTTATCACGTAAAAAACGCCCCAATAGGGATGAGTCAAAGTGATAACCATAATTCGGCTCGAAGGGGAAATTGTAATGGGGAACCGGTGCAAGGTGTTTCTCCGCCAGCCGGGGAGAGAGAAAAAAATCATTGGGGTGTGCCGGTACATCAACGCCCTGACGACGCATGTGAGCGCTGTGAAAAAAAGCCGGAGCAAACTGCTCGTCGAGCCGGAACTTAAAGGGGTGAAAATACTCCTTATAACCTTCTCTGGTAGACCACTGACTGAAGGTAATACCGACTTTGTAGGTGGCGTTACACTGTGGCATCCATTCTTTCTCGCTGATGCCCATTCGTTCAAAAAATTGTCGTAGCGCTGGTGTAGAGCCTTCGCCCACACCAATAATGCCAATATCGCTGGATTCGAGCAGGGTAATTTCCACGGCTTTGTCCTGCCAGTGTCTGGCCATGATCATGGCTGTCATCCAGCCTGCTGTACCACCGCCCAGAATGACTATTTTATGACTTTTGTCAGACATTTTTCGTATCCTTAAACCTCATATACATCGCTATGCTACACAGACAGCTATGGCTTTAAAACAAAAAATCCCCGCTACAATGAGCGGGGATTTAACTGGTTATATTAAATAACCGTGCTCACTGTATTACCAGCGACCACGAACTCCCATTGTCAGGCGACGTTCATAGATGTCCTGAGCGATGGTGAAGTCTTCCCACTGATAGTACATGTTTTCAAATTCTTCGGTCAGGTTACTACCGGAGAAATAGACACTGATATTTTCGTTGATATCATAGCTGGCCGACATGTCTACGTAAGTTGTTCCCTCAGCATACAGGGCCAGACCACCACCACCGAAATTACGGCCGCTTTGTCCAACAAAGCGCTCAGAACGGTAGTTGGCTGCCAGACGAACCTGCAAAGGCCCTTTTTCATACCACAGTACCGCATTACCGGAGTTCTCAGAGTTGTCGTTCAGGGGCAGTTTGTTGCTCTCGAAATCCCTGGTATCAGAGGTGCTCGGTGCATAGGTATAGTTCAGACCCGCACCAAAGCCACTCCAGAAACCGGGCAGAAAGTCAAAGCCCTGCTGATAGGAGAACTCATAACCTTTAATGGTACCGCCATCACCGTTTACCGGTCCGGTAACCTGTACCTGGCGTCGTTCAACGCCATCAGCATCAGGCACAAACTCAGTGGTCACATCGGTGGTCAGGTTAGACTCAATGTCCATTTTAAACCAGGCTACGCTCAGCAAACCGGTATCTGAGAAATACCATTCCAGGGTCAGATCGTGGTTTGTTGCACGGGTCGGCTTCAGGTTAGGGTTACCGGTTCGGGTGGCTTCTACCGCATAGCGTTCACCAACCGGTACATCACTGACTTCGCCCTGGTTAATGGCGGTACCTACAGTCATACCACCACCAAGGTTGCGGGTATCCAGACGGTTCATGGTTTTACCGTAACTGGCCCTGGCAATCAGCTCATCTGTCAGGTTCAGTTTGAAATTCAGTGCCGGCAGTGTGTCGGTGTAGGACTGTTCGGTTACTACGTCTCCTGCATCCTCAACAACACTGGCAGGACAAGCACGACATACTACATCTCCCAACAGGTTCTGGGTAACCTTCAGGTCCGTTTTGATGTACTGCACACCTAAATTGGCTTTATAAGGCATACTGCCTAACTCGCCGTCCAGCTTGAAATTAACGTAAGCCGACTTACTGGTTTCCAGCACATTATACGACTGATTCGGGTCATCATGTTTGAAGTTGCCCGGATACAATGCGTTCTGGAAGCCGATATGGTCGTCCATTATCTCAGGGTTGATAAAGAAGTAATTACCAATGTCTGCAGGACCAAAGTCATCTGATTGAATAATCCAGGAAGAGGGCAGGTTAGTAAAGTTCAGATAGTTGTCGTAACCGATGGTTTTATCACCGCCTGCACGGCTGAATTCACCGTCACCATTAGTATCATTCGCCACTTCACCCTGATCTTTCCACATTACATCTGTGGTCAGCCCATCCTGAGTGATGGGGGCCAGCAGAACATAGGTCTCACGATTCACATGACGACGACCTTTACGAATACCGAACTCGACCGTTGTCAGGTCTGAAGATTCAAAGCGATAGGTACCATCAGCACGCAACACATCTAATGTTGCCTCTTCATAGTAGTTTTCTTCAGAGTAGGTAGAAATAATCGCATAATCTTCCATACTCTGACCCAGATCTGACGGGTAAGTCAGTTGTGGATGTTCACCACTGAAATCACGGATAACAGGCACACGTCCTGAAACACCCTCAGGGTGAACAGGTATTTCACCGGTGCCGTCGTTACGGAACAGACTCTGGCTGGCTCCGTCGGTTAAAAATGACTGAGCGATGTTATGGGTTGTATCCCGCTGACCTTCACCGTGGATGTAGCGCACAGAGCCAACAAAAGCGCCGCCGTTATCAAAATTAAACTCCAGGTTCGTGTTTAATGAATCCCGGTCATTGGTGCGGCTCTCTGATGTGGATGCAATACGCGGCGCATTGAGCACACCGGTATTCGCGGTATACAGGTCAGACCCCGCAAGCCCACCATCGCTGATTACACCACGCTTAACCAGGTCGTCACCGTGTTGTTCCCAGCCAAAATCACCCCAGGCGTTATCCGCCACCAGGCCGATAGAGCGGTCAGCATCGTCCATTTCTGTGTAGAACACATCACCGACCATTTCTAAGGAATCGGTAAGTTGCGCCTGAATCGTGGTGGAGATCCCTAAACGCTCACGTTCAGTTTTACGGTTCATATTTCCGTAACCGATAAAGGTTACCAGAGCATCATCCTGGTCCCCATCACCGGTTCTGTCCTCACCGATACCGTCCCAGGCGTTACCTTCGGTTTGCGCTCCGGACCAACCAATGTTCGGTGTTCCTAAACGGTAGTTGGCAAGATTGATTTTATCCCAGGACACCGAGGTTGAGATTCCAAATCTGTCGGTGTTGTAACCGAAAAATGAAGTAATTTTCTTATCATTTTCACCGGTGTAGTTACCCCGAGACAGCTCTGCTGACCCCACATAGGTAAACCCTTCTTCCAGGCTAAAGGGTCTGATGGTTTTTAAATCCAGCGTACCGGAGATACCACCAGCAAGAATTTTAGACGTTGGAGATTTATAGACATCAATACCACTTACCAAAGAGGAGGGGATATCAGAGAAGTTAGGCTGAACGGTTGTTATAGAGCCTGCGCTGAGGAACTGCTCACCATTGAGTAAGGTGCCAACCGAGCCAACACCGCGAATGTTGACACCTGAACCTTCACCTGCTGAGCGGTTAATCTGGATGCCTGGCACTCGTTGCAAGGTATCTGCAATGGTAATGTCCGGCAACTTACCAATGTCTTCAGCTGTTATACTATCGAGTATGCCATCGGCAAAACGTTTATTGTTCAGATCTGCTTTAGTTGATGCACGTAAGCCACGTACCTGAATCACTTCTACGCCATTGTCCTGTGCGCTGTTTTCGTCGCTCTCCTGCGCAATGGCATTTTGTGCGCTTATGCCGGCAGTTACCATCATTGCCAGGCTTAAGCCCTGGGTAATTTTATTGAGTTTGGTTGATGTCATGATGCCCTCTCATGAAGCTGTTTATTGTATGTTGTGTGATGACAGCGTTGTCATTCGCTTATATTTAAAATGACAAGCTTCATCTTTTGGATGACAGCGTTGTCATTACCGTTAAACTTACAACATAATTTTCATCACAGCAACCTGTAGGTTACAAAAAACTTACAACTTCGGGTTATGATGACGTTTTTGGGGGCTTGCACGATACAAAGGGCTGGCAATTAAACCACTCATCATGTTTACTACCACAGATTTAGCTTCAGCCGGGAATTTAAATGAAATCAACAATTAAGGATGTTGCGCAACTGGCCGGCGTGTCCATTAAGACCGTTTCCAGAGTCATAAACAAGGAAGCCTCGGTACGTTCTGATACTATTGAAAAAGTGAATCAGGCTATCCTCAGGCTTAACTATGAACCTAACCTGGCAGCAAGGAACCTGGCAGGCACCCGCTCATACACCATAGGTTACGTATACGATAACCCCAATGCCTATTATGTGATTGATATGCAAAACGGTATCTTAGCGGAGTGCAAAGAGCGCGGGTACGAACTGGTGATTCACCCCTGTAATTCTAACTCACCAAGCATTTGTGAAGAGTTAGAAAGCATGGTGGCCAAATCCCAGTTAGCCGGTTTGGTTATCTCGCCCCCTTTGTCTGAAATGCCCGAAGTACTGGAGGCTCTGGCGGCTATGGATCTGCAGTTTGTGCGCATTATTTCCGGTTCAGGCCATCGCCCCGAGTCCACGCCCTGCATTTTTGTGCATGATCATGAGGCGGCATTACATATCACCGAACATTTGATTGGTCTAGGGCATAGAAAAATTGCCTTTATTAGCGGTGATAAGGGCCACCGTTCTACCGATGAACGGTACAATGGTTACCAGGAAGCCTTGAAAAACGCAGGCATCGAAGCCAATAGCGATTATCTCTACGAAGGCCAGTACTCGTTTGAGACCGGAGTCAAAGGCGCCAAACAATTGCTTAATCTGAGTTCACCTCCTACGGCTATTTTTGCCTGTAACGATGAGATTGCTGCCGGGGCGCTGTTCGCTTCCCGATTGATGAATGTAGCCGTACCAGAACAATTGTCGATTGCTGGGTTTGAGGACAGTCCCTTTTCCCGCCAAACCTGGCCCAAACTAACCACGGCCGCACAGCCCACCAACATTATTGCCAGAAAAGCGGCGGAGTTATTAGTCAGTCAGATAGTTGCACAGCGTACCGGGAAAGGAAAAGGCGTTTTGCATCAGCACTTTGAACCCGATTTGGTAGTCAGAGAATCGACACAGAGAATTCAGCAGTAATGGGGGAATACCGGAATATTGTGGTGTTAACCGGAGCTGGCATATCAGCTGAATCCGGACTGAAAACCTTCCGTGACAACAATGGCCTGTGGGAGAAACACAGGGTAGAGGAGGTGGCAACACCAGAGGCCTTCGAAGCTAACCCCACACTGGTGTATCAGTTTTATAATCAAAGACGCGCGCAATTAAAAGACTCTGCGATAACACCAAACCCCGCTCATCTGGCCCTTGCGGACCTGGAAAAGGCCTGGAAAGGAAGTTTTTTGCTGGTAACGCAGAATGTTGATGATCTCCACCAGCGTTCGGGTAGTGTTAATGTTGTGCCCATGCACGGCCAGCTGAATCAGGCCAGATGCCTGAATTCCGGCAACGTTTCGGATATCAGTGGTGTGGGTGTTATTGATGCCAGAACGCTTTGCTCGTGTTGTAATCCTCAGTCTGCCATGCGCCCCGATATCGTCTGGTTTGGTGAGATACCACAGCAAATGGGCAGGATAGAGCAAGCATTATCTCAGGCTGATATTTTTGTTTCTATTGGTACATCCGGCCAGGTTTATCCTGCGGCGGGTTTTGCGGCACTGGCCAGTGAAAAGGGTGCCCATACCGTAGAACTGAACCTGGAACAGACCTCTGGCAGTTTTCATCAGGGGTTTTATGGCCCCGCCTCTGACATAGTGCCTGAATTTGTAGCCAGATTACTGGGAGACAAAGATGTGGAATGAGTTTCACACCTACTGGCTGGAATTTTTGACCATTGCCAGTGTGCACCTGCTGGCAGTGGCCAGCCCGGGGCCTGATTTTGCTGTTGTGGTGCGTCACAGTGTGAGCTTCGGCAGAAGAATAGCAATTATTACCAGTCTGGGGATCGGAATCGCAATACTATTGCATGTAGCCTATTCCATGTTAGGTATAGGTCTGCTGATTCAGACCACGCCATGGTTATTTAATGTGCTCAGTTATCTGGCGGCTATTTATCTTGGTTACCTGGGTATTATGGCACTGAAAAGTCGCCCAAATCCCCCCGATTTACCCCGGGATCAGAAAAATGAAACAGTAAGGGAGTTGTCAGATAGAAAAGCCTTCATTATCGGCTTCGTAACAAATGGCCTGAACCCTAAAGCCACGCTGTTTTTTTTGTCTTTGTTCGCCGTTGCTATCTCTGCGCAAACCCCCTTTGAAGTTAAACTCTTCTACGGAGCATACCTGGCACTGGCTACGACCTTATGGTTTGTCAGCCTGTCATGTTTACTTAGCACCCCCAGAATAAGGGAGTTTCTCACTCAACAAGGCTACTGGTTTGACAGATTGATGGGACTATTGCTTATTGCACTGGCCTTGCGTTTAGTTTTCCCGGGCGAAAGCTGATATGTCTGAGATAAAACTGATAAAATGCTGACAAAGGCATTTACAGGCGTTGGAAGCTAAACGTGCAGGATAAAAATAAGCTCGAGCTTGGCGGTAATATGAGCAAAGCCCTTGCGGGCGACTATAACTTTGATTTGCAGGCTGTGCTGAAAGAAGCCTGGAGTATAACGCAGGTCACTAAATGGTCATTGTTGCAAGCGTTATTAATGGTATTTTCATTGGTACTGTTGGTTGTGGTGATCAGCTTCAATCTGATCCAAAGTCAGGGAATGGACATACTTGACCCACAGGTACAATTTTATCTGGAATTACTCATTACATTGTTAACCGCACCATTGCTCACAGGCCTGCTGATGATGGGTATCAACCATAGTGTAGGGGGTGTCTCCAGACCGGCTCATCTGTTTCATTTTGTGCCCAGGACCCTGATATTGGTGCTGGCCACTCTGATGACCAGTTTATTGGTCAATCTCGGATTGATGTTGCTGGTGATTCCGGGACTGTATCTGATGATTGCCTGTAGCTTCACACTTCCTCTGGTGGCGGAAAAAGGTCTGACACCCTGGCGTGCCATTTATACTTCTGTGCGGGCGGTGAGCCACAAGTGGCCACAATTTGTCATTCTGTACCTGTTGTTTGCAATGCTTTTTATGTTGGTGATTGCCACCCTTGGCATCGCTCTGATTTGGGTTGGCCCACTGTATTACAATGTTAAGGGGGTCTTGTACCGGGATATTTTCGGTATTGCAGTGCGATTTAAACCTGACAAGGGAGAAAAAAATGCAGAAACTGTCTTTTATGCGTGAAAATCCACTTCAATTCAGATTGGGGATCTTTTTAGTTGCTTGCCTGGTCGCTGTACTGATCTACTTTGTTGTACCCAGCGAACCAGAATACGGTATTCCCGTGCCTGAAGAGATGTCTGATTCCATTCCTGACTTTGCAGAGTTCACTGATATACCGACAAAAAAACAAGCTTTTTTTGACTATTTACGTCCGGCCGTGAAATATCATAATCAGATCATTCTTGCTGAGCGGGCATTGCTGCAAGCGATAGCTCAGAAAATGGAAAGTGGGCAGAAACTGAGTCAGGTTCAGCAGGACAAGCTGGCCAAAATCTCCGGGAAGTATCGACTTGAAGAGACGCCGTCCGACGTCAATAGCATTAGCAATCTGCTGCGTCAGGTTGATATTGTTCCGTTGGAACTGGTGCTGGCTCAGGCAGCCAACGAATCAGCATGGGGAACGTCACGCTTTGCACGAAAAGGGTATAATTTTTTTGGTATGTGGTGTTTCCGTAAAGGGTGCGGCTTTGTGCCAAAGTCACGGGATGATGATGCCGTCCACGAAGTGGCAAAATTCAGGGACCTTTCTCATGCAGTCAGAGCCTATCTGAGAAACATCAATACCCACTACGCCTACAGCGATCTGCGGGATATTCGTGCCAGATTGCGCAGTAACCAAAAAGAGATTGCCGCAGAGCCTCTTGCTCAGGGATTGATGAGTTATTCGGAACGTGGCCAGGATTATATCGACGAGTTACTTGAGATGATTAGATTTAACAGGAAGTACATTGACGCATGATTAGATCAGGTTTTGCGGCTGTAATCTCTGTGTTAGCGATTATGTCTTTACAGGCCGACACACTGAAACTTGATTACGCCAGCTTATACAGCCATACCCGTAAACTGGATAAAGAAACGATGCCTGCATTGCAATTTGCGTTTGGCTTTGCCCACAAGGACCAATCCCATTTGTGCGGGATTAAGCGTGCTTTTATCCGCACGCAAAAACAGGATATTCCCTTGAAGGTGACAGCTGAACAGCGTTTTACCGTGCCCTCGGAGCGTGCTCTTAAGCTGGCTGAGGCGGTGGTTAACGTGGAACTGGATGAGATGGCACAGCGCTGCGATATGTCTGTACAACTGGAGACCAGGGAAGATTATCTCAGAGCAGACTACAGTCTGGATGAGTTAAAGATGTTGCAGCGACAATACACCGCCTTTTTCGATCAGATGGGCGGCTTTATGTCTTTTCTGATGCCCTCTGTACAGGGACTCATCATGCACTTTGAACAGCCACTGAAACAGGCAGTAATGGCTGATGGGCAACATCCTGAACCCGGTATAAGGGACAGTCAGCTCCAGATTAGTCGGGATTGGTTAGCACAACAACAGGAATCGAACGTATTGAATCTGCAGGATAAGCCCAGGCGCATTGTCGCCTGGGTGGAATAGTCAGGCTGTAGTTAACTTAGATTAACTACCTGTACTGTGGCAGTTGCATGGGAATCAGCGGCGTCCGGCAATGTCGGCTCCGGTTGGTCAAATGCAATATCACCTTCGGCGAAGGGGCCGTCCTGCGTTTGCAGCTGGGCAAAATCAAACAGTGTTTTGTCTGCCAGATGTGAAGGCACTACGCTTTGTAGTGCTCTGGCCATATTTTCAATGCGCCCGGGGTATTGAGAATCCCACTGCTGTAACATTTGTTTTATCACTTTACGCTGTAAGTTTTCCTGAGAGCCACACAGGTTGCAGGGAATAATAGGAAAGTCCATTTTTTCAGCATACTGGCTGATGTCTTTTTCGGCACAATAAGCCAGCGGTCGGATCACCATTTGTTTACCATCATCACTGACCAGTTTGGGTGGCATAGATTTGAGCTTACCACCATAAAACATGTTCAGAAGCAGTGTTTCCAGCATATCGTCCCGGTGATGGCCCAACGCAATTTTAGTGGCACTCAGTTCGGTAGCGGTGCGATACAGTATTCCTCGTCTCAGTCTTGAACATAATGAGCAGGTGGTTTTTCCTTCGGGTATCTTCTGTTTAACAATCGAATAGGTGTCTTCCGTAACAATCTGAAAGTTGACACCTAGCTGGCTGAGGTATTCAGGTAAAACATGGGCTGGAAAACCCGGTTGTTTCTGGTCAAGGTTCACCGCAATCAAATCAAACTTAACCGGCGCAATACGTTGCAGATATAAAAGGATATCCAGCAAAGTATAGCTGTCCTTCCCTCCGGACAGACACACCATAATCCGGTCGCCTTCTTCGACCATATTAAAGTCTTCAATCGCTTTTCCAACATGCCGGCGAAGCCGCTTTTGCAGCTTATTAAAACTGTATTTCTGTTTGGCTGTCAGCTCGGATAAATGCATGAAAAACCTGCCCGTAAAAAATCAGGCGAGGATTATAGCGAAATAAAAGCCAGGGAGCTATGCAGAGCGGTAATACCAGTTTTCGAGCAGCCGGAAGTTCGCCTGATTAGCTTTAAAAAGAAGATCGAACAGATCCCCAATAACAGGTACCGCCCCCACAACGAAATCGACAAAGAGATTAAACAACATACGCCACTGCAGCCCTGCCGGTACCCCAAGCTTTCTGCTCAACCAGAAGATACGTAAGGCCGGCAGCAACATCAGGATATCTCCCGCCACCGGTAATAACCCTATTAATGAATCCAGTCCAAACCGGATACCCAATACGCAAAATCGGGTATCGGTCAGTTGTGCCCAATAGCGTGCTGCCTTGAGCTCTCTCGGATAGACCTCTTGTGCCAACGACAGGGCGCCTATTTCTGCATTGGACTGACAAAGCCTTCAGGTTTGAGCGTCAGTACATCACAATCCAGTGCATCGATGACATGCTCTGCGGTATTGCCAATCAGTGCCGCGGATATACCATGTCGACCAACGGTACCCAATACCACCAGTTCAGCATCAATCTTCCTGGCAATAGAAGGAATCACATCTTCCGGCAGACCTTCTTTCACAAAACAATGTTCATCGGCCACACCATGTGTTCCGGCAAATGTTTGCATGGACTGGATATGGTGATTTTTCACTGACTCATTAAAATCAGATGGATCAAATTCGGGAATTTCAATGGCAATATTAACTGGTGTGCCTGGGTAAGAATTGACCAGATTAACTTGTCCTTTAAGCGTCCTGGCAAATGCCAGGGCTGTATGGGTGACTTGTTGATTCAGTGATTGATGCTCTTTATCCTCCGTGCCTACATTTACTGCAGCAAGAATATTGCCATGCTCTGGCCAGTCATGTTCTTTGACCAGCAGCACCGGGGCAGGGGCTTTGCGCATCAGATGCCAGTCAGTGGGTGTAAAAATCACAGATTTCAGACCACTGTGTTCATGTGTCCCTTTAACAATCAGATCGTAATGGTTGTCAATGACTTCATAGATAATGCTTTCGTAGGGGCGATTGTGCCAAACCACTTTGGCATCAATAGCGATTTGTTTGTCTTTTACCTGATTGTTGACCAGTTCAGTCAGCCACTCGGTTCTGTCGTCGACGACGGCCTGGCGCATAGTCTCGCGCTCATCAACCGATAACATCGTGGTCATTTCGTAGGAAAAATCATAGATGGATAAAAACGCCGTAATACTGGCACCGGTTTTCCCGGCAATCAACAGCGCCCGGTTCAGGGCTTTTTGCTTTTCGGCTGTAGGATCGATAACAACAAGGAGCTTTTTGTAATTGACCATCTTATTTCCTTTTTCATAAAGATGTTATAACTCTATGTACAGTAGAACTTTTTTGCCAATTTATCGCGACTAAAGTGGTGCTTTATTGTTTCAAATCAAAGATTCAGGTCAACTCCTCACCGGTTTTGTTTTGTGGTACTGCCAGTACCGGATTCTCAAGTGCCTGCTTAAGCAATTCAGGCTCTAACAGGGTGATAAATTTACCGTCTACCTGGATTATGCCGAACTTCTGAAAGCGGGTGAGTAACCGGCTAATGGTTTCCACCGTCAGCCCAAGATAGTTCCCAATCTCTGCCCGGGTCATACTGAGCCGGAACTGGGTGGCCGAGAAGCCCCGTTGATGATATCTGTTAGCCAATTGAGTCATGAAGTGTGCCAGACGTTGGTGCGCTGTACGTTTGTTAAGCAGAAGCAACATTTCCTGATCGGACTGGATCTCGTTGCTCATCATTCTCATCACCTGTTGGCGTAAACGTGGCAAGTCGCCTGATAACTGCTCCAGTGTATGAAAAGGGATTTCACACACCATTGAGGTTTCCAGGGCCTGAGCAGAGGTTTTATGGATTTTATTATTGATAGAATCAAAGCCAATGATGTCTCCGGGCAAATGAAAGGCGGTAATCTGCTCCTCGCCATCGCTGGCCAGTGCATAGCTTTTAAAAGACCCCGAACGCACAGCAAACAGACTGACCAACGAATCACCGGACTGAAACAGTTTGTCATTTTTCTGAAAGGGTCGTTTACGCTGAATAATATTATCCAGTTTATCCAGTTCATTACTGTTAAGCGTAAAGGGCAGACAGAGCTGACTGATACTGCAGTTCTGACAACTAATTGCACATTCTCGATGCTGATTCATAGGGTGACCAATTATTTTTGTAAGTAGACTAATTCCAAATTCAGCTTAGCATTGATTGACCGCTAATCTCCAGCAGACAAAGGTCGTAGCACAGCCTTTTATTGTCGTAGCCTCAGTACTGTGCGAGTAAAACATAAAAGCCAAACCCCAAAAGGCATAATGCAATAACTTTTTTGCTCATGGGGTGTCTCAGAACAGGTTTAAGCTGATGGCTGAATGCTCCCAGGCTGAGCAGAGCGGGGAGGGTGCCAAGGCCAAACATCGCCATAACCATAGCCCCTTTTAAAGCACTACCGCTGGCCAGACTCCATGACAAGGTTGAATAAACCAGTCCGCAGGGCAACCACCCCCAGATGATTCCGTACGGAAGAGCCGCTAATGGGTGTCTGAAAGGCAGGAACTTTTTCGAAAACGGTACAAGAGGCTTCCAGATACGGCCACCAAGCTTTTCCAGTGCAGCCAGGCCCCGCCACCAATCACCTATGTACAGACCCAGTGCAATCAGAAACAAGCCACTGAACAAATTCAGAAGCATCATCCCATTACTTACCTGATTTGAAAAAATCGCACCCAGGCTGCCAGTCAGCGCACCGGCAACACTGTAGCTTAATATTCTTCCTGCATGGTAACTTGCCATATAAGGAAAGGCAGAGGTCTTCCTTGGAATGGACATAGTCAGTGCCCCGACGATACCACCGCACATGGCAACGCAGTGTACGCTGCCGGCCAGACCGATAAGCAATGCTGCAAGCCAGAGCGGATCACTGCTCATGTTTATCCTTATCCTTATCCTTTTGATGGTGTTTTTTTAAATCGTCCTCTTCGAACAGAATACTGGTGCCATGACGTTCAAGATCTTCAAACTGCCCTGACTTTACCGCCCAGAAAAATACTACCACGGCAATAATCACCAGAAAAATCGCGATGGGAATCAGAAAGTAAAGAATACTCAAACCTGAGGTCTCCTGTTTAATAGCCGTACAGAATTACCGACCACCAATATTGAACTCAAGGACATACCAATTACCCCCATCCAGGGAGTAAGAAAACCGGTGACGGCAAGTGGTAAAACCGCCAGATTGTAACCCAGAGCCCAGCACATATTCTGAATAATCTTACGGCGGGTGCGTCTGGCCATAGAAAAAAGCTCCGGGAGCAGAGTCAGACTTGGCGATATAAGAATAACATCGGCAGCATTTTTGGCTAAATCTGTTGCACCACCTACTGCTACAGAGACATCAGCTGCAGCCATTACAGGGGTATCATTGATACCATCGCCAACCATCATGACCGCTTTCCCCTGGCGCTGAAATCCTTTTAGTCTCTGTAATTTCTGTTCCGGGTCGCACTCAGCGAAATAATCTGCAATGCCTAATTCAGACGCGATCTGCCGGACGTTCTCTTTGGCATCACCACTGATAATTACCTGTTCAAAGGCAGCGAGATCCCCTAGGGCCTTACTCGCTTCCGGACGCAGACTATCTGATACACAAAAGCCAGCCAATAATTGATGGTCATCTTCCATAAATACATTACAGCCCCGTAGCATTTCCGGCACCTTATGACGCATCAATTTACCACTGCCCAGGCGGTAATGAACACCATCAACCCAACCGCTGAGTCCATAGCCAGGTTGTATCTGGACCTCTGTAGCCTGAGCACCTGACGGGAGATGTTCAAAGGCTCTGGCGATAGGGTGTTCAGAAAAGCACTCGATAGCAGAAGCCACAGACAATATACGTTGTAGAGGCTGAGATGAAAGGTTGTGTGTAACTCCAAGGCTAAAGCGTCCCTGAGTCAGGGTGCCGGTTTTATCAAAGGCTAAAACCTTAATCTGGGTAATGGCCTCAAGTAAATCCGCCCGTTTTAACAATAACCCGCCGCGATTCAGGCTGGCTATGGCGCAGGTGAGGGCTGAAGGTGTTGCCAGCCCAAGAGCGCAAGGGCAGGTAGCAACCAATACAGCCGCGGTAATCCAGAACGCATCAGGATTACCAGCCCAGCTCCAGAACAGGTAGGTCAGCACAGCTATTGCCAGCACAGCCAGCACAAAATATCGGGCTACCTTGTCAGCCAATTGCGAGATCGCCGGTTTATTTAGCATAGCCTGATCCTGCAGACGCAGGATCTGATTTACCAATGACTCTTTGAGTGGGCGTATTACTTCCAGTGTCAGACTATTATGTTGATTCAGTGTGCCACCAAAAACAGTATCGCCCTTGTTTTTGACCACAGGAGAAAACTCGCCGGTTAACATGGACTCATCCACGTAACTTTTGCCTTCAGTCACAATACCATCCACCGGAATGGTTTCTCCGCTTCTTACCAATACAAACTGGCCCTCCATGAGCGTCTTAGCCAGACAGTCTTTAACCTTGCCATCTTTGATCACCCTTGCGGTAACCGGAACATACTGATTCATATTGGCGGAAATCAGGGCCGCCTGATGACGGGAGCGGTGTTCCAGGTAGCGGCTGATCAGGAGTAAAAAAATGAACATGCATACCGACTCAAAAAACACTTCGCCCTGATCGACTATGGTAGCTTTGGCACTGGCGATAAACAGCGCCCATATGGCGATGGTTACAGGCACATCCATATTCACACTGCGGGCTTTGAGAGCTCTGAAAGCCCCCTGATAAAAACCGGTTCCGGAGATCAATACGACCGGCAAAGTAAGCAGCAAACTCACCCAATGCAAAAACTGGCGGATACCATCATCCAGATTACCGAATAAACCAAAATAGAGGGCAAAGGCGATCATCATCACCTGCATGGTCATCAGTCCGGCCAGCCCCAGTCTTTTGAGGAATGACTGGCTGGTTTGTTTAAATTGTTCTTCGTGCTGCTGAGGTTGAAATGGCAGGGCGTGATAACCAATTTTTTCTATCGTCGCCAGAATCTCGCTGAGATTTATTCTATCCGCCTGCCACCGCACCAAAGCCCGCCTGGCACTGACATTAACGCCTACCTGAGCGATACCGGGTACGCCTGCCAGCTTCTTTTCAATTAGCCAGGCGCAGGCTGCACAACTGATTCCCTCAACGCTCAACTGAATGACACTGAGTTTGTCGTCAGTAGTAACGAATTCTTCCTGTAATTCGGGTTGATCGTAGAGTTTAAGTTTAGCTAAGGTTTGTTCCAACGCGCTGTCATCGGCCCTGGCCGCAGGTTCGGTACGAAACTTGTAATAGTCGTCCAACCCATTGTCAACAATAGCCTCTGCCACCGCCTGACAACCCGGGCAGCACATCTGACGAGGCTCACCAAGCACGTCGGTGGTATACCTGTCTGGTTCAGTAATGTCCTGATGACAATGATAACAATACACTGACTAACAACCTGAATTTTAAGGAATGAACACTATAGGATCTTGCCGCGGAAGACTAATCACCTGATATATACGCCACTGATTATCAAAAGGCTCCATAGTAATATGCCATTTCCCCGAAATTTCGCGGGGTAACTTAGCACTGTAGCGGCCTAACTTGTCACGGGTGAGCATTAGCTGAAAATCCTTATCTTCAAGCGTCGGGTGCTGAAAATAAAGTTTCAGAGCAGTACCTTGTTCAGGTGCCGACTTTGTAAACTCAAGGGTCACCGCCTGTTGCCTGATGCTTAGCTGGGTTCTTATACCCAGCTTTTGTGCTTCATGGACTTTTTCAAGACGCCGGTTAATGGCTTTGCCTTCTTTATAATAATCTTCAATCACCATACTATCCTGACCACTGACAGCCAGTCGCAGCAAATTAATACTCAATGCAATAGATATCACCGGGATCGCTATTAAAAACCAGGGCCAGAATTGTTTGTACCAGGGGGAGGGCTTTGGGGTCATGTTACCTGTACTCGCTATAGATGATAAAAAGCCTCGTCAGAACGAGGCTTTTTTGCTGGTTCAGATGATGTCTCACTGCTCCTGAGACAAACTATATACATAAGCGGTTAGCAAATGGATTTTGTCTTCACCCAGTATTTTTTCCCATGCTGGCATCACACCATTACGGCCGTGGGTAAGTGTTTCTGTGACTGCTTTTTCACTGCCACCATAAAGCCAGATATTATCGGTCAGGTTCGGTGCACCCATAGCATAATTGCCTTTACCGTCCTGCCCATGACAAGCGGTGCATGCTGCAAATCGGGATTTCCCGGCTTCAGCAAGTTCAGGATCTACCTTGCGGCCACTCAGACTAAGCGTATAAGCCACCACTTCTTTAATTCCTTTCTCTCCATAGGAATCTATCCAGCCTGGCATAACGCCCTGACGCCCCTGCAACAACGTAGTCCGAATCTGCTCCGGGTTGCCACCATATAACCAGGCGTCATCAGTCAGGTTGGGAAATCCGCGCATACCACGAGCATCGGAGCCATGGCATTGGGCACAGTTTTGCAAAAACAACCGTTGCCCGACTTTAAGCGCTTCAGGATCATTGGCCAAATCGGTCACATCACGCTTGGCGTATGCTTCAAAAATGGGACCAAAGCGCTCTTCAGCTTGCTGCATCTGGCGGTCATATTCTACTAGCTCACCATTTTCCAGCGCTTGTTTAGTGGCCGCACGAGACTCTTCGAGGCTCTGAACGTCCTGATTTGAACTTTTCCAGCCCAATAATCCCGCGAAGTTACCCAGGCCGGGATACAGAGCAAGATAGATGATACCCCAGACAATGGTGACGTAGAACATGATCGTCCACCACCTTGGCAGGGGATTATTGATTTCGACTATACCATCAAATTCATGATGCATATCGTCGCCTTCTTCGACGCCGGTCATGTTTTTTAAACACCAGCGCAACAGAAGAAAGCAGCCCAGGATAGTCCCCAGGGTAATAACAGAGATGAAAATACTCCAAAAGCTACTCATTGCTAGATGACTCCCGCTTATTTTGTTGTGCCTTATCCTGGGCGGACTTGTCGTCGTCAAAAACCAGGTTAGCGGCTTCTTCAAAGCCTTTTTTATTGCGCTTGCTGTATGCCCACAAGACTATGGCAACAAAAATGACAAAGATGGCTACAGTCCAGATGACGTTAATCGTAACTGCATCCATGTTAGTTTAACGCCGTGCCAAGTGACTGCAGATAAGCAATCAGTGCCTGCATTTCAGTTTTACCCTTAACGGCTTCTGTTGCACCGGCTATATCTTCATCGGTGTAAGGCACACCAAAGTCTCTGAACACCTGCATTTTCTTAGCCGTCAGCTCGCCATCAAGCGTGTTTTCGGCCAACCAGGGAAAACCAGGCATATTCGATTCAGGCACGACGGCTCTGGGATCCATCAGATGAACCCGGTGCCATTCATCACTGTAGCGGCCACCGACACGGGCCAGATCGGGACCGGTACGCTTAGAACCCCACAAAAACGGGCGTTCCCAAACCGATTCACCCGCAACAGAATAGTGCCCATACCGTTCAGTTTCTGACCGGAAGGGGCGGATCATCTGGCTGTGACAGCCCACACAACCCTCACGGATATAAATATCTCTTCCTTCCAGCTCCAGTGCCGTATAGGGCTTGAGCCCTTCAACCGGCTCTGTGACCTGGCGCTGGAACATTAACGGAGCGATTTCCACCAAGGCACCGAAACTGATCACTACCAGAATCAGGATTGCCAGCAGTCCAGTGTTCTTTTCAATTATTTCATGTACATTTTTCATATCTGACTGCTCACTTATGCCGGTTGTGCTTCAGCCTGTAGGCTGTTCTTCGGTGCACGGATCGTGCGATAACAGTTGTACGCCATAAGGAACATGCCAGTAACCACAAAACAACCACCGATAAAACGCACGAAGTAGAAAGGTTTGGACGCTTCAATGCTTTCTATAAAGCTGTAAGTAAGGGTACCGTCGGTATTGACAGCTCGCCACATAAGTCCCTGCATCACACCAGAGATCCACATTGCTACGATATACAGCACCACGCCGATAGTGGTCAGCCAGAAGTGGATGTTGATGAGCTTTGTGCTGTACATTCGCGGCTGAGCAAAGAGCACCGGAATAAGATGATAAATGGAGCCAATTGATATCATGGCTACCCACCCAAGGGCACCGGAATGAACATGTCCTATAGTCCAGTCGGTGTAGTGAGATAGCGCATTAACGGTTTTAATTGCCATCATCGGCCCTTCGAAGGTTGACATACCATAGAAGGAAAGCGACACAATCAAAAAGCGCAGAATGGGGTCAGTGCGTAATTTATGCCAGGCACCTGATAATGTCATGATGCCGTTAATCATGCCTCCCCAGGATGGCACAAACAAAATCACTGACATCACCATCCCTAAAGACTGCGTCCAGTCGGGCAGGGCGGTGTAGTGAAGGTGGTGTGGACCGGCCCATATATACAGCGCAATCAGCGCCCAGAAATGTACCACTGAAAGACGGTAGGAATAGACCGGACGGCCAGCCTGTTTGGGCACAAAGTAGTACATCATGCCAAGAAAACCCGCGGTAAGGAAAAAGCCAACAGCATTATGGCCGTACCACCACTGCATCATCGCATCTACTGCGCCGGCATAAATGGAATAAGATTTAAAAAATGAAACCGGCACAACCATAGAATTGGCGATATGTAGCACGGCAACCGTGAGTATAAAAGCTCCGAGAAACCAGTTGGCTACATAAATATGCGAGGTTTTTCTAATCACCAGGGTACCGAAAAAGTTAATCGCATAGGCTACCCAAACCAGGGTAATCAGAATATCAATGGGCCACTCCAGCTCAGCGTATTCCTTTGAAGACGTGAGTCCCAAGGGCAAGGTAATGGCGGCCAAAACAATCACCGCCTGCCAGCCCCAAAACGTGAAGGCCGCCAGTTTGTCGCTGAAAAGCGCAGTCTGGCAAGTTCTCTGCACGATATAATAGGATGTGGCAAATAAAGCGCAGCCACCGAATGCGAATATCACCGCATTGGTATGTAAGGGTCTGAGTCTTGAATAGGTAAGCCATGGCGTATCAAAGTTAAGCTCAGGCCAGATTAACTGAGCCGCAAGCAGTACGCCGACCAACATACCGACAATTCCCCATATCACCGTCATGACGGAGAACTGTCGCACTACCTTATAATTATATTCCGGATGTGCCTGAGTGGTTTCATTCATTGTTTTGAATCTTCCGCTACTAATAATGATTTGTTTTATTCACTGATAACCATAGAGAATAAAACATATTATGCCAGCCAGAAACGATTTTAAGCGCTTGAAAAACCGTCTTAATCTACTGGTACTTCGGGCGCAAATGATAAGGTTTTTACCCCTAAAAAGATAGACTATCTGGCCCTTGATTGATCCTGGTCAATAATTCACACTAATGCGCTAAATCGTTAACCCGAATGCAACAATATGCCACCTTCCCGAACGCTTTCACTGTTGTTTAGTCTGATAATTCTAGTGGTCATATTGTCCCTGGCGCAATGGTTAAGAACATCCTCCTCTGTGCCGCAACATACCAACGAAGAGAGCTGTATTCTGGATCATTCAGATTGTGAGTTTGAATTAGGTGGAAAAACGGGTTCAGTGAGCCTGTCTCCGAGACCCGTACCCATTGAGGAGCAGATTCAGTTTACCTTTGACATACCCACTGGCTATCGCCTCGAGAAAGCCCATATTGAAGGCGTCAATATGTATATGGGACAAACACTGGTGTTTATTGATCGTCAGCAGCTACCGCTCAGTGGTATCAGTTTTCTCGGTAGTTGCAGCGAACCTGCTATGCAATGGAAATTATCCATGGTATTCAGTCGTGATGATAACTCCTTTTACCGGGAGCTCTACTTCAATACCCACTATCCTGAATAGGGGCTTACGCTGATTTTTTTAGCAGTTGCAGACTTTCTTCGGCAAAGCCGGTACCGGCTTCGGTATAAAAGTTGAACACATGATCAATACCATGCTGAATCATTTCTATACGCTCGTCTTCATAGCGGGCGATAGCGGCTAATTGCCCCTTGTAACCTGCTTTACGCAACTGATCATGAATATGACGAATATCTTCCGTCGAAGGCAGTGCCAACAGGATAAGGTTGGTATTGCTCATATCCATATTGTCCCATAGGTCCGCATCCTCACCATCGCCGAGCATAACCTGCATGCCCAGGTTTTTCTGGCGCTCTACGCGATCTCTGTCTGCATCCATGCCCCAGACCTGCTTACCGAGTACCTCGCTTAAGGCAAGAAATGCACCTTTGCCCACACGTCCCATACCAACTACCAATAGCTGCGCATTAACTGGCTGATGGTATATATCTTCGGGTAAACGGCGTGCTTTCTCGAAACGTTTAATCTGAATCTGATATTTTGAGTAACCGGTATGGGCATAACGATAGATAATACTGGTGATCACAAAGGAAAACGACACAGCAAGCGCCAGGATGACCAGCCATTCTTTACTTAATAACGATAGATCGACACACAGTGCCGCCACTATCAGGCCAAATTCACTGAAATTAGACAACGCCATCCCAGAGAGATACGCCGTCCTGCCTCTTAACCTTAGCCCCGTGAACATGAAGAAAAACAACATAAATTTGATCGGCAATATCAGGCACAGGAGCAGCGCAACCAGTACCATTTGCATATCCGGTAATGCGGTAAACCCGATAGACAGGAAAAATCCAATCAGAAAAAGGTCTTTGAAACTCAAAAGGGCCTTATTTAACTCGGCTGATTTGACATGGCTGCTTAACAATATTCCCATCAGCAGGGCTCCCAGGTCCCCTTTGATTCCAACGAGATTGAACAATTCGTATCCGCCAAGGGCAAGAAAGAAACCGGTAAGAGGAAGCAGTTCACCGTGCCCTGCCATTGAAACCAACCTGTTCAGTAAAGGTTTAATCAATAACAGCGCAAACAAGCCAAATGCATATATGGAGGGTATCTTACCTGTTGCCCCAACCAGAAAAAGCACCGCCAGTATGTCCTGCATGACCAGTACACCAATGGCAACCTTGCCATGACGGGTTTTCATTTCACCCGCTTCTTCGAGCATTTTTACGATACACACTGTGCTGCTAAAACTCAGCGCAAATCCAAGCAATGCTGCGGATTGCCAGTCAAGAATATCCAGGTAGGCCAGACCGGATGTGCTCAGAGCGATGCAGAGTAAACTCACCAGTGCAGACCAGAGCAACATATGGCCGCCAGTACCAAGCCATACTTCACGCTTGAGTAAATCACGAATGTTGAGCTTCAGACCAATGGTAAAAAGTAACAGTGTGATCCCCAGGTTTGCCAGGGTCTCCAGACTATCTGCAGGCTGTACACCGGCAAAGTTAAGTATAAATCCAGCCGCCAGAAAGCCGATCAGCGGTGGGAAGTGCAGCAACTTTACGCCCAGGCCACAAACAAAAGCGAACAGTATCCAGATAAAATCCATGTTGAGGTTTCTCTTAGGCGCGTGATTCTCAATACAATAATAGAGACCAGTGGGGTAAATCAAAGCCTTATCCGTAAATGTTCTGATTCACAAAGGTGCAAAGTACTGATCTTGCTGCTAAATTGTACAACGCTGGAATAGTAAATAATAAGGATATAACAATGCGGTTTTTGAAAACTCTGCTAATCGCTTTTGCTTCAATGTTTTGCCTGCTCTATGGCTTACAAAACCTGATGAACCTGGGTGCATCGTTCAGCTTTGTTCAGCAGACACTATCTATGCAGGGGCATGAACTTTATCCACAAAGTATCGGCCCTGCTATTACCTCTGAGACATTAGTGTGGGTCGTATTAAGTGTCATCATCATCCTTGAATTACTAGCTGGTTTTCTGATTTTGCGTGGCGCTTACGACATGCTGAAGGCCCTTAGAGACACAGCCGCAGAGTTTCATAAAGCCAAGCACTTTGCCGCTATCGGACTGAGCCTGGCTATAGTGCTATGGTTTGGCTTATTTTCAGCGCTAGGTGGTGCTTATTTTCAGATGTGGCAAACCCAAAGCGGTAACACAGCATTAGAAGGGGCTTTTTGGTATTCCATCCAGATGGCGGCAATACTGTTAATTCTTTTGCAAAAGGACTCTGAAGACCTGATAGATTAGTGCTGCTTCAGTTCTTTTATCAGGCTGAATGCGCCTCTTAATTCGCCTGCCTTATAGCCGGTTGCCTGATCATGTGGATAGTACTTTACCAACATTTGTTTTGTTGAGGACGCAATATCAGCACCATGACAGGCAAGGCAAACACCATCAACAGGAATGGCCTGCATATAGCGGAAATGATTGTTTTCCCCAGTAGACACTGTTGCCGATGCAGTCAAACTCTGTATGTTCTCTCCATCCTCATAACGGTGCTGAAACTGCTGTAAGATACTTTAAACAGGTAGTTCACGATTTCATCTCCTGGCAATCTTAGAAAAAATACCTGTTTAGTATGGCAATTCTGAAGAAGAGTCGTTTGATTTGGATCTATTAATTACCACACATTTACGTGCTGGATTAAAAAAGCGTACACTTTCGCCCTCCATCAATGGCTTTACAGGCAGAATAAACAATATCATGTGCGAACTAATGGGAATGTCCGCCAATGTGCCAACAGATATATGCTTTAGCTTCAAAGGCTTAAGAGAGCGGAGAGGGCGCACAGGCCCGCATAAGGACGGATGGGGAGTCGCCTTTTACAGCATAAAGGGTAACATCGATTTTTCAGAACATACCACTATTAACGATGTGGTAACGGTCGTTGCTACAGAGCCTCTGACCAACAATGAACAATGACAAAAGATGCAACCCGGAGAGAGCATCCTGTTTAAATCGGGCGAAATGGTAATAAAGACCGATCCTTAGCTCAGCTCTGCTAGTATTAATAGTTGTCCCCGCTAGGCCCGTTTTCAGACGGGCCTTTGTTGTTTCAGGTGGGGGCAAATAGCAATTATTCTCTTTCTCAACAGGCCAGAGGTAAAACATGTCAGAACTTAACAGACGAAACTTTCTGAAAATTTCAGGGGCTACCCTGATTGGGTTGACAACAGGCGGAATAACCCTTAGTGCCAGCGCTAAAGAAAAACTAAGCCTGGACAACCCCAGTGCTAAAGCACTGCAATATGTTCACAAATCGGAAAAGGACGGGCAAACTTGCGCAAATTGTATGCATATACAAGGCGACGCGAGTAAAGACTGGAGACCATGTGCATTATTTCCCAATAACCTGGTCGCCAATGATGGCTGGTGTGCTGCATGGGCAAAGGCAAAATAGGTAACGCGTAACCAATATTGTGGGTACGGTAACCCGCAATATTGGCTGGGAGATGCACACCGAATAGGGTACAGTTATCTCAGATTAGTGGTTTGAGAACAGGAAGCAGTAGTGAAGTGGATAATCCGGGTCCTCCTTGTAATCAATCTGAGCACCTGGAGCGCTTACTGTTTAGCCTTATCAGAGCAAGTAAGCCTGGATCAATTGTATGAACAAGTCAGTCAGTCCCGCCAACAGGGGCTGATCGACGAAGCCGACGAGCTGGCCCATCGTTTAATGCAGGCAGCCGCAGAGTCCGGAAGTTCTGTACAACAGGGCAAAGCAATTTTTGCCCTGGCAAGAAACCACATGGAGCGCAACCAATACCCACAAGCAAAAAACTACCTGAACCAAGCCATTGAGCTGTTTCAGGGTACTGGTAATGAGAAGTGGCTTGCGGATAGCTACCGTCAACTGGGTTTAACCTATCGATACCAGACTCAATACCCCGACGCACTCCGCTACATTTATCTGGCAATGCAAATTTATCGGCAACTCGACGATACCTCCTCAATTAGTTCTGCATATAACAGTATTGGTTTAGTGACCGAAAAAATGGGGCAATATGAGGAAGCCATACAAGCCCATCAAAAAGCCCTTGAACTTAATTATCAGTTGGAAGACAAGCCGGGCGTTGCCAGCGCTATCTACAATTTAGGAGACATCTCGAAAAAGAAAAAGCGTTACAGCAAGCGCAGTTAGACAAACAGCAGCAACAGCGCAATATTCTTTTTGGTAGTCTTTTCGTCGGATTCTTTCTGCTTTTTGTTGTTTACCGCGGTTATCAGCGTAAACGCCTGAACACTAAACTCAGCATACTAGTGAAGCGCAGAACTGAGCAACTTAATGTCAAGAATCAGGAGCTGCAGCTGGCCTATCAGAAAGTCGAGGCGCTAAGTCTTACAGACAGACTAACCGGGCTTAATAACCGCCTCTACCTTGAACAACATGTCACCAATGATCTTGAATTAAGCCGCCGCAAATATACTGACTGGCAAAACGGTAAGGCACCCAAGCCAGAGAATGCCGATATAGTCACCTTTATGATTGACCTGGATCATTTTAAACATATCAATGACCAGCATGGGCACAATGCCGGGGATTTAAGGCGTATTACTCATAATTTTTGTCTTTTGTAAGCGAGGAGAGGGTGGTATGCAGTAAATACACACAATCAGTAAGATCCCTTATACGATGGATTATTGATTTAACATAATATACATTAGTAGAGATAGTATATTTATAGTAGCTAAGTTGTGCTGGTAAATGATCAGATGAAAGTCTGGCAAGTTATGCTGATTGATATGTGGCGGTTTTTGACGTTGCTACGTGAAATCTGTGTGTGATTGTGTTGTCGTTACGCTGTCAGATTTTGCGTAGCGCATCATGTCTGATAATGCTCTACATCTAACAATCAAGAGCTAACAAACTGGTGTCCGTGTATTTACCCTGTTGCTGCGTATTTTGTATCTCTATGAGTGTATCTTTCCATTTGCTGAAAAGTTTATCCTTATTACTATCAGCATACTGCGCATGACTCTGTTCAAGAAACACAACAATGGGTTGAATATAATTATGGGCGATATAAATCATTCGTCTAGCTTGAGCATAAAGGTAGTCTTCCAGCTGTTGGTCATCTTCAACGTTAAACATCGCTTGGGTTATTGCAGCCTGTGCTCTCCATTCTGGACGTAGTTTGGGACTGTATATGTGAGCGCCCAGGTAAAGTGCGTTGATCTTTTCCAACAGAATTTGTGCCTGTTACTTGCTCCTGAGCTGATTTCTTTGTCTATAGTCATAGTTAAATCAAAAACAAAGGTTTGCCTATGGGACAATCTCTCAGTAAAGATCATTTTTCTCCGGCCGATCACACTGAGTACCGTCAGCGTATTCAACAACAACTCACAGAGCTGAAACCAATCCTTGAACAACCCGGTTTTTCAGATGGGCCGGCCAGTATCGGTGCGGAGCTTGAACTCTATATCACGGATAATAATGGCTTCCCGGCGCCCCTCAATGAAGCCCTGTTGCAGGCCATGCAACATCCCTTGCTTACCGAAGAACTGAATCGATTTAACCTGGAGATTAACCTCTCTCCGGTCGCTGCACGGGGGCAACCATTTAAAGCAATGGAAGCTGAATTGCAGCCTATTATCAAAGAGTTGCGTCAACATGCAAAAGCACACCAGGGCGATATTATAAGCATAGGCATTCTGCCTACATTAAACAGCACCCATTTGCAGAGGGACTATATGACAGATCGTCCCAGATACCGTGCACTGACCAAAGAGCTTACGGCATTAAAAGGCGAGCCATTTCTGGTAGATATAAACGGCCAGGATTCACTGAAAATGCGTTGTGATGAGGTCACCCTAGAGGGAGCCAATACCTCATTTCAGGTACATCTGAAGGTGCCTGGTGAATCCTTCGCCCGTTACTATAATGCCGCCCAGTTAGTTACGCCTCTGGTACTGGCGGTGTCCGGTAACTCTCCTACTTTTCTCGGCCAGAGACTGTGGCAGGAAACCCGCATAGCCTTGTTTAAACAGTCTATTGACTCAAGGAACCCTCAGCTGACCGAATGGCGCCAGCCCGCTCGGGTCACTTTTGGTCGTGGCTGGGTCAGAAAAGGCGCCTGGGAGCTGTTTGCGGAAAATGTTGCACTTTACCGCCCGCTGATGCCTTATCTTTCACCAGACAACTCCCCTTTCTTCGAGTTATCTCTTCACCACGGAACCGTGTGGTCCTGGAACCGGCCAGTATTTGAATACAAAAATGGCGGGCATTTACGTATAGAATATCGCGCTCTGCCCGCGGGCCCCACGGTTATCGACATGATGGCCAACGCCGCCCTGGCCATCGGGCTGACCACTGCACTGGCTGAAGATATAGAAGGCTTGCTGGCCAGACTACCCTTCCCTTACGCCGAATTTAATTTTTATCGTGCGGCGCAAAAAGGGCTGAGTACAAATGTGTTGTGGCCAACAAACAATCAGCACAGCCTGCGAGAAAGCGCAGTGGTTGATGTGCTTCGCTTCTTATTACCCGAGGCCGCAAGGGGGCTGGCAAAGCTGGGCGTTGCCGCAGAAGAATCAAATCGTCTGCTGACAGTGATTGAAAAACGCCTGGATACCGGTATCACGGGTTCCAGCTGGCAACTTAAGAGATTGGAGCAACACCTGGAATCCTGCGACCAGCAAAAGGCACTGCATCGTATGCTGGAGGATTATCAGCGTTTATCTCTAAGCGGTGAAGCCGTTGCCAACTGGAGTCTGAGTCCATGAGCGGATTAAGATTACAGCACCTCTACCCACCCTTTGAACTCTGCGTGGGTAAAACCCTCAGCAATTTTCTGCATTATCTGCCAGGGCCCAGCGTACTGCATGTACCCGGCACTGATACATCAGTAACACGGGTAGTAGTAACCTTGCTGCATGGAAATGAACCCTCAGGTCTCAGAGCCATTCACAGATTACTCAACGAGGAATTTGTGCCCCAGGTAAATACCAAATTTATCATTGCTTCTGTGGTAGCAGCCAAAACTGAGCCCCTGTTCAGCCATCGCATGCTACCCGGTCAACCGGACCTGAACCGCTGTTTTGGTACAACCAGTAAAAACCTGCAGTACCAGTTAGCCGAGGCCATCCGTGAGCAGCTCCTGTGCTTTACTCCACAAGCTATTATTGATTTACATAACACCTCTGGCAGCGGCCCGGCATTTTGTGTCAGCACCCGGGCCACACAGCAGCATCTTGCACTGACGTCTCATTTCAGTCATCGGATGATCCTCACCGATATTCAGCTTGGTTCACTGATGGAACAGGAACTGGGCTGTCCCGTCATCACGGTTGAGGCTGGGGGTGCCCAGGATGATGTGGCCGATGTGGTTGCCTGCAATGGACTGATGTCATTTCTGAGTGCAGAGAATGTGTTCCGTGCCCGGCAAGATATTGAACAGCTCACCATGCCTCGCCGGGTTGAACTTTGCCGGGGATATAACATTGCCTATGCCGATGTCCCGCTGGCCGACAAAGCGATCACGCTGCATAAAGACATTGAAAAGTTTAATTTTGGTGTGACCCCTGAAGGTACGATATTAGGTTGGGTGAGCGGAAATAATCTCGATGCGCTGACATTAGACCGCAATCACTGCAAGATTTCGCAGTGGTTTCGCGTTGACAATCATCAACTCATAACAAGGCAGGCGCTTAAGCTTTTTATGGTTACCACCAATGCCAGTATCGCCCAATCTGACTGCTTATTTTATGTGGTTGAAGCCTGAATCAGGCTAATGCCCCGCTCATTTCGAGTAATATTACTCTTCTGCCTCCCAGCTGACGTAATCCTTATGTTTTGCTGCAGATGACAGCAATAACAGCAGAGGCCGGGCACGGTGTTCAAGGCTTACCGGGTTATTTCTTTCCTCCTCTTTTTCGTCTTCATCGTTATATCCCTGGTCGTTATCCGGTGGCGAAGTCGCCGTGTGATCTTTCCCGGGCAGGTTCTTACAGGCACGCTCAAGGTGTTTACAGGCTTGCTCCACATCATCGCCTTTTATCGCACCAGGTACATTTCCGGTCTGGCCCATCATTTTCAGCAACTGCACAGCAACATCACCAAACATCGTGATATTGCTGTATGCCTTTGTTTTAAAGGTAACGATCATTTGCCGCAACAACGTTCAAACATGCGTTGAGCCTTCTCTTCCGCGTCTTTTACCATTTGCTGGGCTTTTTGTGCCTCCATCATTGCCTCTTCGGCTTTTCGATCTGCAGACTTTGCCGTTGATGCCACTTCGTTACTCAGACTATTCAACCGATTAATTTCGCTTTGCAGCTGGTCTATTTTCGCTTGTAGCACATCGCCATTGTTTGACGCACAACCGCTCAGGCCTAGAATAACCATTGCCGGGATAAGATTGAAACCTATCTTTTTCATGTTTTCCTCCGTATTTACACTGTTATAAAGCTAGTCAACTGGGGCCAGGATGCAACAATAATCGTCTAGTATGATATCTGACTTACTGTACCGAGTTGTTTTCTGGCAGTCGTAAGAACCTTATCCCAGTTAATACTTATTTGTTTTTGATTAGAGTAGCGTACCACGGCGGCCGTAACGGGTGTCAGGCTATTCAACTCTGGTTGTTCCAGCGCCGGATGCACTTCGAGCATTAATTTACCCTGCAACCAGCCTGCTTTTACCGGTTGATTGATGATTCTCACAGCAGTGCCTTCGGGCAGTTGCTCATACAGAGTCGCGATATCCTGGTTTCTTAGCCTTATACAACCATGACTGACACGGGTTCCTATGCCAAAGCCCTTGTTAGTTCCATGTAACAGATACCCTGGTAAACTCAGGTTAATCGCATAGCCTCCCAAAGGGTTATCTTTACCTGGTCTGATCATTTCCGGTAACTGGCGGCCCTGCTTACTATGTTCCTGCCGGATACTTTCTGGTACACGCCACCAGGGATCTTTATTTTTGCCGGTAACATGGGTTTCGGTAACCGGTGTATCCCAGCCAAGGCGCCCTATGCCTACCGGATAGGTGATAACGTTGTGTGTATTCTCTGGAAAGTAATACAGCCGATATTCAGCCAGATTGATGACCACACCAGATCGCCAGGTCGGTAAAATAACTTGTCCGGGAAGTCTCACATTACTGCCAGGTGGCGGGATCCACGGATCCAGTCCGGGATTTGCCGCCACCAGTTCACTAAAGCCCAGAGAATGCTGTGCGGCGATATCGGCCAGGGTTTCTCCGGCTTTAACCACTACAGTACGGTCTTCACCGACAAGATCATTCCCCTTCTCCGGTAATGCATAGGTAGCGGCCTTAGATGGAAAACAGACAAATGAAAGTCCGATTAACAGCAGTGCACTTAATCTTCTGAATATAAAAATCTGAATACTATTCAATAAGTTATTCTCTTATGAAAAAAACTAACGCCCGTGTATTAAAACTAACACAGAGATATAAGCGAAGCGTCAGCAAAGGGCTGATCTATATCAAATATATTTCCGAATTTTATGTCTGCTATTGTATATGCTGCTAACGTAACAGTTCAGAATCATTTTTAATAAAAGGACTATCAAATGGCTACAGTTACCTTTCTTGGCGCAGCGCAGGAGGTTACGGGCAGTTGTCACCTTTTGGAATCTGAGTGTTTCGGGCAGATTCTGTTGGATTGCGGTATGCACCAGGGAGGCGATTTGCTCAGCCGGCTTGAGGAAGAACAATTTGAGTTTAATCCCGCAGGCATTGATGTCGTTATTCTCTCTCATGGTCACTTGGATCATTGCGGTATGTTGCCAAAACTGGTTCATCAGGGCTTCGATGGTCCGATTTACTGTACGAAGGCAACAGCAGATCTACTGGTAGTCATGCTCAAAGATGCAGCGGGTTTGTATGAACGAGATCTGGAACGTGAAAATCTCAAAAATAAACGTAAGGGCAAACCAGAGCGTAAGCCAGAATACACCATGAAGGATGTTGAAAAAGTACTAAGCCTGTGTGAGGGACTGGACTACTGCAAAGTCAGACCTATTTGTTCAGGGAATGCTAATGTCCGGTTACATGACGCAGGACATATACTGGGCTCCTCTATCATTGAACTGACCTTTACCGAACATGGCAATGAAAAGACCCTGGTATTTAGCGGTGACTTAGGCAAACGGGATGCTGTACTCATGAATGATCCCAGCTCTCCGACTAAAGCCGACCTGGTGCTGATGGAGAGCACTTATGGTGACAGAGAGCACCGTACCGAAGGAGACACCCTCGAACAGCTCGAACAGATTCTGAGAGATACCTGGAAACGAGGCGGTAACGTGATGATCCCCTCTTTCGCTGTAGGCCGAACTCAGGAACTGCTATTTCATTTAGGCTGCCTGCGGCAACAGAACAAGTTAGATAGCTGGCAGATTTTTCTCGATAGCCCGATGGCCATTGAAGTCACCCGAATTTATGAAAAGTGGCTGGAATTGCTGTCTGAAGAAGATACCCGGCACCTGGATACAAATCATAAGGCGCCGCTGGAAGAGTTTCTGCCTAATCTTTTTCTGGCTGTCACTCCGGAAGACTCCATGGCCATCAACAAAATAAAGAGCGGAGCTATTGTCATTGCTGGCAGTGGTATGTGTACAGGTGGGCGTATTCGTCACCATTTTAAACAGCGCATCTGGAACCCCAACAACACATTAATCTTTGTCGGGTTCCAGGCGCGCGGTACTCTGGGCCGCATTCTGGTCGACGGTGCCCGGCATATCAAGTTGTTTGGCGAACAATATGTCGTTAAAGCACAAATTGAGACACTCGGTGGTTTTTCCGCTCACGCCGGCCAGTCCGGGCTGGTTAACTGGATCAGCCATTTTAAGCCAGTACCACAAGTGGTTTTGGTGCATGGCGAGCCAAAAGCTCAACAAGCCCTGGCTGATCGACTTTACAAAGACCAAAACCTGCGTGTCGGCATTCCCGCTCGTAATCAGAGTCTGGCCTTTTAGTTAGTCGGATGTCCTGTATTCAGTAGTCATGCTTTTTCAGCCATTCGTTTAGCAGCTTAATCTGGCCACACCGATAAGCTGCGTAAGTTACGCGTAACGCATTACTGAGTAATTCGCTATCGGTCCAGCCGCTTTTCTCGGCCAGCTCCTGATAACATTGCATCGCCTTGGGGTTCACATATCCCCTCACCTCTTTTCGGCCTTTCTCTTTCTGACGTTCTCGAAATCGTCTTTGTTTTTCCGCATTCACATTGGTGTTTTTCATATTTACCCGGGATATTTTTTGATTGGCTCATCGGCAGATCTTACCACTGTGAAGCGGCTTGTATGATTATTCTGCTGATATTGAAAAAAAGTTACTGTTCAGAGTTGTTTGGCGTACGAGTGTTCGCTAAATTAAGGCGCTCAATAATCTTTAACCATAAGTGAAATATGACACTCAAACAATCTAGCTTTTCCCGAGAAGATTTGCTGGCCTGTAGCCGGGGCGAATTGTTCGGCCCGGGTAACAGCCAATTGCCCGCGCCTGACATGTTGATGATGGATAGAATCGCTCATATCTCAGAACAAGGCGGCGATTACGATAAAGGACATATTATTGCTGAGTTAGATATTTCTCCTGATTTGTGGTTCTTCGACTGTCACTTTCCCGGAGATCCGGTTATGCCGGGTTGTCTGGGTCTGGATGCCATGTGGCAACTTGTCGGCTTCTTCCTGGGTTGGTGTGAAGGTCCGGGAAAAGGTCGGGCTCTGGGGGTTGGCGAGGTGAAGTTTACAGGTCAGATTCTACCAACAGCAAAAAAAGTCACTTACAAAATTCATATGAAGCGTGTTATCAAACGTAAACTCTTTATGGGTATGGCTGACGGTATTGTCGAAGTGGATGGCAGGAAGATATATGAAGCGAAAGACCTTAAAGTCGGCCTGTTTCAGGACACCAGCAATTTCTAACTTTTAAAAAATGACTCCTTAAATAGTTTAAAAGCCCCATAAGGGGCTTTTTTAACAGATGACGGACTAGCGATTCACTAACCCAATACTTCGATCTTCCTGAGCGGCTCGCCACCCTCCTAACCATTGAGACCGACTATCCATTGTCTGGTAAGGGCAAATTTCTTTGGAACGACCTGATATGCCAGCTTGGTAACCTTTAGCATGAGCACGGGAAAGTTTATCTCTTTTCTGTCTTTTCATTTAGATACCTCATCCGTAGAGTTTTAAGTTGTGATCATTACGACCACAACTATGTGATAGAGGATCTGTAGAAATGGTTCAATATAACTTCTCTCAGGTACTTATTGACATCATTTAACTAACTGAATTAGTAAAATATTTTCCTTACACTATTTAGTAATAAAATTGTAATAAAACACCTGTTATGGAATAACACTAAAAATCAAAAGGATATCTTTTAGATGGGAAAAAATGAATAAAAACAAATGTTTCTATGTTCTGTTTGGAGGGTGCGTCGGAGATGCACGGGACGAATCTCCAACCATATACTGCTGACCGGCCGGGATCTTCAGTAACAGATCCCGGCGGAAAACGGATTTATCGATATCGTCTTCTCAGACCCAGCATTGTCAGAAACGTCAGTAGCAACCAACTCATACCAGCTCCCTGGCGTTCCTGCTTGTCACCTGAATCATCACAATCATCGACACTTCCACCAGGAATCGGAACCAGTTTTACTGCCATAACGGTTTCTTCCGTAATTTCATTGCCGTTATCATCCAGAATTGGCTCACCGACGATATCCTTACGAATACCTGTTACTGTAGCCACTGCGGAAATTTCACCATTTTCATTGATGCTCTGCGCCTGCACTAGCGTGTAAGGAGAGTCACAGCCAACCAGATCATTGAGATCCTCAAAACGCTGTTCACTAATGTCATACAAAAATGCATGGCGACGACGGGTAGAACTGCCGATCACCGAGTCGATTTCACCTTCCCCGACTATTTGTCCCTGGTCGTTTATATCTTTTGCAATACTGGCCGAGCCGGGAAAAAAGTCCTCAGGGAATACCAGTTCCTCTGTATCCAGGTTGTAAGTGAAAAATTTGGTACGATCGAAGCCGTTAATCGTCTTAATGGCGTATCCCACAACTACATTATTATTGTTAATGGCAGTGGCCGTACTGAGTGTATTTGAACGGTTCAGGGTGGAAATGGAGTAATCTTCCTGATCGGCAATAACCTTTACTTCACCGTCTTTAAATATGGCTGCGTAATTACGTACCACCTCATCACGAAACGGATTCAGGTGGCTTGATTCACCCACAGCAATACCTTGCTCATTAACATCCGCCGCCCGACTAGCATAAATCCCCGTATCATCTTCCTCAGGCTGATAACTGATGCCGTAGGTAGTTTGGCCACTGATCGCGCCGTCCGCACTTAGTTGCCAGACACTGGCCCGAGTCTGAAAGAAGCGCTCCAGAGAGCGGTTATAGTTAGACTCGAGGCCGATAACGGCATTGTTGTAGCAAACCTCTACCGGAGCATCCACACTACTCTCTTCATCATTACAATCATCCATTGCTGATATCAGAATTTCATTTGCTTCCAGCGACACAGAGCCAGCCACCAGGTAGTTGTCAGTTATGGCATTAGCTTGGCCATAACCGCCCAGAGATGTATCTTCAGGCGGTAAATCAACCAACTCCCCATTGATTCTGACAAACCCTCTGCGCTTGAATTCTCTGGCTACGTAAGTCAGAGCCTCGTCTTCGTCATCTATCCAGGGAAACTTCGTGTAAGGTGCGCTTCCATAGCCAGCGACATCTCCCTGACTATTAATATCAGTCACATAGGTATCAACACTGCGGGTGAGTCCGCCCATATCCGTATCAACAATATCAAACCCTGTAACTTCGTTGCTGCCGCTGGAATCTGTGACAAAACTATGGATTGAGCCGAGTTTCTGAAACAGAGGATTTCCCGGTACAGTCCCCACCAGATAACGATAAATAATTACCCGATCTTCAGCACTAATCTGGCCGGCTTCTACGGCTTCCGGATCATTCAATTGATCCCGCAACGTCTGGTTTTCACTCAGATTCAGTAAACTGGTGTCAATTGGCGGATTAAACGGAGTCTGCACCAGTATTCCTGTTTGCCCTTGCGAATTGATGGCAGTGGCAAAGGTAGCAACGCCCTTGTCCGTCGCGTCAAGTTCAACGATCTCATAGCTGGCCGCTGATACGCCAAGGCTTAAACACGCCAACGCCAATGTGGAAAAGGGGTAAAGTTTTGCTTTTGTCATTTGTTATCCTGTTTTACTGCAAGGGCATTTTTGTCACTAAGACATGCTATCTAATTCTTCCCACCTGTCATAGGCTTGCTCCAACTCTTTCTGAGTATTGGCAAGCTTCTCAAGCAGGTTGGCGGTTTGTTCAGATTGCTGTGTAAAAAAGTCCGGCGCGTTTACCACTTGCTCCAGTTCAGCAATCTGTTGTTCAAGTTGTTCAATTTTTAGTGGCAACTTCTCCAGTTCAAGCTGGAATTTATATGAGAGCTTCTGCCCTTTGGATGCAGAAGGCTTCGCCGTTGGACTTTGGGTCTGGCTATTAGTTTCCGGGCGTGGTGAATTTTGTTGTCTGTACCACTGATTTATCTCTGCATAACCACCTACAAATTCGCGAATCTGGCCTTCACCTTCAAAATACAGGCTTGAGGTCACCACATTGTCCACAAATTCACGATCATGACTGACCAGAATAACGGTACCGGGATACTGACTCAGGGTCTCTTCTAAGAGTTCCAGAGTTTCCACATCCAGATCATTGGTGGGTTCATCCAGTACCAGCAGGTTGCTGGGTTTGGCCAACAACTTCGCCAACAACAACCTGTTGCGTTCGCCTCCCGACAACGAATGCACAGGAGCCCGCGCCCGCTCGGGGGCGAACAGGTAATCCTGCAGATAACTAATTACATGGCGGGTACGACCATTGATAGTCAACTCTTTTTTACCCTCGGCCACTGCATCAACAACACTGGCATTTTGATCCAGGGCCACGCGATGCTGGTCAAAGTATGCCAGTTCTAGGTTGGTTCCCTGACGCACTGTGCCAGAATCTGGTTTTATGTGGCCAAACAGCAGCCGAATCAATGTACTTTTACCGCAACCATTCGGGCCTACCAGTGCCAGTTTCTCACCTCTGAACAGGCTGAAATCCAGATTTCGGACAATCTGCTTGCCATCTATGGCGTAGCTGAGATCGTTAGCTTCAAACACCAGTTTGCCGGATGACTGACTATCCGCCAGGCTGACTTTAGCGACGCCCTGTACCTGTCTGCGCTGAGCATGCTCTTTTCGAAGAGCCTTCAGTGCCCTGACACGCCCTTCATTGCGGGTT
Organism: Lacimicrobium alkaliphilum; assembly: GCF_002591895.1. GTDB lineage: Bacteria > Pseudomonadota > Gammaproteobacteria > Enterobacterales > Alteromonadaceae > Lacimicrobium > Lacimicrobium alkaliphilum. Next base: position 354,546 of record NZ_NISX01000001.1, read on the forward strand.
CTGCGCGCCTTAATGCCCTGTCTGATCCAACGTTCCTCCTCAGACAGCTTCTTATCAAATAACGCATTGTGTGTTTGTTCCACCGCTAAATCTTCAGCTTTCTTATCGAGATATTGCTGATAGTTTCCGGGATAACTGGTCAGTTGCCCCCGATCCAGATCCAGAATCCGGCTGGCAATGTTGCGAATGAAGGCACGATCATGACTGACAAATACAACGGTTCCGTTGAATTCCATCAACACCTTTTCCAGCCACTGAATACTCTGTACATCCAGGTGGTTGGTGGGTTCATCCAGTAGCAAAATGTCCGGTGCTGTCACTAAAGCCCTGGCCAGAGCCGCTTTGCGTCGCCAACCGCCTGATAAGGATGACAGGGCTTGCTCGCCGTCCAGTTCCAGTTGAGTGAGCACCTGGGTAATCCGCTGTTCAAACTGCCAGGCATTGAGGTGATCCAACTCCGACTGTAACTGTTGCATACGGTTAAGATTACGTTCACTGGGATCACTGGCCACTTCAGCGGTAATATGAAACCAGGCTTTGAGTAGATCGCCTGATTCAGCCAGCCCCTCAGCCACATAATCGAAAATACTCATCTGTACTGACTGAGGAGGATCCTGTTCGAGGCGGGCAATAACCGTCTCAGCAGAGACGATACGCTGACCATCATCAAGCAACATAGTGCCTTCAATAATTTTAAGCAGAGTAGACTTCCCGCAACCATTACGGCCCACCAGACAGACTCTTTCCTGTGGGTGGATAACCATTTCAACATGGTCCAACAAAGCCTGATGGCCAAAGGCCAGTTGTGCGTTTTTTAGTTGCAATAGACTCAAGACAGAAACTCTTTCAGTGTAAAGGTATCAAAGGGCCAGTTCAGTTCATCGCTGGCCGCATTTTTTAATACCGGAATATGGTAACGATACTGTTCGTACAACGCATCATCATAAGCAATATCGATTTTTTTCAGGGTCATATCTGGTCTGACCGTCAATATCATCTGCTCTGCCTGCTCACATAAATGACAGCCGTCGGTGCTGTAGAGAATGATACTATTTGGCATGACGTATCACCCAGCAGTGGTGTATTTTCGGATTCCGCTGGAAATCCTCAGGCAGGGTTTTCGCACTGATATTTTCAGCGGCAAGGCCCATGGCCTGCAATCCTTCTTCATCAAGCCGGAAGGAACGCAGATTATTGGAAAACAGTATCTCTCCACCTTGCTTGAGACAAGCTCTGGCATCGGCAAGCAACGCCAGATGATCCCGTTGCACATCCCAGGTAGCCTGCATGCGCTTGGAGTTGGAAAAAGACGGTGGATCGATGAAAATAAGCTCATATTTGCCGGTATGTTCACTAAGCCATTGCAGGCAATCCTCCTGCAGGAAGCGGTACTGATAAACATTGTTAAGCTTGTTCAGATCAAAATTACGCTTGGCCCACTCCAGATAGGTCTTTGACATATCCACTGTGGTGACAGACCTGGCCCCGCCCAGCGCTGCATGTACAGAGACTGCGCCGGTATAGGCAAACAGATTCAGCACATCCTTGCCTTTGCTCCGCTGTTTTACGATCTCCCGGGTCTTGCGGTGGTCCAGAAACAAACCGGTGTCCAGATAGTCTTTAAGATTTACCCAGAAACGCGCCCCATTCTCCCAGACCTGGAGGTACTCTTTCTCGGTGGCCATTTTCTGATATTGCTCTTTGCCCTTTTGTTGCTGGCGAACTTTAAGCACAATCTTGTCGTGGTCGACATTGAGCAAAGCAGGCAGTTGCATCAGTGCATCCATCAATCGTTTTCGGGTTTTACTCTCGGGAATATCTTTAGGGGCAGCATACTCCTGAACAACAACCCAATCGCCATATCTGTCAATGGCAAGATTATATTCGGGCAGGTCAGCGTCATAGACGCGGTAACAGTTGCTATCGAGGTTTTTAAGCCAGCCTTTGAGGCGGCCCAGATTCTTTTTAAGCCGGTTGGCGAAATCACTTCCTGCCGGGGCCTGTTCGCGTACCTCACAGTTTTTCGCATCCAGCTCAAAATTTACCAGCTGACAGGCAAGCTTGCCGTTATATAACTGATAGACCTTTTTGGACACCAGTTTCATCTGCCGCAATAAATCCCGATTAGATGTCAGCAATGACAGGTTCCAGTCACGGAAGTGATGCTTCAGATGCAATCCCCAACTTGCGAATAACCCCAGCAACTCTGTCAGTTCCCCCAGCCGCTCACCATAAGGGGGATTTGACACAAGATAACCGGGTTCAGCTTCTTCACAGCGCCAATCAAGGGCATTTTGTTGGGAAAATACGATTTCCTGTGCAACACCTGCTTCCCGGGCATTCTGTTTTGCCAGTGCAACCATAGAAGCTTCTATATCATTGGCGTAAATCACAGTACTGGATGGACGTTGCTGCTTTTCGGCCTGCTCAGTAAGGCGATTCCAGATATCTGACTGATGTTTTTTCCATTGGCTGAAGCCCCACTCCCGACGGGATAGTCCGGGGGCAATATTACAGGCGATCAGTGCAGCTTCTATGGCAACGGTACCCGCTCCGCACATAGGGTCTGCTATCACCTTATCCGGATTCTGCGTCCAACCGCTGCGATATAGCATCGCCGCAGCAATATGCTCTTTTACCGGGGCATTGCCCGCCTTAAGACGATATTGACGCTGATGCAGACTATGGCCACTTAAATCCAGGTAGACCCCCAGATTCTGCCGCCACAGGCGACACTGAATACGTAAGTCCGGGTGCTCTTTACTGACATCAGGACGCTGTTCATAGAGTTCCTGAAACTGATCCACGATGGCATCTTTGACTTTTACCGCTCCAAACTGGCTATTGTTGATGGCCCTGTTAGTGCCGATAAAATCCACCACAAACCGTTGTGTCACATCCATTTGCAGTGACCAGTTAACACTGCTGGCGACCTGATACAGCTGTTCCGCATCATTGACTTCGCCTTCGGCCAACGTCAGCAATACTCTGTTGGCCAGCCTTGACCATAAACAGACACGATATGCATGCTCAAGCTCGCCCTCAAACAACACCTGGCCGGGTTTGGATTTCAGGCTTAAATCCGGACACAATGCAGCGATTTCCTGCATTAAAAGAACATCCAGCCCTTTGGAGGTGGTTATCAGAAAAGCGTACATATATAGCCTGTTAAATTTCAAAGGCAGGGATTATAAGGGAAATGCCCAGACCATTCCATTTAACTGCTCAGAGAGTTTGGTCGGGGCGTATTTTATGCCGTTTTCAGGTGAGGTGTTGTTTCCATACAGGGGAGAATACAATCCGGTGTAACCCGGATCAGTCCAAACTGTTGCAGTGTTTTACCTTCTTGCAACTGAATGTCGTCATCCAGCAGCATGCACAGGCAACTGCTGGATTTCTCTTCGATTACCCACACCCGAACATCATCTGTTTCCGTACTCAGGTAAGCGAGGTGGTGGTAATGGCCGTTATGTCTATGTCGCTTAAAAAACCAACTCTTCGGCATCAACGGTTTATGGAACCGCAAAGCGGCACAGGCATTGAGTGCTAGTTGGGTCTTTTGTGCGCCACTAAGAGATATCCCCGTCAGTTCCAGCTCTCGGGATATCAGGGAATAGTGCTCGAGATCCTGCAGGTCAAACTCTGCGGCTCTTACAGGCGGGCGATTCAACATCTTGTAAGCATAAGGCGTGGTAAATTGCATTTCGCCCATCGACAGTGACAGACAGCCATAATGTGAATCGTAGAACCAATACCAGTTTGTATCAGGTTGCAACATACAGGGCCCTCCTTCGCGTCTACTTACATAAACCCAAACATACACCTAACTAACTATTTTTATTAATATTTTTTTCTAATAGTCAGAAAGGATCGCAGCACGATCCTTATAAGCCTTTAAGGATCTTTGCGATCAATTCCGGGCCCTGATAGATCAGTGAAGAATAGATCTGGATCAGATCCGATCCTGCTTCCATGCGCGCTTTTGCCGCATCCGGTGAATCGATCCCGCCTACACCAATGATCGGCATGCTGCCTTGTAATGCCTTTTTCAGTTTAGAAGCGATCAACTGACTCTGATCGGTCAGTGGTGAACCACTAAGTCCCCCACTCTCCTGTGCATGCAATTGCCCTTTTACCTTATCCCGGTTCAAAGTCGTGTTGGTCGCAATAACGCCATCCATTCCACTTTGAATCAAACAGCGTGCAATATCCTCTAGCTCTTCGTCACTGAGATCCGGCGCAATCTTCACCAATACAGGAACATACTTCCCGTGCTGCTGGGCAAGTTTTTGTTGTTGCAGTTTCAATCCACTGAGTAATGAGTCCAGCGCTTCACCATATTGAAGATTACGCAGACCTGGAGTGTTGGGTGATGAAATATTAATGGTGACATAGCTGGCATGGGTATAGACCTTATTCAGACACATAATATAGTCGTCCAGTGCCTGCTCTTCTGGCGTGGTTTTATTCTTACCGATATTAATTCCGAGTATTCCGTGATACTCAGACTGTTTTACCTGCTCGACCAGATAGTCCACTCCCTTATTATTAAACCCCATACGATTGATAATGGCCTGTGACTGAGGCAAACGAAATAACCTGGGCTTGTCATTACCGGGCTGAGGCCTTGGGGTTACGGTACCTATTTCAATAAAACCAAACCCCATAGCAGCAAATGCATCGATGCATTCACCGTTCTTATCTAACCCTGCGGCCAACCCAACGGGATTGGGAAAGTTCATGCCAAGAACCTGAACCGGTTTTGGTGCCAGTTTCTGGCTGTAAAGACCCGTTAGAAAATTGTGCTGACTATGCTTTAAAAAGCTCATACTCAAATCGTGGGATGCTTCAGCATCAAGCCTGAAAAGAAGATCTCTTAAAAATGTGTACATGAGCTATAGCTCCGGCCTGAAAGTTTGTAAGTTAATCGGCTGCGCTGTCTTGCAACCTGACAAAGATATATTCTGGAAACCTATATACAATCCGGATTCTGACCACTGTGGATAGCAGAGGTACAGATTTTGCCGATCTTGCTGATAATTTAGCGCCTTTTTCGGAACACCAGCGAAGCGATATTGCCAACAACGGGGCTTACCGCCTCTTGATTCTGGCTTTCGGCTTCAAATCACAAGTCCAGCTTCGATCCCCTGGCTTTTGTACTTAGTATTATCCGGGCATGACCCGACCCCGATCGACATAAAAAAGCCCCGGAAAACCGGGGCATTATATACAAAATTTACATCAGAACTTAAGCACAGTTCAGACTGAGCAGCATCAGCTCACGCAGTGCCACCGAGAATTTAGCAAATTCATGCGTGGAACTGGTCTTAAACTCAGACATCATATGATACCAGCGTTCAAGCAGTACTTTATGCGCTTCCATCCAGTTATCCAGAATCGCCTGAGCCTCTTTATTATCCGGCTCAAACTTCAGCAGCACCGATGTAATAGCCCGTTGCTGCCAGTCAAGCTCTTCACGATACGAAGCTCTCGCCAGCGCCTGCCAATGATTGCTCACAGACTGACGATTGATTTGGTCCAGGAACCAGTGAAGTTGCAGCTTATTACCCAACTTGTAATAAAGACTGGCCACCAGTGACACGGGTTTTTGTTCATTGGTAGCAATTTGTGCCAAATCCAGGCAGGAAAACAGATTACTGAGGCTGCCAACTTTGTACGCAATGCTATCAGGCACACCACCTTTGGTCAGTTTCAGGGCTTTGTTTTCCAGCTCTTTATATTCCTCGTCAACCAGATAATGTTGCAGATTTTTGCTCAGATCAACGAACGTACTGTGGTAAAACTCAACTGATTCATCAATGGCCATGGCTTTATTACCATGGCGCAAATACCAGCGTGATGCACGGCGCAGTGTGCGGCGCATATCATCCAGCATGCTCAGCAACACATCGCTGGTGATCTTATCTTCCAGCTTTTCGATATCACGCCACAGGCTCTCCATACCAAAGATCCCTTTCACTACCGAGTAGGCATTGACCACTTCGGAAATGCTGGCACCCGTTTCTTCCTGCAGTCTGAAGGCGAAGTTAAGCCCCATGTCATTAAGCATGTTATTGGTCAGCTTAGTGGCAATGATTTCTCCCCGTAGCGGATGATGCGTCATCTGCTCAGAGAACCGGTCCTGCAGTGGTTTAGGGAATGCACTGATAAGTAATTTCGCATGGTAAGGGTTATCAGTTAACTCAGGAATATTCAGCTTTTCCTTCAATACCATCTTGCCATAAGCCAGCAGAACAGACATCTCAGGGCGGGTCAGGCCCTTATCTGATGCCTGGCGTTCGGATAGATCATCATCGGAAGGGATAAATTCCAGTTCACGATTAAGGTTGCCTTCACGTTCCAGGCCATGGATAAAGCGTAACTGTTCTTTAAGCCTGTCTGCCCCTCCCAATTCATCGATGGAGATTGACTGAGCCTGGCGCTTACAGTCCTGCAATACGATTTGTGCCACATCGTCGGTCATGTCATAAAGCAACTTATTACGTTGCTTCAGGGTCATCTCGCCATCCTGAACCAGAGTATTCAGCAATATCTTGATATTTACTTCATTATCCGAACAATCCACACCACCCACATTGTCAATAAAGTCGGTGTTCATGCGGCCGCCAGCAGCACAGTATTCAATTCTGCCTAACTGAGTAAAGCCGAGGTTACCCCCTTCTCCAATTATCTTTGCTTTAACCTGATTACCATTTACACGCAGATCATCGTTGGCCCGATCGCCTACTTCGGCATGTGTTTCTTTACTGCCTTTCATGTAAGTGCCGATGCCACCATTCCAGATCAAATCCACCTGCATTTGCAGAATTGTTTTGATCAGCTCGCTGGGTGTCATCGATAATTGTTTAGTGCCCAGCCACTTTTTCATCTCGGGGGTAAGTTTTATCGACTTATCTGCACGGGAAAATACACCGCCGCCTTTTGAGATCAATGATTTGTCGTAATCGGCCCAGTTCAGTGAAGGATCCTTAAACAAGCGTTGGCGCTCTTTATAGCTGCTGGCCGCATCCGGATCGGGGTCAAAAAAGATGTGCATATGATTAAAAGCGGCAACCAAACGAATATGTTTGGATAGCAACATTCCATTGCCAAATACATCCCCTGCCATATCTCCGATACCCACGCAGGTAAAGTCTGTGGTCTGACAGTTCACCCCCATTTCCAGGAAATGACGTTTTACTGATTCCCACGCGCCACGGGCGGTAATGCCCATACCTTTGTGGTCGTAACCCACACTCCCGCCGGAGGCAAAGGCATCACCAAGCCAGAAGTCATATTCTTCGGCGATACCGTTTGCGATATCGGAAAAGGTTGCGGTTCCTTTATCGGCGGCAACCACCAGATAGGGGTCATCCTCATCCAGCCTGACGACATCTTTGGGATGTATCACTTCACCCTGAACAATATTGTCGGTGATATCCAGCAAAGAGCGGATAAAGATTTTATAGCAGGCTTTACCTTCTTCAAAAACAGCCTGGCGGCCTTCGCCCACTGGCAGATTTTTGCAGACAAAGCCACCCTTTGCACCTACAGGAACAATAACAGTATTTTTTACCTGTTGTGCTTTAACCAGACCCAATACCTCAGTACGGAAGTCTTCCCGGCGATCTGACCAGCGCAATCCACCACGAGCTACTTTACCACCGCGTAAATGCACACCTTCCACACGGGGAGAGTACACAAAGATTTCAAACTTGGGCAAAGGAAGTGGCATTTCCGGGATCAGTTCGGGAAGCAACTTAAAGGAAATGTATGACTTGTCATTACCCTGCTCATCCGCCTGATAGAAATTAGTACGCAGCGTCGCCATGATCATATCCAGATAACGGCGAATTATTCTGTCATCATCCAGGTTAGAGACATTATCAAGACTCTCTTTGACTTTCGCCAAAAGCGCCTCTTCTTTTTTCTCTGAACGTTTGATTCTGGGATCGAAGCGTTGCTCGAACAAATTCACCAGCAAAGTGGCAATAGCAGGATAAGCATCCAGCGTACGGGCGATATAATTTTTGCTGAAAGAACTGCCGGTCTGACGCATATACTTGGCGTATGAACGCAGAACCGTCACTTTACGGCCAGGCAAGCCGGCCCCCAGTACCAGACGGTTAAAGGCATCGTCCTCTAATTCGTTATACCAGACCTTAGAAAATGCATCCTGGAACAGTTCCTGAGCCTGTTCCAGACTCATCTTGTTGCTGGCCGTATGCAACATGGAAAAATCCATAATCCAGTTCACACTGCCATCACTGGCCTTCACCTGATAGGGGCTTTCGTCAATCACCCGCAGACCAAAATGCTCCAGCATAGGAAGTACGGCTGACAGATGGATAGGTTGATTACGATGAAACAGCTTAAGTTTCACCGCTTCACTGCCTGCTGACTCTTCCTGTGGCCGGTAAAACAGCATATCCAGAGTATGGGTATCGGTCAGACTCTCAATTTTTTCAATATCCACCACAGTGGTAGTGGGCAGATTCTGTTCTTTATAGCTGCGCGTGAAGGCATTGAGATATTTTTCATCCAATTGTTTACCACTGGCCTCACCGTAGGTACTCCTCAATGCGCTACTGAGCTTATCTTCCCAACGCTTACTGAGTTCAATGATGTTCTTTTCTATTTCCTTCACATTTATTTCCACATTGTTATTTTTCACCCTGACGATGTAGTGAGTGCGGGCGTAGACAGATTCTGAAAAGTAAGTGGTGAACTCCACATCCTGATCGCTGTTAAAGGATTTCTGCAACAGCGCCTGGGTTTCTTTGCGTAACTGAGTGTTGTAGCGCTCTCTGGGTACAAACACCATGCAGGAATAAAAACGTCCGAACACATCACGGCGCATAAACAAACGGGAGATCCCCCGTTCCTGCATCTGGAAAATACCCAGCGCAATCTTGCCCAGTTCCGATTCATTGGCCTGAATCAGTTCGTCACGGGGGTAGGTCTCCAGAATGTTTAAAAATGCTTTATAAGCGTGAGAGGTCTTGTCGAAACCTGAGTTATCACACATACGGGCGATTTTGTCTTTCAGGACGGGGACTTCATAAGCACCGGCATTATAAAACGTGGAGGAGTACAAGCCGAGAAAACGGTGCTCGCCAACCACATTACCCTGCTTATCGAATTCCTTGATACCAATGTAATCCATATAAGCCGGGCGATGCACTCTGGACTTAGAATTGGTTTTAGTCAGAATCAAAGGATTGTCGCTCAATGTTTCCTGCTGCGCAGAGAGTGGCAGTTTGGAAAGCAGCCTTTCACGGTTACTGACCGAGTTTTTCATCAGTCCCAGACTGGAGTCATTATCGGCAATCCAGCGGTGATCACCCTCAACCGCTTTGGCCTGGTAATGACGGTACCCCATCAGGGTGAAATTCTCGTTGCTGATCCAGCGCAGAAAAGCATGAGTCTGTTTCTGCGATTGCTCCCCTGCCGGACAGGGTTGTTTATCATAACCAGCGATAATATCTTTAAGCTGCTTTTTCATCGGCATCCAGTCAGATACCGCAAGCTGTACTTCATCAAGCACTGAATGCAATTCGCTCTCAATTTCCTGCAAGGCTTTCTTGCTGGTCTGTCTGTCTACTTCAATAAGAAAAATAGTTTGCTTGCCATGCCCTTCCTGGTTTGTGTCCAGCAGGCTTTCAACCATATGGTTTTTATTGCGCTTTACTGCAATGGGGCTGTGTAATAACAGATGCGCCGTAATACTCAGACGGTTGATGGCCATGCGCACTGAGTCAACCAGAAACGGCATATCTTCGGTAATCAGCTCGATAATAGTGTGTGAAGACTGCCAGCCATGCTTGGATATTTCAGGATTGAATACACGAATAAAAGGCTCGCTGTCATGGTAATCAGAAAACTCATTCCATAAGCTGAGACTGGCTCCGTAGAGATCACTGTCGACGCGATTTTCCAGATCGTCACGGGAAATATTACTGAATAAGATACTGGCAAACTGCTCAACCAGTTGCGCCTGCGTTTTATCCACTTTCTTGCGAATCAATGTATACACATTATCCAAAAGTACAGAGTGCTGGTTATCGACCGTCATTTTTCTACCTTGTTATGCAGACTTTGTAGGGCAAATTGTATACCAAACAACCTATTCCTTCGATTTACAAGCAAAAACAACGGGGTTTAGTGTTTCTGCCAGCCTGATACAGGTCTGTGGAATCGGATATAGTTGGCGTTTTATCACTGCTAAGCTTCACGCCACATTTTTCAGTTTGCGCTTTACTCAGCAGCTAAAGAACTGAGTTCTCTAGATTTTAAACGTATTCTCGCTGATTACTGCTGCCTTTGAAAGGCCCTGAAGCAGGTTAAAATCAGTAACAAATATAGATATGCACAGAGCCAGGATAAAAATAACCTATTCCGGTGTGTAGGAGGATATGTAACTTTTCATAACTCTGTACAGAAGTCATCGCTATCCGTTGCTAAAAGCTCTAATTATGCAACGTTCAGCCTGGTCAGAAAAAACAAAAGTCCGGCTCAGGAATCTTTCCTGGCCGGACTTCGGTGCATAAAAAATATGTGAATTATTTTTGCACTTTCTTATCACCGCTCTGTTTGTACCAGAATACAGATGCCAAAGCGGGCAATACCACGATGGCACCCAGCATATTCACAACAAACATAAAGGTCAGCAATATGCCCATATCCATCTGGAATTTAAGACTGGAGAATACCCAGGTACTTACACCAATGGCCAGAGTAATACCGGTAAACAGCACCGCACTGCCCCGCTCCTTCAGTGCGTCGAAATAAGCCTGGCGCACCGCCACACCATCTTTCAGTTTCTGGCTCATTGTCGACAGAATATAGATGCCGTAATCCACACCAATACCAACTCCCAGAGCAATCACCGGCAAAGTAGATACTGTCAGGCCGATTTGCAGTTTAGTCATCAGTGCCTGTGCCAACACGGAGACCACGTACAAAGGGACCACCACTGACAAGGTTGCCCGCAAAGAGCGGAAACTGAGCAGGCACAACAGGATGACGGCACCAAATACATAGGCCATCATCGGGTCCTGCGCCGCCTTAACCGCCTCATTTGTGGCCGCCATTACCCCTACAGGACCTGATGCCAGCTTAAACTGCAGGTCCTCTTGCTGATATTGCTGCCGGTACTCTTTCACCGCATCTACAACTCTGCTGATGGTTTCGGCTTTATGATCCTCCATAAACAAAATAACAGGCATTACCGAACAATCGCCGTTAAGCAAACCTGATGACGTATCCACCCGTGATATAGCCTGCACCATGGTTTGCTGGTTCCTTGGCAATACCCGCCATTTGGGATTGCCTTCGTTATAACCGGCATTAATCAATTTAGCCACTGAGGCCAGACTGACGGTAGATTGCACACCTGCAACATTTTCCATTTTCCATTGGAATTCATCAATATCGCTCATGATCTGATGTGAGGTACAAGCCGATGGGGTGGTTTCCACCAACACCGACAAATAATCCACACTGATGGCGTATTTGTCGGTAATCAGGAAAGTGTCCTGATTATATCTCGAATCTTCGTGCAATGCCGGCGCACCGGGATGCAGGTCACCAATCTTCATCTGACTGGATTGATACCAGCCAAAAGCAAACAACAAGGCCACCGATACCAGAATCACTTTGGCCACTTTAGGACTTGAACATCTCGATATGCTTTCCCAGAAGTGATCAGAACGTTTTTCTTTATTCTCGAATTTAGCCTTATATTTGTCACCCAGACTGACGTAGGACATCAGTACCGGCAACAGGACAAGGTTAGTGAGGATTATCACAGCCACACCCAAACTGGCAGTAATGGCCAGTTCACGGATAATACCAATATCAATGACCAGTAACGTCATAAAGCCAACGGTATCTGACAGCAACGCTACCCCGCCAGGGATCAGCAAGGTGCGAAAGGCCATCTGTGCGCCGGTTTTTGCGGTTTGGCCCATTACCACCTGTTTACCTACGGAATTGATCATCTGTACGCCATGGCTGACCCCAATGGCAAAGACTAAAAAGGGTACCAGTATTGACATGGGATCCAGGCCGAAGCCTAACAATGTCACCAGACCCATTTGCCAGACTACCGCGATAATAGAACAGGCCAGAGGTAATACAGTCAGCAATAGCGATTTACAGAAGAAGTACACCATCACTGCGGTGATAGCGATAGCAACGGCGAAGAACAGCAGAACATCTTTAGCACCGTCGGCAACATCCCCTACCATTTTGGCAAAGCCTATAATGTGGATGCTAATCTCATCGTCTTCGTATTTACCACGCAGCTGGTCTTCAAGATCCTGAGCGAAGGCCAATGTATCTAACTGCTCACCGGTTTGTGGATCAAGTTCCAGCAACTGCGCGTTAACCATAGCGCACTGAAAGTCATCGGAGACCATTCTTCCGACAATACCTGCCTTGCTGATATTCTGAGAGACCAGCTCCAGTCCACGGGGATCAGAAGCTGAGAAATCAGCCGGTATTACCGGTCCTCCGGAAAAGCCTTCTTCGACGACTTCGGTAAAGCGGGTTGATGGGCTATACAGGGATTTAACCTGAGAACGGTCTACGCCGGGTATAAAAAATAACTGATCGTGAACATTCTTGAGACGATTAAAAAAGGTTTCATTAAAGATATCTGAATCTCTGTCACACACCGACACCAGAATACTATTTGCACCACCAAAGTTTTTCTGGTGCTTCATATAGTTTTTCATGTAGGTATGATTCAGAGGTATATTCTTGGTAAAAGCAGCATCCAGTCGCAGGTTGGTAGCTTGTACCGCCAGATAGCCGGTAAACAAGGCAAACAGTGCAATAACCCAGACTCTGTGCCTGAAGATAACTAACTCTAAAACATCTATCAGCTTTGTCATAATTGCACTCTACTTCGTCAGTTCCTGAATTCCGGCTTCTGATACAACCAGGATTTTATTATTAAAAAATACCGCGTTGACCAGAGCTTCCTCGTCATCTGTCTGTTCCACCCTCAGGGAATCTTCGAGCCACAAATAATAGCCTTTATTGGCAACAACAAGTGGCGGCTTACCTTCAATGTTAACAATAGAATTTAACGTGGAACTGATTCCGGTCTCAATTTCCAGCCATTGCTCATCACTGTATTCAAAGAGGTTTCCCCGTAAGCCGGCAGCGAAAATACGGCCGTCTGTGGTTTGCTGAATATCAAAAAAGGAGCCGTAGTAATCCACATCCATACGTTGCCAGTTTCGCCCCTGGTCTTCGCTGATAGCCAGGGTTCCTGCCTCTCCCGCCAGCAATAGTTTGTCGCCTGCCACAGAGACACGATTAAGATGAGGAAGAATGGCCTCCATTTCGCTTTCATAAAACGCCATGTTTTCTTCTTTCAGAGACTCGAGATATTCCACATCCATCTCGTTGAGTAATGAAATATGTGCCTCTTTGTTCCAGCTCTGTCCGCCATTCTCAGTCCGATAAAAAAGACCGTAGGCGCCAATAGCAATACCGTGCTGATCATCGAAGAAAAGAACGTCCAATAACGGCTTTTGTAACTCCGGATTAAAATTCTGAACTTGCCAGCTTTCACCGCCATCACCGCTATAGAGAATCACCGCGTCATGGCCGGCGGCCCAGATATGCTTATCACGGGCATAAACCGCGGTAAGCACGGCATTGACCGGCACCTCTTGCTGCTCCCAACTCTGGCCATCAGCGGATGTCAGAATATGTCCACGTTCCCCGACAGCAATCAGTTGTTGTTTCTGCCCAATCTGACTGATGTCCAGTAACAGTGATTTATCAGCTAAAGGTGCCTGAAACGCTTCCTGGGGCCTGACATCAGAGATGGACGAGCTACTGAAAATTAATGCTGAAAAGAGAGGAATAAGTTTTTTTTTCATAGATTTTCACACTGTTGAGAAACCAAACACTAAAACTCCGGGAGTGTTTCAGGACAGCTTCAGCTGGCCCTCGAGGCGAGGTGAGTCTCAAGGATGAGACGAACAAAAACGGTTGGCAATGCCAACCGTTATCTACCATTCCCACTCAGAGATTGGTAACGCCAGTTATCTTATACCTGAGCGGCGTAATGCCTGAGGTGTAAAATCTCTGTCACTCGGCTTGATAGTGAAATCATACATACTTGTTTCATTATCCAGACCCAACGCCAGATAGCGACGAGAGTTCAAATCATGATACACATCCAGTGTAGACCATAGCGCAGGGACTTCGTAATAGTTCACTGCATAGGCCATAGCCACACGATACAACTCATTACGGTTGTCATACATGTCGGCCACCAGGATCTGCCAGCTGTCCTCATCAATATAGAACACCCGCTTCTGGTAGATATGACGATACTCATCTTTAAGGTTGGCTTCTACTACCCACACCCGGTGTTTCTCATAGCGTGTCAGATCCGGATTGATATGCCCGGGTTTGAGGATGTCGCTGTAGGTAACGTCATCACCGTGCAGTTCGTAGTTGTTATACGGAACGTACAACTCCTGTTTACCTTTAAGGGTCCAGTTGTAACGATCCGGCGCACCATTAAACATATCGAAGTCATCGGTCGTTCGCAGACCGTCCGCTGCCGTACCCGGCGCGTCATAGGCTATATTTGGCGCTTTACGTACGCGACGCTGACCGGTGTTATAAGTCCAGGCCTGGCGAGGTTCGCGCACCTGATCCATGGTTTCATGCACTAGCAATGCTGTACCTGCCAGTCGCGCCGGCTCAGTAATACTCTGCTTAAACTTCATCAGTACATTTTCTTCTACCAGTTTTTCCGGTGTCACACCCTGTTCTGAATATTTAATCATCAATATATCGTCAAAGCCGATGATATTGTAATCACCCGATGCAGTAGGAGCTGCCTGACCACCGTATCGTTGTATCGCCTCTCCGCGGTAACGAAGAATATGGTTCCATATTGCTTCTACACCATTTTGTGGGATAGGAAACGGAATGCCCATTGCGGCATTTTTGACCCCATTACCGCCTTGCACCAACTCCGCTCGTATGGCATTTTCTTTGGTCGCTTCATACACAAATTCCGGCGCGGAGGCACTTCTGCGTGTCTTGTACACAGGAATTCTGAAGCTATCCGGGTAGGTTTCAAACAGCTTCTTCTGCCCTTCTGAGAGCAACGCTGCATGCTCTGCCATATTTGATGCCGTAATCTCAAACAACACCTCATCACCGGGATAAGGGTCCGGATGATGGTCACCTACTTCATAACCAGCTGGTGGTTCAGTAATTCCACCATCCCAGGCTGGTATACTGCCGTCTGCATTGGCCGATTTATTGCCACCAAGAGGGGTGAGTTCTGTGCCTAATTTTGCCGCTTCTGCTTCTGACACTTTAGCCTGAGCCAATGAGGTACTGAGAACCAGACTCAATGCCGTTGCGACTAGGGTTAATTTTTTCATCTGCTACTACTCCCTAGATTGAATATTTGATGTTAAAGGATACGAAGTCCCGATCAGACAGCGCATTAGTCGTACCCACGCCACCCCAAAAGGAATTCAGCGAGAAACTGGCAGACCACTTACTCAGGTAGTCAAAATCCAACGAAATACTGGATGACTTTCTGTCTTCAATAAACAGAAATAATGGGTCCGGTGTGATACCGTCAACGTCATGAGCGAAGGTGGCTCTTACGGACATATTGATACCGGAAAAAACATTGTTGTAATCCGCTTTAGCCAGTAACCGGTAGCCCCAAGCATCATCGGTAGGGAAAGGATTTGTTTCAGGGCCGTTAGAAATACCGACATGTAAGCCTTCCTTACCCGGAATCGGGCCACTTCTGGAGGTTCCGGGACCATTGAGTCTGATCAGTTCCGGATCCGGCATATCGTGAACATTTACATAGCCAACTTCGCCAAGCAACACCAGATTGTCGGTTCCTAATACCGGACCAAACAGATGAGAAGCCGTTAACTGAAGTTGTGTGGTATCAGAAAAAACCGCACCCGGGGCGGTTTCACCGGGCCCCACCGTATAGCCGAGATAATCATTAAGCTGAGAAATACCCGCAAGATCCGGTCTCAGACCAGCATTTGCAAGCTGCTGAGGCATACCAGCATACAACAGTTCAACATCATCTATCTGTAATGGTTCATCCTGTCGGTAGGCCACTTCACCAGCCAGAGCCGTTTCGCCTACCTGAGTATTAAAGCTTACACCATAGAGTTTGATATCTTCCGGATACATAAACTCGGCCTTGGTGAACGCGCCGAGGTTAGTAATATTGTCTTTGGTGATTTGGTTAGCCGCAAGATAAGCTAAATCAGCCCCGATACCAGCCTGAGTAAAGTCTGAAGCTATGCCGGATATCAGAGGTCGTTGGCTATGATAATTAATATGGTAGAAACCAAACTCTGTATCATTCAGCGCTTCTGCATAATAGGACAATTTGATACCGTACTGGCCCTGGTCGTCCGCATCGTTATGTGCTTCATCACTGTAGCCACGCACTGCAACTTTCGTGGGGAATGCCAGATAAGCCTGAGAAATCATGCTGGCATCGGCACCGGCACGCAGGCCATCGCCAAGACCATTAAGGCTCATCATCAGGAAATCCAGATCGATATCGGGGTTACCGGTAAAACCTAGCTGAACATTCGCGGCCTGGCCCCCTTCACCGGCAAAATCATTGGTGGCAAAGTAGCTGCCCGCCTGCGGCAAACGGCTTTTTTCCCATTCATACTGGTAGTACATGGAAAGACCCAGATTATTGGTCAGCCCAAACTGTGCGAATACCATACCTACAGGGATAAACACTTCTTTTAATTCTGCACCAGGTGCCTGAGAACGACTCACATCTACCGGGTTAATCGTATTGATTCCGTGCTGTATAAAGGTACTCTCACCCCAGCTCACTACCTGATTACCAACACGCAAAGATACCGGCACATCGCCCATATAGAAATCATAATAGAAAAACGCATCCAGCAGACGAACATCACGACAGAGTTCGTCTTTGGCTTCAGGATCACTACAGGGATCGTAAGGCTGATCAAACCCCGCCTGGGCTGAAACAGGATTTCTCCAGGCGCGATCACCTTCCATCAATTCGAAATCATAGAAATACATGGCCCGTGCAAAGAACCCCATATCCTTATAGGTAATATTCAGGTCATGACTGCCTTTGAACTGTGTAGAAAATGCTTCCCAGGGATCAAAGTTGAGGTTACCGTTATCACCATTGGTGGAGTATGAGCCATCGGCTTGTGCCCAGATATCGGCTGACGAGTACACTACATTTGTAGTGCCATTGTAGCCAGTCCAGTCAAACTTAGGATGGTTACTGTTACCAATCAGACTGAAATCCCGCTCTTCAATACGGTAACTTGTACCTAAAGAAAAGTTAGAATCTAACGTAATAGACACATCACCAACATCCCAGCTTGCTGCTGTTGCAGGAGTCAGAGCCCCCCCAAGAAGTGCAGCGATGCCAATAGCTATCGGTGTTTTACAAAATATGCGCGGCCTGTTGTTCATTTTTTTATTCTCCCCTGAACCTGCAGCACTGTATTCTGAGTGCTACTGCAGGTACTTTTGCCTCGGTATCCGGCGCCAATGCTGGACAATTAACAAAATGATTACATCATTTTAGTCCATTAGCAAGAACTAATCGTACCAGTTGAGCGTAGTCGCTTTTCTTTTTATTTTCAATGAGTTGCTTTTATTTCTTGATAAAAATGCGATTAAGATACCGGTTCAAACGACAGAATTTTATTGTTTTGATTAGTTATTAACCGGAATCGGCCACGAATACCATATTGACCAATAAAAGGTCGCAGGTTACTGGCAGGAATGCGAATACGCTGGCCCGACTCGGCAGTTACAACTGCCTGGCTGGTACTGCCATTGTATAATTGCTGACACTGGTCATAACTTAAATGGATACGGAAAAAATAGGTTTTCACCGCCAGAATCCGGAGTTTTGCTTCAGTTGATCATAATCACAAGGCTTTCTGAACTTTTTCGTACAGATCCCGACTGAGAGTTTTATGCTCAAACAAACGGAGCAGTTGTAAGCGTATTTGGTGTTGTCTGTGTTCATCAAGTTTAGCGTATTGGATCATCGGGGTAATTAATCTTGCTGCCACCTGCGGATTAACACTATCCAACTCAAGCAGATAATCAGTCAGAAACTTATAACCACTGCCATCACGACGATGGAACCCTTCGGTATTATAAAATGCAAAGGTGCCCATCACCGATCTGACACGGTTAGGATTATTAATACTGTACCGGCTGTGCGCCATCAGCAATTGCAAATTACTCAGACTCTGCGGATGTTGACGCCCGGCATGCAGTGCAAACCATTTATCCATCACTAATGAGTCATCATGCCATTTTTGCTCGAAATCCTGCATCAGTGAATCAAATAAAGGCAGGTTTTCTGCCTGACAGGCTTTTAGCACTGCCAGAGTATCTGTCATATTGTCACTCTTTTCATATGCCTGTTGTAACAGCTCCAGGCTTTCATCACTGTCCAGGCATGCCAGGTAAGACAGGCATACACCAGATAAACGTCGCCGCTCTACCTGCGTCTGTTCATAGGAATAGGCAGAATTAGACAACTTTTCAAACAGTGCTCTCCAATGCTCGGCAAAATTCACCGCCAGAAGAGCTTTGAGCTGTTTTCTGGCCTTGAGTAAGGCATCAAGATCAATTTTTTCCTGCTGCTGAGAGAGAGTTTCAAAGCTCGGCAATTCGAGCATTTCAGCAATCAAAGCGGGCTCGGTATGTGCCTGCCCGAGCAATCCCTGGAACAGCCGTTTTAATGACTCAGGCAGTTCTTTTTCATTATCCCTCTGCGAAAATTTGAATATTGCCTCACTGATTAATTGCTGACTGGCGTCCCAACGGGTTACCGCATCACTGGCGTGTAGAATCACCGCCATCAGTTCGGCCTCCGCAGGCTGATAGTTCAGCTTTGCCGGTGCTGAAAAACCAGTCAGCACTGCAACCGTTGAGGGGCTCGGGATATTTTCAAAAACATACGTCTGCTTCTGCTCAGTCAGCGATAGCACTTCACTGATCTTCGGCTCCCCACCTGACAAGGTTACAATCTCTATTCCAACGGGGATATGCAGTGGCTGTTTAATGGATTGGTCCGCTGTGGGTGCGGTATTCTGTGTCAGTTCCAGTCTCAGTTGCTGTTGCGATTGATGCCACTGGCAATTCACACTGATAACCGGTGTACCAGACTGGCTGTACCAACGTCGGAACAAGCTCAGGTCTTTTTGGTTAGCATCTTCCATTGCCTGCACAAAATCGTCACAAGTTACTGCCTGGCCGTCATGGCGTTCAATATAACAATCCATACCCCTTCTGAAGCCAGATTCCCCCAACAAGGTATGCAGCATGCGAATAACTTCAGCGCCTTTATCGTATACCGTTACTGAATAGAAATTATTCATTTCCATCACTTCAGAGGGACGAATAGGATGTGCCATGGGGCCACTGTCCTCGGCGAACTGATGCTCCCGCATGATTTTTACCTGATTAATCCTGACGATCGCAGCTGAAGCCATATCCGCGCTGAATTGCTGATCCCGGAAAACCGTCAGGCCTTCTTTGAGACTCAACTGAAACCAGTCCCTGCAGGTTATCCGGTTACCTGTCCAGTTATGGAAATACTCATGAGCAATGACCGATTCTATATTAAAGTAATCCTGATCCGTGGCAGAGGCCGCATCGGCAAGCACATATTTACTGTTAAAAATGTTCAGTCCCTTATTTTCCATGGCCCCCATATTGAAAAAGTCCACCGCCACGACCATGTAGATGTCCAGATCGTATTCCAGACCATATTTCTGCTCATCCCAGGCCATTGCTTTTTTAAGCGAATCGAGTGCATGACGCCCCCGGGACACATTGCCTTTATCCACAAAAAGCTGCAATTTCACCTGCTTGCCAGAGCAGGTAGTAAAGGTATCATCCAGCTTATCGAAATCGCCTGCCACCAGAGCAAACAAATAACAGGGTTTAGGAAAGGGATCTTCCCAGAGCGCCCAGTGGCGCCCCTGCTCCGCCTCACCTTTGTCAATCAGATTTCCATTGGCCAGCAAGTATGGGTTTGCCTGTTTATCAGCAATCAGTTTTACCCGGTATTTCGCCATCACATCAGGACGATCAAGAAAATACGTAATGCGGCGGAATCCCTGTGCTTCGCATTGGGTACAAAAAGCCCCGCCAGACTTATACAAGCCTTCTAGTGCATGGTTATTTACGGGATCAATCAGGGTCTCAATTTTCAGTTCAAACTGATCCGGCACATCCGTTAATCTGATCCCCTGCTCTGTATGAGTAACCGTGGTTTCAATGCCATTTACCCATACCGCTTTAAGAGTCAGTTGCTTTCCATCCAGATCCAAATCAGTACAGGAATTATCCAGTTTTCGTATCTGACTAACCGCCGTAACCCGTGTTTCTTTATCCTGTAGATCAAATTCCAGATATAAATCAGAAATGCTAAACGCGGAAGGCGTGTAATCGGATAGTTTCATTGTACCGGACTGGCTTGAGGACATTGCAACTCCTGAACAAAAACACTATGGCTGGTAGAAATGGCCATAGTGAATGATGATGTGATATTAGGTCGTGTTTGCGTCTTATTTTATCAGGTTTTGGCCACGTCTGGCGATGGCACAGGAATGCGCAATATTTTGATACCGAGATACGCGTAAATAATCGCTAGTACCGGATTAATGAGGTTGAAGAAGGCAAAGAAAATATACTCCAGCGGGCTGACCATTAATACACTATGCATATAGGCTCCGCAGGTGTTCCAGGGAATCAGTGGTGATGTAAGAGTCCCACCGTCTTCGAGGCTACGGGACAAGTTGAGTTGATGTAGCCCACGTTTGGCGAATTCTTCTTTATACATCCGGCCTGGCATAACAATGGACATATATTGGTCAGCGGTGATCAGGTTTGTTCCCAGACAGGTTAGCATGGTGCGGGTAACCATCCCACCTGCAGTTTTGGCTCCTCTGAGAAACACCGTAACCACACGTTTTAACAGACCGGTTTTTTCTACCACTGCACCAAAAGACATGGCACAGATAATTAACCAGATAGTATTCAGCATACTGGACATGCCACCACCACTGAGCAAATCATCAAGGTCAGCATTACCGGTATCCAGGGTAACCCCATTGAACAGACTGGTCCAGACCACTGTCACCGAAGCAAGCCAGCCCTCGCGCCCCTGTTGTGCCAGATTCTGTACAACATCAGGTTGAAACCATGCTGCCCAGAGCCCTCCAAGCAATGCACCTATAGAAACGGTAGGAAACGCCGGTACCTTTCGGATAGCTAATGCGAGCAGCACGATCAAAGGCACTAATAATACCGGGCTGAGCTCAAAATTAGCTTCAAGCAGGCGCTGCATCTTGTCAATTTTTTCCAGTGAGGCCTGCCCTGATGCGTTGAGTCCTACAATAACAAATAACAATACTGCCAGAATAAAGCTCGGAATAGTTGTCCACAGCATATAGCGAATGTGTTCAAACAATTCGGTACCGGCCACAGCTGGCGCGAGATTAGTGGTTTCAGACAAAGGAGAAATTTTATCGCCGAAATAGGCACCGGACACTATAGCACCTGCGGTTACCGCTTCAGACATACCCATACCATTAGCAACACCAATCAGTGCCACACCCACTGTAGCCGCGGTTGTCCAGGAACTGCCAATACTCATGGCGACAATGGCACAAATAATACAGGTTGCAGCATAAAAGAAAGACGGGTCAAGCAATTTAAGACCGTAGTAAATCAACATGGGTACAGTACCGGAGAGTAACCAGGTGCCAATTAAAGCTCCTACGGATAGAAGTATCAGCACAGCTCCCAGTGACAGAGAAATCCCATGTACTATGCCCTCTTCAATCTCTTTCCATGTAAAACCATTCTTCAGACCGATAATTGCAGCCACGCCCATTGCCAGCAACAGTGCTATCTGGTTAGGGCCATAAGAAGAATCATCGGCAAAAAGTATTACCGATGAGCTAAGCAGCACAACCAGCACGGTAATGGGGATAAGCGCGTCCAGCATTGAGGGTTGTCTTCGGTCAGACATCAGGGGCTCCTTGGATTATTGTTATTTGAGGACCGATTAAGTGGTCACCATCCCTGACGGGATAGTGGCCTTAAAACAAATCAGAACGACCGGTAAAACATCAGTATGATAATGACCGGGCACACAAAACGGACATACCAGGGCCAGATTTTCCAGAACATTCCCTGAGCAGCCTGCTCATCACTGTGACGCAGCTCTTTGAGGATCTCATTACGATTCCATACCCAGCCGGCAAAAATACACAGCATTAATCCCAGTAATGGTTGACTATATTGTGTTGTGGCGGCAATAACTAACCCAAACAGCGCTTCGAAATTCAGCGCGATAATGGCGCTGCACACAAAAATGCCCAGCGCGATCAGCCAAACCGCGGCTCTGCGCTTAACACCGCGGCTTTCCACTACATAGGCCACAGGAACTTCCAGCATCGAGATAGACGACGTGACCGCGGCAATAGTCATCAGTATAAAGAAGGCTAATGCCACAAAATTGCCCACCGAGCCCATGGTCTCAAAGAGTGCCGGTAGAACGGTAAAGATCAGGGTATCTCCGGCTATCAATTCGCCTGATTCAGAGAAAATCTCTACGCCATTGTGCAGTGCGACGTACATTGCCGGTATAATCAACAACCCGGCCAGAATCGCAACCGCAATGTCTACCAACGCCACTGAAGCGCCAAGACTAGGGAGTTTCTCTTTCTTGCTCACATAGGAACCATAAACCAACATGGTTCCAACGCCTAACGACATAGAGAAAAAAGCCTGACCCATGGCGCTGATCAACAGGTCCGGATTAAGTACTTTTGAAAAGTCCGGCAGTAAGTAAACCTTCAGTCCCTGCATGGCTCCGTCCAGAGTCATTACATAACCAATTAACAATAAGACAATCAGAAACAACGTCGGCATTAATCTGACTGACCATCTCTCAATACCTTTACTGACCCCACCGGTCACAATAAGGGCCGTCAGCACAACGAAAAATGCACAGAAAATGAGATTACGGCTGTCTGAAAAGCTGATCAGCCACTGTGACATTGCCTGCCACTGAAAAATATTGGTCAATGCCTGTAGAGCAAAGGCGATCATCCAGCCGGCGACAATCGCATAAAAGGCCAGGATCAGTGATACTGTTATGCACCCCCAGATACCCGTTGCTTTGCCTATGAAGCTACCGGATATTTTGCCTAACGCATCAACCATATTTGATTGTGTGGCACGGCCAATTAACAATTCAGCCATCAATACCGGATAGGCAAGTACAAATGCCAGCAGAATATACATCATTACAAAAGCAGCACCGCCGTTACTGGCCACCTGAGTAGGGAAACCCCAGATATTCCCCAGTCCGACTGCCGAACCGGCCGCCGCCAGCACAAATCCCAGCCGGGAAGAAAATTCACCTCTTGCACTCATATTATCGCCCTAAGTTTTTGTTATTTTTATGTCGGGATAGATCCTGACTGTACTATTTTTTACATCTTGTAATTTGAATTCTCGGCTAAACCCGCGCCTTTTCTGATCCATAAGAGTACTAAATACCGCTATGGAGGGCGGAAGTGCAGGTTATGCAGGAGCAATTACCTGCCCGTACTTCCTGTACATCGCCGTTCTCTCGCATCCATGCGACCACGGCATACGACCGCCATGGAGGGCGGAAGTGCAGGCTATGCAGGAGCAATTACCTGCCCGTACTTCCTGTACATCGCCGTTCTCTCGCATCCATGCGCCCACGGCATACCGTACTTCCTGTACATAAAATAAAGGCCATGTAGATTTACATGGCCTGCCTTTTATTGCACTTATTTTACTCAGTCTTAATCGCGTACTTGCCGGTTCCCACCACATCGAAGGTAATAGCGGCAGCTTCATCCAGGAATGGATCAATCTCTTCAAGTTCCTCGGGCAGATCCTCAAGAGAATCCACCGGCTCCTTACTGAGTCGCGACAGACGCTCATTCGCTCTTTCCAACGCCTGCTCTTCCTGTTCAGCCTTTTCCTGCATACGCTCAGATTCTACGAGAGAAATAAATTTTTCCTCTTTTTTACGGCGATACTCTTTTATATCCTCAAAAATATAGGCAAATTCTGGATTTTTTTGTATCCGTTGAGCGTGGGATTCCTCAACCTTTTTCACCGCATCAGAGGTGTCACCAAAGGTGGTGTAGTTAGCCCGGATTATGCTGTCCCATGGTAACGCATTCTCTTCTTTACTCTCACCCCAATCCTGTGGGTCCACGGGCGAAGGCAACATGATATCCGGCACTACGCCTTTGTGCTGAGTACTTCCACCATTGATTCGATAAAACTTGGCTATGGTGAACTGAACACTACCAAGGGGGTTATCATACAAATCATATATACGACCTAACCCCCGGTGCTGCTGCACCGTTCCTTTACCAAAGGTTTGCTCACCAACAATTAAGGCCCGGCCATAATCCTGCATCGCAGCGGCAAAGATTTCTGAAGCTGAAGCACTAAACCTGTCAACCAATACCGTCAGGGGGCCTTCGTAGAAAACCATACCGTCTGTATCACGCTCTTCGCGGATACGCCCTGCACCATCGCGAATTTGTACAACAGGTCCCTTATCAATAAATAAACCTGATAACAGGGTTGCTTCACTGAGCGAACCACCACCGTTTCCCCGCAGATCAACAATCAGCCCCTGTACACCTTGTTCTTTGAGAGTATCGATCTCTGCTCTGACATCCTGATGCAGCTTATTGTAAAAAGACGGAATGGTAATAACGCCGAGTTTCTCACCCTTGTTCGGACCCTGCTCAGGAATATACACCTCGGATTTTGCAGCCCGATCTTCCAGTTTTATTTTGTCGCGGGTAAGACTAACCACCGATGGAGCGCCACTGTCTACTGAGCCTTTGAGGACCTGAAGTCTGACTACACTTCCTTTGGGCCCTTTTATCAACTCAACAACTTCATCCAGACGCCAGCCCACCACATCAACAAATTCATCGTCTTCCTGAGCAACACCAATAATCTTATCTTCTGGTTTGATCTGCTTTGACACATCAGCAGGCCCACCGGGCACGATAGAACGGATCACAGTATGATCGTCCTCTGACTGTAAAACAGCACCTATGCCCTCAAAAGACAGATCCATTTCCATCTGGAAGCGTTCAGCGTTGCGAGGCGATAAATAACTGGTGTGTGCTTCTACACTGCGCGCGAAAGCGTTCATTATCGCCTGGAATACGTCCTCACTCTGTGTTTGAGTAAGGCGTTTTATTCCTCTTTGATAACGTTTTTCCAACACATCTTTGATACCTTCCCAGTCCTTACCGGCCAGTTTCAGATTCAACGCATCATATTTGACACGCTGACGCCACAACTCGTCCAGTTCAGCCTGGTCTTTGGGCCACTCTGCCTCTTCACGATCATAATGAAAGGCATCCCCTTGTTTTTCAAAATCAAAGGGTTCCTCTAACAGCGACAACGCATATTCGTAACGCTGTGCACGACGTTTGATATTAAGCTTATACATATCATAAGCCGGACTCAGGTTACCCCGTTGCAAGGAATCATCGAAGGTATCCCGGTGCTGTTCCAGCCTGACAATATCAGAGGCCAGGAATATATTGCGATTCGAGTCCAGGCCTTGCAAATAGCGATCAAAAATCTTCGAAGACATCTCATCATCGAGTTCAATGTTCTTGTAGTGCGCTCTGGTGAACAAGGACGCCACCCGCTTGGATGCTACGGCGTGTTGTGATTCCTGCTCAAGATCCGGCAGATCTTCAATACCTGCGGTGCCAGGCACAGCTGCAGAATGTCCACTGAGCACCAGCAGTGCTGTGGCAACGGAAACCCGAATTGCATGATTCATATATTTACCTCTTAGGCGGGGCTAACCTTAGTGTATCAACAGGGACTTTTACGACCATGCCTGTACTAAGCTGAACATGAACCCCTTCCTTAGCAATTTCACTGATAGTACCTTCTACTGGTACTTTCCCAAGTTTAACGGTGACATGTGTTCCTGCTTTAAGGTCATTATCACCCAGTTTAGCCGGGGGGGGCCTTTTTATTGGTTTAGCTGAACCCGATTTAGTTCCCTTAGTACCCTGATTTACTGCTTTTGTGGTACTGCTTCCATCGGCGTTTCTGGCTTTCTGCGGCCTTTTCTGTCCATTTGTTGCCTTGGCCGCCTTCTCTTTATTTTCTTTACGTCGTTGCGCGGCTTTTTCCTTACTTTCTGCCAGCTGTTGTTTTGCATGCTCGGCATGCTCTTTATCGATTGCAGCATCTTCCTTACCGTCAAGATCAACCCGGTGTGCCCCCTCGATAACCGCATGCAAATAACGCCAGCTATTCGTGTAGTGCCTTAGGGATGTACGCAGCATTGTTTTACTGATACGTTCATCGTCAGCCAATCGTTCAGCGAGATCCTGAAAAATTCCTATTTTTAAGGGTTTGGCGTCGCCCTGAGTACTAAAACAGGCAGGAAAGGTTTCAGCTAAAAAAGCAATCACTTCTTTGCTGTTTAAAAACTTCTGTTGTGGGTTATCCATTCAATTGTTCTAATGGTCTGTGTGTGCTTCAGGGGGCTCATCATCCCAAGTTGCTAGTAGTTGGTCAACCCAGTCATGCAGCTCATGCTCTTCAATATCCAGTAAATATTGATCCTCATACCAATTTTCCCATATATGCTGAAGCATTAATTCCAATTGATGGGTATCAATATCTTCGTCGACACTGTTATAAAGATAGTGTAAAAATTCATTTAGCTTATCACTGGCTTCCGCTGCCCGTTCTTCCCAGAACTCCATGTCGGCAGGCGTTGCTAACACCACATGTATATCTACCATCTGTTTCAAAGCAGCGCCTCCTCAAGTGCATCAACAACTTTTTGTAAGCCTTGCAAGTCGTCCTCATCGAAACGCCCGGTGGCAGGACTGTCAATATCCAGCACACCTAACAAGGTATCCCGATGATAAAAAGGGATGACAACTTCTGAGTTTGAAGCACTGTCACAGGCAATATGCCCCTCAAACTGATGCACATCTTCAACTAATTGTGCTTTTCCCAGCTTTGCGGCAGTACCGCAGACTCCGCGCCCCATAGGAATGCGAACACAAGCCGGTTTACCCTGAAAGGGGCCCAGCACTAACTGATCATCTTTATATAGATAGAAGCCTGCCCAGTTAATTTCGGGTAAGCGCATCCAGATCAAGGCACCGAGGTTTGCCAGGTTGGCAACTAAGTCGGGCTCACCTTCTGTTAACGCTTTTGCTTGCTGAACAATCTCATCGTATAACTGTGTTTTATCTAAAGGCATAAAATTCTACTACTTATTATTAAATGCAATAAAAAAACGGGTAAAAAAACAGGCTGAAGTATCGTCCCCGGTTAATTTATCAGTTCAAACTGAACCTCAACTCTTGCATCAATTGCCTGTTGACCGGGCATACTGGCATCTCCTTTTACACGCATACGTGATTCGGCCATCATTGGCACTGGCCGGTATTGAGACATTTCATTGATACTCTTAACCTGACCAACCTTGACACCCGCAGCACCAGCAAGCTTTTCAGCTCGACCCCGGGCATCTTCAACCGCCATTGCCAATGCACTTAAATAAAGACTTTGTGGATCTTCAAAACCGTATTCGAAACCGTCCATACGTGTGGCACCGAGTTTGAATACGGAATCCAGTACTTTGTCATACAGCTGTAGCGCCCGGAGGCTAATGTGCACGGTTCTGGACAACACAAATCCTTTTTGTTCAGTCATACCATTACGATGTTCGTACCAGGGCTGCAATTGTACCTGCATAGAAGCAATATCTTTTTCTTCCACCCCCTGCTCAATCAGACTATGAATTATGCGCTGTGTTTTATCAGTAAGGCTGTCATTCAGCTTACTGATAACCGGTCCTTTCTCTTCAATATACAGACTGAACTGAAAGAGATCCGGCACTTTACTGACACTGGCCTGTCCCACCACACGAATTTGTTGCGGCGGTGACTGCTGTGCCCAGGCCTGCAGACTAAATAAGACCAGTGAAAATGCGATTGCAATTGTTTTCATAAACGCTCCGGGGGTAATATCATCTATGGGTGACTGAACAACACATTTTCCTTATCGCAGCTGAACACCGGATGAATTACAGTTCATCCGGTAATACTGACTATTGTTCTGGCATCAGCCCTTTATGATCAAAGTACACTGCTGAATCAGCAACAAAATTGACTTTGATATGTTTGTCTTTATTACCCCAGATACACTGGGTATTAGCCAGTTTTTCCTCACATTTATCGGCTTCTCCCAATACCGTTTTGACTTCAGCGTAAGACATACCTGCCTTCACCTGATCATAGGACTCCATATTGACCTTTGAGCATGCGGTCAACAGCACCAACAAAGAACCGATTAACAGTCTTTTCATAAAAGTTCCCCTTTCATTCCATATTTGCACAGAGTTTACCCCAGAGAGTGTTCTTCAACCAACTGCCGCACAGGTTTAATTTTAGGTATACTTGCCGTTTACCAAAACCTTAGTATCGCTTATGTCCTCGCCGTGCCTTCCTGAGCCGTTTCTGAAACACATCGCAGATATTCTTCCTGACTCACTGGAAATGAGTGATTTTGTAGAAACGTGCAAAACACCGCTACGAAAAAGTATCAGGGTCAACACGTTAAAAATTAGCGTAGAAGATTTTTGTGAGAAAATGCGCCGCCAACAGTGGTACTTCACAGCTATTCCCTGGTGCAATAATGGTTTCTGGCTTCAGCGTACGGCAGAACAGGAACAATCTGTCCCCCTTGGCAGTACTCCTGAACACCTGGCCGGGTTGTTTTATATACAGGAGGCCAGTTCTATGCTGCCTCCTTTGGCATTAATCGGTAACGCGTTACCTGAAACTGTGCTTGATATGGCTGCAGCGCCGGGCTCTAAAACCAGCCAGCTCAGTGCACTGATGCAAAACAAAGGTTTGCTGGTAGCCAATGAGCTGGCTGCCAGCCGGATCAAATCCATGGCCGCAGTGCTACAGCGTCTGGGAGTTACTAATACAGCAATCAGTCATTTTGATGGCAACGTTTTTGGGGAGTGGCTCCCGGAGAGCTTTGACGCCATTCTTGTTGATGCGCCCTGCGGGGGTGAAGGCACCATCAGAAAAGATCCCGATGCCCTTAAAAACTGGTCCCATGAGTCAATTAAGTCAATCAGCTGGGTGCAGAAAAAACTCATCGACAGCGCCTTTAAAGCCCTGAAGCCCGGCGGTTGCCTGGTGTATTCCACCTGTACCCTGAACCATCAGGAAAACCAGGCAGTTTGTAACCACCTTGCAGACATTTATGATGACGCCGTACAGATAGAACCGCTGAATAACCTTTTCCCCGGGGCCGATAAAGCGGTAACCGAAGAGGGATATCTGCATATCTGGCCTCAGATTTTTGATAGTGAGGGTTTTTTCGTCGCACGGCTGAGAAAATCACGCAGCCTCGGACTTCCTGTCCCAGGCCCCAGAAAAGCCCAGGTACCGTATATCAGAGTAACTGAAAAACAGCAAAAACTGATCAACGAATATCTCTTCAACCAGTTCGGTTACACACTCCCGGAAGATAAATCGCTGTTTATCAAAGAACAGGATTTTTGGCTTCTCCCTGAGCAGGCAGCACCTCTGCTATCCAGGTTTCGCTTTCAGAGGATTGGTCTGAGACTCGCCACTCAGCACAAATCAGGCTTTCGTTTAACCCATGATGCGGCAATTGCATTAGGTACAGGCTTCACACGACAACGATTGGCATTAACTACTGCACAACTAAGAGAATATTGTCAGGGCCGGGATCTTCAGGTTGATGAAATACCCCCGCAAGGGGAAATTCTATTGACCTGGCAGGAGCAGCCCGTTGGTATGGCAAAGGGTCTGGGACAAAGAGTAAAAAATTCCCTGCCCCGGGAGCTGGTCAGAGACAATTTACCTCGCTGGAACGGCGATATTCAGGGCCACAATTATCTCATTCAAACGATGTAAAAGCTGGGCATAATGCTGTGGATAACCTCTGCAGAAGCTGTGCTTATATGTATCGCATGTTCGCCAAGTCACACCGGTAACCTTATGATATTTAATTAATATTTATTTAATACAGAAAAATATTAAAAAAACTCTCAGGGTTGTTCTACAATTAGAGTCCGGTACAAATTGAGATGAACAGTTTTCCCGTTTTCCAGGCTTTAAAAGTTAGCGCACGGCTCATTTATGAGCCATTCCCCTAAGCCCAAGACCCTCCCCGGGTTCTTGGGCCTTTTTTTACCCCCCACAGACGTTGTTAGTCAGTTACAGTCTTCAGCTTAAGGCGATAACGAGCTGCGTTCTCCACATAATGTGCAGCAGAGGCTTGTAACATTTCACACTGTTCTTCAGTTAACTGGCGAATCACTTTAGCCGGGCTCCCCACCACTAAACTACGATCGGGTATCTGCATGTTTTCCGTTACCAGTGCACTGGCTCCTATCAGGCAATGCTTGCCGATCCTGGCCCCGTTTAGTATCACTGCATTAATTCCGATTAAGCTGTAATCATCGATTACACAGCCATGCAACATTGCTTTATGACCGACTGTCACTCCCTCACCCAGAGTAAGGGGTACGCCTTCATCTGTATGTAAAATGGCACCATCCTGAATGTTACTTTTTCTACCAATTACCACCTCGTGATTATCGGCGCGGATCACTGCGTTAAACCATACAGAAGACTGCTTGTGTATCTTCACATCACCAATAATATGAGCACCGGGCGCTACATAGACGTCTTCATCCAGGCGGGGGTGCTTTGAATCCAGGCTGTATATCACTGTTTTTCCACCTTACGCATAAGACCTTCCTGCATTGTTGAAGCCACCAGCTCACCTTTTCGATTAAATATCTGCCCTCTGGCAAATCCTCTGGAGCCTCCTGAGAATGGACTTTCCATACAATAGAGCAACCAGTCATCAAACCGAAACGGCCGGTGAAACCACATGGCGTGATCAATAGTCGCCATACGGATATTCGGATGCATAATAGACATACCATGGGGTTGAAGGGCAGTAACCAGAAAATAGTAATCGGAAGCATAGGTTAATGTTGTCTGGTGAATATTCAGATCATCCCCCAGTTTTTCCACACTTTTCATCCATACATTACGGGTAGGAGGTGCTACTGTGGGTTTCATGGGATTGATGGCCTGCACTGTACGCATGTCGACAGGACGATGATAGGCCAGCTTTTCCACCATATTTTCCGGTAGCTTATCCAGTACATTCTCATAAAAGCGGATATCCGGTTCCAGGCTATCCGGATCGGGGACGTCGGGCATATCGGCGTGCTGGTGCGTCAACCCTTGTTCTTCCACCTGAAACGATACTGTCATGTAAAATATTGTTCTGCCATTTTGGATCGCTTTCACACGGCGGGTGCAGAAGCTGCGTCCATCGCGAATAAATTCCACATCATAAACCACAGGTTTATTGGCATCGCCGGGCAACAGAAAGTAGCAATGCATTGAATGAGCGATACGATCTGGGTCTACGGTTTGCTGTGCCGCCGCCAGCGCCTGGCCCATTACCTGGCCACCAAACAATGCGCGAAAGCCTAAATCCCAGCTCAGGCCACGGTAAAGTCCCTTCTCAAGCCTTTCCAAGGTCAGTAATTCACTCAGTTGTACAGAATTTTTCATGTTTTCAGGATCTCACTTCCAACGGATTGCGGGGATAGAACTTATCAGGCAGGCACGCCATATGTTCAAAGAAACGGGTATCTTTATAAGGCAGTTTCATAAAACCGGATATTCCTACACCATGAATTTTTGGTATATGCAATATTAGCTGTTTCAACAATGTACTGAATACCTGTTCTTTACTGTGATCCAGCAAAGTGTAGTAACTGTGTACCTTGAGATGGGTTTCCAGTGCTTCAAAGATAATACAACCTGTGTGGTGAATATCATTTAATTCACTGAGAATAGCCAGGATGGTTTGCGGTAATTTAAGCAGCTCATCGGGATCATCACCGTCTTCAAAGTAGGAATGCATGCGACTTTGCGCCTCCTCCACTGAAATACGACTGACCTCGTAAGGTATCGCCATTCCCGGTTCAGGAACGAAGGGCTGGTGCACATCGCTGCGTTCCAGGTGCAGAGTATCCCGGGCATTAAACATACAGCTTTTGAACACCCCGACACGATGTATCGCTCTGGCGAGCGTGACGACATTGTTTACAGACACCTCAAAAGAATACTTCATTGCCGGATCATGCAGGTTGAGGCTGGAGTCGATATATATACCTTCAGGATGCCAGCGTACCGCCAGCCCGCCTACTACGGGGTAGCGTCCGAGGCGACTCACTGCAGAGATAAATGCTTTTTCAGTCTGCCCCATGCCCTGCATATAATTCTTATAATAACGCTCAAACTGCTCATCATTAAGATAGCGCAGCTCATCCTCTATCGATTCCGCTCGCAAAAACGATTTTCTGGAGCTGTAGACTACGGTATCGATCGGTTTGTCGCCATGATGGGTCCAACAGGGGATCACTGTCTGGTGTTGTTGTATGTTCTGGTCACTGAACAGTAAGTTGCGTAAATAGTTGGCATTGCGCATAAAATAATCCCCGCCCTTTCGGCGGATATCAGCGTCATCACTGAGCATAGCGGTCAGAGTTTGGGCCAGTTCCTGTGGCAGGCCCAGCGCATTGGGGGTAATCACCTGAGTACCAAAGCGACATGACTGACCCGATGCCAACGCATAAAGAGTGCTGGCGAGGCCCTGTTCATCAAAGCGCGGACTGGAAAGAGCACCATTGAGTTGCTCTTCACCGATAAAATATACGTCCCCCAGACGGGCATTGGTTTGTTGAAGATCACTGGACATTAAGTCCATCACACTGTTGCCGACATAGTGGCCATCGGCATCAAGCTGTGCATATACACAGGAGCCCCAGTCTATCAG
This sequence comes from Lacimicrobium alkaliphilum, assembly GCF_002591895.1. Taxonomy (GTDB): domain Bacteria; phylum Pseudomonadota; class Gammaproteobacteria; order Enterobacterales; family Alteromonadaceae; genus Lacimicrobium; species Lacimicrobium alkaliphilum. The sequence goes on from NZ_NISX01000001.1 coordinate 387,597, forward strand.
TGCAATCTCTTCCTGTTCCTGATCAAACACCAGATTGGAAGGTTTGATATCGCCGTGCACAATAGGTTTGGCTATGCCATTTTGCCTATTTTCACGAAGGCTCCAGAGCAACTCCGCCAACTGGACTGCAATTTTTACAATCAGCCGGGTCGGCAGTGGCCCTTGCTGCAAAGAAATCTGTTCCAGGTCCAACCCTCTTGCCCGCCCCATTACAAGGATCGCCTGTTTTTTAATTCGCTGGAACTCTTCCAGTTGCGGTACTCTGGGATGATCCACCTGGCTCAACATATAAGCTTCTTCTTCAAGACGATCCTGTACATGCTGAGGCAGGTTAATACGGGAGAATTTAAACACTAATTGCTGATTTCGCTCATTTACTCCGGCAAAAGCAAAACCAAAGGCCCCTTTACCGATCAGCTCGATGTTTTCATAACCGAGTAATTCCAGCTGCTCTATGCACAGATTAATCCAGTCCTTCAGCTTTTGCGCATCCTGATGAGATAGCAGATAAATGGATTGCTCATCAGGGATATAGAAATGCTTAAGTCTGGAATCTGGTACTGACATCGATGCTAATCCTGCTGAGCCAGCCAGCGAATCTGATAACTGCCTTCACCGCCCTGCCCCAGAGCCGTTGCCAGTTCAGGCATTAACATCTCTACATGCTGGTCGAACTGCCAGGGTGGATTAACAATCAGCATCCCTGAGCCATGCATGCCCAGTTGTTCATCCTGTGGCACCACACTGAGCCGAATATCCAGCACCGACTTATAAGGGCCCCTGCTGACCGCCTCAAGCATACCTTGACTGCGATCCCGCTGCTTAGCTAAAAGTGGATACCAGATGGCATAAATACCGGTCTGCCAACGCCTGTACGCCTTATTCAGCGTGTCTGGGAGTACCTGATAGTCTGTTTCAAGCTCATAGGAGGGATCAATCAACACCATGCCTCGTGCAGGCTTTGGTGGTGTAATAGCCACCAGGCCCTCAAACCCGTCACGGTGGTGAACGTGGACCCGGCGCTGCTGCTTATAATTTGCTTCAAGTTGCTGAACTTCGTTGTTATGCCATTCCATAAACTGAAGGCTGTCCTGTTTACGGCATAACCTTCTGGCAATTTCAGGGGAGCCCGGATAGCGATTATGCTGACGGTATTGCTCTACAAGTTTTAAATACGCTTTTATATGCGAGCTCTGACATCCCGCATCCAACAGAATATCAATACCGGTTTGATACTCAGCGGTCTTCTGCGCCTGCTCAGAGGTTAAATCATAGATCCCCGCACCTGCGTGGGTGTCGATGTAAACAAATGCTTTGTCTTTGGCACAGAGCTTTTCCAGCAACAGCATCTGGCAAAGATGCTTCAGTACATCAGCATGATTGCCTGCATGAAAAGCATGTCGGTAACTGAACAATGCGTTATTCCAATTAAATTTATCTGACTGACGGTAGTTTAAGGGATTTTAATAGTCCTGACATCTCTGTCCTGGTTTGCAAAGAGACGCCCTCTACTCTCCTTTAATAATTTTTCCGCCTTTAATCACTACTTTTACATCCTCCAGTATTCTGATGTTTTCTAGAGGGTCGCCTTCAACGGCAACCATATCAGCCAGCATGCCTGCTTTGAGTTGTCCCCGGTCAGATACACCCAATAAGCCCGCTGCATTAATCGTAGTACTCTGAATGGCGTGCAATGGGCTCATTCCGCGCTTAACCATGGCGTGAAATTCTAATCTCGCATCTTTATGTTGCATCACACCGGCATCACTCCCCAGAGCGATGTTAATCTTATGTTTAAGTGCCAGTTTAAAGCTGGTTTCAACATGGGGTTTGAGAAATTCATTTTTTTTCACTGTCCACTCAGGTGTTTCAGGGGGCAGTGGAACATCATTTAAATGTATAGTGGGCACGTAGTATGTTCCCCTCGTTTTCATCTCCTGAATAATTTCCGGGGTCAGCATAGAGCCATGCTCTATAGAGGCTACACCGGCCTTTACTGCCGCCATAATTCCCTCACTGCCATGGGCATGAGCCATCACCTTTAGCCCGTGTCGGGTGCTTTCTTCAACTATTACCTGTAACTCTTCATCTGAATACTGCTGTGCCCCCGGACTGTTGCCTTTTGAGAAAACACCAGCAGTAGCACAGACTTTGATCACTTTGACACCATGTTTTGCCTGATAACGAATGGCTTTAAGCAGTTCATCTTTACCATCGGCGATTCCTTGCTGAGGACCGAGTTCCATGATCCCCGGAGCAAATCCGGTAATGTCACAGTGGCCGCCAGTGATAGAGATATAATGGCCAGCCGGAAACATACGCGGGCCAATAACATGGCCCTTATCGATAGCCCGCATCAGGGCAACATCGGGAAAACCCGGAAACCCACCTGCATCCCTTACGGTAGTAAAGCCCGCGTTAAGCATGTCACCACCGAACTTCACTCCGTGTAGAGCCCAGTCTGCCGAGGTTTCCATAACCGGCGCTGTGGTCCAGTGATCATCATTAAAATAATCCAGCGTGATATGACTATGCATATCCATAAAACCCGGCAACAGGGTTAAGTCTCCCAGTTCAAGAATTCTGGCATCATCAGGCAGGTTTTGCGGATTTATCCCGGCGATCAATCCGTCTTCAATCACAAACACGGCAGGAGAAATCATTTCTCCACTTTGCACATCAAGATAACGACCGGCTTTGACCACCAGCGCTGTCTCAGCCAGCAGTGTATTGCTGAAAAAGCACAGGAAAACCAGGGTAGCGATGAGAGACTTTATCTGTTTCACTGAAATGACCCCTTTGGTGTCAGTGATATTAAGGTGTTTTACACCTTAGTCGGGATGACTTCAGATTAATAGTCATAAAGGCGATGTAATCCAAAGTGGGGTTTGCAAACGATGCTTATATCACCGGTCCGTTCACTGTATTTGTCAATTATTCCGTGATTTTGGTATTACCGGTATTTAGCTGTTGTCGTTGCTGCTGCTGTTCAGACTCAATTAATCTGCTTAGTCGACTAAACTCCGGCAGTCTTTTTAATGCCCTGGCATTATCACTCTTATCAGAGTGTATAAATAACCACCAGAGCGGAACCCAGCCTTTTTTATAGGCCTGTAATAGTAGCGTCAACATTTCCTCAGTTTTCCCTTGTATAAACAGATGGTTAGCCCTGACTCCGGAGTGCAACGCCCAATCTGGCCATTGCTGTTCAAGATACGCAAGCTGGTGCGAAAGCGTATTTTTTATCCTTGAGTTATCACTCAGAGCCAGCAGCGCCAGTGACAGTTCACTATTATGAATATTCACTGTGACGTCTGGCTTAAGTGGCGAAGGCTGCACCTTTGCCAGTTCGCGAGCCCCCTGATGTTGTTTTTCAAGGGCCAGATAATTCTGCCGCAACAGAGGGACAAGATCATATGTGCCCGTGCGAATGGATTGCATAGACTGCAACATACTGAGGCTTATCTGCGGTTCCTTATTCTGATATCCAAGACGAATAAAATTTTTCCAGAACCGGGCATCGACGGAATCGCCATATAAAGATGCCGTACGCTCAAACCAGCTTGCGGCTTCGGCCTGCAGATCCAGCTCTAAATAGAGCAGTCCAAGGTAAGCACTGTTGGCTGCAGAGCCCGGATCCAGGCTCAGACACTGTTGCATGGCCAGGATCGCATCAGCCAACCGCCCCACTTTATGCAGTATCCTGGCTTGCCAGACATAACTCCAACTGTAATCCTGATCCACACTCTGAGCCACAGAAATTGCCTGTAGAGCCTGTTCGGACTGCCCTGAGTAGTAGTAGACGATGGCCAGGTTGATATTGACCCAAGGCGAAAGTGGATCCGCCTGCCTGGCACGTAAGGCGTACTCTAACGCTTTATCCGGCTGGCTCTGGGCCACTGCTAACTCAGACAAAAGATACCAGGCCTGTGCATTAGGTGAGCGTACTTCCAGAGCCCGTTCCAGGGCCTTTGTGGCATCGTCAAATCGCTGTTCCAGAGTGGCCAGGATGGCCCGGGCATGGAGTGCATCTACCTGATCAGGATCCAGCGCCAATGCCTGTTCTATGGCATAACCGGCCTTACGGATGGCTTCATTTTTGTCCATGTAAATATCATGAAAGTGATACCGGGCATAAATATAAGCCAGACTGCCGTGGGCCGCGGCAAAATCAGGCTCAACATTAATGGCATCCAGAAAGGCCTTTTCAGCCCGGTAAAACCATTCACTGGTTGAACCATTCATCCACCAATAACGACCTTGTAAATAGTGTTGATACGCCTGCACCTCGATCCGCTCGGGGGCCCATTTCGCATTCTCTGCTGCGGCCTTATCTGGTAGCAAATAGTGGTGAACATCTTGGCTAATCTGGCGACTGACATCACTCAGTTGATCTTGCGGACCGGTATATGTCCTGTTCCAGGCGGCAGTCTTGCGCCGTGCATCCACCAGCTCGACCTGAATAACATACCCCTGTTCGTTGAGTTGTTGCAGATTACCCACAAGCAAATATCTGACCGCCAGTTCCTGTGCAACTTTCTGTGCAGACAGCTCAGTATTGCCATAGGAGAAAGAGGAGTAACGTGATGTCAGGTCTAAATCAGATGTTTTCGTCAGCGCCGTTAATACCTCATCAGCAATACCATTAGCCAGGTAATCATATTGGGGATTACCAGACTGATTGGTTAAAGGAAGTACACCCACATCAGGTTTGACAATCACTGATTCGGCATACTCCGTCGCCGGTTGATGCAACCAACTAAGCTCAAAGGCCAGCCACAACACAAAAAATACCGCCGGCAGTATCCAAACCAAATGTTTAAGTGAAAAGGTTCGGGGCTTTTTTCGTGGCGCAGGGGACGAAACATCTGCGTTCATTGCTACACCAGTATCCCTGACGCTGCTGCCAGTACCATCATGCCATTTAATATCACTGGCCAGTCGATAGCCTTTTTTGGGGATGGTCTGTATCAACTTCCTTGACTGGTTGTCATTCAGTGCTTTTCTTAGCTGGGAAATGGTCCGGGTAAGGGCCTCTTCAACCACCACCTGCTGCCCCCAAACGCGATCAAACAAAACCTCCCGTTCAACAGTTTGCCCCGCATGTTCAACGAGCACCAAAAGAACATGCATTGCCCGGGGTTCTACATGCAGAGTCTGCTGTTTGTGGTAAATGCTGTTATTACCAGTGTCGATGCGAAACTCGCCAATGGTAAATTGTCCACCCGGGGTTTTCCCTTTCCCCATCAGCTCCACACCCTGCTTTTTGCCATTTTAATCTCCATTAGAAAGACATTAGCTTTTCATTCTTTGTTCGTCAGGCACAAGCCCCGGTAGTTTCTTATAACTGTTCCTGTGCCGGCAATCTGACAGTTCGGTTCACAACAAGTGTATTTATAAGGGGCTTAAGCCATGTTCAAACATTTATTTAAAAACACCACTATTGCCTTTTCATTAACAGCTGCCTGCTACGTTCAGGCCAATGACAACCTGGAACTGAAAACAAGTTATCAGGATGTACCCGGCGTAAGAAATATTGAAGCCGGACAATACCAGACAGGTATCCAGAAATTAAAAACCTTGCTGGGCAATACCCGGCTGCCTGAACTGACAGCGCCTGCGCACATCAACCTCTGTGTCGCCTATACCGCTCTGGGCCAGATAAATAATGCCGAAGCTTTTTGCGATATGGCTATTAAACAGCATAGCAGCAAGCGCGACCTGAGCATTGCATACAATAACCGTGGCGTACTGCACTATGTGCAGGGTAAAACCGAACAGGGTTTGAAGGATATGCAAATAGCCACTGAACTCAATCCCGCTAATAGTCTTGCTGTGCGCAATGCAATCAGACTCTCAGGAGTTGAGGGCATGACACAAGTTATCAGCAGCCTGTAAACTGAAACACATTACCAACAGTATTCAAGGGCCGCTTCAACTGAACAGCGGAACGCCCTCAAAGGTGAACCAAAATGAAAACCCGCGTACTCCGCGGGTTTTTACGCATTCTGGCGATTTTTACTTCATCTCAGCCAGCATCGCCAGCGGATTCTCCAGATAGGATTTCCACAGATTAGAGAACCTGACCATAGTCGCACCATCAATAATACGGTGGTCGCCCGACCAGCTGATATGCATGATATTCACCGGCTTCACATTATCCTGCTCGTCAAAACGCGGCAGACGCTGAATTTTACCTAAGGCAACGATGGCAGACTCTGGCTTATTGATCACAGGTGTCGCAACCGTACCGCCAATCACACCCACATTAGAAATGCTGATAGTGCCACCTTTAAGATCCCCGCCGGGCAGGCGCCCTTCCCTGGCCTGCTCAATAAGACGATTAGCTTCTTTAGCCACCTCAAAAAGACTCAGGTTCTGAACCCCTTTAATATTTGGCACCAGTAAGCCAATTTTCGAGTCCACCGCCATACCGATATTGTGATCATCAAAATACGTCAGCTCTGTGCAATCATCATTTACCTGACTATTAACGACGGGGAAGTGTTTCAGCGCCAGCGACATCGCTTTGATAATAAAAGGCATAAAGCTCAGTTTAACGCCCTGTTTCTCAAATTCAGGCTTAAGCTGAGCTCTGGCAGCCATCAGTGCATCCATTTCAATTTCATCGCTGACGCTGAAATGAGGAATACTGAATACCGACGCTGACATCTGTCTGGCCATAGCTGCCCCTACACCGCGAATCGGTTCAACTCTGCTACCCCCGGTGGATTGGGGCGCTGATGACGCTTTTTGTACAGATTGACCAGAGTGTTGCTGAGTTTCAGCGTCTTGCTGTTCAAGAGCATGCAAGTCCTGCTTCATCACCCGGCCTTTTTTGCCACTGCCCTTAACCTTATTTAAATCCACGTCTAGCTCTCTTGCTAAACGCCTGACCGCAGGGCTGGCCAACGCTTTACCTTCTGGTGCAGGTTTAGGATCAAACTCGCCGCCGGGGAACTTTTCCTGCTTTGAAGTTGCACGATCTCCGGAGTCGGTTTTCTGAGGCTTCTCCTGAGTTTCTGGTTGGCTTGTGCCCGCCTTCTCAGATGATTTTACCGATGCGGACTCTGTCTCGGTATCGGCATCAATTTCAATCGCAAAAAGGGGCTCATGTACTTTTGCAATCTCGCCTTTTTGATAGTAACGCTTGAGTACTTTACCGTTGAATTTAGACGGAATCTGAACCAGTGCTTTGTCTGTCATCACATCGGCAACGGGCTGATCTTCAGAGATCTCATCTCCCTCCTCGACCAGCCATTCTACCAGTTCACACTCAACTATCCCCTCACCGATATCCGGCAGGATAAAATCCTCGGTTTGCTTTGAACTGCTTTGCGAATCGCCCTCAGTATGGGCTGATTGGGCCTGCGTTTTAGTGTTTTCAGCCTGTTGTTGGGTGTCAGCGGAGACCTGGGAAGCGTCGCTTTCACTGCTCTCACCCTCAACATCCATGGCAAACAGCGGTTCATGCACTTTCGCGATTTCACCTTTTTTGTAATACAGCTTTTTAACCACACCAGTATTCATGGCGGGGATCTGCACCAGAGCTTTATCGGTCATCACATCAGCAACAGGCTGATCTTCAACGATTGTATCGCCTTCCTCAACCAGCCACTCTACCAGTTCGCATTCCACTATACCTTCGCCAATATCTGGCAATATAAAATCTTTCATAAACCAGGCTCCTAGTAGTGAACGGTGCGTTTAATGGCCTCGAACACCTTGAGGTGATCCGGCATATATTCTTTTTCATGGGCCAGAGGATAAGGTGTATCCAGACCACAAACCCTGGCAATCGGCGATTCCAGGTTTAAGAAACATTTATCCTGCACCGTGGCCGCAATTTCGCTGGCGAAACCGCCAGTCAGAGGTGCCTCATGGGAAATCAGCAAGCGGCCGGTTTTGACCACTGACTCACAGACGGTATCTGCATCCCAGGGCAGAATACTGCGCAAATCAATCACTTCAGCATCTATGCCCTCTTTTTGTGCCAACTCAGAGGCTTTATCCAACACTTCCATCTGTGCTCCCCAGGCTACCAGAGTAATATCGCTGCCGGATTTAGTAATCTCGGCTTTACCCAGAGGCAGCGTGAAATCGTCCTCAGGTACATCCCCTACTGAGGCACGATACAAGCGCTTGGGCTCCATAAACAATACCGGATTGTCATCCCGAATGGATGCCAGCAACAATCCTTTGGCCTGATAAGGATTGCGGGGGATGACGATCTTCATTCCCGGAGTATGGGCAAAATAGGCCTCGGGGGACTGCGAATGGTAGTGACCACCTGCGATTCCACCGCCATAGGGTGTACGAATGGTCAGCGTGCCACAGCTGAACTGACCACCGGAGCGATAGCGCCATTTGGCCGTTTCGTTTACGATTTGATCGAAAGCCGGAAAGATATAATCACCGAACTGGATCTCAGCAACGGGCACGGAGCCCTGTGACGCCAGACCATTGGCGAACCCGATAATCCCCTGCTCAGTCAGTGGGGTATTAAAACAGCGATCGCGACCAAACTTTTGTTGCAGGTTACTGGTAGCTCTGAATACACCACCAAAATGACCGACATCCTCCCCGAATACCATGACCTTTTCATCGTCTTCCATGGCCGTGATCAAAGCGTTATTAATTGCCTGTAGTAAATTCATTTTAGCCATGCTTACAGCCTCCCTGATGTTTTAGGATAGGCCTCGGGGTATTTGGCCATGTGTTTTTTCAATTCACTCAGTTGCTCTTTTAAGTGCCAGGGAGGCGTGTCATATACATCTTCAATAATTTCATCTATTTTACAGATTGGTACTTTCTCAACCCGTTTAAGCTCCTGTAGTACTTCCTGGCGCATTTTTTCCAGATCTTTATTCTCCTGTTCTTCATCCAGCCAGCCTTTATTCTTCAGCCAGGCACCAAGACGGGCAATAGGATCTTTTTGCTGCCATTTCCCCTCTTCCTCTTTCGAGCGATAGCCAGTGGGATCATCAGAAGTGGAATGCGCAGCCAGACGATAAGTCATGGCTTCGATCAATACAGGACAGTTTTCCTTAAGGGCAATCGCACGGGCCTGTTGGGTAGCAGCATAAACTGCGAAAGAATCATTACCGTCTACACGGATGGTTTTTACGCCATATCCCAGACCACGGGAAGCAATACCGTCTCCGGCAAACTGCTCTTCCGCCGGCGTTGAAATCGCATAACCATTATTTCTACAGAAGAAAATAACCGGGCAATGGAGTACCGCGGCCATATTTAATCCGGCATGGAAGTCACCTTCGGAGGCAGCCCCTTCACCGAAATAACAGATCGTAATGGCCTCGTTACCCGCCATTTTCTGACCATAAGCGTAACCGGATGCCTGTGGGATCTGAGTGCCCAATGGCGAAGAAATCGTCATAAAGTTCAGTGCTTTGTCACCATAATGTATGGGCATCTGGCGGCCCTTATTGGCCTCCTTTTCATTGCTGAACATCTGATTCATAAAAGCTTCCGTACTATACCCACGAAACGCCAGCGCCCCCTGCTCGCGATATTGCGACATGATCATATCCTGGGGTTCCAGCGCTGCTGCACTGGCCACGCTGGCGGCTTCTTCACCGGTACTGGCAAGATAAAAGCTGATCCGCCCCTGTCTCTGGGCAGCAACCATACGCTCGTCCAGGACTCTGACAAAACGCATGGTGCGATAAATTTTTAAAGCCAGTTGCTGATCGATATCCGGTACGGTTACCTTTTTATGGGGGGTGCCGTCTGGCTGTAAAATTTGCAACATGGGAATGTCGATAAGGCCGTTCTCAATAATACTGACCTCGTGAACAAGACCGACGTTAGAAAGATGGTTTCTGTCTTTCATATTTTGCCTTTGCTGTTCGTAAACCGGCAACAGGAAATGGCCGGTTCAGGTGTTAATGTTGCTGTCTATACTAGTAGAGGATGCTCCGCAAGGTGTTGCTTTTTACCCGGGCACACTGAATTTTATTAGTACATAGAAACCAATGTATGCACCTAAATTAGGACAATAATTCTATATTTAACAAATGATCCACATTCGCTGAACATGGTACAAACATTTATCGGTCTTTTTTCGTTACCATTAGTTCTTTGTCTAACGCTCTCAGGTGGATGATGTCCGGAGTAATAATATGAATTTCCCCCGTACGCTGCTCGTTACTGCCCTCAGTACCACATTTTTACTTACTGCTCCCGTGGTTGGCAGGGAAAGCAAAGTACCTTTACCTGCTGGCCCGGGTAAGTTTGTTAAAGAACCAGGACTCAAAAACGGCATTTATAATTACATTGTAAGGTTACACAGCCCCGCCGTAGCGGGTATGGCCAGCCAGCTAACACAGGCAAACAGCGAAGTAGAGACGCAAAAACAAGCGGCTCACCGGCGATTGGATATTCATGCTCCTGCTGCAAAAAGGCATGCAGCTTCGCTACGACAACAACAGCAGGATTTGCGTAACACGATTGACAGCCAGATCACCGCTGCAAAGATGGTAGCGGACTTTCAGTATGCCCTGAACGCAGTGGTACTGAGACTCACCCCCAAACAAGCCGCCAGAGTGGCCAGACTCCCTCAGGTTGCTTTTGTTGAGCGCTCTGAAAAGTTGTCTGTTGCAACGGATTCCAGCCCTGCCTGGACAGGTGCAGATCAGGTCTGGGAAGGGCAAAATATTTTGCCTGCCTATCAGGGTGAAGGAGTCATTGTAGGGATACTGGATACGGGGATTAATACCGATCATCCCTCTTTTGCCGAAGTAGCGGACGATGGATATCAACATCAAAATCCTCTCGGTGGATATCTGGGTGACTGTCAGACCAGTCCCGGACTCTGCAATAATAAGCTGATTGGCGTTTACAGTTACCAGAGGATCACTTCTCAATACGATGAATTTGCCCCTGGCACGCCAGAAAACGGCGAAGATCACAATGGTCATGGTTCACATGTTGCCGGAGCCGCAGCGGGTAATGTTTTGTTCAATGTTCCCTTATTGGATGTAGATGGCCAGCCCATGCCTGCTTTCACCTTTGAGCGTATTGCCGGCATTGCACCACGGGCAAATCTCATCAGCTACCAGGTTTGTGAGCCGGGAGAAGAGGATGATATAGGCTTTGCCGGTTGCTGGACAGACCTGGTCATTGAGGCCATAGAACAGGCCATTATTGACGGTGTGGATGTGCTAAACCATTCAATCGGAGCGTCTTCTGTCTCACCCTGGCAAGGCAGTAAAGGGCAGGCATTTCTGAATGCCCGGGAAGCAGGTATTATCATTGCCAACTCGGCAGGAAACAGCGGTCCTGATCCAGAGTCTGCATCTATCGACACGGCCGCTCCCTGGGTACTGACGGTGGCCGCCTACACGCACGACAGAGTATTTGGTACTAAGACATTAGGAGATTTTACCGGTGGTGACAGTGATGCCCCTGGTATTATTGAAGGTGAGGGAAAAACCACAGGGATCAGCGCAAAAATTGTTTATGCCGGTGATTTCAGTAATCCCAATGACCCGGGTGGTGACCCGGCACAATGTATAGAGCCCTTCCCTGCCGGTACGTTTAGCAAAGAGATCGTAGTATGTGATCGCGGTCAGATTGCCCGCGTGGATAAAGGTAAGCATGTTCAGGCCGGTGGTGCTGGCGGTATGGTGCTGGCAAATGTACAGGGAGACGCTGAGAATCTGGTGGCTGACAATCATGTCATTCCCGCCATTCATATTGATGCCATATCAGCGGACAGATTACGTAACTGGCTGGCCAGCGGCACTGGTCACCGGGCAACCATCAGTGTCAGTGAGATAGGTTCTGATCCTGAGCTTGCCAATATTGCTGCCGATTTTAGCTCCAGAGGTCCGAACAACCAGCTGGATGATGTGATTACCCCCAGCCTGGCCGCGCCAGGAGTGGAAATCTGGTCAGCCTACGCAGACGATCAACCCGAAGGTTTCAAGCAGTTTCCCGACCCGGCGGATTATGCATTTTTAAACGGCACTTCCATGGCTGCACCGCATGTTGCCGGCGCGGCAGCATTACTAAAAGGAATGCATCCGGACTGGAGTGCAGCCCAGATTCAATCTGCGTTGATGCTCAGTGCCAACCCGGTAACGTTCAAAGAAGATGGTCTGACCCCTTCAGATCCCTTTGATATGGGCTCGGGTATGCTTAATGTCAGTGCGGCTGCCGAATCAGGCCTGATCATGGATATCAGTATTGCGCAATACCAGGTAGCAAACCCCGATGCAGGAGGAGATCCAAAGACCCTGAATATGCCATCGATGGCCGACAGTGCCTGTTTCGGCACCTGCAGCTGGTCGCGCATCGTTGAGGGAACCCAAACAGATTCATGGTCGGCTCAGATTATCAGCGATTCTGCACAGTTGACGTTCAGCGTCAGCCCAAATTCATTCTCAATAAACCAAGGCGAGCAACAACAGCTAGAGATTGTTGCCAATAGCAGTAATGCCGAACAAGGAACGTGGCAATTTGCTTCATTACAGCTCTCCTCTGCATCGGGTCAGTTATTAACCATGCCTGTCGCGATAAAACCTACGTTAACAACACTGCCTGAAACGTTAGTGATTGAAGCCCGGCGGGATGCCGATTCCGTATTAATTAACAATGTGCAGAGCCTGACTATCGATGAGCTGACAGTGCGCTCATATGGTCTTAGTGTTGCTCAGACTACACAAGGTACCATCACAGAGGACAGCAACAATGAAGACGTATTTGACGATCTCAGCGATGGCGTGGAATCTTTCAGCTTTACGGTACCCGCTAACGCAAAACGCTTTGTAGTAGAACTGACACAAAGCCAGGCCCCGGATTTGGATTTATGGGTTGGCCGGGATGAAAACAATGACGGTATGGCCCAGGAAGAGGAGCTCATCGAGTTGAGCGCGAATTCATCTGCCATTGAAAAAGTTGATTTAACCCTGCCTGACCCCGGAGAATATTGGGTCCTGGTGCAAAGCTGGCAAGGTAGTGGCAGCCCCAGCGACGCTTTCACCCTAAACCATGCCATTGTCGATGGCAGTGAAGCAGATAGTCTGATGATCAGTGGCCCCGAGTCTGTGGAGCAGCAGCAAGTCTTTTCATTGCAGGTCGCCTGGGATCAGCCGATGAGTGACAATGACAGAGTTTATGGTGCCGCTGATTTAGGCACGACACCGGATCTGGCTGGCAACCTGGGCCTGTTGCTTGTTGACATGATCAGACTCGAGGATGATGTGACACTAGTACCGTTGTCTGCTCAGCGCGTATTCCCCGGAGAGGAGGTAGATTATAAAATCAATGTCGCGGCCAATCCCGGTCCACAGAGCAGAGCCTATGTTATTAACGCCACAATACCTGAAAACGTAGAAGTAAAAACACAGAGTATCAGCGGCGACTTTACTCTTACAGAAAGCGGAATACGCTGGCAGCTGAATAAAGTGGCTGGCTCAGATAATCGCAGCAGTCTGAATTTTACAGTACAGGTTGATGAAGAGCACAGTGGCGGACCCATCGATATTAACCTGAGTTCGCAATTACCACAGCGAGAAAACACCAGAGAAGAACAACATCAGCCAACGCAGCGGGTTGAAGTTGAAGGGCCACCAGAAGTACTCATCAACAATCAAACTGAAGCCACAGTTTCGGCTACGTCGGGGGATTTAGTCACACTGATGGCAACTGCCAGCGATCCCAATCAGGATCCATTAACCATTAGCTGGCAACAAACTTCCGGGTCAGCGGTGACGTTCCAACAAACGGTCTTACAGCCCGCTATTCGTATGCCTGTGGTCAGCAGCTCAACCGTATTAGGCTTTCAGATAACCGTCACGGATACAGCGGGGCTCAGCAGTCAGGCGAGCGTCTCGGTTACGGTAAATCCGGAACCGGCTCAAAATAGCAGTGGTTCAGGTGGCGGGAGCCTGTTTGTCAGTCTCGGTGCACTACTGTTATTGACGCTGCGCAGAACACACACAGCCGGGAGAGCATAGAAGCTTATTAATAAAAAAAGCAGAGGCTGGATAACCAAGGCCTCTGCTTTTTTATCGCTATCGAATAGATCCAGCGCTAACTCAGTGTAATACCAAGGCGGGCAGAGACTTCTTCATAAGCCTCTACCACATTTCCCAGCCCCTGGCGGAAGCGGTCTTTATCCAGTTTTTTGCGCGTTTCTTTATCCCATAAGCGGCAACCATCCGGGGTGATTTCATCACCCAGCGTAATCTTGCCATCAAACAGACCGAACTCCAGTTTGTAATCAACCAACAACATTCCGGCGTCGTCAAACAGCTTCCTGAGTATCTCATTAACCTTAAAGGTAAGGGTTTTCATTTGCTCAATATGAGATTCCTCAGCCCAGCCAAAAGTACGGATATGAGACTCATTGATCATGGGATCGTGCAGTGCATCGTTTTTAAGGAAAAACTCGAAGGTTGGCGGAGTCAGCTCCGTACCCTCTTCAATCCCGAGGCGTCGACAAATAGAACCTGCAGCAATGTTTCTGACCACACACTCTACAGGAATCATCTCCAGTTTTTTAACCAGAGAATCGGTATCAGACAGCAGCGCCTCTACCTGAGTGGGCACCCCAGCCTGCTCCAGCTTTGACATGATAAAGTGATTAAACTTGTTATTAATCATCCCTTTACGCTCAAGCTGTTCGATCTTTTCACCGTCGAAGGCTGATGTGTCATTACGAAAGTGCAATACAAGGCGGGACGGGTCTTCTGTTGTAAAGACCGTTTTTGCTTTGCCCCGATAAAGTTCAGTTCGCTTTTCCATTCAAAGGTTCTCTTAAAAGTTAAATATCCAGGTTATTGGCAGCCATCGTGTCAGAGAATGGCTGGAAAATACCCGATAACAAGGTTTCGGAAAGGTTATTGCTGTCATTATCCATAAATGTAATGGCTACCTTGTTGTTGTCGACCCGGGTCATACGCAATCGGTATTCCTGCTTATCCAGTGGCAATCCTTCGTCATCGCCCCATAAACCATCCCACCAACTACTCTCGCCGCCCTCATAAGAAACAAATAACAGCCCGGCAGTTTTATCCAAATCTTTTACGTTAAAACCCAGCTTTCGCAACACCAGTTGCATGCGGGTCCAGGCGATATCATAGTCACCTTCAACCACAAACGCCGGTTCACCTTTTGCGTTGGTTCCCATTGCCATGTTCATACCTTCGCGAATCTTTCTGACCTTGCGAATATCGGCAACCTGCAACTGCTGTTGATAATGGCCAATTACCTGATTGAGTATATCTACCTCATTGCGGCGAATCGCGTCATCATTCAATTCTGATGCTGAACGTGTCTTGTCTCCTACCGTTTCCAGGTAGTCTTTAAGTCTCACTTTCAACGCCGCCGTGCGGCCATGGGGCTTAACATCTAGCTTAAACTCGAAACGCTTACCCACACTGCGCTCGGTGGTAGTCCAATCGAACCAGCCACTGTCGACTTCTGTTTCCATCAGCATCCAGTCTGTCACCAGAGTGCCTTCTTCTTTGTCGAATGAATCAACTCCGATACCCTGCTGTTCAAAATAGCTGATCAGACTCCCCCACACAGAGGTATCCAGAGGCTGACTGTCGTCGACCTGATCGAAATAAACAGTGGCATTGCGCTGGCCTTCTTCTATGTGCGAGCCTGTAACCATTGGCAGAACCAAAGCCGGTGACAATACCTGTAAGTCTTCACCCAGCAAATCCGTTGGCGCATTCGGCCCCAGTTCAGGAATCTGATATTCGCGGCTCTGTGCCGGCGCTTTTAACCCATCCGGAACCTTTATTTTCTGTCGATTATCTTGCTTTAAATACTCAAAATTGTCATTGGCAATGCGTCGCTCATGTGGGGTTGAACAGGCCGCCAGCAAAACCAGTGGCGAGAGTAAAAGCAGAGAATGTCGAATCATGGCAGCTCCTCAGGAAATTAGGCCGATATCATGTAACACAGCTTCGATAGTATTTTGGCTGGTGAGTTCCGGCTGAACCATTGGCAATCTCAGTACCGGGCTTGGAATCAGGCCCATTCGATACAATGCCCATTTTGGCATAACAGGATTTGGTTCGATAAATAGCGCCTGATGGAGCGCCTGTAATGGCTTATCAATCTGTAGCGCTTGATCACGTGCCCCGCTAACAGCAGCCTTGCATAACTTGGCCATCATCGCAGGTACTACATTTGCGGTAACAGAAATCACTCCCTGCCCGCCCTGTAACATAAATTCACAACCAGTGGGATCGTCTCCACTTAGCAGAATAAAATCTTCGGGTACCAGCTGTTTAAGTTCCTGCAAACGTTTCAGGTCCCCGGTCGCATCTTTAAGCCCGACGATGCGCGGATGCGCCGCCAACACTGCAGTGCTCTGCGGTGACAAGTCAGCCACAGTGCGGCCAGGTACATTGTACAGTAAAAGCGGTAATTCACAGGCATCGGCCACTTTTTCAAAATGTGCAACCATACCCCGCTGTTGCGGCTTGTTATAATATGGCACCACACTTAGTAAGCCATCAGCGCCCACCTCGGCGGAAGCCTGACTCAGCTCAATTGCTTCATCAGTAGAGTTAGCCCCACTGCCAGAAATGACTTTGATACGACCGGCAGCATACTCAACGATTTTTTTGACAACATGGATATGCTCATTCATCGGCAAGGTAGCCGACTCGCCAGTGGTACCCACGGCGACCAGACCGTCGGTGCCGGATTCAACGTGGAATTCGACCAGCTTTTGAAGAGATGGATAATCAACGTCGCCGCTTTCTGACATCGGCGTTACAAGCGCTACGATACTGCCTTTGAACATTATTGCCCCCGGAAAATTAAGCGCCCAATGGTAAAGAGGTCAGGTGTTAAAAACAAGCTGCAATTATGTTCCCGTTTCAGCAGAAACAAATCCCTACAAACGGATCGATAGAGAAATACCAACATTATGATAGACTTGCCGACCTTCAGACACGAATTCGACAGCTTATGAAACATCAACTCATTGTCACCATCCTAGGGACCGACAAAATAGGTATTCTCAGCACCCTGGCGGCTACAGTTGGTGCGTGTCACTGCAATATTCTAGATAGCCGCCAGGCAGTCTATGGTCAGGATTTTTCATTGACCATGATTCTGGAGGGAACCCAGGGTGCCATCGCCAAGGCTGAATTTCAGATACCACAGGTATGTCAGCAGCATGATCTGTTGTCAATGATGAAACGTACCAGGCAGCATCATCGTCAGGATCTTGTGCATCTGGCCGATGTTGAAATATCTGGTCGCGACGCCTTAGGTGTGATCCATGATATCACTGCGTTTTTTGCAGAATTCGATATTACCGTCACGGCCTTTCGTCAAAACACCTATAGCGACAAAGATGGAGACGCCGAAATGATGACCTGTAAAATGGTAGTCAGCATGCCCAAAGAGACGGATATTAATACAATGAGTCAGGCATTCGCGTCGCGTCTTAACGAACTTAACTTACAGGGCACCATTATACCCAAATAAGCCCGTATCCAAACACAGAGGTTATTATGAACAGAATTGAAGCCGGACAACCGGCACCACAATTTACCTTACCGGATCAGAATAACAACAATGTCACCCTGGCTGATTTGAAGGGAAAAAAAGTATTGGTGTATTTTTACCCTAAAGCCATGACGCCAGGCTGTACCGTTCAGGCACAAAATCTGCGCGATAACAAAGCGGCACTGGATGAGCAAAATGTCATAGTGCTGGGAATCAGCCCGGACCCGGTAAAGCGCCTGCCCAAGTTTATCGATAAGGAATCACTGAACTTTACGTTACTATCCGATGAGGATCACAACGTTGCCGATGCGTTCGGCGTTTGGGGGCCGAAAAAGTTTATGGGCAAAGAATATGACGGTATTCATCGCATTAGTTTTCTGATTGATGAACAAGGTAATGTAGAAAAAGTCTTTGATAAATTTAAAACCAAGGACCATCACCAGGTGGTATTGGATTACCTGCAAGCCTGACAATATAAAGGGTCTGTGACTGTGTTCACAGACCCTCAGAATACTTGTTTATACCTGCTCTGTAAGTTTCGCGGGTTCCTGAGACTGGATACTTTCATTACTACCAGACCATGCATTGAGTAGCGCTTTGACCAATGTAGCCAGTGGGATAGCAAAAAATACCCCCCAGAATCCCCACAACCCTCCAAAGAACAGTACCGCAATAATAATATACACAGGATGTAAGCTCACAGCCTCTGAAAACAGGATCGGCACGATAAGGTTGCCATCAAGAGCCTGAATAATCCCGTAAGCTACCATCAGATACCAGAACGGCGGCGTAACCCCCCATTGAAACAACGCCACAGCCGCCACAGGAAAAGTCACCACTGCCGCTCCGATATAAGGAATCAGCACTGAAAACCCGACCAGCACTCCCAACAACAGGGAATAACGCAGATCCATCAGCGCAAAGGTTATTGTACTCATGGTACCAACAATCAGTATTTCCAGAACTTTTCCGCGTATATAGTTAATAATCTGCGAGTTCATTTCCAGTGACACCTGTTTTACCAAACGACGATCACGGGGCATGATATTTGAAATATTAGTAAGCAGTTCATGCTTATCCTTAAGCATAAAAAACACCATCAGTGGTACCAGTATTAAATAAATCAACAGCGCCACGATACTGACAATAGAGCTGAAAGAGGCGCTGATAATATCCTCACCTAACCCCACGACTCTTTCATTGACACCTTTAAGAGCATTATTAATATCAGACTGAACCAGAAAGCCGGGATACTTGTCGGGTAATGAACTCAGCCATATCTGCGCTTCAGACCAGATTTGTGGCAGTTCTATCAGCAGATTAATGGCCTGACGCCAGACAACGGGCAATAACCCCACCAGGGCCAGCGCACTAAGACCGGTAAAAAGAATCAGAATCAAAGTGGTAGCCCAGGTCCTGCCGAGCCCTGTTCTGACCAGCTTGCTTACCGGCCATTCCAGCAGGTAGGCAACAACAATGGCGACCAATACCGGTGCCAGCATTTCACCCCAGAACACAAAAACCGCAAATGTTGCGAGTAAAAACAGCAGCAAAGCAACGGAGGCCGGGTCGGAGAACTTTTGCTTATACCAGTTGCTAAACACCTCTAACATTGGGGTTCCTTGAAAATAAGTTGATAGTGATGCTGTGTTCCTGTTGTTTGAATTAACTGTAACCTTATCTGTTGTTGTTCCAGCCAGCTCAACACATCCTGATTATCGGCCGAGCCGGCTTTCAGGATCAAGTAAAGCGGCTGTTCGGTGTGCTGCAGGTGCAGCCATCGTTTGAGCTCAAGTAAGGACAAAGGGCAGGATAAATCAGACAAGTCCAAAACACACAATGTCACAGGTTCCAAACCAGAATACAGGCCTGCATAGTACCCTATTTGCCGGTTTTAAACATTGGTTTGCGCGCGCCAATGAGGTATTTTTACTATTTATCAGGCGCATGGCTGAACTTAAACAGGTCATTTGTCTCAAAGCCTATCCAGATTCTGATGAGTGGTAAGATGTTTAGAGCGGTTCTTCTTTGTCTCAGTTGTATAACCTTTACCGTACCGGCTCAGGTAAGGCACGATTCCGATAAGAATACATTACCAGAGATCGGGGTGGTTGCCTCCAGTGCCATCAGTATTGATAAAGAGAAACTGATCGGTGAAGTGCTGATGCGCCAGTTACGTGCGCAGGCCCCCATTATCAATGACCCATTGATCGAAGAGTATATTCAGGATTTGGGTAACCGCCTGGTCGCGCAAGCGGATAATGCTAAGTTTCCCTTCCGGTTTTTCCCCATAAACAACGATGCCATTAATGCCTTCGCCTTTTATGGTGGACATATTGGTGTTCACACCGGATTACTGGTAAAGGCCGACAGTGAAAGTGAGCTGGCATCCGTTGTAGCCCACGAAATAGCGCATGTTACCCAACGCCATATCGCCCGTAGCATGGAAGCCCGTCAGAATGCATCGCCATTACAGGTTGTATCCATGTTAGGAGGCATTTTGCTGGCATTGGCAAACCCTGAAGCCGGAATGGCTGCCATCAGCGCGGGACAGGCTGCAGGGCAACAGGCGATGATCAATTACACCCGCAGCAATGAAAAAGAAGCCGACAGGGTTGGTATTGAAATTCTTGCCAGAGCGGGCTTTGAGCCTCAGGCTTCTGCGAGCTTCTTCGGTAAGCTGGCCGCTCAGTATCGCTATGTTTCCAAGCCCCCGGCATTTCTGATGACACACCCCTTACCCGAGTCCAGAGTGGCAGATATGAAAGCCCGGGTAGGCAATTACCCTGCTGCCCGGCGTCCTGAAAGCCTCGCCTTTCAGTTGGTCAAAGCCCGGATTCTGGCGAGATATAGCCTGGACAGCAAACAACGGTTGGTGCATTTCCGGGACAGACTCGAAAATGCCCGTACGGAGATAGAAGTAAAAAGTAGTCAGTACGGATTGGCTCTGGCATTACTGGCCGATGAGCAATATGTTGAAGCCAACGGTATAATTGCGAAACTTCTGCAGGAAGATGAAGAAAACCTTTTCTATATTGATACCTTTACCGACATCTCACTGGCCACAGGGCAAAATGAGCAGGCCATCTCGCGTCTCTCTTCACTGCTGAAAACCCAGCCAAGAAATCGGGTGCTGGCATTAAATCTGGCTAACGCTCTTATTCAGAATAAAGAATACAATCGCGCAGTAAGCCACCTTAAAGACTATTTACTGGTAAATCCGGATCATTTACTGAGCTATCAATTGCTGACAGAAGCCTACGGGGAAAGTGGCCAGAAAATGGAAATGCATCAGGCTCGTGCAGAAGTCTATGCGCTCAATTCAGCCTACACCAGAGCGGTGGATGAACTTAAAACCGCGTATAATTTCACTCAAAATAGTGTAATTGAAAAGCAGCGGATACTAGCCCGGATTGAACAGATGCGTGAGGCCGAGACCCGTCTGAATAAGCTCTGATATCTGCTGCCGGGTTATTCTTTCAGGCGCGTTACTATCTCCAATAGCAGATCCGCTTCCTGCTCACCCATCAATTGGCGAACCACCTTACCATCGGGCCCTATTATATAGGTCGCGGGTAAACTATTGGGTCTTTGGTTAGGCATTTTCGGTGCAGGATCTGCAAGGATTACCGGGAATTCAATAGCGTATTTTTGCACCAGTCCGGCCAGATCATCTTCTGACAATCTGTCATAACTCATACCCAGCAGGGTGATATCAGTCTCTTTTGTCATCCCGGCAAAATGATTTAATTCAGGTAACTCGCGCAGGCAGGGAGCGCACCATTCAGCAAAATAGTTCACCACGACCCACTGCCCCTGATAATCATCCCAGCGGTGTTTTTCACCGTCCAGGGTGACAAAATCACTGGAAAACCATTGACTTACCGCCACACCCGTTGTCAGAGCCAGAACCGCTGCCAGGGTAATAAGAATTTTTTGCCGCAAACCAGAGTCCTCTTTTTACATACTGCAATGCGATTGAATTCAGTTTCATTTTAAATTCAGGCAATCATACCAATCTTTATCTTAAGATGTGTTCCATTTCCTGCCTTTTGCTATCATGGCGTTTTGACACAACTCAAGGGTGATTCAGCATGTCACAAATTCAGATTCTACATAACCCCAGATGCTCAAAAAGCCGGCAGACACTGGCTTTGCTTGAAGACAAAGGCATTCAACCAGAGGTTATTCAGTATTTGAAGACCCCCCTTGATAAAAATCAGTTAATCAGTCTGAAACAAAAGCTTGGCGTTGATTCTGTGCGTCAGATGATGCGCGTAAAAGAGAGTGTCTACAAATCTTTAGAGTTGTCTGAGGCGAGTGAACAGCAACTCCTGGAAGCGGTAACGGAAAACCCCGTCTTGCTGGAGCGTCCTGTGGTAATTAATGGGGACGACGCCAGAATCGGCAGGCCCCCTGAAAAGGTACTGGAAATACTCTGATGAGTTATATACTGGTTTTGTATTACAGTCGCAATGGAAGTACCCGGAACCTGGCCTGTAAAATCGCTCAGGGCGTCGAGCAAATGGGATTAGAGGCTCGCTTGCGCACTGTGCCTGAAGTGACCACTAAAACGACTTCTGTAGCCGCGCCAGTACCGGACAGTGGTGATCCTTATGTGACCCTCGATGAACTGGAAAACTGCCAGGCCCTGGCGCTGGGCAGTCCGACGCGATTTGGCAATATGGCGTCCGCCATGAAACATTTCTGGGATGGTACCTCGGCACTCTGGCTGGCTGGGGCATTATCCGGTAAACCGGCCTGTGTCTTTACCTCAACAGGCAGCCTGCATGGAGGCCAGGAATCCACGTTGCTCACGATGATGATCCCCTTACTGCATCACGGTATGTTGCTCATGGGGACACCTTATTCGGTACCAGAGCTGAACAGCACCGATTCAGGTGGCACCCCCTATGGACCCAGCCATCAAGCGGGAATGCAGGGTGACAATAAACTCACCCGGGCCGAACAGGCTATCTGTCTGGCCCAGGGCAAACGACTTGCAGAAGTTGCTGCAAAACTAGGAGTATAACCTTGTCTGCAAAAACACGTTTTTTCCGACAACTGGCCCTGATTTCTTATCTGTCATTGCTGCTGTGGGTGGTCCTGTGGCATTTCCTGTTAGGGGAAGATGTTGGGTATTCAGTGCTTTTCATCACCTTGATGTGGATCTTGCCATTGTTATTTCCCCTTTCAGGGATCCTTAAAGCCCGACCCTACACTCACGCCTGGGCCAACTTTGTGTTGATGTTTTATCTGCTCCACGGGCTGACAGCGGTGTATGCCCTTGAAAATGAGCGAATTTATGCGGCAATTGAAATAATACTCGCCTCTGTGGCTTTTATAGGTTGCAGTTTTTTCGCCCGCTTGCGTGGCCGTGAACTGGGTTTAGGATTAAAAAAGAAGCAGGCCGACTGAATCCTGTAGTTAAAGATCCAGTACTTTCTTCACAAAAGGTATGGTGAGCTTATGACCGGCTTGTAAACTGGACACATCCAGTTTCTCCAGCACGCTCATCAGTGTTGGCATATCTCTGTGGCAGTGAGTGATCAGAAAACGCGCTACTTCCGAGGGCATCATCATACCGCGCCGGTATGCTCTCGCCTGCAGCACGTCTGAGCGCATATCATCAGTCAATGGATGCAGATGAAAACTCAGACCCCAGCTTAGTCTCGAGCGAAGATCTGCCAGCGCCAGGGGTACTTTTTTGGGGCCCTGAAGCGCAGAGACCACTAACCTGCAGCGCCCCTGCTCCCTACCCCGGTTAATCAGATCGAACACGGCACGTTGCCAATCAGGCTTGTCCTCCAGTAAATGAATGTCATCCAGGCAGACGTAAGCCATCTGTTCCAGACCGACCAACATTTCCGGTGCAAGCTCAGTGTCATTTTTAAATCCCACGTAAGCACAGGATTGGTTTCTGTCAGCAGCCAGGTTACACAAGCTATATAACAAATGACTTTTACCCTGGCCGTGCTCACCACTGATATAGGTAAGAAAAGGACGCGCCGGCGAATCAAACCAACTGGTCAGATGGCTTACTAATTGCTGGTTCTCACCGGCATAGAAGCTCTCAAAGTGTTCGTCGTCAGGCAGTTGAACCGGCAAGTACAACTGTGAACTCATAGTTCTACCCAGTTGAATTGTAATGTTTCCATTGGCTGACCAAACTGATCCCGCTGTCGCTGAATTCTGTTTTCAAGGCCAATGGCATTAATTAACCCCTGTTCACTACCGGATAATCTCACCTTAAAGATCCCCACCCGTCCGGAGAGTTGCTCCAGTGACACATGAGAAACAACTGACAGGCTTTTTAAAATCCGGATTATCTTAACGTAGACGCTGAGATCCATAACATTATTGAACTGCAATTCAATCAGGCTCGCGCCTGGCTCATTGTCCTCACCAACAAAACTGCTGGCCAGAAGATCCGCATGCACTTCAAGCAATTTCTCCAGCACATCATTCTTTTTTTCTGCGCTGAGCGTTCCTTCTAACTGCTCTCCCTGCATGACATAGTTCCAGTCCAGTTGCCACTGGAAATCCGCCGATGACGGGGCGTCAGTTTCAGCCACATTTATCTGATAAAGCCTGGCACTCAGCATGGCTTCAACGTCATAACGTTCGCTGGCTTGCAATAGCTGACCGGTAAAGCGACCCCAGACATCAAACACACCTACACGATTCAGATCCTCTATATCCAATATCGGGAAATTAATCACAATACCGCGGCGACGAGCTGTTTCCAGCATCACCACCGCTTCCTCAGATAACAACTGCTCTGAGATCAGGTGGCGGTCATGGTTTTCGGGGTTTTCTATAGCCAGCCAGATAAGGGTTGAGGGACGCCGATTCCCCCAGACAGAGTATCCGCCGGCACGGATAAGGTCATTGATTTTATCTGCATCAAAATTAGCAATGAAGTAGCTTTGCCCTTTTTCATTCTCAAAACGATACTGGCGAATAAAATCCTCTGCCTGATCCAATTTTGATCGGATGACCTGGCTTTCCAGCACATCGTTATTGCCTTTAACCTTCACCAGCACCTGTGCCATCGCGTCTCTGGATGCCTTTTGCTGAACTCTGATGGATTGCTGGGCAATAGGCACTCTGGCCTCATACAATCCCTGTACCAACGCAGCATGCACGGGAAGGCTGAGCAAACAGATACACCCCACCAGCATCGTCCAGATCGTTTTCATAGCTCTCTCTTCTCTGCGGCCTGTTTATCTTTCATAATTGTCTCTGTTGAGTGAAAAACCGGTTCATCAGGGCAGTAGTAAACCCGTTTACCCTTATTAAGTAATCTGTGGCACAGAGTAACCGATTTTCATTCTCAACCCATAGGGCCGGGGCTAATTTCTTATCAGACAGCGCTATCAGCCACTTATTCAGGCCACTAAACGTTATAACTGTATCCGTAACGTCCCCAAAACAGCCACCAACGTAGTCTACAGATTAAATAAACACTGACCCTGGCGATTGACGGCCTTATTGTCTTTGAATTGGTTGCAGATTTCATCCTAATTTATTTTTCACCAATATCGGCGCTCGTTCATAACAGGCCTGTTTTGTGGATACCCAACAGGGTCTGAAACTGATAAAATCGCCGCAAAATTTTTTGCCTATCAAATGAGGACAGCCGTGAGCGATTCCAAGCCCTCCCTGAGTTATAAAGATGCCGGTGTGGATATTGACGCCGGAAACCAGTTGGTCGAACGTATAAAGAGCGTGACGAAAAAAACCCACAGACCAGAGGTGAAAGGTGGACTGGGTGGTTTCGGAGCCTTGTGCGCTATTCCACAGAAATACAAAAATCCGCTGTTGGTATCAGGTACTGATGGGGTCGGCACTAAACTCAGGCTGGCCATGGATCTGGGGCGTCACGATGGTGTCGGTATCGATTTGGTAGCAATGTGTGTCAATGATCTGATTGTTCAGGGTGCTGAACCGCTGTTCTTCCTTGACTACTATGCTACCGGAAAGCTGAATGTGGATAACGCCACACAAGTGGTAGCCGGAATCGGTAAAGGCTGTGAACTCTCCGGTTGTGCCCTGATAGGCGGGGAAACTGCAGAGATGCCTGGTATGTATCATGGCGATGACTATGATATAGCCGGTTTTTGTGTGGGTGTAGTGGAAGCCGATGATGTTATTGATGGCAGTAAAGTCGCACCGGGAGACAGTCTTATTGCCCTGGCTTCCTCCGGCCCTCATTCAAATGGCTTCTCACTGATCCGTAAAATCATTGAGGTCAGTGGTGCGAGCACAGAAGCAATGCTTGAAGACAAACCTATTGCAGAGCATCTGCTTGAACCCACCAGAATTTATGTCAAACCGGTACTGAAACTGATTCAGTCTTTACCGGTACATGCCATCTCTCATATTACCGGCGGTGGTTTCTGGGAAAATATCCCGCGGGTATTACCCGATGAGGCCAAAGCGATTATCGATGGCAGTAGCTGGCAATGGCCAGCCATTTTTGCCTGGTTACAACATCAGGGCAACGTGACGACCCATGAAATGTACCGGACCTTTAACTGCGGCGTGGGTTTATTGATCGCAGTACCCGCAGAAAAAGCGGATGAAGCGGTGCAGCTGTTGCTGGACGAAGGTGAGAACGCCTGGGTAATAGGAAAAGTCGCTCCTGCAGAAGGTGGTAGTCAGGTAGAGATCCGCTAAGCCATGAATTCAATTGTTGTACTGATATCCGGCAATGGCACAAATTTACAGTCCATTATAGACGCCACTGAAAAGCAGCAGATCCACGGCCGTATTACTGCGGTTATATCCAACAAGGCCGACGCATACGGACTGACCAGAGCCGAACAGGCGGGTATACAGAGCATTGTTGTCAGCCATAAAGACTATGCGGATCGGTCTGATTATGATCAGGCGCTGATGAAAGAGATTGATCGCTTTCACCCCAGGGCGGTCGTTCTTGCCGGGTTCATGCGAATTCTGAGTGCTGAGTTTGTCGGGCACTACCAGGGCAGAATGTTCAATATTCATCCTTCCCTGCTGCCCAAATATAAAGGTTTGCATACGCACAGGCGAGCTCTGGAAGCACAGGATACTGAGCATGGTGCCAGTGTACACTTTGTCACTCCTGAGCTGGATGGCGGGCCCGTTATACTGCAGGCGAAAGTGCCGGTATTTGAAGATGACACAGAAGCAGAACTGGCTGAGCGCGTGCGACAACAGGAACTTTGTATTTATCCTCTAGTCATAAAGTGGTTCTGCGAAGACAGGTTAGTATTACAGAATGGAAAAGTTTTACTCGATAACAAGGTTGTTCCACCGCAGGGCTATGCTGCGGACTAGTGCACTGGCAGGACTTTTGTTCTGCCAGATGGCGTGCGCGTTTTCACTGACCCCTTTCAGTGCTGAATATAAAGCATACCGCTCGGGTATGGAACTGGGTACGGCAACCCAGAATCTGAGTAAGAATGATGCCGGTGAATACACACTGCGCTTTGAGTCTTCCGCATCATTTTTATTTTTGTCAGATAAACGCAGTGAAACCAGTGTTTTTAATGTAAACGAAGACGAACTACTGGTACCACAGCATTACCGTTATAAACGTACCGGCACAGGCAAAGATAAAAACACAACCATCCGCTTTTCTGCATCGGACAACCAGATAGTCGTCAATCAGGACGAGGTCATACCCTGGCAGGATGAGACCGACAATCAGCTTTTTCATCTGGATATCAGACGTCGGATCGCATCAGGGGAGAGCCGCTTCACTTATAGCACCATCAATGAAAAGGGTAATAAAGACGAAGAAACCTTTGCTGTAACGGGCAAGGAAAGGCTCACCCTGCCAATGGGAGAGATAGACACCGTCAAGCTGCACAAAGTCAGAGAAAACAGCAAAAGAGAAACCCTTATCTGGCTGGCTCCACAGCTGGATTATCAGATGGTGCGCCTGCAGCAGCTAAAAGACGGTAAAGAGCAGCTGGATATTCAGTTGAACACTTATAGTCACAACAACAAAAAGTGACAATTCAGTTAGCAATAAAATCTCGCTGCTAAGCTTTACCCGGCTCTGGGTTTCTCACAAAAAGCACATTACAGGGCCCATTTCAGCCTCCCACAATAACCTGCCAGAAAGATTCCGATTACTTTTGAGAAACCATTGATCACTGAAGAAACGCCATTAGACAGGCCGTTCTCATTCACCCTGCGCTGAACTATATGTCGCAATCCGGTTATTACTGTATCCGTTGATGTTGCATCGTTTGAGTAACCTTTAGCCATCACTGATCCTAGCTGTTCTGAAACAGCTATTATTAGAGACAAGATTTTTGTTCTGTCAGATGGAGTTTTGTATCCAGGGACTTGACCTTTAGTCATAAAAAGCCTATTTTCCTCACATCTGGTCAGACCTCTTACAAATGGAGTAATCATGCAAACTACATTCTGGCTATTACTGGTACTCATCGGGTTAGGCGTTGCCAGTTACTGGCGCCTTAAGCTTTCTGTCACCACCATGGCCTTAGCTGCAATACTCGCTATTGGCTCGGTAACAGGGGGAGTTGGGCTGTTTTCGTGGATTGTATTTCTGTTGCTGGCACTGCCGCTGAATATCAGCAATATCCGCAAAACCTACATAACGGCTCCAATCCTTGCTTTATACAAGAAGATCATGCCGGAAATGTCCCGTACGGAGCAGGAAGCCATTGATGCCGGAACGGTCTGGTGGGACGGCGACATATTCAGCGGTAAACCTGACTGGCAAAAACTGCATGCCGTACCCAAAGCGCGTCTGAGTGCTGAAGAACAGGATTTTCTGGACGGTCCGGTTGAAGAAGCGTGCCGCATGGCCGATGAATGGGAAATCAACCACACCCGTGCCGATTTACCTCCTGAATTATGGCAATACCTGAAAGAGAATAAGTTCTTCGCCATGATCATCAAAAAAGAATATGGCGGCCTTGAATTTTCTGCTTACGCACAATCCCGTGTGCTTCAGAAACTCTCCGGCGCAGGCATTGTGCTGGCCTCCACTGTGGGTGTACCTAATTCATTGGGCCCGGGGGAGCTGCTACAGCATTATGGTACTCAGGAGCAAAAAGACCATTTTCTGCCGCGCCTGGCAACAGGTGAAGAGATCCCCTGCTTTGCCCTTACCGGCCCTGAGGCAGGTTCAGATGCTGGCTCCATTCCGGATACCGGTGTAATCTGTAAAGGCGAGTGGGAAGGTAAAGACGTTTTAGGCATGAAACTGACCTTTAACAAGCGCTACATCACGCTGGCGCCGGTGGCCACTATCGTGGGCCTGGCATTTAAACTTCAGGATCCTGAAGGCTTGCTGGGTGAAGAAAAAGAGCTGGGTATTACCTGTGCACTGATCCCTGCTGATCTCAAGGGACTGGATATTGGTCGTCGTCATTTTCCACTGAATATTCCGTTTCAGAATGGCCCTATTCGTGGTAAAGACCTGTTTGTGCCTCTGGATTTTATCATTGGTGGTCCGAAAATGGCCGGTCAGGGCTGGCGTATGCTGGTTGAATGCCTGTCTGTGGGTCGTTGTATTACCCTGCCCTCAAACTCTGCCGGCGGTTCCAAAACCGTGGCACTGGCCACAGGGGCTTACGCCCGTATTCGTCGTCAGTTCAAATTACCCGTTGGTAAAATGGAAGGGGTCGAAGAAATGCTCGGGCGCATCGGTGGTAATGCCTACCTGATGGATGCGGTAACCAGCATGACCACTAAGGGCCTTGATATCGGCCAGAAACCCTCTGTCATTTCCGCTATCTGTAAATATCATCTGACCGAAAAAATGCGCCAGGTGGTGAACGACTCCATGGATGTGCATGGTGGTAAAGGTATCATTCTGGGCCCGAATAACTATGTGGGGCGTGGCTATCAGGGCGCGCCTATTGCCATTACCGTTGAAGGGGCAAATATTCTGACCCGCAATATGATGATTTTTGGTCAGGGCGCAATGCGTTGTCACCCCTATGTGCTTAAAGAATTGTATGCCGCACAGAATACTGACTCCACTGAAAGCCTGAAGGAGTTTGATCAGGCCCTGTTTGGTCATATTGGTTTTGCCATCAGTAACTTCCTGCGCAGCCTTTGGTTCTCGCTGACGGGCGCCAAACTGGCCGGCAGCCCCTATAAAGATGAAACCAAAAGATATTATCAGGGTATGGAACGACTCAGTTCTAACCTGGCCTTTCTGACCGACATTTCAATGGGTGTACTGGGTGGTGAGCTTAAACGCCGTGAACGGGTTTCTGCCCGCCTCGGTGATATTCTCAGCTATGTTTATCTGGGCAGCGCCGTACTTAAGCGTTACGAGGATGAAGGGCGTCAGAAGGCAGATTTACCGATGGTTCATTGGGCCATGCAGGACAGCCTCTATAATGCCCAGTTAGCCATGGAAGAATTACTGGATAACTTCCCTTCCAATGCCCTGGGCAAAGCGCTGAAACTGATTGTAATGCCATTTGGCAAAAGCTTTACGCGCCCTTCAGATAAACTCGATCATCAGATTGCCAATATTCTGCAAACCCCATGTGAAAGCCGTGACAGACTCGGCCAAGGGCAATACCTCAGCCGTGAAGAGAGCAATCCCTTCGGCCGGCTGGAACAGGCCCTTGATGATGTGCTGGCTTCAGAGCCCCTGTACGACAAGGTGTGTAAAGCGGCGAATGAGCGCTTCCCCTTTGTTCAGCTGGACAAAATCGCTGACAAAGGCCTGGAGCTGGGTGTACTGACCGAGCAGGAAGCCGAATTGCTCAGACGCACCGAAACACAGCGCCTGGAAACCATCAATGTGGATGACTTCGACAGCGAAGAGCTGATGGCCGATAAAAGCCTGTTGCAAAAAGACAAAAAAAAATCGGCCAAGGCCGCCTGATTCAGATTAACAGCTCAGGGTAAAACCAAACGCTAAATGACAAAGCCAGTCAGGTATCTGACTGGCTTTTTTATGTCCAGGGATGGACGGTATGCCGAAAATGTCAGGAACATTTTTTCGGCGATTTCGTACCGTCCATGGTACTCCCCGCTACGCGGGCCAGCTAAAGCTGTCCTAAAATTCTCCTGGAATTTTAGTGTCCAGGGATAGATGGTATGCCGCTCACTTTCTGAACAAAAATATACACGCTCTAGAATACGTAAATAAAGCCGATGCCGATTTCGGCCTCGTAGTTACTACGAGCGATTGGACTATCCCGCACCTCACTGCCAAAATACTCAAAAAGTGCTTCGCCGTAGATCTGCCAATTATTATTGATGTAGTGGCGATAATTGTAATCAATGCCAACCGAGCGTAGTCCACCGCTGAGCGTGGTCTCTCTTAAGCCGGATGCCGCCGCCTGGCCCTGGTCTATGCCGAAACCTTTGTTGGCGTATTCACTGTCGTGAAAGACCGCAACAAAGTTAAGTTCAGAGCCGGTGCCGTCGAGTTGGTCGCCGAAGCGGCGGCCCACTCCAAGCAGGCCAAGATTTCCGTCACCACCTGTTACGGCACGACCAACCAGCCAATAGCGCCAGTCAGAATCGAGCGCGCGACGTGCTTGCAGCACGAGTTCAGCGCCTTCGTCCTGATTACCAAGCCCATCCAACCGGCCGTCGTCGGAATCATTCTCTTCACGGCCCTCATCGAAGCCCACGGCGGCCTCTAATAGCCAGGTATCAGCGCGAAGACCACGCCAGCCGAGTGCTTCACCGGCAAAGTAGAAAATATTGTCACCTTTGCGCCACTGCACTGCGCCAGCAGGCTGAACTTCCAATCCAAATTCATCCGATCCTTCGTAGGCGGTTTCATATTCAACCCCTAAACCCAGCCCGAAGCTCCAGCCATCCCTGCCTCTGGAGAAGTCGTCAACTGAGGGCAAAGGCACTATCGCTGTATTTTCCTCCTGCGCTAATGCGGTTGGAAGGAAAAAGCTCTGGATAAAAATGACCGATAACAAGCAGTTAAGTTTTTTCATATAAATCCCACTCTCGTTTTACCTGAGGCAGCTTACTGCCCCAGATCAGCTAATCTGTGCCAGTTATAAGCGGGATTTCATTAAAGAGATCACACAGAAGCGCATTTTTTATATCTCTACAAAGTAGACATTTGATTAAAATTCTAACGACACGCCATAAGGCAGACTGGATATCGGAATCATACTGGCAAACTCCTGTGACTATCAGAAGATACCAGTTTGGTGGATCAGGTTAGTGAGACGAAGGTAGGATTGCCGGACGGTTATTACAAAGAGAGAGTAAAACATCAGAAATAAAACAGATGATGGCCATGTTATGGCGGATATAACTTAAGGTATATTGAGGACTAAGAGAGACTGTGGCGGAGCGGACGGGACTCGAACCCGCGACCCCCGGCGTGACAGGCCGGTATTCTAACCAACTGAACTACCGCTCCGCTGAATCTCTTTGTGTGTTGGCGGAGCGGACGGGACTCGAACCCGCGACCCCCGGCGTGACAGGCCGGTATTCTAACCAACTGAACTACCGCTCCAACACAAATAATGGGACCTAGATAAGAAATGGCGGAGCGGACGGGACTCGAACCCGCGACCCCCGGCGTGACAGGCCGGTATTCTAACCAACTGAACTACCGCTCCACTTTCTTATATAAATCAAACAGTTAAGACATAAAAGCAAGGCGCTCATCCCCAACTGCGGCGCAGATGATACGGTTTACCCCTGAGTGAGTCAACCACTTTTTCCGGTAAAAAACCTCAAAACGGCGCTCTGGCGCGCCGTTTGCAGCATTATTAATCAAACTGGATGTTTTCCGTTCAGTTAAATGCCGCTACTTCATCAGGAAGCTGAATCAGCGTCAGCAACTTTGGCCGCTGTTTTCTTCTTACTGAATCGTGACAGTAGCTTAGTCAGCGGGTTCGTTAGCTTTGTTTTAGCAAACATAAAGTACCAAATCAGTCCGCCGCCTATCAGCACCAGAGCCAGATTGGCCAGCATAATAATAAGCCAAAGCTTGCTATCACTAATTCCGGTTTCATCTTCCATTACCTGTGGTGGCTGGTTCATGGCTGTTAACTCGGCACTGGCACGGGCTTCCAGATCCACATTTTCAGTACCTTCACCAGCACCCGCTTCAGGTTGCGCTTGTACAGGAGGTTCTGAAAGAAAGCTGAATTCCGGAACATCAAGGATGAAATCTCGGCCATTGGCAGTTTTACCATAGGCAGTCATTTTTATTCTGAAAACACCGTATTCGATATTGAGTATTTCCTGCACTCTGGCCTCATCTGAGCCTTCAGGTACAGAAAAACTCAGAACATCCCCATTGGGATAGCGAATCTTGCCATCCACCAACAGACTTTTAATATCCACCAGCTCCCTGTCCACATCAATAATCAGATCATGACGGCCATCACCCTGATCCTGCTCCACCGACAATTTTACAGGATTAGGTAACAACACCAGCGGTGGTCCCTCTTCTTCACGGGTAAACATAGCGGTGGTGGTTCGGTATAATGGTTTCCACTGTCCCTGGGGAATATTAAGATTAAACTGGCCCGTAAAAGTACCATCCATGGGGTATTCATCCATGCCCATGCCATTGTCTTCATAGCGGGCCACCAGCTCAGTCTCTGCACCGAAATTAGTGAATTCAGGGTTGTTGGTACTGATAAATTCAACACTCAGTTCTACCGCATTACCAAATTCCACATATTCAATCGGTTCTCCACCGTTGGTCAGGCTTGCGCTCAGCTTGAGCACCTCACCAGAGAACAGCAGTTCAGGTAACGGTTCGGCCTGGAGTTGAATATCACTGACCACCATAATCTTGCTGTCTGGCAGAAGTTGTCCAACAGCCTGCCACGGGCCTGGCATAGGTTGTTTAATCCTGACCAGATCATAGGTGGAATCGTCATACCACTGTATTTTATCGCCGGAGTCGCCGTCGTACGGATGGATTTTGCTACCATCAGGGCGAACTAATACTACAGGGGCAGAACCATATTCACGAAAGAACACCAGGGTTATTTCGTCAACTTTGTAATCAATACGAAAGCGGTTATTGAGCAACTCGATACCATTAAGGTACTCATCGGAAGACAGCATAGAAATAGGGTTCGGTGGTTGTTCAACCGTCGCAGGCTCATCGGGTTGCTGAGCCTGGACCGCTGACATCACCGTCAGCGCCATAAATAGACTTAAGTTTTTAATCATATTACTCCGCTGGATGGCGCCAGATACAACTTCCACCTTTACTCTCAATTAAATCAAGACGGTTTTCATGTTCTTTGACTTCATCGGCTGAAGCATGGATAACCTTTAGTGCGGGCCGGTCACCTGCAAGACGACGAATCCCCTCAGACTTACCGCTCTCTTCACCCGAATTATTACCGGAGAGATTCAGCGCCGTCTGCCCGCCAGTCATCAGCAGGTAAACATCGGCAAGAATCTCCGCATCCAGCAAAGCGCCATGCAAAGTACGATGAGAATTATCTATACCATAACGTTTACATAGAATATCGAGGTTATTTTTCTGCCCCGGGTGCATGCGCCTAGCCAGTGTCAGGGTATCAAGAACCGTGCAAATTGTTGCGGTAAAACCCGGTTTCTTTCCTGTCAGTAAAAATTCATGATCCATAAACCCCACGTCAAATGGAGCGTTATGAATAACCAGTTGTGCTCCTTCTATGAAGGAGCAAAAGTCATCGGCAACCTGTGAAAAAGTGGGTTTATCAGCCAGCATTTCATTGGTGATACCATGAACATCAATGGCCTCCTGCTCCACTTCCCGTTGCGGATTAATATAGACATGAAAATGCTCACCGGTAAGACGCCGGTTAATAAGTTCCACGCAGCCAATTTCAATTATTTTGTGCCCCTGTTTGGGATCGATACCCGTGGTCTCTGTATCCAGAACAATTTGCCGCATTAGCTACCCAATCCTATTCATTTGCGTTATCGATCATTATACTGCCGAGCATGCAGTAAAATCAGCGAAATAAAAATTAATAATGAAAAAAATATATGTCTTCACCGATGGTTCCTGTCTGGGCAATCCGGGGCCTGGGGGATATGGCGTGGTAATGAAATATAACAACCATGTCAAAGAACTCAGTAAGGGTTACCAGCAGACCACCAACAACAGAATGGAAATGATGGCCGCTGTTGCCGCTTTAGAGACACTTAAAGAGCCCTGCGAAATACACCTCACTACTGACAGTCAGTATTTGCGTCAGGGGATCAATCAGTGGATCCATAACTGGCGTAAGAATGGCTGGCGCACTGCGGATAAAAAGCCGGTAAAAAACGTCGATTTATGGAAGCAACTGGACCAGCTTAGCCAAAAGCACAACGTAGACTGGCACTGGGTTAAAGGCCATAGCGGACACCCGGAAAACGAACGCTGCGATGAACTGGCACGTACTGCCGCTGAAGGTAATAAATTAGCTGTAGACAGCGGATTTAATACCGGTCAGGGTACCTGAAAACATAACGAATTCAGGTATTCTTCCAATAACCAATTACCTTGCCACAATTACGGTTGGATTGAAGCTGCTCGTGAGCCTGAGCAATATCCTCAGCCTGATAATGCTGGTGGACGCAGACTTTCAGATGTCCTGCGGAAAACGCGCCAAGACATTCATCAGTAAACGCCTTAACCAGCATCGCTTTATATTCATCATCGCGGTTACGTAATGTCGACGCAATCAGGCTGGCCCGTTTTTGCAGCATTTTTGCCATATCCAGCTTATCAACGTATCTGCCTGCCAGCATCGCTAACTGTATTATTCTGCCATCAGGATTCAGGGCTTTAAGATTGTTATTCAGATTATCACCGGCAACGATGTCGATGATTACATCCACTCCCCGCCACTGTCCGACAATTTGTTCTGCAAAGTTCTGCTGCTGATAATTTATCAGCAACTCTGCCCCCAATTGCTGACAAAAAGTTAGTTTCTCACTACCGGATGCGGTCACGGCAACGCGAGCCCCTTTAAACCTGGCAAGCTGTATCGCGGCAGACCCTACGCCACTGGCACCCGCATGAAAAAGTACCGATTCTCCGCTTCGCAGTTTGCCTAACAAAAATAGTGCCTGATAGGCCGTGAGAAACACCTCTGCCAATCCCCCGGCGTCCATCAAAGAGACCGTATCCGGCACACGCATAAGATGTGCTGCATTGACCCTAACCAACTCGGCATAGCCTCCGCCAGCCACCAGACCGCACACCCGATCACCCACCTGCCATACACTTCCCTGGGTAACCTCTACAACTTCACCGGCAACCTCCAGTCCGAGGATCTCGCTTTCACCTTTTGGAGGGGGATATTTCCCCTCTCTTTGCAGCAAATCTGCACGGTTAATCCCAAACGAGACGACTTTGACAAGCACCTGCCCGGACTGCAGTTCAGGAACAGACGTCCGGGCGATACGTAAATGACCTTGCTGATCGTGCTGAATATAACGCATCAGAGCACCCTGAATGTGTCAGGTACTTCGCTTTCAACAACCGTCACATCTGTGTTACTCACCTCACTTGCAGGTGGCCCCTGATGTAAAAATTCTTTCAGCTTCTCCAGTTTTTCGGGTTCACCACAGGCCAGCACTTCTACACTGCCATCGCTGAGATTTTTAGCATAGCCGGTAACCCCAAGCTCCTGTGCCTGTTGCTGTGTAGTGCGGCGAAAAAATACGCCCTGGACTTTGCCTGTTACCCGAACCTTTATACATTGTTGCGACATATGATCCTCTGTACAATCGCGCCATTGAAAACTGACCACCGGGATCATGCTATGACATCCAGTGTTGTTTTGCATCCGCTGCGGGAAAAGTCCCTGTTACGCCATCATCCATGGGTTTTCGCCAGTGCTATCGACAAACAAACCGGCACGTTACGCACTGGTGATACTGTAGAGGTTTATTCGAGTGAAGGACAGTGGCTGGGTAAAGGCGCCTGGTCACCAAAATCACAGATACAAATCCGTATCTGGAGTTTTGAACAACAGGAAATCATCGACAACGGTTTCTTCCTGCGCCGTATAAAGTCAGCTCTGGCCGGGCGTCAGGCATTGATCGATCGTCATGGTCTGACGGGCTTCAGAGTTGTCGCCGCCGAATCAGACCGTCTACCCGGCATTACTATCGACAAATACGATAATCTGCTTGTTTGTCAGTTGCTCAGTGCCGGCGCCGACAAGCATCGTAGTAAAATAGTCTGGGCTCTGAATAAATGCTTCCCTGATTGCGCCATACTCGAACGCTCAGATGTGTCGGTAAGACTTAAAGAAGGGCTGAAACCTGTTGTGCAGACCCTTTATGGCACAGTCCCAGAACAAATCTGCATTGAAGAAAATGGTATTAAAGTACTGTTGGATCCACTTCAGGGCCATAAAACCGGTTTTTACCTGGATCAGCGCGACAACAGAGCCAAAGCTGCCAGCTATGCGAAGGGTAAAAATGTGCTCAACTGTTTCAGCTATACCGGAACTTTTGCCAGTTACGCTCTGGCCGCTGGCGCCGAAAAAGTGATCAATATGGATGTTTCTGACGATGCGTTGCAGATGGCGCGGCGGAATCTTGAGATTAATGATCTGGATCTGAGCAAAGCGGAGTTTATCAAAGCGGATGTGTTTCAGGCACTCAGAGATTATGCCTCGCAGGGCCAGAAATTTGACCAGATCATCCTTGATCCCCCTAAGTTTGTCGACAACAAAGCGGGATTGAATCGGGCCTGTCGCGG
This sequence comes from Lacimicrobium alkaliphilum, assembly GCF_002591895.1. Lineage (GTDB taxonomy): Bacteria > Pseudomonadota > Gammaproteobacteria > Enterobacterales > Alteromonadaceae > Lacimicrobium > Lacimicrobium alkaliphilum. The sequence continues at coordinate 424,795 of NZ_NISX01000001.1, forward strand.
CTATAAAGACATTAATATGTACGCCATGCAGTTGCTCAAAGAAGGCGGTATTTTATGCACCTTTTCCTGTTCCGGCCTGATGCCGGCAGAGTTATTTCATAAAATCGTGGCCGATGCCGCACTGGATGCCGGAAGAGATGTACAGTTTCTGGAGCGTCTATCACAGGCCGCAGACCACCCTGTAGCCAGTACTTACCCCGAGGGCTATTACCTTAAAGGCCTTATTTGCAGAGTGCTGTAGCGCTACTGACCGGTTGACGGGTAATGCTTAGTGCCATCTTGCAGAGCAAGGCATTAGCGCATTTCCAGGATCTCGACACCCACCACATAACTTGAATCATTGCCAGGTTCACAGCGTACCACTTTAGCTTTAGCATTAAGTGACGGGATCTGGCTGTTGGTCGACTCAAGTAAAGCCTGTACCACAGTGCCCAGTTCAATAGACTCATCGACCTCGAACGACATTCCGGTGGCACTGAGGTCTTTACAAATAGCAGAGACACTTCTGCTCGATTCATCATCCGTTATCACCAGCTCGCAGGTGCTGTTTACCATCATGCGGAAAAAATCCCGCTTATCGTCATAGCCAAGCATAAACTGTCCCCTTCGGTTCACCTTTTGGTGGTACATGACCTTTATATTGTGCTGGCCTGATGTTGTCAATGACACTGCTGCAGATGATTTAAAATACGCTTCTGAGAAATGGGATAAGCCGTACCCAATTGCTGAGCAAAGAATGAAACCCGTAACTCCTGGATCATCCATTTCACGTCCTGCAATGATTCGGGCACTGGCTGCCCCTGGGGCACCTTTTTCAGACTGGTATGCCAGGCAGTCTCAACCTTTTCAATCACCAGCTGATGCTGCCTGTCTCTGGCCGGATCGATACTGAGCTTTTCCAGCCGCTTGGCGATAGCCTGCAAATAACGATTCCAGTCATCCAGGCGGGCAACTCCCACATCCGTCACAAAACCCGGATAAACCAGTTCATCCAGATTGGCTTTAATGTCACCCGTGGCGCTGATCATGTTAAGAGGAATATTCCCCTTGAGCTTTTTATGTACCTGATGAGCGGTGGTCAGGCCTTTCTCCACTTTAACCGCGATATCCAGCACCAGAGGATTAAGGTCACTGGCGACTTTCTTTTGCAATTCAGCAAACTGTTCCGGAGTTCTTATGTTTTCAGGCTCAGCTCCGATTAGCGCATCCATGGCAGCATAAATACAATCCATTATCAGTGCCTGCACCTGACCAAATGGATTAAAATATAAGCCCAGCTTGGCTTTGTTGGGCAATTTCTGTTGCAGGTATTTTACCGGCGATGGCAGGTTTAACAGTAGCAAGCGCTTTAAACCTTGTTGGTGGGCCTGAGCCGAAAGCCAGGGCTGGTCAAAGAGTTTGACCGACACAGAATCTTTATCATCACACAGCGCCGGATACGCTTTTACCTGGTAATTGCCCTGCCCTGATACAAACTCTTTGGGTAACTGGCCTACAGACCACTGAGTCAGGCCGCTTTTCTCCAGTTTAGGCGTAGCCGCCTTTTTCAGCGTTGCCTTAACTTTGCCCTGTAGCTGTTGTTTTAACAGGTTGAGATCTTTGTTTTCTGCCAGCACCCGGTCTTTTTCATCCACTACCTTAAAGTGCATCTGTAAATGAGCAGGTAAGCTTTGCCAGGGCCACTCCTGTTCCGCCACTTCCACCCCTGTCATTTTTTTCAGAGCCTCACTCAGTGCCTGTGTAAATGAGTTCTCTGAGGGTGTTATACGTTGTATACAGGCTGCAGCATAATCGGGTGCGGGCACGAAGTTTCGCCGCAGACGCTTGGGTAACGCCCGGATCAAGGTGGTGATCAGTTCCTCTCTTAAACCCGGCACATGCCAGTCGAATCCTTTGTTAGCCACCTGATTGAGCAGCGGTAACGGGATCTGAACGCTGACACCATCATCGGGGTCTTTGGGATCAAAATGATAAACCAATGGCAATCTGAGGTTCCCCTGCTGCCAGTGATCAGGATAATCCAGCGCACTAACGTGGTCGGTATCCTGCTGCATCAGTTCCTGCAGCTGGAATTTCAGTGAGTCCTTGTCCTGCTGGGTTGCCCACCATTTACGAAACCCCGCTTCAGTACAGATATCCTGCGGCAACCTCTGCTGATAAAAGGCAACCAGATGCTCTTCATCCACCAGAATATCCCTGCGCCTGGATTTAGCTTCCAGCTCCTCAACCTGTTCCACTAGTTGCTGATTGTGGGTCAGAAACGCCTGATTAAGCTTAGTATCCAGATTCACCAGCGCTTCGCGGATAAAAATATCGCGGCTGGTGGCAGGATCCAGACGACTATAATTAACCCGCCTGTCGCGCACAATATCGAGGCCAAACAGCGTTACCCGCTCGAGCGCCATAACAGCACCCTGCTTCTTCGACCAGTATGGCTCCGAGTAGTGAGACTTACTCAGGTGTGACGCCAGCTGCTCCAGCCAGGTTGGATCGATTTTCGCCACATCACGGGCAAAAAGCCTTGAGGTTTCCACCAGTTCAGCCGCCATAACCCATTTATGCGCGGCCCTGGCAACTCCCGAACCCGGAAAAATCATAAAACGACTGTTGCGGGCACCCAGATACTCCCGCTCTTTATCTTTAAAGCCAATATGAGAAAGAAGGCCGCTGGCAATTGCCTGATGAATCGCATCCCCGGCAGCCTCTTGTGTATTGACACGAAATCCCAGCTCCACTATGCCCTGCTTTAGCTGGCTGACAATATCCTGCCACTCTCTGAGCCTCAGATAATTAAGAAAATGGCTCTTACACCATTTGCGAAACTGGTTATTGGTGAGTTGTTGCTGTTCAGCCCTGAATGCACGCCAAAGCTTAAGGTAAGAGATAAAATCGGATTCCTTGTCAGCAAACTGGCTATGGGCTTCATCGGCGGCCTGGCGTTTATCATGAGGTCGTTCACGGGGATCCTGAATGGATAAACCTGCGGCGATAATAATCACCTCATGCAAAGCATTCAGTGACGCCGCCTCAACCAACATGCGAGCATATCTGGGATCAACAGGAAGCCGGGCAACCTGGCGTCCCAGCGTTGTAAGCTTTGTTGCGTTTTTTGCCGAGTTAACCGCTCCCAGCTCATGTAACAACCTGAATCCATCTTTGATATGCCTGCCATCAGGTGCCTGCAAAAACGGGAAGGCTTCGATGTTACCCAGGCCCAGTGACAGCATCTGCAGAATGACCGAAGCCAGATTGGTTCGTAAAATCTCAGGGTCGGTAAACTCAGATCGCGAGCTGTAATCCTCTTCGGAATACAGGCGAATACAAATGCCCTCCGACACCCGGCCACAACGCCCGGCTCGCTGATTCGCGGAGGCCTGGGATATTGGCTCGATGGGCAGGCGTTGTACTTTGCTTCGGAAACTGTAGCGAGACAGGCGGGCAAAACCCGGATCGATCACATATTTTATCCCCGGCACCGTTAACGAGGTTTCTGCAACGTTGGTGGCTAAAACAATGCGCCTGCCACTGTGTGGCGCAAAAATACGGTTTTGCTCCGCATTAGACAGGCGGGAATACAGTGGAAGAATCTCCGTATTTCGCCACTGCTGGCGCTTTAAACCTTCAGCCGTATCGCGGATATCCCGTTCTCCGGATAAAAACACCAGAATATCCCCGGCACTTTCCCGTGACAGTTCGTTCACGGCATCGATGATCGCATCCAGTTGATCCTGGTCTTTGTCTTCGGCCTCGTTCAATGGCCGGTAACGCACTTCTACCGGATAAGTCCGGCCACTGACGGAAATGACCGGCGCATCGCCAAAATGACTGGCGAAACGCTCAGGATCAATCGTGGCGCTGGTAATAATAAGCTTTAAATCAGGCCGTTTAGGCAATAACTGCTTGAGGTAGCCCAGAATAAAATCGATGTTCAGACTGCGCTCGTGGGCTTCATCGATAATGATGGTGTCATACTGGTTCAAAAAGCGATCTTTTTGAATCTCGGCCAGCAAAATACCATCTGTCATCAGCTTAATATAACTTTTGTCACTTACCTGATCCGTAAAGCGCACTTTGTAGCCAACCGTTGAACCCAGCTCGCTGTTGAGCTCATCAGCGATACGGTTAGCAACGGTGCGGGCGGCCAGGCGCCGGGGCTGTGTGTGGCCGATAAGACCGGCTATACCGCGCCCCAGTTGCAGACAGATTTTAGGAATCTGTGTGGTTTTCCCTGAACCGGTCTCACCCGCAATGATGACCACCTGATTTTCATCGATCGCTTTAGCTATCTCATCCCTGCATTGAGTTACCGGAAGATCCGGATAGTCAATCTCCGGTTTTTGTTGCTCCCGGCTATACCGGCGGGATTCTGAGGCCTGTATGCGTGTTTCAAGACTCTGAAGTCTCTGTGGATCCTTGGTGGCTTTTTTCAATGCCATACGCAGTGCATGACGTTCTGACGTCATGCACTGTTCAATACGCTGCTTAAGAGTTGCAATGGACAATGGAAACCGCTGTGTCGTGATAAAGGCGACGATCCTAGAAGATGGCGGCTCGGATTTCTACTGTGATTGGCGAATAATCTTGTTAACCCGCCCGCTTATAACCATCGTGGAGCTGAATATCCATGGCATGAAGCACCTGCGATCGGGTAATACTGCCAAGCAAATAGCCATCGTCATCGACCACAGGATAAACCTTAGGCTTTTCATTCAGCATCTGTTGCGCCAGCTCTATTATCGACATATAAGGCTTAATGGATAATACCCGGGGTTGCATAATATCTGACACCCGTGCCACCTGTTCACGGTAATAGCTCGATTCCAGCATTCTTGTCATACAATCCTGCTCAGACAAAAAACCCACCAGTTTACGTTGCTCATTGATAACCGGACCACCGGTCTGGTGTCCTTTGAGCAATCGTTCGACCGCGTTGGCCACGGTCATGTCCAGGCTAAAGGTTACCGGTCTGGGGTTCATATAATCACTGACTTTCAAGGATTCCATAGCGCTTCCTCTGTTATTTCCGAGTTTACAGTACTCTCTATAAAGATAGACGGCGAGACCGTTTTATTCCCGCCATTTCGTCAGTTTTTTCCTGCTAAAACAATCAATAAAGCACAGAACCCTGGTCATCTATTTCTGCGTGCCATAAATTCCCACCTCAAGTTGCCCTGCGGTATCGATGCTGGCTCTGTACATACCCTGGGTATTAAAGGGCTGACTAATATTTCCTTTGCTGTCAATAACAATCACACCGCCGGTTCCTCCGGCCGGCTTAAGCACCTGATGTATCACCTCATTGGCTGCTTCTTCTGCGCTGATATTCTGATAAGCGACTCTGGCACAGATATCAGCAGCGACATTGTAACGGATAAAATACTCGCCATGACCGGTGGCAGACACTGCACAACTTCTGTTGTCTGCAAAAGTACCGCTGCCTATTACCGGAGAATCGCCAATCCTGCCCCAACGTTTGGCCGTCATACCGCCTGTAGAAGTCGCCGCAGCCAGGTTGCCATCTTTATCCACAGCCACCGCACCAACAGTACCAAATTTGTAATCCAGGCGCAGAGGGTCAGCCTGAGCCGTTTTATCCAGTTTCAGTGTCTTCCTTGCATCTTGTAGCTGCTCGAATCTGGCTGGTGTATCAAAGTATTGATTTTCCACTTTCTCCAACCCCAGCGTATCTGCAAAATCCTCGGCACCCTTGCCACTCAGCATAACGTGGTCGGATTGTTCCATTACGGCTCTGGCAAGGGCGATAGGACTTTTGATCGTCTTCACTCCGGCTACCGCACCAGCCTGGCGATCTTTGCCCCACATAATTGAGGCGTCCAGTTCGTGTTCACCTTCATAGGTATAAACGGCACCCTTACCCGCGTTAAACAGTTCTGACTGTTCCATTATCTGCACCGCAGCAATAACCGCATCCATGCTGCTCGCACCTTGTGCCAATAAGGCATGGCCCGCCTTTACAGCCTGTTCCAGTTTGGCCCTGTACAACTGCTCTTTTTCAGCACTCATACTGGCTCTGTTAATGGTGCCCGCGCCACCATGAATAGCTATGGCAAAAGGGCTCTGGGCGGGTGTTTCGGATTTGCCGTTAAAAGCAACAAACCACATGCAAATCAAGGTGCTAAGTAAGCGTTTATTGTTCATTTTAGTTCTCCTGTCATTTTGTGCAGATTAGCATAATACCCACTGGTCTGAAGCATTACTCAGGCCAAAGCGGATGAAATGCGCATTGTCTCCTCAGTGGATTATAATCAAAGGGCTATAACGCTTGAGTTTAGCGCGCTGATTTGCTCTGATGCAGAGCATAAATCACAACCCATGGAACGCGACATTGACTGAACCGTCTCTTTTCTGGCACGACTATGAGACCTGGGGTGCCAATCCCGTCAAAGATCCGGCCGCTCAATTTGCCGGCATCCGGACCGACCTTGAGCTGAATATAATCGGCAAGCCGGTCAATTTTTATTGCCAGATTCCCAGCGATTATCTGCCTCAGCCACAGGCCAGCCTGATTACCGGTATTACACCACAGCAATCATTACGGGACGGCATGGTCGAATCCGAATTTGCCACCAAGGTACACGAGATACTCTCCCATCCCGGTACCTGTGCGGTGGGTTACAACAGCATTCGCTTCGATGACGAGGTTACGCGTAACCTTTTTTACCGCAATTTTTATGATCCGTACGCCCGTGAATGGCAACAGGGTAACAGTCGCTGGGATATTATTGATATGGTCAGGGCCTGCTATGCACTGAGGCCCGAGGGTATCAATTGGCCAACCGACGATAATGGCGTGCCCAGCTTTCGTCTGGAACGATTAAGTGAGGCAAATAACATCTCGCATCAGGATGCCCATGATGCCATGTCTGATGTTTACGCCACTATCGGCATGGCAAAATTAGTCAAAGAAAAGCAACCTAAGCTCTATGAGTTCCTGTTTAGCCTGCGGTTGAAAAAAGAAGTTGCCAAACTCATTGACTGGCAACATAAAACCCCGCTGGTGCATATTTCATCCAAACTTCCCGCAAAGAATGGGTGTTGCACATGGGTGGTTCCGGTTTGCCCCCACCCCAGCAATAAAAATGCCTTCATCGCCCTGAATCTGGCTCTGGATCCGGCACCCTTGTTTGATTTACCGGCACATGAGCTCAGGGAGAAACTCTATACCCCGCAGGCACTGCTGGAAGAAAATGAACAGCGGCTGCCGATTAAACTGATTCATATTAACAAATGCCCTGTGCTTGCCCCGGCAAAATCACTGACACAGGAAAACGCTGAACGTCTGGGAATCGATCGGTCCGTCTGTTTAACTAACCTGGAAAAAATAAAAGCACAGACCGGGCTCGAACAAAAATTACAGGATATATTTGATACGCCCAGAGAAGCGACGCAACGGGACGCGGATCATGCATTGTATACAGGTGGATTCTTATCCGCTGCGGACAAGAGTAAAGCTGAACAACTCCATCAATGCCACCCGGAGCAATTGGCGTCACTGGGCTGGCGATTTGATGACGACCGGCTCAATACATTGTTATTCAGATACCGAGCCCGGAATTTTCCGGCAACACTTAACGCCGAAGAACTGGAACAGTGGCAGCGTCATCGTCAGTTCCGGTTGCTGGACCCGGATTCTCCCGGGAGTATCAAAATGCAGGAGTTCCTGCAGGAGATCGAGCGCTTAGGAGAAGTGTATGGACAAGATGCGAACAAACTGGCAATTTTGCGCGCACTGTATCAATATGCACAGAATATTTAACGTTAAGCTGTACCTGTCGATAAGATAGCATAAGGCAAAGTCAGGCTGGAGTATGGACGGAGTTACCCTAACACTTGAAGACAGTGGCCTGTTTCTAAGGGTCAGAGTTGACACCAGTGAGATCAAAGGCAAGCTGAAAGCCAGCGACATGTTGCAGTTGCTGCATGACAGCGAGCAAAAAAACTTTCTGGTGTTTGACGGTTCTTTGGTCAAAATTGAGCAGGAAGCCCACAATGCCAAAGAAAATAACAGCCACAAAATCATTGATGAGCGCATAGCAGAAAAGCGGGACGCTGAAGTTCAGTTCTCTATGCTGGACTCGGATATGGCCGCTGAACTGGTTATGACCACTGCTCAGGGCGGCAAAAACCCTTCAGTAAACCAACTGATTAAACTTGCACGCAAAGCCGGGATCAGAAAAGGCCTGGGTAAGAATCATCTGAAGCGCATTGTAGACAGAGCCAATAAAGAAGAACCTCCGGGCTCAGTAATACGGGAGATTGTAGCCAAAGGCCTGCCAGCGAGAAACGGCCGCCCTTCCCGTTTATCTCCTTTGGTACCCAATGCACTGGAAAGAATATTACAGCCTCAGGAAGTAAGTAAGAGCCGTGTAGACATGCGCGATCTGGGCGATATTATCTGTGTTAAAGCGCAAACCCCGGTTTTGCAACGTTTGCCTCCCAGCGATGGGCGTAATGGTTTCACGGTTCGAGGTGAAGCTCTGACGCCGGTAGCTGGCGAGTGGCTACCGATTAAAGCTGGCAGCGGTATCACTGTCAGTCCGGATGACGATAATCTGTTACTGGCAGAAATTTCCGGCATGCCGAAGTTTCAGAATGGTGATATGTGGGTAGACGAAACCTACATCACCAAAGGCGTCAACGTCGGTACAGGGAATATCAACTATGAAGGTGCCGTCATTGTAAACGGTGATGTTACTGAGAAAATGGTCATCATCGCCACCGGAGACGTGACCATAAATGGTTTCGTTGAATCAGCCCAGATACAGGCCGGCGGCGATATCATTATTACCCAGGGGGCGATGGGTAAACAAAGCGACACGGATGCAGCAGAATACAACACCAAGCTGACGGCCAAAGGCAGTGTTCATGTTCAGCATGGACAGGGCCTGGATATAAGCTGTAGTGGCAATGTAACGGTGGGAAAACAACTGGCCCACAGCCGTATTGTATGCGGCGGCAGTGTAACTGTTGGCCCGATAGATAACCCCAATGGCAATCTTTTTGGTTGCGAAATCCAATGTCAGGCTGAAATCAAAGCCGGCGTCATCGGCGCTATTTCAGGGTCTAATTTATTTATCGATTTCAGTGATGGCTATAACTTTTTGATCGAACGCAAAGATGAGTTTGAAGAACTGCTGAAGCAGTTGCAGAACAACTATTATCGCCACAAAGGCAAAGTCGATATCATCAAAAAGAAACGTATGCCCAAAGAGCTATCAGATAAAGTTAACCGGATCATGAGCTTGTATAAGGGCGAAGAAAAATTACTCGACTGGGTTACTAAAAAAACAGAAGCGCTGCGCAAGGCCAAGGACGACTATTTGCTGATAACCCGAATGCATGCAAGTAAGAAAATTCATCCGGGAGTAATATTAAAGCTGAATAATCGTACCTGGAAAGCAGACCGAGAGTATGCCAATGGTCAGGTCTATTATTTTGAGCATCAGTGGCACTTTAAGCCCGATTAGCCACGGGCTATTACGAGTTTTATAGCCTCGCCAGTAAGCTGGAGGTGTCCCAGCGGTTGCCTCCCATCTTCTGCACATCAGCATAAAACTGATCCACTAAGGCGGTCAGTGGCAGCGTCACCCCTAACTCTCTGGCTTGCTGTAGAGCTATATCCAGATCTTTTCGCATCCAGTCTACGGCAAAACCAAAGTCATACTCACCTTTTAACATGGTCTGATATCGATTCTGCATTTGCCAGGATTGTGCGGCGCCCTGACCAATAACTTCGATTACAGCTTCACAATCCAGCCCGGCCTGCTGACCAAAATTGAGTGCTTCAGCCAGCCCCTGAACCACACCGGCAATACAAATTTGATTCATCATTTTTGCCATCTGGCCGGTTCCGGCAGGGCCGAGGAGCTTACAACAACGGGAATAGGCTTCCATTGCCGGCTCAGCCTTATCAAAAACTGATGATTCACCCCCCACCATGACAGTTAACGCGCCATTTTCCGCGCCAGCCTGGCCCCCTGACACCGGTGCGTCGAGAAAACCCACCTGACGTTCATTAGCAATTTGATGCAGCTCTTTAGCGACATTCGCCGAAGCCGTGGTATGGTCAACCAGTACCGTACCCGGACGCATTCCTGTCAACGCACCGTCGTCTCCCAGTACCACTGATTTAAGATCATCATCATTGCCAACACAGACAAATACCAGCTCTGCATCCTCCGCCGCTTTTGCCGGGCTCTGTGCCATATCACCTGAAAAGGTTTTTACCCATTGCTCAGCTTTCGATGTAGTGCGGTTATAAACACAAACCTGATACCCTGATGACTGTAAATGCCCCGCCATGGGATACCCCATCACCCCTAAACCGATAAACGCAACTTTTTGCCCCATGGTGTTTTCCTTATTATTTGTAACCAGCCGTTAGTACCTGAACAGTAGATTTAAATGCTATGCTGGACAACAGTTTAATCTGTATTGACCACTATAATTCAGGTAACAATTATGACAGAAAGCATATACGACTTCGAAGTAGAAAAAATTGATGGTCAGAAACAACCCTTAAGCACCTATCAGGATAAAGTGCTCCTGATTGTAAACACAGCCAGTAAGTGCGGGTTCACGCCCCAGTATGAGGGTCTGGAAAAGCTGTATAAGGAATATCAGGATAAAGGTTTAGAGATACTTGCCTTTCCCTGTAACCAGTTTGGCGGACAAGAGCCTGGCTCAGATGAGGAAATCCAACAGTTTTGCGATCTCAATTACCACACCAGCTTTGCGCTGTTTAAAAAAATTGACGTCAATGGTGAGGAAACAGCCCCCTTGTATCAGCACCTCAAAGACAAGGCTCGCGGCGTGTTAGGCAGCAAGAGCATTAAGTGGAATTTCACTAAATTTCTGGTTGATAGACAAGGCAATGTAGTAAATCGCTTTGGCAGCACAACGAAGCCTGAAGAAATACGCCAGGAAATCGAAAAGCTTTTATAAAACAAACGGTAATATCTGATTATCGATACAAGAGTGAAGAGCAATGAAAGTAGGTGTTTTTAGTGCCAAGCAATATGACAGGGATTCTCTTTTGCAGGCTGGCCCTGATATTGAGATGTCGTTTATAGAGGCGAGGCTGAATCAACAGACTCTGCCTTTGGCTGCCGGGTTTGACGCCATCTGTGTTTTCGTCAATGACCAACTGGACAAAAACGTTATCCAGCAACTCAAAGACATGGGCATCAGGCACATTGCCTTACGTTGCGCGGGTTTTAATAATATCGATCTGGATGCCGCAAAACAATGCGGCATCAGTGTATCGAGAGTACCGGCCTATTCACCCGAAGCCGTCGCCGAACACACTCTCGCGCTGATCCTGACCCTTAACCGTAAATTGCACAAAGCCTACAACAGGATTAAAGAAGGCAATTTCTCCATAGAGGGGCTACTGGGTTTCAATCTTTGTGGCAAAACAGTGGGGATTGTTGGTACCGGCCGCATAGGTCTTGCCACAATCCGGATCCTCCGGGGTATTGGATGCCGGATTTTATGTTACGACCCGGTTGAATCACAGGAAGTGAGTGCGACCGGAGCGCAGTATGTAACACTGAACACATTGTTCAGTGAATCAGACATTATTTCATTACACTGCCCGCTTACCCCATCAACCCACCATATGATTGACGACGCCTGCATTGAAAAAATGCAACACGGCGTGATGCTGATCAACACCTCCCGAGGCGGCCTGATTGATACCAGTGCGGTAATCCGGGGCCTGAAAAATCGTAAAATCGGCTATCTTGGGCTGGATGTCTATGAAATGGAGGGAGATTTATTCTTCGAAGACCTATCTAATGAAATCATTCAGGACGATGTCTTCCTGCGCCTGCTGACCTTCCCCAATGTAGTGATTACCGGGCACCAGGGCTTTTTTACTCAGCAGGCCCTTAAGCAGATTGCTGTGACCACTGTAAATAACCTTAAGCTGGCCTTTGAGGGCCAACATGATGACACCAGCTTTTTGGTTTAACACGACCAGATCTGACAGACTGCTACGAGCTGTGAGTTCAATTGGTGGACTTTCTAACCTTACACGGTAGAGTAGCTTGTAAGGATCACGACCTTACAAGCTCGGTATAATACCCTATTAAAAATCATTAGTACTCTGCCAGAATAAGGAGAAATTTTGTGGCAAATCTTCCATATGCACAACGTACGGCAACGTTGATGACGATGCTTGATAAAATCAAGACAGCATCAGTTCCAGAAAAATTTTCACAAGATTTTGTGGCCGAAAAACTCCTTATGAAAGGCGGAACGCCGAGATCTATCATCCCCTTTATTAGGAAAATGGGACTTGTAGCTACCGACGGAACTCCAACTGAAAGATACAAAGAATTCCGCAATCCAGCTAAATCCGGAACTGCAATCGCAGCAGCTATGCGTGAGTTATACGAGCAGCTGTTTGAGATGAATGAATATGTACATGACACAAACCAAACTACCCTTAAGGGGCTAATTGTAGAGGCAACTGGTGCTGAGCAAAATTCAAACGTTGTCAGTAAGACCCTTTCGACATTTCAAGCGCTAAGAAAAATTGCAGATTTTGATTCTGTTCCAGAAGAGGAGATTACGGTTTCGAACGAAACAGCAGATCCTGCGCCAGAATACACTTTGCCCCAAATACATAGCCAGCAGCCAAGCAACAATGGCGGTGAAGGAATTAATTTGTCGTATACGATTAACTTAAACTTACCTGCTACTACAGATATTGAAGTCTTTAACGCTATTTTTAAAAGTCTCAAACAACATCTCATTCAGGAGTAGTTTGTGAATCGAACAGCAGCGATTAAAAGCTTCGCCATGACCAATATGCTCTTGGAAGCTGATCTTGACCTAATTGAGAAAAAATATCAGATAGACTTAATTCGCGGAACTGATAAAGCCAGCCAAATAGAAGATGCTTATTTTCCTCAATTCAATGCCGAATTGCGGGCAGAAGCGCATGGAATGGCAAAGCATTACGAGGTTTTTTATTGCTTAGAAAAATCGATTCGGCAGCTAATTATAGACGTATTCGAGGGCACGGAAGATCCAGAGTGGTGGGAAAACCTCGTTCCTGAGACTGTGAAGGTAAATACAAAAAAAAGCATCAAAAGAGAGAAGGAGGCTGCAGTAACGCCGAGGTCTTCAGATCCTATTGATTACACTACATTCGGAGAGCTTGGTGAAATAATTAAGGCTAATTGGAGTTTGTTTGGTGGGGTAGTGTTTAACGATATAAAAGCCATGGAAAAAGTAATGTCCGCTTTAAATTCACTAAGAAACCCGATTGCACACTGTTCTCCATTGGCAGAAGATGAAGTTCTTAGGCTTGAGTTAGCACTTAGAGACTGGTTTAGGATTACTAGCTGATGAGTATACCCATTTCTAACAAAGCGATTAAATCTGCTCCCGTTGGTCGCCGGACGCTCGCAAGCTCGCGCCGTTTTTGGCGGCGTTAAGTTTCTTCTACAAGGATGAGTATGCTTCAAGTAAAAATCCCTCAAAATTTATCCCTTACAAATGCATTGAATTTCTGTAATCGATTATGGGATTTAGAGCATTCGGATGAATATGAATTTGATTTTGCTAACCTTGGGCGAGTAGAGCCCTTTACAATGGCCTACGTTGCGAATGAATTAAAAAGATTCAGGAAAACCAAACCTAAAAGTAAGTTTACGGCCTTAAATCATAAAAATAAATCATATGCTGCACATATGGGATTCTTTAGAGCATTTGGGCTTAAGTTTGGGAATGAACCTGGAGAGGCTGCAGGTAGTAGTACTTATCTACCCCTGACAATATTAAATGTCGCAGATTTAGAGCAAGAAGCAGCTGACTCTTACGACCATGTAGGTAACGTAATCGAAGCCAAGTCCGAGCAAATTGCAAAAATATTAACTCGCCAAGAAAGTGGTGATTTAGTTGACACTCTTACATTCTCCATTAGAGAGATATTGAGGAATGTTGTTGAGCATTCGGAGTCTGAAATAATTGAATATTGCGCTCAATATTGGCCAACTAAAAAATTGGTTGAACTTGCAGTTCTGGATACTGGCAATGGAATTATGCATGGACTTTCTACCAACCCATATCTAAATATAAATAATGAGCGAGACGCTTTGCACCTCGCCATGTTACCTGGAGTTTCAGGAAAAATGTATAAGGGGGTCAAAAAACGAAAGCATGATGAGTGGCAGAACTCTGGATTCGGCCTCTATATGACCAGCCGGATTTGTCGAAATGGTGGTGATTTCTTTATCGCAAGTAACGATAAAAGTATTTTTTTAGATCGTACATCAAAAAATGATTTGGAGTGCAAATATAAAGGGACTGCTTTGAGGCTACGTATAGATACAAGTAATATTTATTCGTATAGCGAAATGCTCGCCCAATATAGAAATGAAGGCTATGAGGCAGCTAAGAAGTTTTCAGGTAAAGATGCAATTGAACCATCTATTGCATCCACTATGCTAGCTAGGGACTTCCAAGAAACTTAACAAGTGACAGTGGTCCCGCGTCAATAAATTAAGCTATATTTTCACGCCACTTCTTCTCATTCTTTAACAGAGTATTCAGGATTACGATAAGCTTTCGCATGCAGGCAATCAGTGCTTTTATTACAAACCTAGGGTACCAATTGTCTTTTTGCAAAACTTGTCAGAAAGTACAAATCAGTACAGATAACGGTTGCTATAGGTACTAACTGGCGTCTTGGAGAGTGTAAAGGATTTTGTG
>NZ_NISX01000010.1 GCF_002591895.1 Lacimicrobium alkaliphilum
TCAGCTTCAGCAGAATACGCATTCATCATCGACTCCATTCTTTTGGTGAGGCTTATCGCTGCGTGCGGCGGAGAACGCGAACGATTTTGCGAAGCCAGTACTTTTTGCTGATGATAATCTTTGAGTGTTAGGCAATATTGTTACCAGACTGCTGTGGGATAAGTTGACCGCGCAACAGTAGGTCTTGCATCCGATTATTCAGTTCAAGCATTGACCTTGCAAATTCTTGCACTGCGCCTAGCTTAAGAACCGGTTGTCCAGGTTGGTGTGTCAAGATGATACCCGCATCGGGATTGTTAAGTGGGTCGCCTAAGGCTAAATTGATACTTAATGGGTTGTGCAGAATCTTGTTTCTTAAAGGTGCAGCAGCTTTGGCTTCGCAAAGGAATGCATCCCATTCATCCGCGAGAGCCATCTGTCCCTGCGCCTTAAAATGTGCACAAATCATTGTGCGAGCTTGGTCCATGCGCTTTTGATACGGCAATTTCTTAAACCGAACCTTGTCTTGAGCATCGCATAGCAGGTCGATAAGAGCGTAGCTCAAGCCTTCAAGCTGCGCGAAGTAGCAAGCGATCCAACCATAGGCATCAAACCATAAATCACTTAAGTCATTACGTGACATCTTTACGTAGGTATCAATGGGAATTTCAGGATGATGTGCCATGCACTTTGCTCTCCCTAACAATTTTATAGCGGGAAGGGTCCCTTGTTTGAATGCGGAATACTTCCTGTTTTGTGTTTTTTTGCATGTTTATCCCTGTTGTACCACCTTCTATAGGCGGGCTCTGGCACTGGATTCCCGCCAAACACACGCAGGAATACTGGCTGTCATGCCCGAGTGCTGCTATCGGGCATCCAGTGTCCTGCTGTTCTATTTCTCACCACAGAGACCAGAGGTCACGGAGTGTTATCCCTTGATAGCCTATATACCTCTGTGTTCTCTGTGGCTCTGTGGTTAATCAGGTTTTTCTCTTTCAACCACGAACAATACATCTGTACTCTTTTAATACTTTCGTGCCTTTCGTGTTTTTCGTGGTTAATGCTTTTGTCTCTTTTCACCATAAGGTCTCTGGATTCCCGCCAACAGCGCGCGGGAATGACCGACTGCCATGTGCAGCTTAGAAATCCGGTATTGGCTCAGGCTCATAGCCTTTGGGAATATCGAACATGTCGGCTTTGGGTTGCTGGCTGTCAAAAGTCAGGCTGATCACCTGTATTCCCGTGTCCTTATGCTCTTTGATTTGCACCGGCACCTTGTTGTTAGCAAACAGGTGCTGATTAAGCATGGCATCGTCTACATCACCGCTCATCTGGGCGGTAAAATCGCTCATCTTCTTGAAAAAACCGGCAAGCGTCTGATAGTCGGCAGGCGCTATCGCCGTGTCATCCAGGTCAGCCACACAAGCTTCATTGACCAGTTTCTCACCGCGCTTTAACGCAATCCATTCACAATCAGTACCGTTGATACTGTCTGTTTTGCCGCTCGCTTCGAGGCTGATTTCCTGCTGTGGTGATTTTTTTGCCATGCCCGGCATCATTTGTTCCATCATCTGCTGCATCTGCACCCGTTGCTCAGGGGGCATATTGGCCATTTGTTCTTCCATCTGCGTCATGGCTTGTTGTTGCATCTTGCTGATGCCTCCGGCCATCTGTTGCATTTGCTCGTTATTCAGGCGCATGTAGCGACCTTCCTGATGCATTAGCGTGATCATTTCACCGGCGTTGCCGTCATAGATAAACTCAGTGCGCCCGTCACCGTCTAATGACGCAGCCTTACCCTCATGCACATAAAGCTGCTGGGCTTTATCCTGGCCCTGAATCTGCGTGGATATGCGGGTACCGGCCTGAACCGCCGACACCATTAGTACACCGGCAACCACTGGTATGATTTTTTTGACACAATTTTTCATCTCTACTCCTTGATTGATAACAATCCGCATCGATAATTACCCGCTTTGACAGAGCGATTATCTATACAGATTGCTATGAGTTATTGATCTGCTCATTATCATCATTGCTGGCCTGCGCCGCGTTTTCAATACTTACCCGTGGTTTTCTCAGATCCAGCACCAGAGTTTCCGAGATCTTGTCCTGAATCGCCTGGCGATTGATGTCCCAGAAAACCTGCACAAAACCCAGCAGTCCTGTCGCCAGACCTGCACCATAACCACCATAACGACCAAAGCTTTCCCACAGATTCGGCGCCCGGCCGTCCAGTCTTACCACGCTTAAACCCAACAGTTTTTTGCCCGGCGTCTGCCCTTTCCACCAGGCGGTAAATACGGTGAAGTACAAGGCAGCCCAGCCAAACCCCAGCCCCAGATCCGACAAAATCCCTTTAAACCAGGCTATGATACCGGGCTTGTCTGATTCATCTGCACCTAAAGGCGCAATAATTTCAGTGGTGTCATCGGGGGCTTGCTCCGGACCCAGTTCCTCGGATTGACGCCGTTCCTCTTCCTGAGTGACTTGAATCTCCGCGTAACGGTTATCTGTCTGCTGTTTGAATTCACTCAGCTGCGCCGTACTGAGGGCACCTTCAGCCTCCTGATACATAGCATTAATAATCTCGCGCTGCTTATTTTGCGGCAGCGTAAAACGCGCCAGATCATCGAGGAGTTTATTGCTAATAGTTTGCCAGCACTCCATGGCCGGGGCACAGTCACCTGAGCGGATGTTTTCTGTGGTCATACCCATCTGTACCATATTGGCGGTAAAACGCCCCACATCACCTATTTGTTGTGCCTTTTGCGCCATTTCGGTGACGCTGCTCTCTCCGGTTGTGGCTTCGCGATACGCCTCCAGCGCACCGAAAATCACCACAAAGAGTAACAGCCCTGCCACCCCGGCCAGCAGTTTTCGCACCACAGGATAGCGCCCTTTACTTCGTAACCGGCTACTTGAGCGCACCAGCACTGCTGAGGCTGCGGCCGCCATAAACAAGGTGTTTATATGCGTGAGCAGCGCCACCAACAGCAGATCAACAAGAATAGCCACCCCACGCTTCCAGGGCTTTGCCAATGCGATGCCATAAAGCTGTGACGGCACCTCAAACGCATAAGGCGTGATGTAGTCGCGGCTTTCTGCTATCACGGTGGATGATGTTTGCACTGGTGACTCTCTCTGCGCCGTGGAAGGTGTGGTTAAAGTTGTCATACCGAATGTCAGGATCCGTTTTGTTATGCCAAAAAGCTTACATGGCCGGTCAGTTCAGGGTTTTAATTGCCTCACTGATACCCTCCAGCGTCATCGGGTAAAACCGGTCTTCCATCAGCTCACGAATAATACGTAGTGACTGATAATAGTCCCAGTATTGCGTATTTTGCGGGCAAAGCCACACTGCCTGCTTAAAGTGGTTCAACAGGTGCTGCATCCACACTGCACCGGGCTCTTCATTCCAGTGTTCAACACTGCCTCCCGGATAGGTAATTTCATAAGGCCCCATGGTGGCATCACCAACAAAAATCAGTTTATAGTCACTGCCATATTTGTGGATCACGTCCCATACCGGCATCGCTTCGTCATGCCGGCGTATATTGTCCTGCCACACACCTTCATACACGCAGTTGTGGAAATAAAAATACTCCAGATGCTTAAACTCGCTACGGGCAGCTGAAAACAGTTCCTCACAGGCCTGCACATGCATATCCATGGAGCCGCCCACATCAAAAAACAGTAACAATTTCACGGCATTGTGACGCTCTGGCACCATGTGTAAATCCAGCAGGCCAGCGTTATTTGCGGTACCCCGGATCGTCGCCGGCATATCCAGTTCATCACTGGCACCGGTGCGGGCAAACTGGCGCAGTTTACGAAGAGCAACCTTCAGGTTGCGGGTACCCAGCTCCACATCACTGGCCAGGTTTTTAAACTCTCTTTTATCCCACACTTTAACCGCTGAAAACTGATTGTTACCCTCCTGGCCAATACGCACCCCCTCAGGGTTATAACCATAAGCACCAAAAGGTGAGGTGCCGCCGGTGCCGATCCATTTACTACCGCCCTGATGACGTTTCTGCTGTTCCTGCATGCGCTCTTTTAAGGTCTGCATCAGTTTTTCCAGCCCACCCATGGCCTCGATGCGCTGCTTTTCTTCATCGGTGAAATAACGATCCAGCTCCTTACGCAGCCACTCTTCGGGGATCTCTTTACCGAACAGATCGAGGCTTTGTACCCCGTTAAAATAATCGGCAAAGGCGCGGTCAAACTTATCGTAATGACTTTCATCCTTGACCAGCACAGTGCGCGAGAGCATATAAAAAGCGTCCATATCCGCGAACACCAGTTGCTTTTCCAGCGCGCTTAACAAATCCAGCAGTTCACGCAGACTCACCGGCAGCTGGTATTGACGAAGACGAAAGAAAAACTCAACCAGCATCAGCGGCGCGCCATAAAAGCCAGTTTCTCGAACAGGTGTATGTCCTGTTCGTTTTTCAGCAGAGCTCCGTACAGAGGCGGTATCGCCTGTTTGCTGTCTTTGTTTTGCAGTGTTTCAGGGCTGATATCCTCTGCCACCAGCAATTTAAGCCAGTCTATCAGCTCCGAGGTGGACGGTTTTTTCTTCAGGCCCGGAAGCTCACGCAGGTTAAAAAAGGACTCCAGCGCCTGATTCAGCAGGTTCTTTTTAAGGTCGGGAAAATGCACATCAACGATACGGGCCATCTCGTCTTTATCCGGAAAGCGGATGTAATGGAAAAAGCAGCGTCGCAAAAACGCATCGGGCAATTCTTTTTCATTATTCGAGGTAATAATCACAATAGGACGCTGCGCCGCCTTAATGGTCTGACGGGTCTCGTAAACATAAAATTCCATCCGATCCAGCTCCTGGAGCAGGTCATTAGGAAACTCGATATCCGCCTTATCGATTTCATCAATCAACAGCACCGGGCGCTTCTGTGCCTCAAAGGCATGCCAGAGTTTACCCTTAATAATGTAGTTACTGATATCCTGCACTTTAGGGTCGCCCAGTTGTGAATCTCGCAGCCTGGATACAGCATCGTATTCATACAGCCCCTGCTGGGCTTTAGTAGTGGATTTAATATGCCATGGGATCAATTCAGCCCCGAGACTGCCGGCCACCTCCTCTGCTAACATGGTCTTACCGGTACCCGGTTCGCCTTTTATCAGCAGTGGCCGTTCAAGGGTCACAGCGGCGTTCACCGCTAACTGTAATTCTTCGGAGGCAATATATTTGTCAGTTCCGGTAAAGCTCATAAGCCCTCTGTACTCGTTAGTTTGTTGTGATGAATCAAAATATCATATAGCAAAAAAGCAGTTTGATTTTAGTGGCATAGGCCTAATCTATACTAGTGAAATTAAAATCTGTTTTAATCAGTTGTCTGGCCCGATGATGCCGACACCAACATGCAAGGAACAACCATGCAAGTATTTAAAGATAATTCAGAGTCCATCGGCCATACACCGCTGGTCAAACTAAATCGTGTCACTGGTGGTAATGTTTACGCCAAAATGGAATCCCGCAATCCCAGCTTCAGTGTCAAGTGCCGTATTGGCGCCAATATGGTCTGGGATGCCGAGAAACGTGGCGTACTGACTGAAGGCAAAGAACTGGTTGAACCCACCAGCGGTAACACGGGTATTGCACTGGCCTTTGTGGCGGCGTCCCGCGGGTACAAACTGACCCTGACCATGCCCAGCACCATGAGCCTGGAAAGGCGCAAACTGCTTAAAGCGCTGGGCGCCAATGTGGTTCTTACTGAAGGCCCTAAAGGCATGAAAGGGGCGATCGCCAAGGCTCAGGAAATTGTCGACTCGGATCCGAACAAATTCATTATGCTGCAACAGTTTGACAACCCGGCTAACCCAGAGATCCATGAAAAGACTACCGGGCCGGAAATCTGGCAGGATCTGGATGGCAATGTTGACATTTTCATCGCCGGTGTAGGTACAGGCGGAACCATAACCGGTGTCAGCCGTTATCTGAAGAAAACCAAAGGTAAACAGGTACTGAGTGTCGCCGTTGAACCAACTGACTCACCTGTGATCACTCAGGCCAAAGCGGGCCAGGATCTGACACCAGGCCCGCATAAAATTCAGGGTATTGGCGCAGGCTTTATTCCCGGTAACCTGGATCTGGATATGGTGGATGCTGTGGAACAGGTCAGCAATGATGATGCTATGGAAATGGCACATCGGCTGATGCGCGAAGAAGGTATCCTGGCGGGAATTTCTTCCGGTGCCGCAGTAATCGCGGCGAAACGTCTGGCGGAAAAGCCTGAAAATGCCAACAAAAACATTGTTGTCATCCTGCCCAGCTCCGCAGAGCGTTACTTGTCCAGCCCTTTGTTTGCCGGTGCCTTCAGCGAAGAAGATCTGGCACAGTAAAATCTGCAATACTAATGTGCATAAAAGCCGCCATGACAATGCTGTCATGGCGGCTTTTTACTATACAGATCAGAACAGTTAACTTTACTTTTTTAAAGGATCATCGCAGACTTCCAATCAATGACACCAGCGGGGACTGATTTTGAAAACCTGGATTTTTATTCCTTTTTTACTGATCGTAACGGTATTAACTGCCTGCACTGAAGCCGAAAACACTGAGGGTGTTGGCAAGTATGGCATGATGGAGGAAGGAACACCGGAATACGCAGCCATCAAGTTCTTCGATCATCTGTATCACGATGACAACATAGAACGTGTGAAAACCCTCAGTTCCGAGCGCATGGACAGATTACTGGATAATTACCGCACCAACCGTAACTTTCAGCGCCATGTTATCAATCTGCCTTATGACAAAGTAGAAATGCAGATCGACAGCGGTAACAGCAATATGCGTTCAGAATTTTCCGACCAGGCCAGTATCACCATTTTCTTTACCGGTGAGCTACACAATGAAACAGTCCAGGATCTGCGTACTGTTAATCTCACTAAGGTTAAGGGTGAATGGCTGGTTGATGAAATAGAGGCTGACAAGTTCCTCTAAGTCAGTAACAACCATAACCTCATAATCGCCATTATGATATTTTTGGTAAAACTGATATTGCCCGGTGGCACATTGTTATTGCCACCGACAAACACTAATACCCTCTTATAAAGCAGCTCTTCAGCCTTATCTGCGGCGCCGCACTGATGGCCTGCGACGGAATAATATGGGAGGCGCCGAAAATAATTGAACTGATTATTGCCGCTAACCACACCGGCCTGCGCGATGCCATCCATTGAAATAAAAAGCCACGGAAAAACACTTCTTCATAGATAACACCAAAACAGTACCAATGGAGCTATCAGCACCCACTGATCGCGGTCGAGAAAACCCTGCTGGGTTAACGTCAGACTAAGCAGTAAAACAGCGCTTAACAAAAGCAACACGATACCAGTGCAGCCCATAGCCGCCCTTAACCTATATTGCTTTAGCCGCGTTGCTTGTGTGTGAGTCATCATGTGAGCATGACCAGACTACCGGAACCTACAACCCCAGTGCCACCCCTTCACGTCTTGGATCGGCACCACCAATCAGCTTGCCGTCCTTTAACAATACGCCATGAATACCGCTGTTAAGGTCAATAACTTTGACATCATGCCCTAAGGATTCGAACGCCTTAACAGATTCTGACAACCCAGTGCCTTTCTCCAGTGCTGTATAGTCATTGCGATTAGTGATTTTGGGCAGATTAATGGCCTGCTGAATATCCAGATTCCAGTCAAGCACGCCAATCAGGGTCTGAGTCACATAATTGATAATGCGACTACCGCCGGGTGAGCCCACCACCAGATAAAGCGCACCATCCTGATCAAATACCATCGCCGGTGCCATAGAGCTGCGCGGGCGTTTACCCGGTTCAATGCGGTTGGCCACAGACTTACCCGCTTTGCTGGCCACAAAGGAAAAGTCGGTCATCTGATTATTCAGCAAAAATCCATTTGTCATCAGGCCTGAGCCAAAAGCCATCTCGATACTGCTGGTCATCGACACGGCATTTCCTTTGCTATCAACAATGGCAATATGTGAAGTGTTAGGGCGCTCGTATGCCTTACCCGCCGTCAATTGGTTTTCAGCATAAGGGGTTCCGGCCATGGCCTTTCCCATATCCCGCTTGGTTTCAATTAAAGATGAACGCGTTGATAAGTAGGCATTGTCCAGCAGAGGCTGCATGTCCAGCCCCGTAAAGTCACTGTCTGCCACATAGGCTTCACGATCAGCAAAAGCGAGTCGGGACGCCTGAGTAAACAGATGAAGGGCCTCGATACTATTAGGCTCATACTGCTCCAGTTTGAAGGGTTCGAGTATACCCAGTGTCTGTATTATCGCTACCCCTCCTGAACTCGGCGGAGCCATACCGCACACGGTGTAAAGCTTGTAAGCCCCACACAAGGGTTCGCGCTGCACCGCTTTATAAGAGGCCATATCTTCCAGGTTCAGGCGACCAGGATTGATCCCGGCGTGCTGCACAGTGTTGACAATCTGCTGCGCCAGCGGGCCCTGATAAAATGCCTTGGCGCCGGAAGCGGCTATCCGGCTAAGGCTGTCCGCCAGTTCGGGATTTTTTAACAACGTGCCGGCGGCAACCGGCTTATTTTGTGGATAGAAATACTCTCTGGTGGTTTTAAAGCGTTTTACGCCCGGATGAATATCCATTTCCACCAGTTTTGCCAGACGCGGAGAGACTTTAAATCCGCTGCGGGCCAGTTCGATGCTGTCCTCGAACAAGGTTTTCCAGGGCAAAGTGCCAAATTTTTGATGGGCCATATCCAGTGCGCTGACAGCACCGGGTACCCCCACGGCCTGACCACCAACGATGGCTTCTCGCCAGGGCTTTGGCTTACCATCCTCGATAAACATTTGTGGGTCAACATTCTGCGGGGCTTTTTCCCTGCCATCAAAGGTATACAAACGGTTATTTTCGTTGTCCCAGTAAAGGATAAAGGTGCCGCCGCCAATTCCCGAAGACTGCGGCTCAACCAATGTCAACATGGCCTGAACGGCTACGGCAGCATCTATGGCACTGCCCCCTTGCTGAAGAATCTTTTTACCCGCCTGTGACGCATGAGGATTGGCCGCACTGACCATAAAGCTATCCGCTTCAACAGCCTGTTTTTGTTGATACCCGGTAGCCGCCTCAGGCTCTCTGTCTTCTCTTTTTTCAGGTTTGGCAAAACCATTAACGGCGACAACACTCAGTAAGATTAATACCCGTAACTGCATTCTATACTCCTCAGTTATAACGTGACGGATCAGGTTTACGTTTTTCCAGAAAGGCGGCGAAGGCTTCTTTTGCAGCGTCGGATTTCAACTGTTTAATAAACAAATCCAGCTCATTGTGCATATGCCGGGTCACCTCCTGATGGGAGGTTTTCATCAGCAACTTGGTCAGTTTCATCGCCTGTTTGGGCTTACCCACCAGATTCCGTAACACGTTGTCCACTTTTTGTTCCAGTTCCTCTGGTGGTAACGCCTGATTGATTAAGCCAACCTGCTCCGCTTCTGCTGCATCAAATGGCTCTCCTGCCATCAGCCATTGTGCCGCTTTGCGATGGCCAACCAGTCTCGGCAACAAATAGCTCGAGGCATATTCCGGTACCAGAGCCAGATCGATAAAAGGCATTGAGAAACGAGTATTGTCTGCACAGTAGACCAGGTCACAGTGCAGCAACAGCGTCGTACCAATCCCGACGGCCATGCCCTGAACCTGCGCCACCACTGGCAACGGGCACTTCATCAGTGCGGTCATAAAGCGAACCGTTTGCTCCACTTGCTCAGGCCCTGAGGCATTGGCGAAATCGTTTAGATCATTGCCGGCGGTGAAATCTTTCCCTTCCCCTTTAAACAAAACCGCTCTTATTTCGGACGAAGACGAGGCTTGTTCCAGTGCTACTGCCATTTTTTCATACATGACGTGGGTCAGCGCATTTTTCTTATCTGCACGATTAAAGATGATTTCCAGTACCTGGTTTTTCTGTTGGATCAGTATTTCTGTCATGCCGGCCCTGCTTGATTATTCTGTTTCTGGGACTCTGCACTTTACCAGTGTGTAAAAGCAATAAACAGATCGACATTCGGCAAAGCCACAGTCAATACAATTTAACCACAAAGCGGTATGATGCCTGAAAATCTCTTACAACGGAGAAGTCAGTAATCAATTCCTATGTTAAGTCTCCCCTTTAAACCCAGGCAGCTTACCGGCCCTCTGCTGTTGTTGCTGTTCATTGTTGTGGCGCAGTTATTTACGCCAGACAGTTATAAGCTACTTGCCTATCACCGTGACGCCATTACAGATTTCCAGTGGTGGCGGTTATTCACTGCCCATTTGTTGCACACCAACCTGAACCATCTGTTGCTCAATGGCGCTGGGGTTATTTTGCTCTGGGCCGTGTTTGGTGAGTATTACCGGCTCCGCCAGTACCTCAGCATTGTATTTGCTTGTGCCTTAGGTATCAGTGTTGGTCTTTATTGGCAGGTACCGGAATTGTCCTGGTATGTGGGCCTTTCAGGCGTGCTACATGGCTTGTTTGTCTGCGGGGCAATAAGTGATATTCATGCCGGACGGCGCTCAGGCTGGCTGCTGCTGATTGGGGTGGCCGTAAAAGTTGGCTATGAAATGCAGTTTGGTGGTGATCAGACGGTCTCTGCTCTGATCGATGCGAGAGTCGCCGTCGAAGCCCATTTATTCGGTGCGATCAGTGGCCTGCTCATTAGCCTGCCTACCCTATTTTATCTGCGGGCTGATGGCCCATCCCGGTAAACGTATTCCCGGGTCATCAGGTTAAAAACAGCTGAAAGCCCGCTACGTGGCTTTAATGCTCAATTACAACTTAAATCTGGACACGGCCTTGTTAAGCTCCTGCATCAGTGTACCTACCTGGCTCATCGAAGCGCTGGATTGCCGGGTTGAGTCCGCGCTGTTCTCTGCCAACTCAACAATCCGCTCCAGACTGGATGTTACCGTTTCGAGCAATTGATCCTGGTGGCCGGTATCTTCGACAATCTGCTCATTGATTCCATTGAGATCACTGATAATCTGTTCAATAGAACGAATTTCTTCATCCACCTGTTCAATCTGTTCAACACTGTCTTTGGCCTGCTGTTGACCTGAGCTCATGGCATCTACCGCCTGACTGGCATCTGACTGAAGAGCAGAAATCATCTGTTCAATCTCTTGTGTAGAGCTTTGGGTGCGATTAGCCAGAGTTCTGACTTCGTCAGCAACCACCGCAAACCCCCGACCCTGCTCCCCGGCCCTTGCAGCCTCAATTGCCGCATTCAGAGCAAGCAGGTTGGTTTGCTCGGCAATGGTTTTGATCACATCCAGAATACCACCAATATTATTGCTGTTAGTTTGTAGCCGGTTGATAACCTCTGCTGAATGCCCTGCCTGCTGAGCCTGAGTAAGAATATGTTTTTTCGAACGACTGACCAGTTCTTTGGCATGGCGGCTCTGATTCGCCACTTCAGACAACCTGATAGTACTTTGCTGGATCTGATCCAGGTTGCTTTTACTGGTCTGGCGCACACTGCTGGTGTTTTCGGCGGTATCCCGGACCTGGTCGGTCTGCTGCTGTACCTGCTTCAGGGTATTTTCAGACAACGTTTCACTGCTGGTAATGGCCTCTTCAAGCAGGGTTTCCTGACGCAATATCTGCGATACCACCTGATGTAAACCACTACTGAGTTCGTTGACATCCCGGGCCAGAGACGCAAATTCATCATCTCCGCTGCTATCGGCTTTGTGGGTCAGATCGCCGCTGCTAATCACACTGAGGCTGGTGCGGATCCGTCTCAGAGGCCCGGATATGCTTCTTGCCGCTGTAATACCGATAATAATCACCATCACCAGCGCCAGTAGCATAATCAGTACACTCTTGAAGATATTGCTCTGTACCGCATCCAGAATAGCGTTCTGCCCCTGCAACGTATCCGCGTTGACTTTATCGAATAACTCACCCAGTTCCACGCGGGCCTGTTCCATACTGACCTCAGCCGCGAACATCAGTTCTTCGGCCCGGGCAAGGGTGTCGAGTTGCTCCGACTTTAATGCGAACAAACCCGTGTCGCCTTCATATAGCTGGATAAACTTCTGATACTGCTGATTAAACGCTTCCATCAGACCATCAGTATCAACCCCGTCCGCTATACGGTTAATAAATACGACGTTATTGTTCAAGTCTCCCAGAGTCAGCTGCAGATTATCCCGGATGGTCTGACTCAGTTCACTGTCGCGAGTAGCTGCAAATTCCCCGGTGGCATTAAGCAACGTGACGATAATGTTATCGACCCGCGCACCGGCTCCCACTATCTGCGCCAGTGTCCCCTGTTCGGCACCGTCCAGATAAGACATATCCAAAAGGTTAGCCCCGGCATCACTGCCGGTATATTCGAGTTCGAGCGCCATATCATCAACGTCTTTTTGCAATGACAAACTCTTTATCCGCTGTTGATACATCTGTTCAGCCCGCACCAGATAATTCTCTGCCGCCTGCATGGCACTGGATAACAAGGTTTTATCCTGTGGGTTTAGGGGGAAGTGCTGCAAACGTTCGAGTTGACCGTTAAATTCCTGCTTAAGAGCGATAAACTGTTGCTGGCTGTCCAGCAGTTTTTCACGGTTGGCGGTGTAATAACCTTCAGTAGATATTTTCGCCAGTGCCAGTAACTGTGTCTGTACGACCAGCATCTGCGATTGCACCGGCATTTTCTCATCCACCACCAGACGCGCGCTCTGGCGAATATCCGAAAGGCCCCAATAAGAGGTAATATTGGTAATTAACAGCAATATACCAAACAGCACAAAGCCGGTAACGATCTTTCCTACCACTGTTATACGCATAAATTAACTACCTGAAATGTCGGTAAATAAAAAACCTTTACCCAGTTATAGACCAGTCCGTGGTTGTTGGTGGCTTCGGGTGATGCAGGCTCAATTGGTCATACCAGTTGGTTTACAATATCATAACAATTTGAATTTGTTTCTCAATTACCACGGAATGACTTTTCATCCGGGCTGACTCCCTTATAATGAAGCCATCTCCAATTTTATCGGCGTTTTAACATGGAACAGAACCAAGAATTAAAAAAAGCTGGCTTAAAAGTCACTCTTCCAAGAATTAAAATCCTGGAGATCCTTCAGGCGCCTGCCAACCAGCACATCAGCGCAGAAGATGTCTATAAAATATTGTTGGAACAAGGCGAAGAGATAGGTCTGGCGACGGTCTACCGCGTGCTCAATCAGTTTGACGATGCCGGCTTGCTGGATCGGCATCATTTTGAGGGCGGCAAATCAGTTTTCGAAATGGGTCAGAAGAAACATCATGACCATCTGGTATGCCTTAAATGTGGCAAAGTCATCGAGTTTGAAGATGATCTTATTGAGAAGCGTCAGATAGAGGTGGCTGAGAAAAACAATATCAAACTCACCCACCACAGCCTGTATCTATACGGTGTCTGCCAGCCCAGCTGTGAAGACAGATAGCCTGGCAAATCTGTAGAGCCCAATTTATTGGGCCAATTGAAGAAGATAATCATCCCCGGGGCACGCTTCGTAACACCCGTATACTGGCTACATTGATTAAGAAAACCACGGAGGCACAGAGAAGTAAAAGGAGCAAGTCAGTTGGTACCTCTGTGTTCTCTGTGCCTCTGTGGTTAATTGCTTTGTTAGCCTTAGTACTGGTATTTTACCCGGCTAAACAGCGACTGCGCTTTTTGCCACACCGGCCCGGGCATACCATTGCCCACAGCCTGACCATCCAGCTCCACCACGGGCGCCAGTTCTTTACTTGAACTGGTTAACCAGATTTCATCCGCCTCTCTGACTTCATCCATGCTAACAGCCCGGACCTGAACGGGGAGCTCGTCTTGCTGTTCAAGGGCATGGAGCAGTATATAGCGGGTAATACCTGGCAGAATCTGGTTATCAAGTTGTGGCGTAACAATGATACCGTCTTTGACGATAAACACGTTGCAGGCCGCCGCCTCAGTCAGTTCATTACGCTCATTGAACAACAGCACTTCATCCACTGAGGCTTTTTGCCCGCTGCGATAATGCATGATATTCCCCAGCAATGCCGTGGATTTAATATTACAACGTTTCCAGCGTTTATCCTGTTCAGAGACCACTTTATAGGTATGGGCTTTGTCTGGCTCAGCGATCGGTTCGGCCGGGATCTCGAAGGTAAAGGCAAACACCGTTGGCGTTAATCGCTGAGGATAGCGATGGGCACGGTTTTCCTCGCTGCCACGGCTGATATGCAGGTAAATACCAAGATTACCATTGCCATTCTCGTCCAACAGCTTCTCAAACACCGCCTGCCACTGAGACAACGACATATCCAGCGTGATTTCCAGAGCCTCCAGGCCGTCATTTAAACGTTGAAGATGTTGCTTAAACCCAACCATTTTGCCGCCATAAGAAGGCACAACCTCGTATACCCCATCGGCGAACAAAAAACCTCTGTCCATAGGAGAAATACTGGCTTGTTGTTTTGGCATAAACTGGCCGTTCAGATAAACAATACTCATAGCGACACTCCGGCAAAAAAACGGCCGCCATCATACATCAATGTACCGGGCGGAAACATTGTCTGTTATAGATCTATTTTTTGCGACTGTGCAGACCCGGCAATAAGCCCGTTTTCATCGTTTACTGAGCTGGTAATGAAGACGTTATATACCGGTGTTCACAACCTTGTCCCGCTGCTTCTGACTGCGATATTTTTCCACCAGTGCCGTTACATCTTTGGGGCAATCAAGCAGACCCTTTTGTTGTAAATACGCGGTGTTGTAAAGCTTGGACGCAGAACGTTCACCCAGGTCACAGGCAAAGGTCACGACAGACTTACCCGGGCCGCTGTACAATGCCGCAAACAGGGCACCGGCGACATTTAACGCAGAACTACTGCCCAGCACGATGCCATCTTTATTGCGCACGTAACGGGCAATGGTCACCAGATCGGAATCCGGCAGGTTAATCCCATAATCGATGCTGGCCTGACGGAAATTCTCCACCAGCCGCATGATACCAATACCTTCGGTGATAGAACTGCCGTGGTTTTTATACTCGCCGCTTTTCAGATAATGATAAATTCCAGAACCATCAGGATCCACCAGCCAGACTTTCAGATCAGGATTCTGCTCTTTCAGGTACATCGAGTTACCGGCAATAGTGCCTCCGGTACCCGCCGCTGAAACCAGGATGTCGACTTTCCCCTGGCTCTGTTTCCATATTTCCGGGCCGGTGTGCAAATAATGGGCACGGGCATTACTGGTATTTTCGAACTGATTCGCCCACCAGTGATCTTTATGCTGCTCTGCCTGGCTCCTGGCGCGGTGATAGAAATGGTTAGGATTTACAAAGGGGCAAGGGTCAACAGTCATCAGTTTGGCGCCATACAGTTCCAGTACCCGCTCTTTTTCTTTAGCCTGGTCATTAGGCATTACCGCCAGCATTTGCATACCATATGATTTGGCTACCAGCGCCAGCCCAATTCCTGTATTGCCGGCAGTGCCCTCGACAATGGTCATACCGGATTTCAGTTGCCCTTTTTGCATGGCGTCCTGCACCATCTGCAATGCCGCACGGTCCTTAATCGAACCGCCCGGATTCTGGAATTCACATTTAAGATAGATATCACAGCCGGTAAGCTCTGACAGAGAATGGATACGTAGCAGATCGGTATTACCGATAAGCTCAGCCTGATGGCGGGCAAGGATCATAATCTGACTCTCTGATACTAGGGGTTTACCCAAGATTAACGTGACAATTCCACAACGCAAGCCCTCAATGACGCAGTCTTATAATTAAAATACCGGCAGATGACGATTAGGAACAACGGTGCGATTTGTTCTATGTTTGCAGGGTCAACATTGAGAATAATTATTACAGGTTGGTCAGGGTTCGCGAAAATTCTGTATCAGTAAACAATACAATGCATTTGATATCAGAGCAGACTGCTCAGTGTATGGGGCTGATCGCGGAAGTTTCGGTAGCAATAAGCCAGAAACAATTCAGCGGTAGCAATAGCATCCTCCAGTGCGTTGTGGGCCGGATGAGTTCCTAATTCGTATCTGGCCCGGCACTTTTCCAGACTCAGCCCCTCCATTTCTACCGATTTACCACGCCGTTTCAGGGTCTTGTGCTCAAGTGCCAGCGTATCCACTACCTTAGGAGGAGCAAACGGCCGCCCCAGAGTCTTATGGGCCTCCCGCAAAAAGGCCAGATCCAGAGGCGCATGATGAAACAACCACAGGGTATTGGCATAGGCTTCGGTCGCTTTTGTGAGCCAACTCAACGCCTGTGCTAATTCCACGCCCTGCTCTAAATGTTCCCGGGTCAGACCATGTATCGCCGGACTTTGCCCTAACCTCGCATTGGTTCGGATAATAAAATGTTGTTTCTGGTTAAGTAAGATACCAGGCGGTTCAACAGGCACCCATGCCAGCGAGAGGATTTCATCGTTTCTGTGATCCAGACCTGACAACTCCAGATCGATAGCCAGATAGCGATACTGTTGCCATAGCATGCTGTGTTGATTGCCACTCAGCCAGCGTTTCAGCCACTGCATCAAAACGCACCACGGGAAAAGGTCAGTGCCAGCCCTTCCTGTGCATCCTTGATCAGTCTGAAGGCGGCCTTCAGCTGTCGCCGGGTCAACGAGTCCAGTTGATCCGGAGCAATCAGGTTGTCAGGGGTCTTCTGATTGAGTTGATGTGTAAGACGCATTTGTACCAGAAACCGCCAGGCAGCCAAAAGATCCTCCGCATCATGGGTATTCATGGCCCCGGTATCTTTCAGACGTTGCAATCTCGCTGGCGTACCGCAATCCCGGATACCAGATGCCAGGCTATGAATACGGGCGATATCATTGATGATAGCGATGCCACTTTTTTTAATATCAATAACTTCCTTTTCGTCATCCAGTTTTTGCGTACGAAAGCGATTGAACAAACCAATAGGCACAGCCAGATCGGCACTGTTAGCAGCCAGATTAGCCAGAAAGATCTGATTCGTGGCCAGTTTACTGACGGCCTGATCAAAGTGTTCAAATAGCTTTTGGTCTCCGTAAAGGGCCCGGTGATCAAAAAAGATATTGGTGCGCATCAGCGCATCCTGATCGGGTTCCAGGATCCAGCGTCTGAATTTGCTGATCCAGGCCTGCCCGGATACCCGCAGCTGGTCATTGGAGGCCATAATATTGCCGCCACAAAGTTCCAGACCACAGCGCGCCAGCCCATCGCAAACAAACTCTGCCAACCCGGCAAACCATTGCGCCTGAACAGCGTCCGGCTCCTGTTCAAGCAACAGGCCGTTATCCTGATCTGAGCTTAACGACTGATCACGCCTTGCCTGAGAGCCAAATGTCAGCCACACAAACGGAAATGGCGCTTCGCCATACTGCCGTTGATATAAACGAATCAGACGGATATTAAAGGCGTCGGTAAAGCTGGCCAGCAGATCGCCTACCAGGCGCACATCCACTACGCGATGAGCAAACTGATGCAAGTGCTCGGGTACCAGTTCGGCGATGGCCTGTAACTGGTCTACCGTATCGGCTTTGCGTATGCGGTTGACCAGAAACAAGGGCTCACTGCGCTGTTGCCGCATCAGATCAGTGGCAGTAATTACCCCTACCGGTTTGCTGTCTCTCACCACAGCGATATGGTGTACGTTCTGACTGGTCATGGCCTGCATCGCATCAAATAACGGAGCCTGCCAGTCCAGTTCGATCACCGGCGTCGTCATAAACTGGCGCACGGGCTGCTCGTAGGATTGTCGCTGCGCCACCACCCTTGAGCGAATGTCCCGGTCGGTAATAATACCCTGCAATTCATCATTGTCCTGAATCAGCAGACAGGACACCTTGTTCTCGCTCATTTGCAGGGCCGCGTCAGCCACGCTGCAATCGGCACTGATAGACACCAGTGAACGTTCCAGAATGTCGGCCACCGATAACTGGGTCCAGTCGTGCTCCTGCGTGCGCGACTCGGTCAACAACCGGTCTCCCAGGGCCCTGGAAAAATAGTCAGAAAACTCCTGGTTGTGTTGACAGAGGTAATCGAAAGGAGACTGTGCGAGACTGAACATCAGACCATCATCCAGCACTTTGATCCGGTTGGTAATCGGACGCTTTGTCAATAAAGACGGAAAACCGAACAGATCACCGGGCTCCAGGCGCTCGATCAGCTGATTATGGTTACCGAGCAGATCAAACACGCCTTTTTTGATCAGATACAACTGAGGTCTGTCTTTAGGGATAACTTCATCCAGGCTTTCTTCACACACGTAGTGTAACTGAAGGTGTTGCAGACAATAATCCAGCTGCGCCACACTGAGCCGATCAAATGGCACACAGCGCTGCAGAAATGTGCGGGTTGAATCCATGCTGTCCATAAGTCTTTTTGCTCCGTCTCTGGTAATCAGTCTTTGCCTGGCTCACATAAGGTTGTGAGTAACGGATCATTATCACTGAGTATCACCCAGTCAGAATCTGGTGTCTGCCCGGGTAAGGGGATATCCAGCGCGTCATGAAACCCCGCGCGGGTGCGGTTACGACAATCAATCACCTGCGTCACCCTGCGGGCAGTGGCTCTGCGCTGGAAGAAGTACAGATCCACCAGCATGACACCCGGATACTGATGATTGGCCGCGGCGTTTTGTTTGTCCACTGCCATAAAACGTAATGTCTGCGGCCACAGGTAACTCCATGGGCGATACCAGCTTTGCTCTTTCACTTGTTTGACCACTTCAATGCCCGCTGGCAACAAACTGACCTGATGAGGATACCAGGTGTATTCAGCCTGAACCTGAAACCCGAGCATACCTAACCCGGCAAACACCGGGATCAACCACTTTGGCGCCCTGTTCCTGCTCAGCCAGCGCACCCCAAGAGCGATACCCGCTGCACCCAGGCCGGCGGTAATAGTGGCGATAAATTCCCAAAACATAATAAATAGATTTCCTGAATCCGAACCATGCGAATAAAAATACAGCGAGCCTTGTTTCCAAAGCCCGCTGTAATACTTACCTGAACAACATTGTTCAGTGTCCGGTAGCCATACCCGCGCCCCTTGGATAGCGAACGCTTTCAACCAGCTCCTGGATCTCTTGTGGCGGCTTCTCTGTCATACCTGATACCACAAAGGCGACCGCAAAGTTGATTATTGCGCCAACCGCACCAAAAGACAGGGGTGATATTCCCAGCAACCAGTTATCCGGCGTATTGGCCAGATTATTGGTGCCGGGAATAAACAACCATCCAAGATAGATAAAGATATAAACCAGAGTCGACAACAGGCCCGCTAGCATGCCAGCAATAGCGCCTCTGTTATTCATCCGTTTGGAGAATATTCCCATCATCAGTACCGGGAAGATAGACGCCCCGGCAATCCCAAAGGCCAGTGCCACTACCTGTGCCGCAAAGCCCGGCGGATTCATCCCCAGATAGGTTGCCACCACAATGGCTACTGCCATGGAGATTCGCGCTGCACGTAACTCACCACGCTCCGATATTTTCGGATTAATCGAACCTTTTATCAGGTCATGACTGATTGCCGAGGAGATGGCGAGCAACAGACCTGCAGCGGTTGACAATGCGGCAGCCAGACCACCGGCAGCAATCAGACCCACTACCCAGGGCGGCAGATTGGCGATTTCCGGATTAGCCAGCACCAGAATGTCGTTATTTACATTCAGTTCATTGCCATTCCAGCCTCTTTGAGACGCAGTCTGAGCAAACTCAGGGCTGTCATTATACAGTTGAATACGCCCATCGCTGTTTTTGTCTTCAAACTGGATCAGGCCGGTTTTCTCCCAGGTCTGGATCCAGTCCGGACGCTCTTCATACTTGATCGCATCGGCTGTCGGACCATCTGGGTAGATTGTATTGAGCAGATTCAGACGGGCCATAGATGCCACCGCAGGCGCAGTAACATACAACAGCGCAATAAACACCAGTGCCCAGCCGGCGGACCAGCGCGCATCAGCGACCTTAGGCACAGTGAAAAAGCGGATAATAACGTGGGGCAACCCCGCAGTTCCGATCATCAGCGACAAGGTAAACAGCACCATATTCAGCTTATTCGGAACATCAGCGGTGTAATCTCTGAAACCCAGTTCATTGACCACCTGATCCAGCTTTGCCAACAAAGGCATACCGGACTCAGTATGCTCTGAGAACAGGCCCAGTCCGGGCACCGGATTACCGGTCAGTTGCAGTGAAATAAACACAGCCGGTATGGTATAGGCAATGATCAGTACCACATACTGTGCAACCTGAGTGTAGGTAATCCCTTTCATGCCGCCCATGACTGCATACAGAAATACCACCACGGCCGCAATCATCAGACCGGTATTGCTGTCCACCTCCAAAAAGCGCGAAAACGCCACACCAGCGCCGGTCATCTGTCCGATAACATAGGTTGTAGAGGCAATAATCAGACAAGCCACGGCCACCAGCCGGGCACCGGAGCTGTAGAATCGGTCACCGATAAAATCCGGCACGGTAAACTTGCCGAATTTGCGCAGATAAGGTGCCAACAGCATGGCTAATAGTACATACCCCCCTGTCCAGCCCATTAAAAATGTGGAATTCGCATAACCACCAGCCGCAATCAGACCAGCCATGGAAATAAACGAAGCCGCTGACATCCAGTCTGCCGCTGTTGCCATACCGTTTAACACCGGATGAACACCGCCACCGGCAACATAGAAATCCCGCGTCGAACCGGCCCGGGCCCATATTGCAATGCCGATATACAGGGCAAAGGATGCACCGACGAAAATCAGGTTAATTGTGAATTGGCTCATTACCTTTACTCCTCATTAACGCCGAAGCGTTTATCCAGCTGGTTCATTTTCCAGGCATAGAAAAACACCAGCACGATAAAGGTCAGGATGGAGCCCTGCTGGGCAAACCA
Organism: Lacimicrobium alkaliphilum; assembly: GCF_002591895.1. Classification (GTDB taxonomy): domain Bacteria; phylum Pseudomonadota; class Gammaproteobacteria; order Enterobacterales; family Alteromonadaceae; genus Lacimicrobium; species Lacimicrobium alkaliphilum. The sequence goes on from NZ_NISX01000010.1 coordinate 20,870, forward strand.
GAAGCCAAGATCGGTGCCACCAACTCTGATATCGGCCAGCCAGGGCCGAAACAGAATACCAAAGCCGTAGGATGACAATGCCCAGACTACCAAACAGCCGGCAATCAAACGCAAGTTAGCCTTCCAGTAGGCCTGGGCGATACTTTTGTCGTCCGCCATTTGTTTACTCCTATCGTTATTGTTGTAAAACAATTGTTAATCTAGCAGCCACTACATAACCTACTAGCCCGACTTTAGTCGAACAAGAGATAAAAAATTTGGCACAATAGCCTTCCGGACTGGTATCAGGGGCCTGACAGACGGTAAAAGCGTTTCACAGCGAACCCCGACCATGGTCGTATAGGTCTGGATTAAGGTTTAATGCTCAGATCAACCCTCAATCCGTTGCAGAATAAAACAGCGATCTAATGGATAATAATTAAAATGGCGATCACTTTTTTCTGGATTTTAGTCGCACTGGCGTATGTCGGAGCCCTATTTTGGCTGGCACAGCGCGGCGATCACTCAGGCTCCCGCGCCAATACGCTGGCCCGCCATCCGGTCATTTACAGCCTGGCACTGGGGATCTACTGCACCTCCTGGACTTACTATGGTGCCATCGGCGAAGCCGCAAAGTCCCAGTGGCAATACCTGCCTATTCTGCTGGGTCCGATACTGTTATTTATCTTTGGCTACCCGATGCTGCAAAAAATGCTGCTGGTCAGCAAACGGCAAAATATTACGTCTGTATCCGATTTTATTTCTTCCCGTTACGGAAAAAGACGCAGTATTGCCGTTCTCGTTACCTTATTGATGACCCTGGCGACTATTCCCTATATCGCCCTGCAGCTTAAAGCCGTAGACGCCAGTTTCGCCGTCTTTGCCAACCTTGAAAGCGGCGGAGGTAACAATATTAAGGCCCTGGGAGCCACCCTGATTATGGCGTTGTTTGCAGTGCTTTTTGGCACCCGTCATGCCGATATCACACAATATCGGTCCGGGCTGATGCTGGCCATAGGTGCAGAATCACTGGTTAAACTCTTCGGACTCTGTTTTGCCGGACTGTTCGCCTATGCCCTGTTGATGTCACCGGATACCGATTGGCAATCAGTCACCGCACAGGCAGGACTGTGGTCAGACTGGCGTGGCTCCTCCTTTGATTTTGTGATGCAGGCGCTGATGGCCGCGGCTGCGATTTTTTGTCTGCCGCGACAGTTTCACGTGATGATTGTGGACAATCACAAAACCTCTCATCTGGCCATGGCCCGCTGGCTTTTCCCTTTGTATCTTGTACTGACCGCCATTGCCATCATTCCCATTTCTATGGCGGGCAATATCCTGTTTGCCGGAAGCGGCGTGGATCAGGACACCTTTTTGATGCAGCTGCCTTTGTCTCAAGGACATCATCTTTTGAGCCTGCTGGTATTGATTGGCGGGATTTCCGCCGCCACGGCCATGATCGTCGTGTCCGGGCTGGCGTTGTCTACCATGCTGACTAATGACGTGATTGTACCGTTGCTACTGAGAAATCAGCCCAGGCGCTGGCTTAAAGACAAAAACTATAAGAAGCGCCTGCTCAATATCCGTCGCCTGGTGATCCTGTTGATTCTGCTGATGGCTTATAGCTATTTCGTAATCTGGGCCGATAAAAGCGCGTTATCCAGCATGGGTTTACTGGCCTTTTCAATGGTGGTGCAACTGACACCTGCTATCCTTGGCGGATTGTACTGGAAACAGGGCCACGCCAGTGGGGTGATCGGTGGCCTTGCACTCGGCCTGGGCTGCTGGGTGATGTTTGTTATGCTGCCACTGGCAGAGCAACCAGGTACGCAAAACAGCATCAGTATTATCACCCAGGGTGTGGCCATCAGTTGGATAGCCAACCTCGCCGGTTACCTGCTGTTCTCTCTGAGCGCCGGACATAGTCTGCTTGAACGTATGCAGGCCAGCGCATTTGTTACGCCCAATGCCGATGCTGGTGTCAATAAACGGATCAGTGCACAGAGCAAGATCAGTAATGGGGATCTCAAAGAGCTGCTGAATACCTTTGTCGGCGCCACCCGCACCGATCAACTGATACACCATTATTGCAAAGAACAGCAAACCCAACTGAGTGACAATGCCACGCCCAGTGATGATTTTATCCAGTTCTGTGAACGCAGTCTGGCCGGTGTACTCGGCGGGAGTTCCGCACGCTCACTGATCAAAGTGTTGATCTCCGGGCAGCAAATGGATGTGGAAGAAGTCTTTACCTTTTTTGAAGACACCACCGAAGCGCTGAAAACCAATCAGGCCATCCTGTTCAGCAGCATTGAAAACCTCAGTCAGGGGATCAGCGTAGTGGATAGAGACCTGAAGCTGGTAGCGTGGAACAAAGCATATCTTGATCTGTTTGATTATCCGGCGGAACTGGTGGAGATTGGCCAACCTATCGAAAACCTGGTGCGTTACAATGCTCTTCACGGCGAATGTGGGCCTGGCGAAGTAGAAGAACTCGTACAAAAACGTCTGCAACATATGCAGCATGGCTCACAACATCGTTTTATCCGCCGTCGCTCCGATGGACGGGTTATTGAAATGAATGGTAACCCCCTTCCTACCGGCGGCTTTGTCACCAGCTTTAACGACATTACCGAACATGTGGAGATCCAAAAAGCGCTGGAAGAAGCCAACATCGATCTGGAAAAGCGCATTGATCACCGTACCCGCCAGATCCGCGAAATTAATCAGGAACTCAAACAGGCAAAGCTCCAGGCTGAGCAGGCTAATCGCTCCAAAACCCGTTTTCTGGCTCTGGCCAGCCACGATATTTTGCAACCATTGAACGCTGCCCGGTTATATTTATCGGCAATTAACGAGCAGGAGCTGTCTGAGCATAACCTGCAGATCACCCATAAGCTTGGCGCCTCACTCAATGCCAGTGAACAGCTTATTTCCACCTTGCTGGAAATTGCCAAGCTGGAACAGGGTGCACTTACCCCTACCCCCTCTCATTTTGCAGTGAGGGATTTAATTCACTCTCTGGAGCAGGAATTCAGAGGCATGGCAGAAATGAATGGCGTATCGCTGCATATCCGCCAATCGAATGCTATCGTACACAGCGATCCAACCTATCTTCGCCGCATCTTGCAGAATCTGATTTCCAATGCCATAAAATACAGCCCCGGAGGTCGGGTGCTGGTCGGCTGCAGAAAGCGCAGCGACCACCTGCGGGTCGAGGTATGGGATAACGGGCTGGGTATCTCACAAGCCGAACAGGATGAAATCTTTTCCGATTTCTACCGTGCACACCGGGGCCAGATCAAGGGAGTTGGTCTGGGCCTTGGTGTGGTAAAGAAAATGAGCGAGCAACTGAATCATCCGATTACCCTGCGATCAGAAGTGGGTTACGGTAGTTGTTTTAGTGTGCGTATTCCCCTCGGCAGCAAAGCGCTGGACCGCCATAAGCAGCATCAGCAGGGCGCGCAGCAACGGTTTGAGCACACCAAGGTAATGTGTGTGGACGATAACCCTACGAACCTTGATGCGCTGCAAAGCTTACTGAGTAAATGGGGTTGCGATGGCGACTATCTTGACAAAGTGGGCACAGCGCTGGAGTACGCCAGTCAGCACAATGCCCCGGATCTGCTGATTATCGATTATCAGCTTGATAGTGAAAATATTGATGGCCTGGCTCTGATCACCAAACTACGCAGCATCTGGCAACAGGAATTGCCAGCGTTGCTGGTGACCGCCAATAAAGATGAAGGACTCAGGAATAAAGCAGGCCAACACCGTGTAAACTTTTTGGCCAAACCGATAAAACCGGCTGCACTGAAGGCCTGGATTGAGCATCATCAGGGTTGAATAGTTGATCAACCACGACGGCGCAGAGCACACAGAGATATCAATGGATTACTGCCCTTATCTTCTCTGCGCTCTTTGCGGCTCTGCGAGATCTCAGGCTTTTGTTTTTTGATCTCGCTGAGGCGCTAAGACGCCGAGATTTGTGAGGTAAATACCTTGCCCCCTGCCGTGCTTTTCGTTGTCAAACGCTTTTAAACCACTAACAACACAAAAAGCACGAACAGATCAGCCCGTGCATAACCACAGGAGTACGAAGAACACAGAGGATCACAATTTAAGTGGCCAGTTATCAGCCCTCAGATGTTAGCTTCTGAAGACTGAAAGCTGCTGGCTGAAAACTTTTCTGATTCTGTACACTTTGTGTCTGTGGGGTGAATGCCGCTTTTCGTTGTTCCAGCTTTTTCCATACTCTTTCATGGAAATAAAAAGCCACGGTATTGACCGCCGGTTCAATCAGCGCCACCAGCCCCCCAATAAGCACATCACCGGTGAGCAAATAAGTGATACTAAAGGCAATACTGAAATGTATCAGTGCAAAGGTAAATGTCTTCGTCATGGTCAGCTCCTTAAACTTGATACTGAGAGCTTAGCAACGCCAAACACATTTCAATAACGATTAAAATTAAACATCGAAATCTATTATTACGATTAAGAAATATTGAGTGCCGATCATGCCCGAATGCCGTTATCGGGCCTGTCCAGCACCTTTGATTGTAAGGTTTTATTATCCAGCACTTTGACAATTAATAGGCTGCTGGGCATCCAGCGCTCTTATAAAAGAACTTAACCACAGAGGCACGGAGAGCACAGAGATACCATAAATGTAGCCACACTAGTCCAATAAATTGGACTCTACATGATGTCGCTCGTCTTCTCGTCGTCAGCAGATCAGCGGTGAAAAACCTTTTAAAACCTCTGCGATCTCAGCGCCGCAGCGAGATCTTAAGCTTTTATTCCTTTGATCTCGCTGAGGCGCAAAGGCGCAGAGATTTGAATGGCTAGACGCTTTAACCCCTTTCGTGTTTTTTTCGTGCCTTTCGTGGTAAAAAAGCCTTCACCGCGGGGACGCGAAGAACGCGGAGGTAACTGAGATTAAAGATGCAGATCTCCGCGTCCTCTGCGACTCTGCGGTGAATATGCCCTTTTCGTGCTGTTCGTGTGGTTTGAAAAATTCGTTTCTGATAATTTAGCGCTTTTCAATAAAAAACCGGCTGCCAGAGGCAACCGGTTTTGATTCTTTCTGAGTTTGTGCGGCAGGTTTATTAAGCCACAGACTTTTTCTTTGTGGATTGGGACTTCTTACCCAGATTTTCAAGCTCGCCCGGCTGAAAATCATCCACACTCAGAGCATTACGGCGAAGTGTATCTGTGCGTTTAAGCTGCCCGGCCTCATGCTGAGAAATAATCTCCTGCTCAAGCGCCGCATCAAGCATCTTGTCGAAAGGCAGCTTGCGGGCAAGCTTACCGTCCTTTTGCGCCTTGAGGAGTTTTTTCTCAATCGGCACAACATCATGCATGGCAATAAAGGCCCGCTCAACAATACCCACCGGATCGTCTTCTTTATCACCGATATAACACAGATGAGTAAGGCGATCGCGCATTACGCCAGGTTGCATAAGGCTGTCGCTCACATGCTGAGTAACATCGTCCTGTGGCATCTGATAATGGATCCCCCAGGGGAACACAACCCGTTTAACCACATTCGCCACCAGGCGGTTCGGGAAGTTCTGGAAGAAGCCATCAAAAGCATGACCGATTTTGTACAGACAACGCTGCATTGAATAGTGCACAAAAGGCAGGTCGGCGACCTGACGACCATCGCTCTCATAGCGCTTAAGCACTGCAGATGCGATATAAAGCTGACTCAATACATCACCTAAACGGGCGGAAATCATTTCTTTGCGTTTAAGGTCTCCTCCCAGAATCAGCATAGAGAAGTCTGAGCACAGTGCCAGCCCTCGGGACATACGAGACAGTTGCTTATAGTAGGTCGCGGTTTCACCAGATACCGGCGCAGAAGCAAAACGCCCCGCAGTCAGTCCCTGCCACAGTGAACCAAAGAAGTTACCGGCAGCGAAACCTACGTGTTTAATCAACAGGCCATCAAAATCTTTCAGCCCCTGCTCGGCATCTTCATTGGCCGCGGCTTCCATCTCGGCAAACACATAGGGATGACAACGGGTGGCGCCCTGACCGAAGATCATCAGATTACGGGTGAGAATATTTGCCCCTTCCACTGTAATGGCTACAGGCGTACCGAAATACTGGTGACCCAGATAGTTTTTCGGCCCTAACTGCACTCCTTTACCGGCATGAATGTCCATGGCGTCATTGATTACTTCACGTGACATCTCGGTCATATGATATTTGGCAATCGCGGTGACGACCGACGGGCTCTCACCCAGGTCGATGGCACCGGCGGTCATGGTGCGCATGGCTTCGAGGGTATAAGTGAGACCACCGATACGACCCATGGCTTCCTGCACCCCTTCAAACTTACCAATAGACAGACCAAACTGTTTACGGGCAACTGAATAGGCCCCTGTTGTACGGGCACAGAGCTGAGCATTGGCCGTGGCCAGAGCGGGCAGAGAAATACCGCGCCCCGCAGACAAACACTCAACCAGCATACGCCACCCACGACCGGCAAAGTCAGGGCCGCCGATGATCCAATCCAGCGGAATAAACACCTCTTTACCCCGTGTCGTTCCGTTCATAAATGCCATGGCCACAGGGAAATGGCGCTCACCGGTCTCAACACCCGGGTGATCAACCGGGATCAGCGCACAGGTGATCCCCAGCTCTTTTTGATCGCCCAGCAAGCCCTCAGGATCGTACATCTTAAATGCCAGCCCTAACACCGTCGCCACGGGGGCTAATGTGATATAGCGCTTATCCCAGGTCAGTTTCAGACCCAGCACTTCCTTACCGTCATGCATGCCCTTGCAGACAATCCCTTCATCGGGAATTGCCCCGGCATCAGAGCCGGCTTCAGGCCCGGTGAGGGCGAAACAAGGTACATCTGTGCCGTCTGAAAGACGGGGGAGCCAGTAGTCTTTTTGCTGCTGAGTACCATAATGCAACAGCAACTCACCAGGGCCCAGGGAGTTGGGTACCATTACCGTCACCGCCGCGCTTAATGAACGGGTCGAAATGCGCGATACGATGGTGGAGTTGGCAATGGCAGAAAATTCCTTACCACCAAAAGATTTAGGAATGATCATGGCGAAGAAACCTTCCTTGCGCAGATAATCCCACACCTCTTTAGGCAGATCCTTTTGCTCATGAACAATCTTGTAGTCGTCCAGCATAGCCAGCAACGTTTCAACCTGATTGTCCATAAAGGACTGTTCCTCATCGCTCAGCGCTGGTTTGGCATAACCATGTAAGGTATCCCAGTCAGGCTTACCACGAAATAGTTCTCCTTCCCACCAGATAGAACCGGCTTCCATGGCTTCTCGCTCTGTGCTGGACATAGGGGGCAGAATTTTTTTAAAAACCTGAAATACCGGTTTGGTAATCAGATTTCGTCTTATATCGGTGACGCCCAGAATAATCGCGGCAACGACAATAATAATTAACAAAATAGACATAAAAGCACCCTCAGGTTATGCAATTTCCAATACCGGATTTGACTGTTGTGTTTCGGTATGGGCTTTTGCCCCTACCCCCGCTGAAATATAAGGCATTAACCGGTGAATAATGCCTTCAACAGTAACTTGTTGCTGATAATCAGCCAGAGCAATTTCGCTCAACGCCTTGCTCGAAGCCATAGTGAACACGAAAGTACCGATGGCAAAGTGCAATCGCCAGAACAGCTCCGCGCTGGACAAATCCGGCACTGCCAGATGCACCGCATTCACGAAACTCTTCAGCATTTGCCCATAGTGAAAGGTAATATACTTACGCAGGTGACCCTGCGATTCAGAATATCCGCGGCCCAACAGACGCACAAACAGTGCAGTACCATCAGGGCGCACCTGATTAAGCAGCAGCAATGGTTTCACCAGACTGGTAAAAACCTGCTCCACATCTGGTTTGGGATGTTTCGCAAGTAAGGTGATAATCTGTTGGTCTACTTGTGGCATAAAGACTTTAAGATAGCGCTGCAGCACTTCCTGGATCAGTTGTTTCTTAGAGCCAAAATGATAATTGACCGACGCCAGATTAACTTTGGCCTCGGTTGTTATTGCCCGCAAAGAAGTATCACCAAAGCCATGTTCGGCGAACAACCGCTCGGCGGCATTCAGAATTTGTGTTTTGGTATCCATCGCCATGTATCAAACGCCCGATTCAAACAGTAGTTTGAATTTATACTTATATACAGTCAATTTCAAGCGCTTGTTTGAAAAAGTTCTGACACCCCCAGCGTTACATTCTGTTACGAATACCTCCTGGTCGGATGAGTGCAACCTTATGATATTGTTGAGTTTTAACCAAAATTAAGTGAACAATTCAATTTTAACGGAACTGAACGCTGGCTGAACAGGTCGTAATAATCAGTGGCACTAAAAATGTTTTCCCTTCTCCCTGGACCCGATTTCACTAGCGCTTTTTTGAAACCGGGTCTTTTTTATTTTACCCCTGCACACCCCACCACGCAGATACCAATATGCGCTTAGCTTGATATACTGGCTCTACCGGCGACGCTTCTTGTCAGCCAGATAACAATAATCAAATAAGGGAATACTATGTTACGACAGAAATTATCAATGCCAGCTATTTTAGTGGCGCTGGCTTTGGGTACTACAGCCTGCCAACAGCCACCACAAACGCAAAAACAAGAGACAGCCAGGACTCTCACACCAGAAGATGCGCGCATCTTCTTGCAGGAAGCTCAGGCTGAACTGGAAAAATTACAGTTACCCGCGGTTCAGGCCGCGTGGGCCTATGCAACCTATATCAATCAGGACACCTCCGCCGTTTCCGCCTATTTAAGTGAGAAGCTTTCATCCCGACAGGCGGAACTGGCCAAAGAAGCCGCCAAATTCAGTGACGTGCAGGTGGATGCCGATACCCGCCGCCAGCTGAATTTGCTGGTGAATTCCTTTGTTCTGGCCCCACCCTCCGATTCTGAGAAATCTGAACGGCTTGCCAAACTCTCTTCTGAGTTAGATGGTATGTACGGGAAAGGTAAATATTGCCCACAAGACGGCGAATGCATGAGCCTGGGCGAAATGACCGCGAAAATGGCCAGAGTACGTGATCACGAGGAACTGCTGGATATCTGGCAGGGCTGGCGGCAAATCAGCCCGCCCATGAAGCCTTTGTATGAAGAGCTGGTAACCCTGGCTAATGAAGGTGCACAGGAGCTGGGCTTCGCTGACACCAGCGAGCTGTGGCGTGGCAAGTATGATATGCCCGCCGAAGAGTTCGGCCCTGAACTGGACCGCACCTGGAATCAGGTAAAACCTTTTTATGATGCCCTGCATTGTCACGTGCGCGCCAAACTGGGCGAACACTACGGTACCGATGTAGTGCCGCAGGATTTGCCGATTCCGGCTCACTTGCTGGGCAATATGTGGGCGCAGACCTGGGGCAATATATACGAACTGGTGAAACCTGAGCAAAAGATGACGGTACCGGATGTGACCGCGGCCCTCAAAGATCAGAATTATGACGAGATAAAAATGGTCGAACAGGCAGAGTCTTTCTTTAGCTCATTGGGCTTTGCAGAACTGCCAGAAACCTTCTGGGAGCGTTCACAATTTACCAAACCCCGCGACAGAGATGTAATCTGCCATGCCTCGGCCTGGGATATTGATGATAAAGACGATCTGCGTATCAAGATGTGTATCCAGAAAACCGGTGAAGAGTTTAATGTCATTCACCACGAACTGGGGCATAACTATTATCAACGCGCCTATAAAGACCAGCCGCTGTTATACCGTGGTTCGGCCAATGACGGCTTCCATGAAGCCATCGGTGACACAATTGCGCTGTCGATTACGCCAAAATACCTTAAGCAAATTGACCTGATTGATGAGATCCCCGATGAGTCTAACGATATTGGTATGCTGATGCAGGTGGCTCTGGACAAGATCGCCTTTATTCCCTTCGGGCTGATGGTAGATCAGTGGCGCTGGAAAGTGCTTTCCGGTGAAGTCAAACCAGAAAATTACAACCAGGCCTGGTGGGAGCTGCGCGAGAAATATCAGGGCGTCAGAGCGCCCATCGAGAGGCCTGCCGATGCCTTTGACCCAGGTTCAAAGTACCATGTGCCGGGTAATACACCCTACACCCGTTACTTTCTGGCGCATATACTGCAATTCCAGTTTCACAAAGCCCTGTGTGAAATTGCCGGAGATAAAGGTCCAATTCATCGCTGTTCAATCTATGGCAGCAAAGAGGCCGGTGAAGCCCTCAATGCCATGCTGGAGATGGGTCAGAGTCGCCCCTGGCAGGAAGCTCTTGAGAGCCTGACCGGTTCAGCGCAAATGGATGCCACCGCAGTACTGGACTACTTCGCCCCCCTGAAAACCTGGCTTGATGAACAAAACCAGGGCCGTCAGTGCGGCTTTTAAACTGACAGCCTGTTGTAAATAACGAAAAGGTCGACCATAGCGTCGACCTTTTTATTGCCTGAAATCCTTGTTGATGTTGATTTCTGCAGCAGTTTGTCGCGTATTCAGACAAGGCAGAGTGAATCTGGTTTACATGCTCTCACAAATAGCAATAACACAATATCAATACGCTACGAACACTCTAGGCGTTCCGGCCAAGCTCAACACGCCCTAATCCAACATTGCCTTAAGGTGCACAATCACACTGCGGCCCAGCGCGCTCAGGGCATAGCCCCCCTCAAGGGTTGAGACCATGCGTCCCTGGCAATGTTTATTGGCCAGCGCCTTAAGCTGACTGGTGATCCAGTGATAGTCGGTTTCCACCAGCTTAAAGTGAGCCATATCATCTTCAAAATGCGCATCAAAACCGGCAGATATCATAATCAACTCAGGGGCAAACGCATCCAGCTTATCCAGCCAGCGGTCCTGAATGGCCTGCTGAAAGGCTTCACTATCCGTGCCCGCCGGTAGTGGCAGGTTGAGTATATGCTCATTGCCAGGCCCCACATTATAGGGATAGAAGGGATATTCGTAGCTGGAACAAAAAAGCACCCGTTGATCATTAAAAAAGATATTCTCGGTGCCATTGCCATGGTGCACATCAAAATCCACGATAGCAATGCGTTTCAGACCATACTGATGCAAGGCGTGCATGGCACCCACGGCAATATTGTTAAACAGACAAAATCCCATCGCCTTATCCCGTTCTGCATGGTGCCCTGGCGGGCGCACCGCACAAAATGCCTGGGACATTTCCCCGGATAATACTGCATCCACCGCCTGAATATTGGCGCCCGCCGCATACAAGGCCGCCTCCAGACTGTGCGGCATCATTTGAGTATCCGGATCCATCTGGACCTGGCCTGACTCCGGTGACAACGCAAACACCCTGTCCACATATTCCGGGCTATGCGCGCGATATAACTGAGTCCGGTCAGCTGCTATGGCCTGCTGTCTTACAACAGAAAACTCCATGCCGGAGGCGATCAACCTATCGTTAATCGCATCCAGCCGCTCCGGACATTCGGGATGTTCATTGCCGACATCGTGCTCACTGCATTTAGGATGACTGATAAATAACAGGCTCATTGACTCTCCAGCGACAGGCGTAACATCACTTCACCGGGCTCTTCAGTGGGCTCACGGACAAAACTGGCATTTTCGAAAATTCGCAACATGGTTTTATTGTCGGCCCTTACATAAGCCTGCATCATTTTTACCCCTCGTTGTTTCGCTATGTTGGCCATTTCGCTCAATAACTGCTTGGCCATACCCTTCCCCCTGTTGCTCTCACGGGTCACAAAAGCGACCTCGCAGGATTGGCCGTCGTTACTCAGATAGTACCGACCAACCGCCTGGATTTCAGACACCGAGCCATATTGTTTCACTATACATAAGGCAAGATCTCTTGACTGATCCACACTTACCAGCCCACAGGACTTTTCACGGGTCATCTGAGTGGGAATATGGTTATACCTTAAATATAGGGTTTCTTTAGTATGGGAATAGAAAAACTCCTGTAAACGCCGTTCATCCGCCGGGTTCAATGGACGCAGATCATAATTCTGGCCCTCAACACGCAGGGTTTTTACATTAATCGGACTCAGTTCCGGAACTTCTCTGGGATAGTCCTTCTGATAATGCGGCACCCAGTAATGCTCACGCACCTTTTCCAGCAACTCGGCACGAAACTTAGGGTGCGCCACCCGAATCAATTCCAGCGCCCGCTCCCGAATACTGCGCCCTTTTAATGAGGCTACCCCAAACTCAGTGACCACATAATGCACATGCCCTCTTGAGGTCACCACCCCACTGCCCGGAGTAATAGTAGGCACAATGCGCGATATCGTTCCCTGCTTTGCCGTCGAGGGCAGTGCAATAATGGGCTTGCCACCGGGGCTCAGGGCGGCACCGCGGATAAAATCGACCTGACCACCTATACCACTATAAAACTGATAGCCAATAGAGTCTGCCACCACCTGCCCGGTCAGATCCACTTCCAGTGCACTGTTGATGGCGACCATGTTGTGATTGCGGGCAATGTTAACCGGTGAGTTCACATAGCTGCTGGGATAAAACTCCACATGGGGATTATTATGTACAAAGTCATACAACCTCTGGCTGCCGAGACAGAAGCTGGTAACCGTTTTGCCGGGATGAAAGGTCTTATTGCGATTATTGATAACACCCTTAGCGATTAAATCGATAACGCCATCGGTAATCAATTCACTGTGGACCCCCAGGTCTTTGTGATTGTGCAGATAACGCAATACGGCATTGGGAATTTTGCCAACGCCAAGCTGGATGGTCGCACCATCTTCCACCAACATCGATACATATTGGCCGATGCGTTCGGTTTTTTTATCCGGCTCGTAATCAGGCAGGACCGGCAATGCCTGTTGCCGTTCAATGCACGCATCCAGTTCACTGACATGAATAAAGGAGTGGCCACTGGTACGGGGCATTAACGGATTGATCTGGGCAATAACCCGTTTCGCCTTACGTACCGCCGACAGGGTAACATCGACCGCAACGCCCAGCGAACAATAGCCGTATTGATCCGGCGGACTGATCATGATCAATGCCGCATCCAACGGCAAAATATCCTGTTCAAACAATGAATGAACCTCGGATAAAAAACACGGCGTATAGTCCGCCCGGCCTTCTGCCACTGCCCTGCGAATTTTGTCACTACCGATAAACAGGGTATTGACCTTAAACAGTTCACTGTACTCGGGTTCTACCCAGCGACTGTCGGACAGAGTCAGAGTATGGACAATCTCAATATCATGCAGACCATGACTGTCTTTGATCAGATCATCTATTAACCCGTTTGGCACACCGGCATTAGAGCCGAGAAATACCCGGCTGCCGGATTTAATCAGTGCCGGCCAGTCTGGCTGATTTGGCAACGCAATATACATAAAGCTGTCTGAGCTCGCGAATCCCACGGAAGTCTGATCATATCTTCCCTATGCACAACAGTATACCCAGCGTTGCAGCCGGATTACCGATAAGTCTCAATGCCTCAATAAAAAAAGCCGCTGTCCTGGCAGGCAGCGGCTTTTGCTTTCACTATCAACTCTTTTGACTTAGAAGGTGTAGATCCCTCTTATGTAGTAGAAGCCACCATTGATACCCATTGGCGCAGTGGTGGGATATTTAGAGCCCACCACACCGGCAAAAGGATTATCATCAGGTACATTGTCGAAAAGGTTCTTGGCCCCACCGGCAATCTGGAAATCATCGGTCAGGAAGTAACCCAGTTCTAGATCAACGGTCAGCTCAGAACCTGGATAGATATCCAGACCGCCACCAGCATCCACATGATCTTCATAATACTCGCCAAAGTAGTTCAGACGCATCAGCGCTCTGAAATCTTCTTTTGACCAGTTCATGGTATAGGTTCCACGGTGCGCTGGCAGGTTGTCTTCCAGCATTTCCACCTTGGCAAGGTTGATGTTATCCGGGTTGAAATCATCCACCGTGGTGTCCGTCCAGTTGTAAGCCAGTGAGTATTTCATATCACCGCCAAACACTTCATTGCTGTAGTTCATCACCACATCGATACCCTGCGTGGTGGTATCAAAGTCATTGGTAAAGTACACCACACTGCTGAAGCTGGTCGCATCACGAATACCCTGAGCCAGAAGCGCATCGATATCTTCCTGGGTCAGCGGAATAGCGGAAGTACGGCTCAAACGATCGGTCACTTCCACATTGAAGTAATCGATGGTCAGATACAAACCGTTTTCAAACTCACCCACTAAACCAAAGCTGTAGGCTACAGAGTCTTCAGGCTCCAGTGGCTCACCACCTTTTAGTGCCGCAATGGGGTTGGTGGGTGGCAACAAGGCCTGGTCCTGCAGCTGTGTACCCACAAACGCAGTGGTTACATTAATAACATTACTCTGACCAACAGTGGGTGCTTTAAAGCCGGTGCTGACGGCGCCACGTATCGCGAAGGTATCCGTCATCTGCAAACGGGCTGACAGCTTACCGTTAAAGGTTGATCCGAAGTCGGTGAAATCTTCATAACGGGCTGCGGCGCCAATCATCAGGTTTTCGGTGACATAAGCTTCCACATCCACAAAGCCTGCCCAGTTGCCACGGCTCCATTCACCTGCCGCTTCAGGTTTGATACCAGGGAAACCGTTTGAACCTATACCAAAGCCCTGAGAGGTACCGGTAGCCGGGTTAAAGGCCAGTGAACCAACAGCAAACGAAGCCGGATCGCCCGCTTCCTGCTTAAAGGTTTCACGGCGATATTCAATACCAGCCGCAAAGGCCAGTGGCTCGTACAGGCTGTCCATTTCAAATAATCTGGACACATCGAAGTTGAAATTCTGTTCCAGCTGGCTGGCAGTACCAGGCGCAAACTCCGTCGGCGTATTCGGGCCCAGTGAGGGGTTCACAGTATTGCGGATTGAATACTCAATTTGCGAGTAGCCCATGCCGATACTGATATCATAAAACCACTCACTCTCGGTGTAGCCTTTTGTACCCATTGCAATGGATGCGTCAGTTACGATACCGCCGAAGCGTGGCGTAAAGCCGCCGGGGAACATCTCATTGAAAGCCCAGCAATCAGGGTTATTAGCCACTTCACTGATATATCGCGGATTATCCAGTACGTTATCCCCCACGCGGATATCGGTGGGGCAATTAGCACTCATATCGTCGGTCAGATCACCTACCAACAAAAGTTGATGCCCTTCATCTTCATCGATCACGCCATCGCCGTTCAAATCTGCAGGCTCAATTCCGCCGCTATACACTCCCCCACGGGTATGAGGGTTACGGTAATAAAAACCACCGTCTATTTCACGTTCGGCCCAATTGGTGAACATATAGGCTTCTTTATCGTTGCCCAGGTCCAGACCAAAGTTACCCACCAGTTTAAAGTCATATTTAATTTTTGGTGTACCCCAGATTTGCGCGGGGTTTTCAATATCCGGGTTACCCCCTGCTGCCAGTGCTGCGGCATCATCACGCTGTACACTGCGACTGGTAGCATCCGCTTCACGGTACTCCATGGAGAAGTTGGCAAAACCATCATCGGTCAGCGGCAAACCAATATTACCGGCTACCTGAAGGGTGTCGCCGTCTCCTTCCATGGTTTCGCCCCAACGGGCTTCAATCATGCCCCCGTCGGCGTCATCCTTAAGAACAAAATTGATTACTCCGGCGATCGCATCGGAACCATACTGCGCAGCGGCGCCATCGCGCAGCACTTCAACCTGTTTCAGTGCAACGGCGGGAATATTTGAAATATCGGGGCCCTGGGCACCATCAGACAAACTCCCGCCAAGGAACGTAATCACCGCACTGCGATGACGGCGCTTACCGTTTACCAGCACCAGGGTGTGGTCTGAGGCCAGCCCACGAAGGTTAGCCGGTCTTACCAGCGTCGAGGCATCATTAATGGGCTGGTCATTAACGTTAAACGAGGGCACAACGGTGCTCATCATTGACATCATGTCAGTGGCGCCCTGTGCGGCAAATTCATCGGCACCAATAATATCCAGAGGTACCGCAGAGTCGCCTACTGAACGCGGTGCGGCACGGGTACCGACAATGGCTATTTTCTCAACCGGACCGGTTTCTGCTGCATTGGAATCATCCTCCTGCGCTGAAACATTTAAACTTACCGCCAGGCTGGCAGCAGCTGCTGATGTGAGAGCAAACTTAATACTTTTAGATAGATGTGTGATTTGGGTAGGCATAGACCTTCTCCAACTTGTCGTTTTTATATCGTTGGTACGATGAACCTTGTGGAACAACCGCACCGCATTTTTAGCGTTGCTCTTCAAACTCTTACCGGTTTGTCTGTTTCAACAACGCCTTATTGTTATAGTACGAAAGTACAGTTTGCGAGATGTAAAACAACAGTAGCGATTACAGACAAAAATCTGCACACCAAAGGGTTTTACTCAGAAATACATTCATTCATCTCACAAAACATGTCTTTCGTCGCTACAACATATCGGCTCATACGATATATGACAAGAAAAAACGTAATTTAGCCTGAAAACTTACGAACAGAATTACAGACTGAAAACGGCGATCACAGTCCATAAACCTGCGGCCAGGCTTGCTGCCAGTGTGGCGGGATAAAGCTGAGATTTAACATGATCCATTAAATCACAGCCGGTGGTCATGGAACTCAGGATAGTGGAGTCAGATATAGGTGAGCATTGGTCGCCATATACGCTGCCATTCAGCACTGTGGCAAAACACACCATCATAAACAGCTCAGGATTGGCCAATTGCTGATCCATGGCGATCACCCAGGCCAGTGGCATGGCCAGGGGGAATGCGATAGCGTAGGTTCCCCAACTGGTGCCGGTAGAAAAAGCAATAATCATGGTAATCAGCTGTAACGTCACGGGTAACAACCAGAAAGGTAAACGCTCACCAAGCAGATCGATCAGATACAGACCACCCCCCACCTCTTTACTGATGCCACCGATGGTGATTGCCAGCATCAGCACCACTGATGCCACGACCACGCTTTTCCAGCCATCACCGAAACCATCGAGCAAATCTTCCAGCGACATGCCCTTCACCAGAGCGATAGTCGCCGCCAGTATCAACGCGGCACCAAAGGCCCAATTCACTTTTGGGGTACCCAGTAAAACGAAGCTACCCACTGCAATCCCTAACAAGGTTATCAGCGGCAGAATAAACTCCCATTGATTCGGTCGATAATGATCAGGTACATGGGCTCGATGGATCTCCCCTGAGCTCATTGGCCTGGCTTGTGGTGCATTTAACTGACCGGTTTGCGCGGCTCGCTGATTAGCTTTTTTCAGCCGTGAACCGGAAAAGGTAAGAATATTCATGCTCAGCAAAAAGGTTCCGAAAACCGCCAGAATGGCGTAAAAACTTAAAGGCACGCTGGAAAAGAAAAACGCTATACGATCGGCCTCCGTAGCAAGAAATGCTACACCGGGAACAAAGATGAACGCCTGCACATACGCGGGCCAGGCATTAAAAGCCAGGAACACCGCAATGGGCGACGCGGTGGAGTCCACCACATAGCTGAGTTCTTCGTGGCTGACACCGGCTTTATCGGCTATGGGTCTGACCGTAGTGCCCACCAGTACAGTACTGATTGTTCCGCCCTGAAAAAACAGGATCCCCAGCATCCAGGTCACTACTTTGGCACTGCGCGGACCGCGTACGAAATGTTTGGTCATGCTCTGTGCAAAAGCCTGCGCTGCGCCGGTTTTTCCCCAGATGCCGGTCAGTCCTCCAAGCAACCATAAGTACAACACCAGAATTGCCGCCGCACTTTCGGTACCAAGACTGGGGATCAGAACCTTGTCAATAATATCCGGCTGCCCCATTAAAAAAGCCCCACAAACAATGCCGCCTAGCAAGGCAATAATGGGTTCACGACAAATCAGGCATAGCGCAACGGTGATAAAGGCAGGTAACAATGACCAGACGCCATAATGATAATCGGTTTTCAGTAATACGATTTCATTATCCGGCATTTTCACCCACTGACGGTTAAGTTCGGGGTCGCCTTCAAGCTGATCCAGCGCTGACTGGCGCAGTGGCGAGTCGGCATAATCCACCAGCTCTTCAATGAGTATCTCTTCCCCCTGGTGACGATATTTGAGTTTGCCATCAACCGTTTCAAAGGTTTCATACAGGTAGCTCTGCTCTTTCCATTGCGGGCTCTGGTATTGATGAGCCAACAGTGCACCAATGCAGCCAAACAACAATAAAATCCAGGTATAAGCGTTACGAGACAAAGCAGAACTCCGCTAAAAGTATGAAAAGAAAGATAAAATAACACCGAAGCCGGGTAAAAAGCGAGGCTGAAAATGTTGTCCGTATAAGGATATCGGGTTAGTCTGAACACCAACGTAATCCAGCCAGTCAGGTAAGATGCACGACCACCATCATCACCATACTCCGCCTCAGGACAGGATCGCCACCGCATTTTTTCTGAATCTGGGCTTCTCCATTATCGAGTTTGTCGGCGGGCTGTTAACCAACAGTACTGCAATTATGGCTGATGCGGTACATGACTTAGGCGATGCATTGTCTATCGGGCTGGCGTGGCTGGCGAGTAAACTGTCTGATAAACCGGCTGACCATCATTTTACCTATGGGTTTAAGCGCTTATCGCTGTTATCGGCCGTACTTAATGGTGTGGTGCTGAGCGGCGGTACTATCTGGGTGTTATCTGAAGCCATACCCAGGCTTTGGGCACCAGAGATGCCCCACGCCACCGGCATGTTTGCACTGTCTCTGCTGGGAATTGGTGTTAACGGCTACGCGGCCTGGAAGTTACATGGTGGCAAAACTCAGAATGAGAAAATTCTTAACTGGCATTTGCTGGAAGACATGTTTGGCTGGGTGGCGGTAATGATCGTCAGTCTGGTGATGATGGTGGTCGACTGGCCGATTCTCGACCCTATTCTCGCTATTGGTTTCAGTCTGTTTATTCTGGTAAATGTGCTTCGCCATACCTACACCAGTCTGGGCCTGTTTTTGCAGCGCACACCTGACCCTGAATTGTTAGAGCAAATCCGCCACACGCTGGTGAATATTGATGCTGTAACCGGCGCCCACCATCTGCACTTGTGGTCTCTGGACGGTGAAAAACATGTGCTGACAGTGCATCTGGTCAGTGAATATCCGCTCTCAGCACAGCAGTATCAGCAACTTAAAGACCAGGTGAGTGAAAAACTGGCAACTTTTGAACTCGCCCACACCACCATCGAAATTGAACTACCCGAAGAAGCCTGCCGGGATATCAGCCATTAACCCTGGCTTTCTGCTCGCAGTGACGCAGGTACTCTTCATAAGGCCCCTGAAAATCGACGATGCCATCGTTGGTCATATCCAGCACACGGGTGGCCAGTGATGACACAAACTCACGATCATGGGACACAAAAATCAACGTCCCCTGATAGTTTTCCAGCGCCAGATTCAGTGCCTCAATGGATTCCATATCCAGGTGGTTAGTAGGCTCATCCATCACCAGTACATTGGGCTGCTGGTTAATCAGTTTACCGAATAACATACGGCCCTTTTCACCACCGGATAAGGCTTTAACAGACTTTTTGATGTCATCCTGTGAAAACAGCATACGCCCGAGAATACCGCGAATGGTCTGTTCATCATCACTGGCGTTTTTCCACTGATTCATCCAGTCAAACACACTCATCTCGACGGCGAAATCCGCGCTGTGATCCTGTGCATAATAGCCAATGCTGGCATTTTCTGACCATTTCACCGTGCCCGACTTCGGCGTCAGCTGGCCCATCAGGGTTTTCAGCAAGGTGGTTTTACCAATGCCGTTGGGGCCAATAACTGCAATCTTCTCACCCACTTCAAGCATCAGGCTCAGACCACTGAACAGCGGCTTGTCATAACCACTGCTGAGCTGCTCCAGCTCCAGCGCATTGCGATACAGCTTCTTGTGCTGATTAAAGCGGATAAATGGGCTGACCCGGCTCGACGCCTTGACTTCTGCCAGTTCGATTTTTTCGATCTGGCGTGCTCTGGATGTGGCCTGTTTAGCCTTTGAGGCATTGGCTGAAAAACGGCTGACAAAGGTTTGCAGCTCGGCAATTTTCTCTTTCTTACGGGCATTTTCATTCAGCAACTGCTCTCTGGCCTGAGTCGCCGCCGTCATATACTCATCATAGTTACCCGGATACAGACGCAATTCACCATAGTCCAGATCGGCCATATGGGTACACACCTGATTTAGGAAGTGACGGTCATGGGAAATGATAATCATCGTGGCCTGGCGCTGTGCCAGCACCTGCTCCAGCCAGCGAATCGAGTTAATATCCAGGTTATTGGTAGGCTCATCCAGCAACATGATATCGGGCTCGGCAAACAATACCTGAGCCAATAACACTCTGAGTTTCCAGCCCGGAGCCACTTCACTCATGGGGCCGAAATGCTGTTCAACCGGAATATCCAGGCCCAGCAGCAACTCGCCGGCGCGGGACTCGGCAGTATAACCGTCCATTTCGGCAAACTCAGTTTCCAGATCAGCCACTTTCATGCCGTCTTCTTCACTCATTTCAGGCAATGAGTAGATACGATCCCGCTCCTGCTTGACCTGCCACAATTCTTTGTGGCCCATGATCACCGTATCTACCACGCTGTACTGTTCATAAGCGAACTGGTCCTGCCCCAGCACGCCTACTCTGTCGTTACTGTCCAGCATCACCTGCCCGGCAGAGGGTTCGAGCTTGCTCGCCAGAATTTTCATCAGGGTCGATTTTCCACAGCCATTGGCGCCAATCAGGCCGTAGCGATTACCTTCGCCAAATTTAACGGAGATATTTTCAAACAGCGGCTTAGCGCCAAATTGCATGGTGATATTTGCGGTGGAAATCATAATAGCCTTAGTGGAACAGGGGTAGGTGTAAACGACACGAACACAGAAATTAAACGGCGCGCAGTTTACCCTGTTTGCCCGCCGTTGTCTGCAATAGACTGTTTTCAGCCTCTTTCAGTTATCTGCGTAGTGCCGATACCAGTCGACAAACTCCCGTATTCCTTGTTCCAGAGGAGTTTGGGGCGCAAAGCCGGTCTTTTGTTGCAAAGCGGTGATATCAGCGCAGGTTTGATAAACATCACCGGGCTGCATCTCCAGCATTTCAAGCTTTGCAGGCTTGCCACAAGCCCTCTCAATACAGGCAATAAAATCAAGCAACTTAACGGGTTGGTTATTGCCGATATTATAAATGGCATAGGGTGGTGCCGAATTCAAAGATACAGGAGGCATTGCCAGAACGTTGTTGACCCCGCTGACAATATCGTCGATATAGGTAAAGTCACGCTTCAGTTGTCCGTGATTAAATACCTTAATTGGTCTGTTTTCCAGAATCGCCCGGGTAAACAGCCAGGGCGCCATATCCGGCCGACCCCAGGGGCCATAAACAGTGAAAAAGCGCAAGCCGGTCACCGGTAACTGATAGAGATGGCTGTAGCTGTAGGCCAATAACTCATTCGCTTTCTTAGTCGCCGCATACAGAGAAACCGGACTGTCTGTGGTATCGGTCTCGCTAAAGGGCACCTTCTTTTGATTACCATATACAGAGCTGGATGAGGCAAACAGCAGATGTGCAATCTGATGATGCCGGCAGGCCTCCAGAATATTCATAAAACCAACAAGATTAGACAGCGTATAGGCCTGAGGATGATCAATGGAATAACGTACACCGGCCTGGGCAGCCAGATGAATCACGCGAGTGAAAGAACAATCCCGGAAAAGCGCATTCAGCCCCTCACTATCGGCGATATCAAGGGAATAGAAAGTGAATTGTGGAAACGTCTTCAGCGTGCTTAGTCGGTCTTGCTTTAGTTGCGGGCTGTAATAGTCATTAAGGTTATCGATACCCACTACCTCCAGGCCCTGTTGACACAATTGCCTGGCAACGGAACTACCGATAAATCCCGCGACACCAGTGATCAGGATACACATATCTTTTATCTCTGAACTTACCGGAATGCCAGTGTGCAAACTTAATCTTAAGGCTGCCTTAAGCAATAGTCGCTATGTTGGCAGACATTCCAGATCAGACGTGTTGCCGTAATGACAAAGCTGAGCGTAGTTATCCCCGCTAAAAATGAACAGGAAAACGTCCTTAAGCTTATCGAAGAGATTATTAACGCTCTGAGCGATTTGTGCAGTTTTGAAATTATCGTGGTCGACGATGGCAGTGATGATCAGACCTTTAATAAACTGAAACTGGCTCAGCAACAGTATTCTGCCAGCATTCGTATTCTCAGGCATGCACATTCAACCGGCCAGAGCACCGCTGTATATAATGGTGTGCTGATAGCCCGCGGCGAATTAGTTGCGACCCTGGACGGAGATGGGCAGAACGATCCGACCGACATTCCCAAACTACTGATAGTGGCCAATGAATTTGCACAGGGCGCAGACTTTTGTATCGCAGGATACCGAAAATGTCGCCATGACAGTCGCTGGAAGTTACTGCAAAGCCGCATTGCCAATAGTATTCGCAGCACTTTGCTAAAGGATGATACGCCGGATACCGGCTGTGGTTTGAAAATATTCCCGCGCTCAACCTTTATCAAACTTCCCTATTTCGATCATATGCACCGTTTCTTACCAGCCCTGATCAAACGCAGTGGCGGCAGTATCCGAATTGTCGAAGTCAATCACAGAGCCAGACATACGGGCACCTCCAAATACACTATGCTGAATCGGGCCTGGGCCGGTGTTATCGATATGCTCGGTGTGATCTGGCTGCAAAAACGCAATCGTCTGCCGGTTCAAAGCGAAGAACACTGAATTGATGTTAAGCATAGGTTCTTATTTGCGCTATTACTCGGGCATGATATGGCTGGCACTGTTACTGACGTTAGGCTGGCTCATTTCCGGTTCAGACATATTTGAGACCTGGCCCCCCACACAACTCAGTAGCTGGATAAGCCACGATATCAGTCTGAATATTGTGCTTTTCAGTATTACTTTCAGTGTGCTGACCGCCATGGGTCTGCCCCGACAAATATCGGCGTTTGTGGCAGGTTATGTGTTCGGCATTTATATTGGCGTGATACTGGCCACGACCGTCACAGCGATGGGTGCCCTGATGAGTTATCTGGTCGCCAGGCACCTGATAAACGGCCCTTTTATTAATAGTCTGAAACGACGAAATCAACGGATGATCGATATCGTTCGGCGCCATACCTTCAGTTCGGTTCTCGCCATCCGGCTTTTCCCTGTAGGCAACAACCTTTTGGTCAATTTACTGGCTGGGTCAGCCCGGATATCTTTGCTGCCTTTCCTTTGTGCCTCCTATCTGGGTTACCTGCCCCAGACTCTGATCTTTTCGCTGTCAGGCTCAGGGCTGCAACCTGATTCACAATGGCAGATCCTGTTGGGGATAGGGTTGTTTATCATCTCTACCTTACTTGGTATCAGGCTGTACCGACGTCGTGCAAAGTTCGCCATCACACCTGTTGCTGAATCGCCTCTGCACGATAAGGTTGACTTGCATGGATAGACCATACAACAGCAAGGTTTTATGGCTGTTCTGGACAGCCGCCGTAATCATCATTTTCACCGGCCTCGGCCTGCGCGATCCGTGGCCCGCAGACGAACCGCGGTTTGCTCAAATCGCCATGCAAATGGTGCAATCGGGCGATTGGTTTTTCCCCCGCCGCGGGGGCGAACTCTACCCTGACAAACCGCCCGTGTTTATGTGGTCTATCGCCATATTCTATTGGCTTACCGGCTCCTTAAAACTGGCTTTCTTGCTGCCCTCAGCACTGTGCTCGATGATCACACTATATCTGACCTTCGATATCACAAAACGTCTCTGGGACAGAACCACCGGCATGCTTGCTGCTGGCGCTTTATTGCTGACACTGCAATTTGTGATTCAGGCCAAAAGTGCCCAAATTGATGCCATGGTAAGTTGCTGGATTGCCATCGGCTGCTATGGCCTGCTGCGTCATCTTTTGCTTCAGGACGGCTGGAGTTGGTACTGGCTAGGATTTGCCGCCATGGGGCTGGGTGTTATCACCAAGGGTGTCGGATTTTTACCGGTACTGATGCTGATACCGTTTTTTATTGCTCGTCGTGTTTTTCCCCGACAAAGCACGGCAACAGGCAGTGCCTGGCACTGGTGGTCTGGCCCGGTGGTAATGCTTATCACCATCGGCTTGTGGTTAATTCCTATGTTAATTATCGTTAGTCACTCAGATGACACGACGTTACAGGCGTATCGTGACAATATCATGCTTAAGCAAACAGCAACCCGCTATGCCGATGCCTGGCATCATATTAAGCCATTCTGGTATTACCTGACCTCTGTCATCCCGGTGCTCTGGCTGCCCTTAAGTCTCCTACTCCCCTGGCTGGTGCCTGAATGGGTTAAAGCCTGCAAAAAAGGTGAACTGCGAATCATTCTGCCCCTATTCTGGATTCTGCTTTTATTACTGTTCTTTAGCATGAGTCCGGGCAAACGAGGCGTTTACATTCTGCCCGCGTTGCCGATGCTGGCACTAATCTCCGCCCCCTACCTGCGACAGATGCTCAATAAGCCAGCAGCATCCTGGGCACTCTGGCTGACCACCGGGCTCATCAGCACTGTATTGCTGATTGTTGCGATAGGTGGTTGGTACGGGCTGGATGCAATAGTGCAGCTAGTCAAAGAATATGAACTGGATCCCTGGTCCTTCTTGCTCACTTGCAGTGTTGTTGGGTTTATCAGCCTGGCCCTGAGTTGGCGGTATAAAGCACTCAGCTGGGCATACTATATTCCGCTATTGTGGCTACTCTACAGTACCTGGGGATATCTACTGATGGCCCCGGCCAAAACGCCACAAAAGATCCTTGAACAGAGCGCAAAGCACCTTCCTGCCAGTGGAGAGCTCGCTATGATTGGTCTTAAAGAGCAATTTTTGCTTTTCTCAGACATGCCGTTTACGCACTTTGGCTACCATACACCCATTGAACAACAACAAGCCATGGCATGGCGCTGGCTTAAACAACACCCCGATAGTCGTATACTGGCTGCCAGTGACGAAAAACTAAATTGTTTTCGCTCTGAACAAGGGACTAAGCTGGGCCATGCCCACCGCCAGGACTGGTTACTACTGGGTCCCAAAAGCGCGGCACTCTCCTGTCCACAGACAGATTCGTTGACGCCTGTCTACCGCACGGAAAAAACATCAGTTTATGATCACAATTAAGGAACCGTTAAGAATCACGCTTTAGGCTAATCAACAACGATTACCTGAAGGATGCTGTTGTGCGTCAAATCATCATACTATTTTGCCTGCTCAGTTTTGGGGTAATAGCCCAACAAGCACCCAACTTCAATCTCAGTGACCCGGCATTAGGGTCCCGCCTCTCTGACCTGAAGGGCAAGGTGGTGTATCTGGATTTCTGGGCTTCATGGTGCAAACCCTGCCGTCATTCCTTTACCTGGATGAATCAGTTACAAGCCGCGTATGGCGAACAGGGGCTGGTAATCCTGGCCATTAACCTCGACGCTGAACCTGAGCTGGCTCAGGCGTTTTTACAACGGCATCCTGCCAGCTTCCATATCCAGTTCGACCCACAGGGCAATATTGCTGAGCAATATCAGTTGCTGGGCATGCCCAGCAGTTATCTGATCGATGCCGGAGGCACCCTGCGCCATGTTCATCAGGGGTTCTTTACGGATAAGCAACCTGTCTATCACCAACAAATAAAAACCTTGCTTGGCGAACGTTACACCGAGCAATTAATGACCAGCATGGGAACTCAAAAATGAAACGTAAACCCGTTATTGTAATTTGTCTCGCACTGTCATTAAGTGCCTGCGCCTCCTTAGGTGTTAAACCCTGGGAGCGGGATCTGCTGGCAAAAGATGAAATGGCCCTGAGTGCCGACCCGGTGGATTTGGCGCTGGATGATCATATTTATTTCAGCAAAGAAGCCGCCAGTGGCGGCCGTGCTTTTGCAGGAGGTGGCTGCGGATGCAACTGAATCAGCGTAATAATATTCTCGGCGCCCTGACCGCAGCAACCTGTACTCTCCTCGGTGCACCCGCAGTGTCTCAGGAAGCACAAAGTGTTGAAGAGCCGTGGAAGTTTGATACCGCCATTCTTTACTATGGTGAATCTGAACGGGTAACCGCCGTAGAGGGGGTATTTTCCGCCACTAAAGATTTTGGTAACGAGCATATTTTTAATGGCAAAGTGACCATTGATGGTTTGACCGGTGCCTCGGCCACCGGTGCCGTGCCGCAGCCCACGGCACAAACCTTCACCCGGCCATCAGGCAAAGACGAGTACGACATTGCCGCCACTGAAATTCCTCTGGATGATACTTTCCGTGATACACGGGTGCAGCTCAATGGCCAGTGGACTCAGCCTGCCTGGCAGGACTACCGGGTCAGCGGCGGGCTTCATGTATCCAAGGAATATGATTATTTATCCATGGCCGTAAATGGTGCACTGGCTAAAGATTTTAATCAGCGCAACACCACCGTGTCACTGGGGCTGTCCTATGCTTTTGACAGTATTGATCCCGAGGGCGGACGACCTGTTGCCTTTGCCAGCATGCCGCTTAAGCGAGACTTCGCCTCAGAGCAGCAATACCAGGACGCTTTTGATGCCACCCGGTTAACCGGCAGCGATGATAAAAATACCCTGGATCTTTTACTCGGTGTTACCCAGGTTATTAACCGTCGTACCATTATGCAACTCAACTATGGGGTGTCAGCAGTGGATGGCTACCTCACTGATCCCTTTAAAATGCTCAGCGTGGTCAATACGCAAGGGCTGACTCAGGCGCTTGTATATGAGAATCGTCCTGATAACCGTACCCGGCACAATGTGTTCTGGCAAACCAAATATGCCATGGACAGCGGTGTAGCCGATATATCCTACCGCTTTACCACCGATGACTGGGACATTGACTCTCATACCCTGGATTCGAGGCTGCGTTATAACCTGTCACCAAACACTTACATTCAGCCTCACTTTCGTTATTACCAGCAAAGTGCAGCCGACTTTTATCAACCTTATCTGATGGCATCTGATGGCTTGCCACAATTTGCCAGTGCAGACTACCGTGTGGGTGAGATGACTGCTTTTACGCTTGGCGTAAAATACGGAGTATTGCTGGACCAGGGTAAAGAGCTGGCATTCAGACTGGAATACTATCAGCAGGATCCTAAAAACCCGGGGTTTGATGCCCCGGGGGTGCTTCAGGACCTGGATTTATACCCCAGTGTCAAAGCCGTAATGGCGCAGGTCAGTTACCGGTTTTAGGGGGGTTGAGTGAAACCATCTCCATTTCAGCTTAACTGGCAAGGCGACCACTTCTGTGGTCGCTTTAGCGCCATGGCCAGCCCCTGTGAACTGTTGATAGATACAACAGACAAACAATTGGCCGGACAATTAACGGCTCTGGCCTTTTTTGAAGCCCGGCGCATTGAACAGAAATACAGTCGTTACCTGTCTGACAATATCTGCAGCAAAATAAATCATAGCCATGGCAAAAGCGTCATCATTGATGATGAAACCTACCGCCTGTTGTGTTTTGCCGATAGCTGTTATCAGCTCAGTGATGGGCTCTTTGACATTACCTCTGGCGTATTGAGAAAAGTCTGGAAGTTTGATGGTTCAGACCGTTTACCCCATGCCGAAGAGGTGGAAGCGTTGCTACCGCTAATTGGCTGGCCGCAGGTACAATTTGATCAAAATAGCGTCACTTTACCCACGGGATTTGAACTGGACTTCGGTGGAATAGGTAAAGAATATGCGGTGGATGCTGTGTCAAAGCGTTGCCTGGAACTTGCTCCACAGGTTTCTGTGGTCGTCAACTTTGGAGGCGACATTCAGGTGACCCGCCCCCGGGTAAACAAACAGGCCTGGCACATCGGTATTGAGAATCCCGAAACAGAAGGTGATGCGCTAAGACTGATCCGCATTACCCGTGGCGGTCTGGCTACCAGTGGCGATGCCCGGCGATACCTCTGTAAAGACGGCATTCGCTACAGCCATATCCTCAATCCAAAAACCGGTAATCCGGTGACGGATGCGCCGCGTTCTGTCACTGTCGCCGCGGAACACTGTATTCAGGCGGGCATATTGGCCACGCTGGCACTGTTGAATGGCAAGCAGGCTGAGGAGTTCCTAAACCAGCAAGGTGTGATGTTCTGGCTCCAGGCTTAGTTTTAAAAATTGAAGGCAAACATGATGCAGATCATAGCGCTGTCATGAAAACACTGTACGCTTTACGATCAGTAACGGAGAGAAAAATGCAAAATACAACTGAAAAATACCATGGTGCCAGTATTGCCCTGCACTGGCTAATGTTGGTATTGATCGCAGCCGTATATGCCTGTATTGAGTTACGGGAACTCTATCCTAAAGGAAGTGACCCCAGGGAGCTGTTAAAACAATGGCACTTTATGCTGGGACTGAGTGTTGGCATGTTAGTGCTGATTCGCATATTTTTCCGCCTGCGTTACTCTGCTCCTGTCATTACACCTTTACCACCAATCTGGCAACAACGAGCCGCGAAATTGATGCATGGTCTGCTCTACCTGCTGATGCTGGGCATGCCACTGGCCGGCTGGATGATACTCAGCAGTGCAGGCAAACCTGTTCCTTTTTTTGGTCTGGAGTTACCCGCATTGTTATCGGTCAATGAAACACTTTCAGAACAGATAGAGGAATTACATGAAACCGTCGGCAGTGTGGGTTATTGGCTGATTGGATTACATGCCCTGGCGGGACTGTTCCACCACTATCTTATTAAAGACAACACGTTTAAACGGATGCTGCCCTGAATAACACCCTCTGTGTTAGCAAGCACACAACCGGCTCAATCACTGTTATAAGCCTGCAAATAGAAATTCACAATATCCAGGCTGGAGATCATGCCTGTCACTTCTAATCCACTAACTACCACCAGGTGGTGACAATGTTGTTTCATCATCAGGTCTGACACCCGGCGAATACTGTCATCGGGAGTCACTGTTATCAGTGGGGAAGATGTATGCAGACCGACCGTCGTACCGACGAAATCATCCACCTCAAGTAAATCATGGCTGGTAATAATCCCTGTGGGACTCTTCTCACTATCCACTACTAACAAAGCTCCGATGCGATGCTTTCGCATCAGCGCTCTGGCTGTCTGCGTGTTATCAGACCCGTTGACATAATGCACTGCCAGATGCAGCTTCATATCCTTTACTAGCATAATAGTACTCCTTTAAAACTCATACTCCAGTGCAAAGCGCAAAGTATGATCTTTGCCGATATTACTTAACTCAGTGATAAAACCCAATTCCCATTTGAGTTGCTTCTGACCATCGAAACGCTGTAACCCCATTATCGCCGGCCCCATGCCGACGTAGTCTTCACCACTGTAAAACTCTATGGATGGCTGGAATTGAGGCATCCAGCGATAGCGGTATTGCAGACGGAACTCACTTTCAAGTTCATCCTTCAGCGCATCGCCCCATTCATAGATCATAAACCAGTTAAGGGTCAGGCTGCTGCGGCCAAACTCTTTCTCCATCACCAGCCCGGAAGCGGCTTCCCATTGCTCTTTACTGTGTCGTTTCTCGACTTCAAATACCATCCCCCAATCTGCCCAGTAACGACCTTGTTCGGTAAGCATCCAGCGGGCTTCGACTTCATAGGCTTCAAGGCCAAAGTTACCCTCAATATCACGTTCACCAATCAGATACAGCTCGAGGATCCACCGTTCGTTAACAGAATGACCAAAGCCAATGCGCTGAGCCAGATAGTTCTCTTCATCAGTTTGCCGGGACATAAAACGCCACTCCAGCCGATGTTCATTCGCCAGAACATAAGGATGGTAAACACGATCTACCACTTGCCCGTCCGCTTCGACTCTGAAGAACGCGGTAAGTGTTATCAGATAGAAACTCCAAAGCAGCATTGTCCTGATTGTCATTCTGAAACTCCGGTTTTGTGTTTCGCACCAGATTTACGCTCAGTTATTGAAAACAATAAAAGAGGCAACAATATGCACAACAAATAGAAAATGATCTGCAGCAAGGTGGGCGTGGCTTCATAACCCATTAACGTATTTAACACCATCCCCAGCTCAGAGCTGTCAGTAATCCAGTCACCGGTGTTCCAAATGGGTGAAGTGGAAGAAATGATATTTGCCTGCGCCAGCAGGTTGAAGGTAAAAATGAGTTGCCCTGTACTCCAGAACAACAGCAACAACACCCAAATCAGAGGTCGTCCCCTTTGCAATAACGCATAATTAAGCAGGTAAATCAGAATTCCGGCACTGAAACAGACCCCGAAACCGAGGATGGTGCCGGTAATTAATGACCAATAGTGCTGTGCTGTACGCCAATAAGTGTCCAGAAAAACCAGAAAATAGCTGCCATTAATGCTGATGGTCAGCACCCCGAGCGCAGTAGCGCTCAATTGCCAGTAATGATTCAGGGCAGATCTAAATAAAAACAGATGAACTAAAACCAGTGCATAAATCAGCCCATGCAGTAAAAAGGTAAACCACTCCAGACCCGCTCCCATTAAACTGTTGCTCAGCGCTGCAAAATTAGCCATCAGCAGAGCCGCCAGAATAAGGCCAAAGGGCACCGTCCAGAATATCCAGCGAGGGTTCTTTCGCAGGCTATTGCCCTGGGCCAGTAATAAGCTCATTACCCAGAATACCGGTAACGCATCACGCAAAAACAAAATAATGGTATTAATCAGCACCGCCGTGTCCTTTTGATATTGCGCGAATTTGTCCTTTAGCCTGATTGGGATGGAACTCACCAAAGAAATGATAGACACCGGGCTCAAGCGGCCCGATATAGATGACCGTAAAGCGCCCTGGAAACAGTACTTTTTCACGATTTAAGTCAAAGCTGTCAAACTCTTCTGGTGCGTCATCCTGATTATCAATAATCAGTCTGATTTTTTCTCCGGCAGGCACCTCAAGACGCTGAGGATAGAATAAGTTATGGTTAAGTGTCAGATGGAATTCAGGTAACTCCGCCCGGGCAGAAAAGGTCACGTTCAGCGCTATCACCGTAAGCAACAGCAGGCGTTTGTAATACCTAAGCATTCATCCCTCCACAGGGAATTACGACCCGCGCAGCTAAACCTCCCAGGCGCTGCGACCTGCCAAGATAGATGTGTCCATGATAGAGCGATAATACATGCCGGACGATGGCAAGCCCCAGACCGCAACCGGGCACACCAGAGGGATGCCGGTCACCACCAACACGGTAAAATCGGTCAAATACCCGCTCATATTCCTGCTCATTAAGTCCCGGGCCTGAATCCTCAACCATCAGCTCAAGCCGCTCCCCGTTCTGATTCAGGCTTACTTCTATCTGACCATGTACGGGGCTGTATTTATTGGCATTAGTGAGCAGGTTTTGCACCAGTAGTCTCAGTGAAAAGTCATCTCCTTGCATCATACAAGACTGGCCCTGCAAACTGATATGTTGTTGCTTTTGTGCTATCTGAGGATAAAGCTCTGTGATCACCTGCTGGATGATCTTATACAGATCGACTTTCTCAAACTTTACACTGAAATGCTCAGGATTGGTGCGGTTTAACAACAGAATCTGATCGACGACATGACTCATTCTTTCCACGCCCTGCTTCAATAGAAGCAGATTTTCAGAGCCTGAATCCAGCTCCTTTTCCAGGTTATGGGCATTGAGCCTGAGTACACTTAACGGTGTGCGCAACTCATGAGCTGCATCAGAAGCAAAACGGCGTTCTCTGGCAAATGCGAGATCTAACCGGGCTAACAGGTTGTTGATGGTTTCCACTACGGGTTTAAGCTCTTTTTTCTGATCGCGTAATTGAAGAGCGCTGAGATCATCTGCGCGCTTGGTTTGCAGCTCCTTAGCCAACTGATGCAAAGGGGCAAGGCCCTGTTTTATCGCCACAGAGATCAAAACCGCCAGTATCGGTAAACTCAAAACCAGTGGTACAAGAGTGGCCAGAACCATCTCCTCACTCAACTCAACCCGGTGATGCAGTGGTTCCGCCACCATCACCCAGTAACCCGTTTGCGGATAGAAGTGAGCCAGAACCTGCCACCGCAAACCCTGTATATTTTCCTCCCTGACGCCTTCTTTCAGGGCTGTAAAAGGTATTTTTTCAAGTCCGGGAGAACTCAGGAGCATGTTATTCTGATGCCAGACCTGAAAAATAAAATTGTCCTCCGGGGACACCATGCTGCGTGCGTTGGCCGTCTTATCTATTGTGCCTATAGGCAGGCTGTTAAGGGTATCTGCCAGTGAGTGTAAATGCCGATCAAAAAGCATTGCCGAAGCATTGATGGTGTTACGATAGCTTTGTGTGGCTGCAAAGAAAATCACCAGCGCCAAGATCGAGGCCGGTGATTTTATCTGATGTGCTATCCCGGGCCGTAAGCACCAGTATAGGAATACGTTGCTTTTTCTGGCGGACCCGCTTCAGAACTTCAATGCCGTCTATATCGGGTAAACCTAAATCAAGAATTGCCAGATCGGCACTGGCAGTCTCAATGGCCAACAACGCCTGCTTGCCACTGGTAAGGTGGTCAACGGCAAACCCTTCCTGACGCAGCGCCTGTTGCAAAGCTCTGGCCAACTGCTCATCATCTTCAACAAGTAACAGACGCATGACTTACCTTTTCGTTATTGCCAGAAATAGAAATACAGAGACTAAATATCACATTCAACTTAAGCCCACCTTAAGCAAGGACATTGCTACTCAGACAGGTATTGCATCTGTCAGCCAGGGCTTCTGCTCTGGGCAGCGGCCTGGATCAGGCTCTGATAAATTGACTGAGCATTGTGTAGCAGATCATCGATAATCATCAAGGCGTTGGTGGGTTCTAACGTAAGAACCTGCCCCTGAGAGGTTCTAATTTTATTGGCCTGGATAGACTGGCTGATACGCTCAATCTGTTTGCGCGCCTGGAGTTCATCAATATCACTTAAAGCCACCATAAACTCGTTCACACCAACCCGCCCCACTACATCACCATGGCGGGTGGCACTTTTTATTTCTGAGGCTATCTGTTTAAGGGCTTTGTCACCGGTACCCTCTCCATAACTGGCATTAATCTCATCCAGCTGCTCAAGCTCAAACAGGGCTAAGGCATGAGCCCGCATTGGAGAAGGCCGGGGCAACGACCTGAGCTTTTCCAGTGTTGCTCTGCGATTAAACATCCCTGTGAGTTCATCGATTTGTGCCAGCCCCTTGTGACGCCGATAAAACATAAACAACATAATCAACAGTAAAATAACCGTCACCGTCAAACCGGTGACCATTCTCATCGTCGTCAGGGATTTTTGCCGCTGCACGTGCGCCAGGCTTGATTCCAACCCGACAATATCTGTCATCATCCTCGCCACGCCAAGAATACGGGAGGCGGCCTGCTGTTTTTCAATGGCCTTTTCAGCAGCGCGGGTATAGTTGTTAAACGCCTGCTGAGCACTTTCAGGTAGCTCCAGAGCGTAAAAACTGTCCCCCAATAGTTTCAGGTAAGACAAATCGTCACTTTCAGACATGGGCCGCATTGTCAGCGCCTTATCCAGATAGGTGGATACGCAATTCAGATCACCTTGCTGCAAACAAAGGCGCGCGTGCAGACGACGGTACTCCTTCTCCATTTCCGGCATCGACAGCGCCGGCAGAAACACCGACCAGCGCAGCAAACTCTCCTCCAATCCTTGCCAGTCACTTTGTTTTTCAGCCAGATAGGCCTGCGCCTGATTCAGCCAGGCATTCGACAATGGGGTGTTAATGTCGATATTTTTGCGAATGAGCTCCGGCATGATCTCTTCAGTACGCTCAATCTGGGCACTGTTAAGATATGACTTTGCTGCATTAAACAATGGCAGCATCAGGGTTTCCCCCTCATAGATACCCAAGGACATCTGATAGGACTTGTAATACTGCTCAGCAGCCAGCTCGTTCTGGCCCAGCAAGCGATAGAGATTGCCAATATTATTGAATATATCTGAGCGGGTGGCCTTGTTTTCTGCGCCGGAGTATTTTTCCAGCAACATATATAGCGTACTCAGACTCTGCTCTATTTTATCATCACCAATGTCACAGAATGATGTTAATTCCAGTTGCGCACCCAGGTGAATTGACTCGGATCTAACCCGAAGTGCCTCGCGTTCGGCGCGCCGAAAATAGTCACAACGCTGTTGTTTTTTATCCGGTGACGTTACCACACCAGCAAGAAACAGCGCATAAGCATGATTCTCATCGCTGTTCTTCTCCACTGGCTGAGACAGCAGGTCATCGAGTATTTCACTGGCCTGTTCATATTGCCCTGCACAGGCCTGATACTGAGCTTTGCGTACCTTCAAATAGAAAGCCTGCTGATGGGTTAATTCAGAAGACTCCAGGTGACCATTAAGCCGACCAAACTGTTCCTGCGCCAGACAGTCATAATTATTGATCTGAATTTCCTCAATAAATTCCTGTACTAACGGGTCCGCCCTGACCACAGAAGTTAACAATAGCAAGGCACACAAATTCAATCTGATTAATGTATTCATAGTTCTTTTTTGCCACACAGAGGCGTTTATCCCTATGATTTTGCATTTTTATACAAGTACTTACAAGAAGACAGCGCTGTCAGAGGCATCTGTGCCCATCCACTGAAAATACGGACCCGCTCAAAGCCACTCAGAGCGTGGCTTTACTCCCGTTTTGACCGGTCCCCACTGTGTTCAGTCAATGATTCTGATTCCTCTGAAGAGCCGTACTGCCAGGCGTCACCAATAACTGGGTCCTCTTGCTCTTCACCCTCCCAACTATACTTTTTTTCAGTCGGTCTGGGATCCATACGCTGGAACAGAATACCCGCCAGCGTACCGGCTGCTGCACCAAAAAAGTGGTATTCGAAAGAAATCCCGGGTTCACGGGGCAGAATGGTCATGATCATGCTGCCATATAGAAAAGCACCGATCATCATTAGCGCCACAGAGACTTTATCGCGACGCAAAATACTGGAAATAAACAGGTAAAAAAAGATGCCATGGGTCAGGCCACTGGCACCAATATGGGTCGCATCACGGGCAAACAGCCAGACACCGAGGCCGGACAATGGCCAGATCATCAGCACGGCAATACGCCATGAGCGCGGATAACCATAAAGCAGCAACGACCCTAAAATCAGCAAGGGTAAAGTATTACTGAACAGGTGCTGGTAAGAGCCATGCACCAGCGGGCCGCCGAGCACACCCACCAAACCGCCCCACTGCCCCGGCGTCACTCCGAGAAACCCCAGATCCAGCCCGGCAAAGGACTCCGCCAGCTTGATCCACCACAGCAGACAGACAAACAAGGCCGAAGCCAGTATGCTTTTGGTAAGCCGCCTTTTATTGGTCATAGTGTATTCCTGAAGTGAGCCAAAACCTATGCAATAACTCTGGTTGCAAATCCGCTGGTTAATATCAGGATGGGGGCAAAAGATTAAAATCACATCATCAGATAAGAATTATCTACGCAATGTCATTAAAACCACTCTTTATGTCAAATAAGCTTGACTTACAGTAAGCACCTGACTAACCTGCTCGAAAAGTAAAGCTTATTTTACTTTATGACAAAGGAATTATACCTATGCAAGGCAATCCGCTGCAGCAGCGCTGCAAGAAAAACACATTTAATCTGGCCATATGGACAGTCGCCTGGCTGCTATCTCTGGCTCTGGCTCAATTTGGCCCGCTGCTTATCTGGCAACATAAAGGGCTGACTATCGGCGCCTTTATTCTCAACCTTGTACTGGGTATTGGCATGCTGTTGGCAAACAGAAAACACTTACTGGGGCAGGATGAATTACAACAAAAGATTCAGTTAGAGGCCATGGCATTCACACTGGGTGCCGGACTGATTGCAGGCATTTTGTATGAAGTTGCTGAAAATATACAACTGATCCAGTTCAATGCTGAGATTTCTCACCTGGTTATCTTTATGGGTCTGACCTATATCGCCGCCACTCTGCTGGGGCAGAGGAGATATCAATGAAAAACAAACTCAAGGTACTGCGGGCAGAGCGGGACTGGACCCAGGCCGACCTGGCCAACGCCCTGGAGGTATCCCGCCAGACCGTCAATGCCATAGAAAAAGGCAAGTTCGATCCCAGTTTACCGCTGGCATTTAAAGCCGCCAGGCTGTTTAACCTGCCCATTGAAGAGATTTTTCAGGATGAACCGGGTTAATAAATGGTATGACTCGGGGCGCAGACGCTACTGGGCCAATAATCAGGAAAACCACCTATTGACGGTCAAGGGATTATGGACGCTCAGAATATATCAGGTGTTGCTGCCCCTCTGATTCCGGTTCAGTACCAGTTATCCAATCTGAGATTATCAACCCGCGAAAACTCTTTCGTGTTATTGGTGACAAGTATACTGTTTGCCGCTAAAGCTGTACCGGCAATCAAAATATCATAAGGGCCTATGGGAGTGCCCTTTCTTACAAGCTTTGCCCGTAAATCTGCGGATTGCTTTGCTTCATTTTCACTAAATGGCAGGATATTAACCAAAGAAATGAATTCTTCTAATTGCTTTTTCCGTTTTCCGGGAGAGTCTGATTTGGCAATACCAAACTCAAGTTCATAAACAACCACAGAAGGAATGCCGATATCTTTTGGGGAAACTGACAGCAGTCGTTGACTAACATTACCTACACCCTTGAAAAAGTATATGAGCGTATTGGTGTCGAGAACGTACATCAAAGCGGTTCCCTTTCAACGTCTTTGGCCTCAGTCTGGCGAAGTTCATCAGCCTCTGGAAAATCTTTCCACGTGCCAGCCATATCCACTACAGATTGAGGCCATTCAGTTGCCACCTTCTCATTTATAACCCGGGCTATCCATTTACTCTTTGATAAATGTGCAGACTTCGCAGCCTCAGTCATTTTTTTCTCGATGGAATCGTCTAAATATATTGTTACCTGTCCCATATTTACCACCACCAAAAAGTATATGTGGGATTATATGTTTGCCAAGCTAATAAAACAACTCTCCTCAGCACAGAATATGTATCGAATTTAGGCTCAATGCTTTTTGTGAATTTTATACCTCTAAATGCTTATTCACCGGCAAATCGCGGATACGTTTGCCGCTGGCGCGGAATATGGCATTGGCCAGGCTGGCGGCTACCGGCGGTACGCCGGGCTCACCCACGCCGCCCGGAGGCGCATCGGATTCAACGATATACACGCTGATGGGTGGCGACTGATGCATGCGCAAAATCGGGTAATCATGGAAGTTGGACTGTTTTACTGCGCCCTCTTCTACGCTGATTTCTCCGAGCATGGCCAGTGACAGACCGAAGATCATCGAGCCTTCCATTTGCGATCGCACTCTATCGGGATTGACAATAGTGCCGGCGTCTATAGCGCAGTGCATTTCCAGTACCTTAAGTTTGCCCTCTTTGACCCTGACTTTGGTGGCCACGGCGGTATAGCTGACAAAACTGCGATGCACACTGATGCCCCAGGCTTCATTGGCGGCGGTTTGCTGTTCGACATTGGCCTTGTCTGCCACCAGATTCAGCACCTTTTTCAGCCGTGCGGTATCGATAGGGAACTTCTCTTTGGGATCGCCGTAATTACCGTACTTAAAGCCTTCGGGCTCGGGATCCACATGGCGGTCACTGCCCAGCAGCTCCAGCCACATCTGTCGGGGTTCACGGCCGAGTTTATCCGCCAGTTCATCCACAAAAGAGCCGATGGCAAAGCCGTGCTGAATGTTACTTACCGAACGCACCCAGCCGATACGAATATGGCCCTCTGCGGTCTGGGTTTCACAGGACAGGTTATCCAGCGCAAAAGGCAGATCGCCAAATCCCAGTGACAACTCACCATCAGAAGGCGCATCGGTTTTACCGTCGAAGGTCCAGCTGATGCTCGGAAACGCTGTACGTTGCAACCAGCTGGTAACTCTGCCGGTATCGTCCATTCCGGCCTCATAGTATTGAGCGCTGATGGCATGATAATAGCCATGCTGAATCTCATCTTCCCGGCTCCAGGTAACTTTTACCGGCTTGCCAGTCTGTTTTGCCAAAAGCGCCGCTTCCACTGAAAAGTCCGGCTTGGACTTACGTCCGAAGCCACCACCCAGCAGCGTGACATTGACTTTGACCTGATCCTTTTCCAGCTCCAGAATCTGCGCCACAGTACTCTGTGTACTCTGTGGTGTCTGGGTACAGGCCCAGATTTCCATCAGCCCGTCTTTAAATACCGCTGTAGCTGCGGGGGGCTCCATAGGCGCATGAATAAGGTAAGGCAGGCTATAAGAAGCCGAGTGGGTCTGCACGGCATTCATCATCCCGGTGTAGGCATCACCAATTGAGCGGATCACCTTGCCACGATTCTGCACCCGCTGTTTTAGCGTATCCAGATATTTCGCCGAGTCATGACTGGCGTGTTCGCTGTCTGTCCAGCTGATCTTGAGTTTTTTACGACCCTGCGTGGCTGCCCAGGTGTTACTTGCTAACACCGCAACGCCCGCCAGAGGTTTAAAGGCGGCGGGCAGGCTGAACTGTGGCATGGTGATTACATCCACCACGCCACTGACTTTTTTCGCCTGGGTATCATCTACCGAATCGATATTAGCACCCAATACTGGTGCCCGTTCGATACTGGCATACAACATATCCGGCATCTGAATATCAATACCAAATTCTGTATTGCCGCTAAGCATATCCTCAAGATCCACAATCGCCACATCTTTGCCGATATAGCTGAAGTCTGCCTTGGACTTATACACCAGTGCGTCTTTTTCCGGCGCGCTCAGGGTTGCGGCCTTTTCTGCCAGTTCGCCATAGCTTAGATGCCGATCAGAAGCCGTATGCCAAACCTGGTGATCTCTGGCCTGCACTTCATCCTGCGAGACCTTCCACTGCTGTGCAGCCGCCTGTTCGAGCATGGTTCTGGCCATGGCACCCATTTCCCGCATGGTCTGGTAGAAACGCCGTACAGAACGCGAACCATCAGTATTCTGGCTGCCGTAAGCTTCGTTCGCCAGGCCTTGTATCACATTGACTTTGTTCCAGTCTGCCATCAATTCATCGGCCACTACCTGTGGTAAACCGGTGCGTATACCCTGCCCCATTTCCGAGCGATGGCAGATAATATGTACCTGATCGTCGCTGCCGATGCTGACAAACAGATTCATTTCACTGAGCGACTCTGCCGTTTTTGATTCCGCCCAGGCTGGTGCCCAGCCTGGCATAACGGTACCTAATACCAGTGCGCCACTGCCGACACCAGCCAGTTTCAGAAACTCCCGGCGGGAGGCGTTCTTTATCGGATTCATGCTTTGCCCCCCATTTTGCCAGCTGCGGTTTTGATCGCCGCTTTGATCCTTGGGTAAGTACCACAGCGACACAGGTTTCCCTGCATAAACTCATCAATGGCGGCATCATCAGGCTCTGGGTTGCTATCTAATAAAGCCACCGCGCTCATGATCTGACCAGACTGGCAATAACCGCACTGGGGCACATTATGCTCACGCCAGGCTTGCTGAACAGGGTGCGACGTATCTTCAGACAAGCCCTCGATGGTACTGACCGATTTACCTGCTGCCGCCGAAACCGGTGTCGTACAGGAGCGAATTGCGTCGCCATCAAGATGCACCGTGCAGGCACCACACATGGCCATGCCGCAACCATATTTCGTTCCTGTCATGTGCAACACATCACGCAATACCCATAGCAGCGGCATATCGGCATCCGCTTCCACCTTCTGCACCTTGCCATTTAAGGTAAATTCAATCATTTCCTCTCCCCTGTCAGTTATCCTGATAAAATCTCTCTGGTCAGATCCTGTTGCCTGTCAATATCTTTTGCAGCCCTTGGCAGTTCGCACTTAACCACCCTGTCACCGCTGTTATACAACAGTGCCTTGGCACCTTTATCACCTGTCAGTTGCATCAGTGCATTAAAATCTGCTTTGCAAAAGATAGCAGGTACACCCAGAGTGTGCTGATAATATGCAGCCACTATGTTCTTTGGATACTGGTCCGAAAGCGCCATCAACCGGGCATAATCAGACTCTCTGATATCCACCTGATCGGCCAGACACACCAACACCCGCTCAATGTCAGGGGCAAGCTGACTGATTGCAAAATTAAGACTATACCCCATACCCTTTTGCCAGTGAGGAGCAATGATCCGCTTAATTTTCCCAAACTCACAGTGGCGTTGTACAACATCGGAGATTTGCTGCCAATGGGCGCCCAAAACCAGATAAACAGGATTCAAATCCGCAGGTAATTGCGCCAAAGCATGGCAAATCATTGGCTTATTACGGATTTCTGCCAATTGCTTAATCGCACCAAAGCGGCGACTTTGCCCTGCCGCTAACATGATCGCCGCGATACTCATCGCGGCTCTGCTGCACCAGGCTGCTCAGATTCAAGTTGCAATGAAATAGACCTTGCGTCCTTATTTTCCAGTACTGCGTGCATTTCGGAGATCATTGCCAATGCGATAGACTCAGGCAGTTCACCGCCCAGCCTTAGCCCAACCGGGCTGGCCAGAGGAACAGCCAAATCAGTAACTGACAGGCCTGCCTGTTTCAGCACTTTTTCAGTACGATGATCAGGGCCCAACAGACCGAGATAGCGGACCGGTGCATTGTGAAGCAATAACAGAGCTTCGGCATCCAGCGTCATATTATGATTCATCACTACTGCCCCGTCTAAAGTCTGCAACCAGGGCTGTTCAGCCAGGGTTGACAAAGGATCGCGCAGAATCTGCGCTCCTTCAAAAAACGCCTCGCGGGCATTGGCTGGCCGCGGATCCACCAACGTTATCCGCCACCCCAGTTGTCTGGCGATCGCAACCACCGGAATGGCATCCAACCCACCGCCAAAAACCGCAAGATGAGGGGCGGGGCGCATATGCTGCACCAGCACCCGATGCCCCTCCAGTTCCAGCTGAGCGACTTTGCAACCCGCGGGAAGCAATGCTGTGAGCTGCGCCATACTGAGCAGCTGGTTTTTGGGTGACGGTAATTCCAGGTATTGCAGATAGCCACAGGGCTGGTGTTGCTGTAAGGATATCAACAGCGTGTCCAGTTGCAGGTATTGATTCGCTTCGCTGACAGGCTGGAGCAGAATCTGCACCATCCCCCCGCACCCCAGACCCAGCTGCCATGCCAGATCCTCTTCTTCACGCATGTCATAACAGATAGTACGATTGCAGCCATCATCCCAGCAACGTCTTGCCTGGCGCATAATATCCGCTTCCAGGCAGCCGCCACTGAGTAGCCCCCGATATTGTCCCAGACTGTTAATCAACATCATCGCTCCGGCCTTGCGGTACGCGGAGCCTTCTGTGGCAATGATCGTGGCCAGCACCCACTGCAAATCGTCCTTACGTTGCTGCCAATGTGCCAGTAACTGATTGAGTTGGTTAGACATGTAAGGTTAACTGCGTCCCGAGTTCATCATAAGGTCACTACACCACCTGCACCGGCCTGTGGCTACCCGGAGCAGGACAGACTGTCATTAAACTGCGCTTATTGGCCACTTTCCACCAACGTTTTAAGATTCTCCAGACCGGTTTCAAAGTCTGGCCCGATCATTGAGTCCATCATCAACGCCATATAGTGCATAAACGGGTTTGGCCCTACATCGCCATAATCCTGCCATGTCACTTTGGTACCTCCATCCTGCTCAGTCAGGATGAATTCTCCCGTACTGCCCATCTCATACTCAGGAAAATACAAGCTGTATACCAGCCTTTTATTCGGCTCAGCGGCAATAATTTCCATCTGGCCACTGCCCTCAGCGTCACTTTGCCAGACAGAGCGCATACCTATACCACTGTCGGGCCCCTCATAACGTAACTGCATATCCGGATCGCGCTTAAACCATACCCCCCAATCCTGCCACTTACGCAGATCTTCGAGCCTGGCATATACCTGCTGCGGCGTCGCTTCTATCACGATATCCCGCTGTACTCTGAATTCAGAGGGCAGCACAAAACCGATACCCACCAAAATAAGCAACAGTAACAGCAACACCGTCAGGCTTTTTTTTAATATATTCACAGGATTATCCTTTTTATATCGCGCCCAATCGTCAACAGATATAACATACTATTAACATCTGACCGGGCCAAACTATTTTATGCTTATACCACTGCGCGCCGCCGGTTAATCGCCCAACTAACAGCACAATCTCTTCGTGGTTGGCCCATTGCGACTCAGCCCGGACAATGATTTCAGCAAGGCTTCCTGAATAACCTCGGGAGGAAAAGACGAAATACCAGATGCTGGTAACGAACTGAGCGAACTACGGGTCTTAACTGAAGATATTTATCCCATAGTTCGCATTTTTGTCGCATTCGTCTTGCACATTAATCACTTACAGGTTTAGCTAGCGTATCAGAGCGACAGCAACAACAGGAATAACAATGAAATATCGTCACCTGCTAGTACTTCTTATCCCGCTGCTATTTAATGCACCACTTTACGCCAAGCCCGGCGCCAGTGCACCAGACACCCCCAAAGGTGAGGCTCAGGGCCCGTGGAAACGCCTGATACTCCGGGGCGTCACACTGATAAATGGCGAAGGGGCACCGCCTCAGGGGCCATTGGATATCATCATTGAAAACAACCGTATTACCAATATCGTCAACGTCGGATACCCCGGAGTACCGATAAAAGAGGCGGGCAGACCTGAAATCAAGAGCACAGACAAAGTACTGGAACTTGAAGGCCATACTGTTATGCCCGGCTTTATTGACATGCACGGTCATATTGGTGGCTCGGCTGATGATATTCCTGCTGAGTATGTGTTTAAGCTGTGGCTGGCTCATGGCATTACTACGGTGCGGGAGCCCGGAAGTTTCAACGGGGCTGACTGGGTTATGGATCATGTGCGACGCAGCGCAAAGAATCAAATCACTGCCCCCCGGCTAGTCCCCTACTTTGGATTTGGTCTGGAGAGGGACGACCCTATCTATAGTGCTAAACAGGCGCGGGAATGGGTGCAATGGGCCAAACGCAACGGCGCTAAGGGACTTAAATTTTTTGGTGCAACGCCAAAAATCATGGAAGCCGCTCTTGATGAAGCCAGTCAGCAAGGACTCGGCAGTGCCATGCACCATGCACAACTTAATGTAATGAGCATGAATGTACTGGATTCAGCCCGCCTGGGCCTGACAACAATGGAGCATTGGTACGGTCTGCCTGAAGCGTTATTTGAAGACCGCCGTATTCAGCACTACCCAGCAGATTACAATTACAACAATGAACAGCACCGCTTTGCCGAAGCTGGGAAACTCTGGCAACAGGCTGCTGAACCCGGCAGTGAAAAATGGAATGCAGTACGCGATGAGTTGATTGAACTGGATTTCACCCTGAACCCTACAATGACGATTTACGAAGCCAGCCGTGATCTGATGCGCGAGCGGCGCGCTATCTGGCACGATGAATATACCCTGCCTACTTTATGGGATTTCTTCCAGCCAAACCGCTATGCCCATGGCAGTTACTGGTTCGACTGGACCACCAGCAATGAAATCGACTGGAAGGAAAACTTCAATCTGTGGATGCAGTTTATCAATGACTATAAAAATCATGGCGGGCGTGTCACTGCCGGTTCAGACTCCGGCTATATCTACAAAATCTATGGTTTTGGGTATGTTCGCGAGCTGGAAATGTTGCAGGAGGCAGGTTTTCATCCTCTGGAGGTGATACAGGCCGCCACGCTCAATGGCGCCGAAGCCCTGGGTCTGGAAGAGGATATAGGCTCTGTTCGCATTGGCAAACTTGCAGACCTGGTGATTATGGAGCATAACCCGCTGGCCAACCTGAAATTGTTATATGGTACCGGCCATTTTATGCTGGATGACAACAACCAGCCCACAAGAGTAGGCGGCGTTAAATACACTATCAAAGATGGCATTCTCTACGATGCCAGAGCGTTGCTCGAAGATGTCAGAGAAATGGTGGAAAAAGCCAAAGCAGAACAGCAGTAATACCTCAGGAAAATATTCGTTCTCACCGCGGAGACGCAGAGCGCGCAGAGATTAAAATCTCTGATATCCGCTACCTCCGCGCTCTTTGCGACTCAGCGGTGAAACGCTTTTAACCCTCTGTGTTCTCTGTGCCTCTGTGGTGAAATTCTCTTTTACCACCGATGGGATAAATTCGGTCAATGGCCTAGCGAAACCGCTCAACAATCTCAAACAGTCTGTTTGAGACTTCCAGTAACTCTTCACTTTCTTTTGCCCCCTCTCTGCTCATATTCAGGCTGTCGCCGGCAAGATCGGAGATATCCACTATCTGTTTATTCACCTGCTCTGACACTGTCGCCTGCTGCTCTACGGCAGACGCGATTTGCTGTGACATATCCGCAACCTTAGTCAATGCATCACCGATACCATTGAGTAATTCGGCAGTTTCCTCTACCTGAGCGACGCCCGTTTCGGCACTTTGTTGCCCGGTACCTGCTGTTTCAACGGCTTTTGTCGCGCTGGCGCCTAGTGACTGGATAATGCCGTGAATATCCCGGGTGGAATCGGTAGTGCGTTTGGCAAGTTGCCGGACTTCATCGGCAACCACCGCAAAGCCACGCCCCTGTTCTCCGGCACGGGCCGCTTCAATGGCGGCATTTAATGCTAACAGGTTAGTTTGCTCGGCAATCTGTTCGATGATCTGCGCTGCACTGGAGATATTCTTCGACTCCTGAGCCAGGGTATCCACGGCAGATGCAATATCTTCCACTGATTGTTTTAATCCACCGATAGAGGCAGCCGTACGTCTGGCAATAGCGCGCCCGGAGCTTGCTAATTCATCAGCCTTACCCGTTTCTT
This sequence comes from Lacimicrobium alkaliphilum, assembly GCF_002591895.1. Classification (GTDB taxonomy): domain Bacteria; phylum Pseudomonadota; class Gammaproteobacteria; order Enterobacterales; family Alteromonadaceae; genus Lacimicrobium; species Lacimicrobium alkaliphilum. Next base: position 65,574 of record NZ_NISX01000010.1, read on the forward strand.
TTGAGGTATCCTGCACACGATGAGACACCTCATTAATCGTGGTTGTCATCTGGTTCATGGCCGTGGCAACCTGAGCTGCCTCCTGCTGTTGTTGCTCTAACTGACCAACAATACCAGAGGAAAAACTGACCGCATTTTTGGCTTTTTCCGACACCTGAATAGCGGCGTCTTCGATACGTGACAACACTGTGATTAAATGCGAACGCATACTGTGTATTGCCACCCTGAGCTTCCCTTCCTGCCCCACGTCATCGGTATAACTCATAATCGCCAGCGGATGATAAAAGGCACTGGGTATGATGGCCAGATACTGATTACATTTGTTGACCATGATAATGGCGGGCAATACAGCCAGAATAAGTGTAGACAGGCTCAGTATCACCATGGCTAATAGCGGGCTGAGCACATTCCATATAAGTACCGCCAGCAAAATAGCGGCCAATGCCAACAGCGGATATTTGACTTTTTGCAGTATCTCCCGCTTATCAACAGGCAGGCTGGTCTTGTCTTTTAATTTAGCGTATAGCTTATCTGCCCGCTGCACGTTGTCACGTGAGGGACAGGAGCGCACCGATTCATAACCCACCACTTTTCCCTGCTCGGTGATTGGCGTGACATAAGCATCAACCCAGTAATAGTCGCCATTTTTGCAACGATTTTTCACCAGCCCCATCCACGGCTTTCCGGCCTTGAGATGCTCCCACATCACCTTAAAAGCCAGAGGTGGCATATCCGGGTGACGAATAATGTTATGGGGCTGGCCAATCAGTTCTTCACGGGTAAACCCGCTGACCCGCTCAAACGCATCATTACAGTGCTGGATATTCCCCTGCGTATCAGTAGTGGAAATCAATCGTTCATTTTCACCAAACGTGCGCTCTTGTTGTGTAACAGGCTGATTATTTCGCATGGAGCATCCCTGTAAGCTGAAGGTTTAATTTTACTGCTATCGCGTTAATTATCTTTTTATTGAGCTAATAATAGACCAATATATAAAAATATAAGTAATCTCAATAGCTTAAACCTGTCAAAAACAGACTATAGAATGATATTTCTCTTCTGGGGGCTTTTCACATAAGCCTACTCAGGCTATGCTGTGGGCAGTTGCAGTAATAATACAAATGGTAAAGCGACAAGGACGCATTGATGGATCAAAACATGGTATCGACCCGACAGCAGCTGCTGAGCGCGCTGGCCCGACAGAGTGATGCTCTGGATGAGTATCTGAACATGCCTGAAGATGCGCAAATGGCCAGCAAGGTCATCGAGTGTAACCGCGAATTGCTGGCACTTTTGCATCAGATTATGGATAAAAAACCCGGTTCAGAGCCCCAGCGCTAAGCTGTTGACTCCTCAGTAGTGAGTCTGGTAGCTCGTTGCAGGCGGTTGTTTATGCCCCTCCATAGTGAAGTAACAGGCGGCTGTTCGATAATCAGAAGATCATTGTCTGAGTTTTCAAAATCATGCAGTCGTAAATACAGCTCTCTGGCATAAAAAGCCGGATCAACGGGCATCACTACCCAATCCACATGTTGCAAACCATAACGGTTAGGTGTCAGCGACCAGACCTGGATTTTACCCCCGGATTGTTGTTCGATTCTCGTTTTAAGTTCTTTTGGCGGACATAAGCTGGCTGGTTTTACCGGCGCATAATGGCGAAGATCGCTGCCTGACACCCTTGGTCCCTGACTTTCCCCATCTTGCCTGTAAGGGGCTACACCGGCCTTAACCAGTTCACCATCAAGCAGACCCGGGCGGAGAATTCGCGGCTCTTCAGTGCTTAAATCGACAATACTTGACTCAATTCCAACAGGGCATAGTCCGCCATCGACCACTGCCATAACATCATCCCCGAACTGGCCAAACACATGGGACGCGGCAGTGGGACTGATACGGCCATAACGGTTAGCCGAGGGCGCAGCCAGTGCACCACCAAATTCTTTTAATATAGCCAATGCAACCGGATGGCCCGGTATGCGCAGGGCAATGGTATCCTGCCCTCCTGTGATAATAGCCGGAGCCATGGGTGATTTTTTCAGGATCAGAGTCAAAGGACCCGGCCAGAATTGTTCTGCCAGTTGCCAGGCCAGAGCAGGTATATCTGTCGCCCATTCGCTCAGTTGACCCGGCTCCCCTACATGCACAATCAGTGGATGACTGAGTGGCCTGCGCTTGGCACTGAAGACTTTGCCAACAGCCTGTTCATTGCTGGCATCCGCTGCCAGGCCATAAACGGTTTCAGTTGGTATCGCCACCAGTTCACCTTCTCGTAAAAGGGCCACAGCCCTGGATATGTCCTGGCTGATTTCACCGTCCAGTTTTAACCTGTTCATAAACACCTCATGGATTACAAATGGAGCAATTAAAGGGATTGGAAAATTCATCACTGACAGGCTCAAAGTGTTGGGCCTGGCAGACTGCACAACGATAATACCTGCCCATAACCGTCCCGGTGGGCGTCTGGCACTGTTCACAAGGCAATCCAGCCAGTGATTTGAAAGGATGATATCCGGGGGCACGACACTGCGGGCAGAGTCGCAGCAGATGCCCTGCCAACTGTTCAGCGGCCTTTGCAATAGTCTGCATTCGGCAAGGGCAATACTGAGCTCTGAAATCCCATTCCGCGAACACCTGGTGAGTATCGAAGGTGTCATCCACCTTCAGCTCAATGCCCAGCGCCTGACGCAGGACAGGCGCTATTACCCGCTCTTTTTTATGCTTCGTCAGCAAACAAGCCGATGCCTGAAAATAGGGATGATGACGGTTCTTTGCACTGTTATGCATCAGCCCCCCTGTGACTTCCTGTTGTGCCCCCATATCCTCGGGCGTTACCCGCAAACGGCTCCGACCGGACAATAAAAATCGCCCGTTCTTTTAACCCTTGCAGATATGACATCCTGCCGGCCAGGCTCATTGGTTGTCTCCCTCAGCCGTAGGAAAAGGTATCCACTTGCCGTTCAGATAACGGCAAGTATCCTTAAGCCCGCTAAACAAATACAACCATTGATTATCCACAAGATGCTTAATCTGTGGGTGCCGGATAACAATATCGGCGATAGCCTGTTGCGGGGCGTCAATCACCACCGATAAACGCAATGGCTGGTGCACCCAACGCTGGCCATCATGGACTGACTGCATGGCTAAGCCGGTGCGCAGGTCGCCGCCGTTCCCTTCAAACACACCGATATTGCCGCCAACGACATTGTGCAGTACCTTATTGCCACTGCCATAATGGGGATTGTCAGTAACGGATGCATAGTACTGAAAGTTGATCCAATGGGTAACCAGCATCGGTGCAGTCATAATCTGTTCAAGTTGCTGAAACCCGTCATCCTTAGCCGAATCATAGTCGTGTAGAAAAGCACGCCCATTGAGGTCAACCCCTTTGGTTTTCCACCTTGGTGCAACGATAAAACTGGCATTGTTAGCCAGGCCCCATTCGGGACGAACCTGCGACCAGTCATAACTGCGGCGCAAAAATGCCTGGCGCAATAATTGCCCTGCCCCGGGCCTGTCTGATTCAGACATCAGCCCGCCAACCCTCTGCTGGCGGGCCAGCTCAGATGCCTGTTGCAACCATTGCTGAACCTGTTGCGTTTTTGTATCTTCAGCGGCGCTGAACAATTTCACCTCATCGGTGGTGGTATTGTGTAATGCGGCAACAAAGCGAGTGTTTAAGGGAATCTCAATCCCTCTATGCCGCAGTTCCTCACGCACTTCAATGTTATTCAGAATGGTGGCCAGGGCCTTGCTGTTTACCTCACCGGTTTGCCCGCCACAGGCACCGCAATCCAGGCCTGCCGCATGAGGATTGTTATGACTTTCACTGCCATGGCCGACAAGCAGGATTGTTTCTGCAAAACCATCGGTCAGCCCCATGCCGGTAAGAATTTTCGCCGCCAATCCGGTCTTTTCCACAACGTCCAGAACGTGCTCCGGGTCCTTACAAGACACCAGCTGTAATGGGGTATTGTTGCCATCCGATAACGCCGTTACCGGATGATTTGGCTGATGCCGGGGAGCAAAACTCTGGCGAAACAGCTTTAATCCATACGCGGGGCCGGAAGTCTCTACAAAGGTAAATGCGCTGGGGGCGGCGTGTTTAAAGCGCTGCCATGCCTGGCGAATCGATAATCGATGATAAACTGGCTCGTTGAGCCCGGACTCCACTAAACGGTAATCCGGAGACAGCAAACCGGGTAACTGTGGCCGGCGGTAGTAGCACCCCTGAGGTTGATATTCAGCCGCAAGGCCGAAAAAACCAGCAAAGCCTTTTGTCTGAATGTCGCTGCTGAGTGATTCGAGAGCCCGCCGGTACGGCTCTGAGCGAACATCAATACAGAACACGGCCTGTAATTTTGGTTGCGCAATATCACACTGCACTGGTGCATTTTTCAAAGCTGAGAAAAGACGTTGCTGGTACGCCAGTTCCAGTGCCTGTTGCCACAACCAGTCGTATTGCTGAATACTCAGATTGAACTGCTCGTAATCTGTGACCTGCTGCTGGCTGAGTTGCCATTGCCTGAGCAAGGTATTGGAATGATAATGGTGATAAAGCACACATTCCCATGCCGCGCGAATTGCCAGTAATTCTTGCAGAACCTCACTTTGCTGCCCCTGACGTTCAGATTCCTGTTGTTGATAGGCGCACCAGCTTGCCCAGCCATTGATACTTAAACTCAATGCATGCAAACAGGGATGCAGGGTATGTAGTTGCAGATCCAGCATGTCCGGAAGCTGTTGCCATAACTGCCGATAATCTTCAGGCAACCCGGCAAACTGGGTATGTATATCCGGCTCCCCCATCAACAACCCGATACCGCGATCATGGCGCACCGTATTCAACCAGCTGTTATATAATCCCGTGTCGGTGGTGACTTTCCATTTTGCCTGATGCTGATCAAAATAGGCCGCACAGAACTGGCTAATCTGATGGGTAATTTCATCAACCCAGGCGATATTGCGGGTTAAATCCCGCCCTGAATCAACCAGGTGAGACACCAGTCTGCACTCATGGGTATGACGCTCTGTGCTGATATGAGCCAATAGTTTTTCCGGCGACGCACCATGATATTCCTTAGCCACCTGCTGAAGGTGCGTATGTTTAATCTCACCGCGTTCATAACATTGTCGGTAAAAATGTCTGGGCATCAGTACCTGTGCACCACTGCGGCTGGCCAACTGTGCTGCAACTTCTGCGAGGCTTAAATGTGTCAGTTTCCACCACGGGTTAACCGCAATAAACTGATCCAGAGGCCAGACCGGCGTAACTGACTGGCAAACCTCCTCCACGACCTGATGTATCGGATTTTCTGATGAAGCCGAATCATACTGAGGCTGCATTAGTGCTCTCCTGTTTTAGCCAGTAATGAGGGTGAATCTGTGCGATTGCGGGTGAAATCATGCAATCTGACGGGCCAGATCCGCATGGTCTGCCGGGTAAACCATTCATCCAGATAAAGTCCGGCATAAAGTAGCGGATAGAGCCACTGAGATAAGCGGCCATAAGGGTAGACACGGATATTCACATACAACAGATAGAATAAACTGAATATCAGCATCACTGCCGCAGCCAGAGTGGACGAAACCACTGAAGGCGGCGTTATCGCCTCGGTAATATCAGCAAAAAACTGATGCCATAAGGCATAGAAAAGCGCCAGTGTCACAACGACCGGCACCACCATCAAACGGGCTAGGGCCAGTGGTTGTTTCAACCCTTCAATGAGGATCACACACAGCGCAATATTGATGATCCACAGCAGGCTGATGTAACCATAATTACCGGCATGCCAGGCATCGGTGAGCATCAGCAGGGCAGCAAAACCAGCAAACAGACTGACGGAAACCACGCTGGCCAGCGGCAGGTTGGGTTTGATTGGCGGCATTGCCATACGCGCGCGAATAAACTCATTCACCGTATTGCCGGCATTGAGAAAGCAGTAAGCCTTGTATAACGAATGCGCGAGAAGGTGCAGTAGTGCCAGGTCATAGGCACCCAGACCGCACTCAAGAAGCATAAACCCCATTTGTGCACAGGTAGACCAGGCCAGCATCACCTTGATACTGATACGGGTCATCATAATCAGACTGGCAATAATGGCAGTGCTGGTACCAACAATTACCAGTAGCGTATTGGCAAAGTCAGCCTGGGCCAGCAGAGGGCTGAAGCGAATAATCAGAAATCCACCGATATTGACAATACCGGCATGCAACAATGCCGACACCGGTGTAGGCGCCTCCATCACCTGCAACAACCATCCGTGAAAGGGCAATTGGGCACATTTAAGAATCGCCACGGTGGCAATCAGTATTGCGGCAACACTGGCGTAAGAGGAAGACAAATCATCCATTTTAAGCAGTGCAGAAATCGACAGGGTCTGAAATTCAGCAATCAACATCACAGTGGCCGCGAGCAGGCAAAGATCGGCGACCCGACTGAGAATAAATTTCTTGTGAGCCGCCAGTACCGCTTTGGGCCGTTCCGGATAGAACACCAGTAAGCGATGAAGAGTCAGGCTACAGGCAACCCAACTGATAAACAGGATGATCAGATTGTCGGTGATGACCAACATACTGACAGCCGCCAGTGTGGCCAGGAACCAGCGCTGGTAATAATGCTGTCGTTTTTCCCCGCTCAGATAGTTGCGTGAGAAACGCAGAATAATCAGCCCGATAAAGGTGACCATCACTAACATCAGTGCGCTAAGCACATCGAGTCTGACAGTCAGCAGGTTGTAGAATGAATCCGGTAGCCCCATCAACCCCAGAGCGCCGAATACAGACATCACAAACGCCATTGAAACTGTATTCAGGGTATAGCGCCAGCCCCCTTGCTTAGCTGGCAGAAACAACGCACCGAACAGCAGAACTATTGGCGTTGCTAAAAAAAGTAGTGCCGGAACAATCGCCACTCAATCCTCCTGATACTAAATGAATGTATTCGCAGGAAAGATTCTGGCGGGTGTTACAATTTAAGTAAAATATATATATATTTAGCTATCGTTCTTTATTTCTTAACTATAAAAATGCCCCGACTGAATTATCACCATTTGTTTTACTTCTGGCACGTTGCCAAAGGCCAGAGTCTGACCCAGGTAGCCAATGATCTGCATGTTTCACAGTCAGCGTTGTCGATGCAAATAAAACAACTCGAAGAACAAATGGGCCAGGCACTGTTTCGCCGGTCAGGACGCAAGTTGCATCTGACCGAGCCGGGCCGGATTGCACTGGAATATGCTGAAGAGATCTTTAACAAAGGTGAGGAACTGCGTGCTTTTATGCGCGATCACTCAGCCGGCCATATTCAACAACTCAGAGTCGGCGCCGTCGCCACTTTGTCACGTAATTTTCTTGAGGCTTTTATCCGACCGCTGTTGCCTCAGCAAAATATCAGACTCAGTCTGCGCTCGGCGAGCCTGGATGAGTTACTTGGTGAATTATCTGATCACAATCTCGATTTAGTGCTGTCTAATGTGCCAGTGATTGCCGATCGCAAAAACCCCTGGCGTAGTCAGCGTATTGCCCGTCAGGCGATCAGCGTAATCGGACACCCGGATAAACGGGCGCAATATTCGGATATCGCAGATCTGGTCCGACACAAGCTGTTGGTGCCAGGACCGCACAGTGAAATACGTATGGCGTTTGAACTCGTTTGTCAGCAATGGCAGATTCAACCTGAAATTATGGCGGAAGTAGACGATATGGCGATGCTCAGGCTGCTCGCGAGAGACACGGACTGCCTGGCGATTCTTCCCGGCGTAGTGGTTAAAGATGAAATTAACCAGGGGCAACTGATTGAGCTGGGCAAGCTGGCCGATGTAAATGAAAATTTCTATGCAGTGACGATTCGCCGACAGTTCCAGTTGCCCATAGTAACCGAATTGCTCAAACGCGGGCCGGAGGATATTCTGGCAAGTAACGCCCTGTGATAACACCTGACATGCCCGGCCAATGTCATTGCAGTAAAAAAGTTAAACCCAAAAGCTAATCAGACGCTATCAGAGCTGTGGCTGATCTGCCGCTGGCATTGCGCTATCGCGGTGTCACAGGACTATCTGGTCAAAGGCGATAAAACCCAGCGGCAATACAAAAAATACCCCAAGAATATAACCGGCAACATAGAGTTTATTGCGCTGTGCCATCAGCGCCAGAAACTCGGCCATATAAACAGGCAAAGAGCGTAAAAACGGCAGCCCAAAAATAACCAGAATAGCCAGAATATTGAAAAACAGATGAACCAGTGCAATTTGTAATGCCAATATCGCCGATGGGCCGCTGATGGCGGTTGCAGCCAGCAACGCGGTTACAGTGGTACCCACATTGGCCCCCAGGGTAAAGGCGTAGATCTGTCTCAGACTGAATACACCTGCACCGGCCAGTGGCACAATCAAAGCTGTAGTCGTGGATGACGACTGCACCAGTACGGTCATCACAGTTCCTGAGGCAATGCCGGTAATGGGTCCCTTGCCAATGGCCGCATGCATAATACGTTTGGCCCGCCCCACCAGTAAACTGCGTAACAATTTGCCGATGTTCGACACCACAAATAATATCAGTGCAATCCCCACCACAATCAGAGCGATACCGGCCAGACTGCCCGGTAGCCATGAGGTCAGTAGTTTAAGCAAATCTGATGCGGGCGACAGCAACGCACTGATAAGGTTAAATTCAGCGAGACTGAGACTGCCTGAAGAATAAATCAGTTCGGAAACAAAAACCGAAAAGCGCTCAAGCGGATGAAACAATAACTCCAGTGGCAGCAATAAAGCTACCGCCATCAGATTAAAACAATCATGCACCGTAGCCGCCGCAAAGGCTTTTCGAAACTCAGTCACCTGACGCACATGCCCCAGGCTAACCAGCGTACTGGTCAGCGAGGTACCGATATTGGCCCCCATCGCCATGGGAATGGCGATACTCATGGGTAAACCACCAGCAACCAGGCCAACAATAACCGACGTGGCAGTACTCGAGCTTTGCATCAATGCCGTGGCCACCAGCCCTACAACCAGAGCAATCACAGGGTTGGATGCAAAGGCGAACAACTCCCTGGCATTATCACCGGCCACCATTTTAAAACCATCACCGATGGCACCAACTGCCGCCAGCAACAGATAAACCAGTACCACCACTAACAACCAGGCATCCCAGCGACTACGGCCACTGGCTTGTTTGAGTGTCAATCCGGGTTGATAAACACCGGCTTGTGAATTGCCTGCCACAATCGCCCCTGTTATAGATAAAAGGCCATTGTTGGCTATGTCTGTGACGGAAATATGAACCGAATATGACAATTTTCTGTCCGCTCAACGGCGCAGGCTGGCAATACTGCGGGTATTCAGCGAATATCAGTTTGCTGCGCAGATGCTCCTGACCTGTTAGCTTTTTCCAGTTGCATAATTGTTTGGTTGTTTTGTAAAACTCTGACAAAGTGACAGGGCCGCAAAACTGAAAAACAAGGAAAATCCATGAAACCCATCTATCTCGCTCTGCCCCTGATACTCCTTCTCGGCTGCGACAGCAACGAAGTGGGCGATGTATCGCTTGGGCTGTTTACCACCAAAGACATCAAGCTGGATGCCTTTACCGATCCGGTAGTGACCGGGGTCACCTGCCATGTGTCGAGTATCGAGGCGAATCTGGATTTTTCTGACCCCTCCGACAGCGCCATTGCCTGCCGACAAACCGGGCCTATCAATGCACAAATGATCGCCACCATAGACAAAAGCGCCAGCGGCGACGTATTGTTCAGTAAATCGAAGAGTATCTTCTTTAAGTCGATGAAAATCAGACGCATCTTCGATGCCCAGCATCAGACCCTGATGTATGTGTCTTATTCCACCAAAGAAACCTCCGGCAGCTTTAAACACAGCCTGTCGACGGTGCCGCTGTGGGGCACCGAGGCTTACGGCAAAACTTCGGGCGACTGATATCAAAGCGGTATATCTATTCTGGTGCGGCGTTGTTTTTGGGACGCTTTACCGATGATCCCACTGGTATTTCATCCTGTTTACAGCCAGCTTGCGCTGCCGGTACGACACCGCTTTCCGATAGAAAAATATCAGGCCATTCGTGACAAGCTGGCTGAGTGTGCTGTACCTGATAACTGGTTTTATCAGCCTCAGCCGCTGGCTATTAATGATTTGAAAGAATACTTTTGCCCGGACTATCTGTCAGATCTGCTGGCCGGCACACTGGAGCCCAACGCCATGCGCCGGATTGGCTTTCCCTGGTCTGAACAACTGATTCGCCGCACGCTGACGGCGGTGGCGGGGACCTGTCTGACCGCCAGACAGGCACTGGAGCACGGTAAAGCACTGAACCTGACCGGCGGCTATCACCATGCCTTTGCAGATTTTGGCTCCGGCTTTTGTATGCTTAATGATCTCTATCTGGCCGCGCGAACGATGCTGGAAACAGCAGGGGTTGATAAGGTGCTGATCGTGGATTGTGATGTGCATCAGGGCGACGGCACCGCTAAACTGGCGGAACATAATCCGGATATTATTACCCTCTCACTGCATGGCGAGAAAAACTTTCCCCACCGCAAGCAGATATCAGATATGGATTTTCCCTTACCCAAAGGCACAGGCGATGATGACTATCTGGATACTCTGGACAGCGCCCTGAGCCTGGCATTGAGCCTGCACCGCCCGGATGCGGTGATCTACGACGCCGGAGTAGATGTGCATATCAATGATGATTTAGGCCACCTTAATATCAGCACAGCAGGCATATACCGGCGCGATAAACTGGTATTTGAGCGCTGTGAATTGGCCGGGCTGCCGGTAGCTGCAGTGATCGGTGGTGGTTATCAGCGGGATATTGCCGCCCTGACAGAAGTGCACCTGCAGCTTTTCCGGGCGGCAGGCGTCGTGAAACAGACGCTGCCAGCGCGGGATTAAGAAGACACCGGTTCAGCCTGCCTGCCATCGTTTTGCCACATGGCGATACCGGCAAAGCCGTAAAACACCGAGATGGCAAGCACCAGAAAGTGGTACCAGAGAAAAGGAAGATAACTGACCGTGGCCACGCCAAGGGTTGTGGCCATAAACACGCCACCATCTGTCCAGGGCACCATGGGAGTGGTAATAGTACCGCCCGCTTCGGTATTTCTGGATAATACCCGCCGGTCGATGCCCATCTGATCATAATTTTTACGGGTGATGGTGCTGGCGGTAATCAGCGACACATAAGCGGCGCCGCCGAGAAAATTGCCCAGAAAACCGGCAAATACCGTCGACACTCCCAGCTTGCCGGGCGAACTGGCCCAGCGCCGCAGACGTTCTGAGATCACCGTCAGTACCCCGGTCTGGTCCATCAGCCCCCCTAACCCCAGCGCGAACAGCACCAGTATGATCACTTCAAACATCGACGACATACCGCCGCGATTTAGCAGAATATTGAGAAAATCCAGATTCGATTCAATCTGGTTGCCGCTGTACAGGGTACGGATTGCCGCAACGATATCAACTCCCTGAAATAACGCAGCCCAGCATACGCCGAGCAAGGCACCGAAACAGATCACCGGCACCGCGGGCATATGCAGTACCAGCAGGCCGATAACAATGGCAGCCGGTAGCAGACTGAACCAGGCAATCACAAAGTGGCTGTCGAGCGCCGTCATCGCCTGCTGAGCCTGAGAAATATCGCCATCGGGCTGATAAAACAGCCCTGCCACCACAAACAGCACAAAGGTGATCAGAATGGCAGGGCCACTGACGGTAAACATGGATTTGATATGCTCCACCAGTTTGACTTCACACAGAGATGCGGTCATCACCGTGGTATCGGAAAGCGGTGACATCTTATCACCCACATAGGCGCCACAGATTGCGGCCCCGGCCACAATCGGCAGCGGCATGCCAAAGCCGGCGCCAATCCCCATCATGGCAATGCCCGCCGTGCCAATGGTACCGAAGGAGGTACCGGTAGCCAGAGAGGTAATGGCACAAATCACAAAAGCCGCAGGCAGAAACCATTCAGGGCTCATCGCCGCCAGGCCATAGTAAATGATGCCCGGCACGATGCCACCGGCCATCCAGCTGCCGATCAGCGCCCCCACCGCAATCAGTACCAACACCGCAACCATTCCCTTGTGAATGCCGGTGGTAATGGCCTTTTGCATGCTGGCGTAATCCTGGCCGAGCCATTTACCCAGACCAATCACCAGAAACCAGCTGACAAACAAAGCCAGATGAATAGGCAGCGCCATAGCCTGCACAAACAAAAAGATCACGCCGATGATGGCCACCGCCAGCAACAGCACCTGACGAAGACTGGGCAAAGCAGCCGGAGGATAGGTCATGCAGCTCTCCTGAATATTATTGTTATGGCCAGGATCTGGCAGTACTAACCTGCCTGGAGCAGATTAAAAAGCACACAACACCACGCTACCCTAAGCGACAACTATTCACAATAATATCAGGCAGATAGTCCCACACTGACAGCTCAGATGGGCTGTTAGCCGCCCATTTACTGTAGATACAAGGATTGCCCCTTTTTGCTGACCGGAACCAACAGCAAAAAATCACTAACAAGCTCAGAATGGCCTGAATCAGCAGTTAAACCCTGACAAGCATTCAGCAACGCCCGGCACTGCAACGACATGAAGCCGTAAAGGCAGGTTTATTGCGCTGTTTTAGGCTCCTATTTCAGCTGGTGATGTGATATTAATAGCCAGGTTATTGGGTAGAGCACCTTGCCCGAGGCAGGCAGAAATACCTGGTGCTTTATCACTAACCTGAAAAACCTGTTATACCCCCAACGGACCATTAAAACATAAAAACAGGAAGCTGAATGTTCGAACAGACCTTTAAGAATATCGACGACGTTCTCTGGAAAGAGGCCGGTTGTACCACCGAGCTGGATTACACCGAACAAACGTCGTGGATGCTGTTTCTCAAATACCTGGACGATCTGGAGCAGAACAAGGCCCTACAGGCTGAGCTTCAGGGTAAAAGCTATGAATTTATCATTGATGGCCGCCATCGCTGGGCCAGCTGGGCCGCGCCTAAAGACGAAAAAGGTAACTTTGATCACAATAACGCTCTAACCGGCGATGACCTGATTGATTACGTTAATCGTGAGCTGTTCCCTTATCTGCAGGGTTTTAAACAACGGGCCAGCGGCCCGGATACCATCGAATACAAAATCGGTGAGATCTTCGGTGAGATCAAAAACCGCTTCACCAGCGGCTACTCGCTGCGTGATGCGCTGGAATATATCGACGCCCTGCGCTTTCACTCACAAAAAGAAAAGCACGAGCTGTCGCATATTTACGAAGCCAAGATCAAGAACATGGGCAATGCCGGGCGCAACGGCGGTGAGTATTACACCCCGCGGCCGCTGATCCGCGCCATGATCCAGGTGATAAATCCCAGAATCGGCGAACGCATTTACGACGGTGCCTGTGGCTCGGCGGGCTTTCTCTGTGAAGCCTACGAATACCTGCGCCACGGCGGTTATAATCATGCAGCCAGTGGAGAAAATGGTAACAGCGGCAAAGGCGCAAATCTTACCACCAGTGAGCTCAACACCCTGCAAACCGCCACCTTTTACGGCAGAGAAAAGAAAAGCCTGGCTTATGTTATCGCCATTATGAATATGATCCTGCATGGCATCGAAGCGCCCAATATTATTCATATCAATACCCTTGCCAACCATAGCGATGATATTCAGGAAAAAGACCGCTACGATGTGATTCTGGCCAATCCTCCCTTTGGCGGCAAAGAGCGCAAAGAAGTGCAGCAGAACTTCCCGGTTAAAACCGGCGAAACCGCCTTTTTGTTTCTGCAGCACTTTATTAAAAACCTTAAAGCCGGGGGCCGTGCTGCGGTGGTGATTAAAAACACTTTTCTGTCCAATTCCGATAATGCCTCCAAAGCGCTTCGGCATGAACTGCTGCAAAGCTGCAACCTGCATACGATTCTGGACTGCCCCGGCGGCACCTTCCTCGGTGCGGGGGTAAAAACCGTGGTACTGTTTTTTGAAAAAGGCGCACCCACCCGTAATATCTGGTATTACCATCTCGACCCCGGCCGCAGCCTGGGCAAAACCAACCCCCTTAACGACAACGACCTGAAAGCGTTTGTACAGCTACAGCAAAGCTTTGCCGATTCCGATGCTTCCTGGAGTGTCAGTATCAATGATATTGACCCGGCCAGCTTTGATCTGTCGGTGAAAAACCCCAATAAGGCAGAACAAGAGCCGCTACGCGACCCGGAAGTGATTATCAACGAGATTGAAACCCTGGATGCGGAAAGCGTGGAAATTCTGGAAGGGATTCGGGGGATGTTATGAGAACAGTCTGGCAAACAAAAAAGCTAGCTGAAGTCTGCCAAATAAAGCCGCCTAAAAAAGAAGCTAAGGAATTACTCGAAGAATCTGACCTTGTATCGTTTGTGCCTATGAATGATCTTGGAGTCAGGCAAAAATGGCTGAACAATAAAGAGACGAAGGCTCTGAGGGAAGTGGTGGGTAGCTATACCTATTTTGGAGATAATGACGTTCTTCTTGCGAAAATAACTCCATGTTTTGAGAACGGAAAGCTTGGTATTGCTCAAGGGCTTAAAAACGGAATCGGTTTTGGGTCAAGTGAGTATATTGTTTTTCGTTCAAAAGGCGAAATAGATCCAGAATATCTATTTTACTTTCTGTCACAGGATTCATTTAGAGACGCTGGTGCAAAAGTAATGACTGGTGCTGTTGGTCATAAGCGTGTGCCGAAAGAGTTTATCGAAAACCATAAGATTCCTTTGCCAGAACCTGAAGAACAGAAACGCATCGTCGCCATTCTTGACGAAGCCTTTGCCGGTATCGATACCGCCATAGCCAATACCGAAAAAAACCTCACCAATGCCCGTGAGTTGTTTGAGTCGATTCAAGAAAGATTACTTACGAATGATGAGAGTTATGAGGTCATTTGTCTAGGTGAAGTTACCAAGGTGCTTACCGATTACCATGCAAATGGTGCATATTCAAAACTAAAGGAAAAAGTTGAGCTGAAAGATGCTGAGGATTTTGCATGGATGGTAAGAAGTACAGATTTTGAAAATAACTTCAAAAATGATATGCGTTACATTTCTAAAGATGCTTATGGTTTTTTAGAAAAAAGCAAGGTGTTTGGTGGCGAAATCATTATGAGCAAAATCGGTAATGCAGGAAAGGTATACCTTATGCCTGAGATAAGTAGGCCGTGCTCGTTAGCAATGAATTTGTTTTTGATTCGCCTAAACGAAACCAAGATAAGCAATGAGTTTGCCTTTAGGTACATGAAATCCAAAAACGGCGAGGCTCAGATTCTGTCTAAGCTTAAAGGAACAGCGACTCTCACTATTACGAAAGATAGTGTACGAAGCATAGAAATACCACTCTGGCCGAGAGAAAAACAAGATCATGTTGTGAGTAAATTGTATGAGATTGAGAAAGCTATAAGAGAACTTGAAAATGTACTTCTACAAAAGCTCAGTTCTTTCTATGAACTAAAACAATCACTTCTACAAAAAGCCTTCTCCGGCGAACTCACCGCAAAGGCTGACAAATCGATGGATAAGGCCGTGGCATGACGCAAGAGCACCAGAGCCCCATTGTTATTTACGAAGATGCTGATCAGTCCGTCGAGGTGCGGCTGGATACCCGGCAGGATACCGTGTGGCTGACGCAGGAACAGATGACCACCATATTCAATGTGCAGAAAGCAGCGATATCCAAACACCTGAAGAACATCTATCAGGATGGTGAGCTGGAGCGTGCGGTAACAGTTTCCATTCTGGAAACAGTTCGAACTGAGGGAAAACGACAGGTCACACGACAGATAGAACACTATAACCTCGATGCCATTATCTCCGTCGGCTACCGGGTCAATTCCCGCCGTGCTGTGCAGTTCCGAAAATGGGCCACCCGCATTCTGCGCGAGCATTTAACTCAGGGTTATACCCTCAACCGCCAGCGTTTTGAACAAAACGCCCGGGAACTGGAAGCGGCGCTGGAGCTGGTACGAAAAACGGCCCAGAGCCCGGAACTGCAGCTGGATAGTGGTCGCGGCCTGGTGGATATTGTTACCCGCTATGCGCACACCTTTTTGCTGTTGCAGCGTTACGATGAGGGTTTGCTGACCGAGCCAAGGGCTCAGGCCGGTGGTGTTTTACCTGGTGTCGATGAAGCCCGCACCGCCCTTGCAAACCTCAAGAAGGATTTAATCGCCCGGCCGAGGAATAACCCGTGAACCAAGCTGGCCTTAATGAAGCAGAGACGCGCGCCGAACTGATTGATCCCGCACTAAAAGCCGCTGGCTGGGGTGTGGTGGACGGCAGCCGGGTAAGGCGCGAGGTGATTACCCTGGGGCGTTTGCAGGGTGCGGGTAAACGGGGCAAACAGGATATTGCCGATTATGTGCTGTTTTACAAAGGCCAGAAACTGGGCGTTATCGAGGCAAAAAAGAAAAGCCTGGCGGATACCGAAGGTGTAGCCCAGGCCAAACGCTACGCCGAACGCCTGCAAACCCGCTTTACTTATTCCACCAATGGCGTTGGTATTTATCAGATTGATATGCACACCGGCAAGGAAGGCCATGTGGATCGCTACCCCACACCTGATGAGTTATGGGCGCTGACTTTCGTTAAGCAAAGCTCATGGCGTGAGCGTTTCGGTAAGGTGCCGTTTGAAGATAAAGGCGGTTTCTGGCAGCCCCGTTATTACCAGCACAATGCCATCAATAACGCCCTGGAAGCCATTGCCGGGGGCGAGCAGCGCATACTGCTGACACTGGCCACCGGCACAGGTAAAACTGCTATTGCCTTCCAACTGGCCTGGAAACTGTTCCACAGCCGCTGGAATTTAAGCCGCGAGCCTAACCGCCGGCCACGGATACTGTTTCTGGCCGATCGCAATATTCTGGCGGATCAGGCCTACAACAGTTTTTCCGCGTTTCCGGAAGACGCACTGGTACGCATTGACCCTGAAATCATTCGCAAGAAAGGCCAGGTACCGAAAAACGGCAGTATCTTTTTTACTATTTTTCAGACCTTTATGTCGGGCCAGGATGCTCAGGGCAACGCACAGCCCAGTTTTGGTGAATATCCGCCGGACTTTTTTGATTTGATTGTTATCGATGAATGTCACCGTGGCGGGGCCAATGACGAGAGTAACTGGCGCGGCATTCTGGAGTATTTCTCGCCTGCGGTGCAACTGGGTTTAACCGCCACACCGAAACGCAAACACAATGCCGATACCTATGCCTATTTTGGCGAGCCGGTGTATGTTTATTCGTTAAAAGAAGGGATTAACGACGGTTTTCTTACCCCGTTTCGGGTGCAGCAGATTGCCACCACCCTGGATGATTATGTATACACCTCAGATGACACCATCATTGAGGGTGAAATAGAAGAAGGCAGGCGCTATACCGAAGATGATTTTAACCGGGTAATTGAGATTAAAGAGCGTGAAGCCTACCGGGTTAAGCTGTTTATGAGCAAGATTGACCAGCGCCAGAAAACCCTGGTTTTCTGCGCCACTCAGGAACATGCCCTGGCAGTGCGCGATTTGATTAACCAGAACAAAACCAGCAGCGAGCCGAATTACTGTGTGCGCGTGACCGCCAATGACGGTGCCGAGGGCGAGCGGTTTCTGCGTCTGTTTCAGGATAATGAAAAAACCATCCCTACTATTCTTACCACCTCGCAGAAGCTCTCCACCGGGGTGGATGCCCGCAATATCCGTAATATTGTACTGATGCGCCCGGTGAACTCGATGATTGAGTTCAAACAGATTGTCGGCCGCGGCACCCGCCTGTTTGATGGTAAGGACTATTTCACCATCTACGACTTTGTAAAGGCCTATGAGCACTTTAATGACCCGGAATGGGACGGTGAGCCGCTGGAGCCGGAAGCCTGCAAACGCTGCGGCAATATTCCCTGTACCTGTGAAGTGACGCCGCCCGGGCCTTGCAAGGTTTGCGGTCAGACGCCCTGTGAGTGTGAACGACCCGATCCCGAACCCTGCCCTGACTGCGGTGAATACCCTTGTGAATGTGAGAAGCGCATTAAAACCGTTATCAGACTGGCCGATGGTAAAGCCCGCACGATCCAGCATATGAGCGCCACCAGTTTCTGGGGGCCGGATGGCAAACCCCTGTCAGCCGCACAATTTATCGAACGTCTGTTTGGCCAGTTGCCTGAGTTATTTAAAAATGAGGATGAGCTGCGCAAACTATGGGGCCAGCCAGACACCCGTAAAAAGCTGCTGGAAGGGCTGGAAGAGCGTGGTTTTGGGAGCGAGCAGCTGCGGGAGATCGGCAATATGATCAATGCCGAAAAAAGCGATCTCTATGATGTGCTGGCCTATATTGCCTTTAATCACTCGCCTTTGAGCCGCGCTGAGCGTGTCGAATCGCACCGCTCAGCCATCTTCAGCCATTACAACGATTACCGGCAACAGGAGTTTCTTCAGTTTGTACTCGGCCATTATGTAGAGCGCGGTGTTGAAGAACTCGATCTGGAAAAACTGCCAAAGTTGATTGAGCTGAAATACCACAGCCTTCACGATGCCGTGCGCGAACTCGGAGAAGTGAAAAATATCCGCGACGTGTTTGTAGGATTTCAGCAGGATTTATACTGAAGGCTGATTGGGTATAGGTAAAGACCTGGGTACTGGTCTAATGGCACCGAACAATCTAACCAGAGACAATAACCCGCAAAGATTGAGGGGGCCAGTGCCGATGAATTGGAAAGATAAGAGCGAGACTGAATGAAAACAGGACGTAATGATCCCTGCCCTTGTGGCAGTGGCAAAAAATATAAACGCTGCTGTATGGATGTCATCTCAAAGCAGCATGCTGAAGTGTTTGATGACATCGCACAAACAGTGGGAATGACCCCTGACCTGACCCTGGATGAGTTGAACCAGGTTGCTCAGCATAAAATGGCCGAACGCAATAATCGCCCTGTTGAGGATTTTTGTGGCCTGACACCCACGCAAATGGAAAACTGGCTCTATGCGCCGTTTAGCGAACTGGACGGAGTGAACATCAGTGTGCCCGGTGACTTATCAACCAGCCCGGTGATGAGTTATTTAGCTGTGATCATTGAGCAAGCCATTTTGCAGGGCGGCTGGATAAAAGCGACAACTAAAGGCAATCTGCCGGCGAAACTGGTGAAAAAAGCAGGCGAACTGTTACCCGGGTTTGCCGTTGCTCAGTTTGAAACTGAGCCCAGCATTAGCGAGTTTACCGGTAGTAATGAAGACAAATTTAACGCACTGCATTATGCCCGGGTGTTAGCTGAGCTGGCGGGGATCATCTATCTGAAGAGTGGGCGCTTTTATGTGAAAAAAGTCGCTCAGAAGCAGTATCAACTGTACGGGCTCGGCGCATTTTTTCTGCCCATGTTAGAATCAGCCGTTAAGCAGTATAACTGGGGCTATCTGGATAGCTGGCCAGATGATGTTGATCTTCGGCCATTCTGGCTGTTTATGCTCTGGCGCCTGCAAACACATGGCTCTGTGGATAAGCTCACTGACGAAGTGTGCAGAGCCTTCCCCACTTTGCTGAAGCAGGTACCAGAGGATGACTATTTTTCGCCGCAAGAGCGGCTGGATGCGTTGATAAGCTCACGTTTTGTGGTTCGGTTTTTACAGTTCTGGGGTTTTGTCACTATCGATCCGAAAAGGTACTCAGATGGGGTTCGGATACCGCGAAAGGTAATACTGCTGCCGTTATTCAAACATTGCTTCACTTTTGCAGGCTAGTGCTCACGACAACCCCGGCATACCATCCCTCCCTGGATATAAAAAAAGCACTGAGTAGTTAACTCAGTGCTTTTTATCAAAATAATTATGGATCAGGCTTTTCTGCGTATTCCTATCGCCAGCAAACCTAATGCCAGAGTGAACAGCGTGGCTGGCTCTGGTATTGGGTTGCTGACAGCAACATCACCACGCACCAGGAAAGTCTCAGCAAAACCACCCTGAGACAAAGAGACGCTCCCCGCAATTCCCACAGGCGCGCCCCATACATAGCCATCAGTTACATCTGTCGGGTCACAATGGTTGAACCCTGAACCAAAATAGGCTGACGCACATACCGCGCTGTTATAGTTATTCAAATCAAAGGCCGCGACCAGTTCAGACAAATCAGCAAAGCTTGTTGTCCAGTCAAGCTCAGAAGCAAATCTGAAGCCATCAATAAGGGTAACATCGCTTCCACAGCCACCAACGCCGGCACAAGGTGAAGCATAAACCCACTCTAATCCGCTATCATCTTCATAATAGGCATAGCTTCCGGCCTGAAAAATCAGACCCGCATTCGCATAGCCACCAACTACCATCAACGCGCCAAAAAGAGCCAACTTTAATACTTTCATAATACTTCCTGCTATATACAACCTAAACTTAAGTAACTAACACTAAGCAATTAGTGGGCCATGGTTTTTTATCTATATTTTACAAATAGTTAAGTGTTTTTGTGGACTACCCAAGAGATGGTCTGTAAAGAAAATAGACAGTGCTGATAATGGGGTAGAGCCAATTTTATGCGGTCATGCTCTGTCAAATCCACAGCAACTCTCAGCCAATGGCTGTTTAGTGTCTTTTTTTGAATTCTGAGTGACCGCTGGGCGCTCATGTCGAAGGTTCATTGGAACCTGAATGTTTTGAAGGTGTCGAGACAATCTTTGGAGAAGAGATAAATTGGTCGGCGTGAGAGTTTTACTCCGGGCATCCTGCCCTCCGCCCTGCGGGCCAGCTAAAGCTGTTCTAAAACGCTCCCGGCGTTTTAGTGAACTCCGACTGACCGCTGCGCGCTCATGTCGAAGGTTCCGATAGTTCTGTTTAATTTGAAAATACTGAGATAATCGCGGGGAAAAGAGAAATTGGTCGGCGTGAGAGGATTTGAACCTCCGACCCCTGACACCCCATGACAGTGCGCTACCAAGCTGCGCTACACGCCGACCGAAGAGGTTGCATAGTGTACTTATTTTACCGGGCTTTGCAATGCTGAGTTGGCATTTACCGGTTTGTTTGCCCATTCCTTAATCAACCGCACGGAATTTGTCGGTTAATTCATCATTCTGATGGGGTGTTCGCAAAAGAGCATGGGCTTTGAGAAAGCGGTCTGACCGGTGATTCAGGACTGCGGGGTACTGCGCAGTCCTGTCTCATCAAAAGTTTGGGTATTATTATAGGGTGGTTGTACTAAGGCTTTGGGCCAATGGGGGCTCACAACGCTCTGGCGGCGCTCTTCTTGCTGTCTGGGGATGTACTGCAGGGTGTTTTTTATCTGACTGCATTGTTTCAATGGATTCTCCGTTGAGGATAGGATGAAGAGGGTAACACTTCCCTGGTTACGACTATGTGCGTTACCGCACGAAAAAACAGATAAAGCACGGTAGCAGGCATTGGTATAAACACCCGTTACCGCGTATTGACTGGTGATTTGAATTTCGGGACTGAACAGGCGCTCTCAGTATTTTTGAGCTATCTCAGTTGCGTCTCTCATCGGAACTGATGCGGCTGGCAATGGCGCCATCCTGGCCTTTGTATTTGGCATCAATTCTGGCGTTATAGGGTTTCTCAGCAAAATCCGACAGCACCTCAAAGCTAAGCGCGCCTATTTTCATTTTTGGCCTCAGTGCCAGCGGCAGTTTTCCGCTGTTGAAAAACTCCAGCACAATATTGCCTGACCAGCCGGGATCGATCCGGTGCGCTGTCACATGCACCATCAGCCCCAGCCGCGCCAGAGAGCTGCGACCGTCCAGCCAGCCTACTACATTGCCGGGCAAGGTCACTGACTCCATAGTAACGGCCAGGGCCAGCTCACCGGGATGAAGGAAAAAGGCCTTACCGTCGGGCAGTTCTATTTCGTCACTCATTACCGAATTCATTGCCGCCTGCATTTCTTCCTTAGGGCCGGAAAGATCGATATAAGGCGCGGCATGATCCTCAAAGACACGGAATTTGTTACCCAGGCGGATATCCACGGTGACCCCGCTGATCATATCTTCCTCAGGAGAGGGGCTGATCTGAATCTTGCCGTCTTTAAGCCAGGTTTTGATATCTTTGTCACATAAACGCATGGATTGGTCCGGTTGCATTGCTTTAAGGAGAAGTCCGTAAAGGGTGCTCATTATTCACGCTCAGGCCTGAGTATTCAATATATACCGGCGTAAAGTTATCAGACGTCAGTTATTAGCGTGGTGAAAAGCATTGCACCGCGGAGACGCGAAGAACGCGGAGAAAACAGAGGTTCAAATCTCTGCGTCCTCTGCGACCTAGCGGTAAATATCTTTTCCGTGTGGTTCGTGGTTAAAGGCCTGTTGCCGATTAGTGCAAAATGCCAAAGGGGAGAAATCTCCTGCCCCCTCACATCTCCCCCTTGATCGCCACATCAATAGCCTGGGGTTGCACTAAAGTCGAAAGATAGAGCTGTTTTGCCAGAGCCCTTGCGGCGTGGCCGTAGGCACGGGAAATGGGGCTGTCACCCTGTTCGCTTAATAGTGACTTGCCCAGGTCGGTGTATTCACGAATATGAATATCCAGCGGAATCTCGCCAAGCAGGTCAACCTTATGCTGATGACTGATTCGCTGGCCACCGCCTTGTGCAAACAGATGTTCCTTATAGCCACACTGAGTGCACTGGTGATAACTCATATTTTCAATCACCCCCAGTACCGGAACCTGCACCTTATTAAACATGGCAATGGCTTTTTGTGCATCGGCCAGCGCAACATTCTGTGGTGTGGTCACCACAACAGCACCGGATACCGGCACCTGCTGGGCCAGCGTCAGCTGAATATCACCAGTGCCCGGCGGCATATCAATAAGCAGATAGTCCAGCTCCGGCCACAGGGTTTCATTCAGCAGTTGCTGCAACGCTTTACTGGCCATGGGCCCGCGCCAGATAGCTGCATCATCTGCAGGAACCAGATAGCCGATAGAGTTAGCCACCAGCCCGTGCGCCTCTAAAGGCTGCATATGTTTATTGTCTTCACTGCCCGGTTGTTTATCCGGATTTCCCAACATTATCGGTATCGACGGCCCATAAATATCGGCATCCAGAATGCCAACCCGGGCTCCTTCCTGCACAAGGGCCAGAGCCAGATTAATGGTGGTGGTAGATTTACCCACTCCTCCTTTGCCCGAAGCAACCGCCACCAGATTACGAATCTGGCGCAAACCGCGCCGGGCATCACCACTGAAGGCTGTTTTCTGGGTTAAAGTGAGTTTGATACCGGGCCGGACTTTTAGCAGCTGTTCGCGCAAGGGCTCAATCTGACTATCACAGGCAAAAGGCAGGTTAATAAGCACGCTGTCCTTTTGCGCGCTGATCCAGCGCTCAGTCTGCTCAGGTTTAAGTTTGAAAAATTCGGCCAGCACCGGGTTGATATCGGGATGAGCGGGTTTTGTTTTACGGGAACTAAAAAACACCTTGGATTCCTATTAGATATAGTGCATTCAGGGCCAGATTTGGGTACCATCTGCGCCTCTTAAATGATGATAACACTTAAGGCGGATATGGCAGACTCGCAACGCAAAATTCTGGTGACCAGCGCACTTCCCTATGCCAATGGCTCGATCCATCTTGGCCACTTGCTGGAACACATTCAGACGGATATCTGGACCCGTTTTCAACGGCTACGCGGCCACCAGTGCTACAGCGTGTGCGCAGATGATGCCCATGGTACCCCGGTCATGCTCAAAGCCAGTGAACTGGGGATAAGCCCCGAGCAGATGGTGGAGCAAACCCGCCAGGAACATCATCAGGATTTGTGCGACTTCCATGTCAATTACGACAATTACTACATTACCCATTCCCCTGAAAATCGCGAATTGTCTGAGCTGATATACCAGCGTCTGGATGATGCCGGCTACATCAGCAAACGCGTGATCAGTCAGTTGTATGATCCGCAAAAAGAAATGTTCCTGCCGGATCGTTTTATTAAAGGCACCTGCCCAAGTTGTGGCGCCGAAGACCAGAACGGCGACAGTTGTGATGTGTGCAGTGCCACCTACAGCCCCACTGAGGTGATTAATCCACGCTCGGTGGTCTCCGGGGCGACGCCGGTACTGAAAGATTCTGAACACTACTTCTTTGATCTGCCACAGTTTGAAGGCATGCTAAAAGGCTGGCTGCGAAGTGGCGCGATACAGGAAGAAATGGCCAATAAGTTACAGGAATGGTTTGCCGAAGGCCTGCAACAGTGGGATATCAGCCGCGACGCGCCCTACTTTGGTTTTGAAATACCCGGCGCGCCCGGCAAGTTCTTCTATGTGTGGGTAGATGCCCCAGTTGGCTATATGGCCAGCTTTAAAAACTACTGCGACAAGCACAGTCTGGACTTTGATGAATACTGGAAGGCCGACTCTGAGGCCGAGCTATACCATTTTATCGGCAAAGACATTACCTATTTCCATTGTCTGTTCTGGCCCGCCATGCTTGAAGGTGCGGGGTTCAGAAAGCCGACGGGCGTTAATGTACACGGTTTTGTGACCGTTAATGGTGCCAAGATGTCCAAGTCCAAGGGGACTTTTATCAAGGGCCGCACCTTCCTGGAGCATCTCAATCCTGAATACCTGCGCTACTACTTTGCCAGCAAGTTGTCAGATGGCGTAATGGACATTGATCTCAACTTCGATGACTTTATCTCCAAGGTTAATTCTGACCTGGTCGGAAAAGTGGTAAATATCGCCAGCCGATGCGCCGGTTTTATCAATAAAAAATTCGATGGCACACTGTCACTCAATGTGGCAGAGCCCAAACTGGTGACCGAATTTCAACAGGCTTCAGAGGGCATCGCCCAGGCATTTGAAAAACGCCAGTACAACAAAGCCATTCGTGAGATCATGACCCTGGCGGATAAAGCCAACCAGTACATCGATGCACAAGCGCCCTGGGTGACCATCAAAGATGAAAGCAAACAGCAGTTTACCCATGATGTCTGCTCCCTGGGTATCAATCTGTTCCGGATTCTGATGGTGTACTTAAAGCCGGTATTGCCGGAACTTGCAGAAAAATCAGAAGCGTTTCTCAACGATACGCTTGACTGGAACAGCAGCCAGCACCTGTTGACTAACCATAAAATCAGCACGTTTAAAGCGTTAATGCAACGTGTAGACAGCGACAAGGTCAATGCCATGATTGAAGCCTCTAAAGAGAATCTCCAGGCCACCAGCAACAACCCGCCAGTTGACAGCCAGGCGGCCGCCAGTAGCGAACTGGTGAAAGATCCGATCAGCGACACCATTAGTTTTGACGACTTTGCTAAAATCGATCTGCGCATCGCCCGTATTAGCAAAGCCGAGCATGTTGAAGGCGCAGACAAACTGCTGAAACTGCAACTGGATTTAGGCGGCGACAGCAAACAGGTATTTGCCGGTATCAAATCAGCTTACGACCCGGCAGATCTTGAAGGCAAGCTGACCGTTATGGTGGCCAATCTGGCACCGCGCAAAATGCGTTTTGGTGTGTCTGAAGGGATGGTACTGGCCGCCGGACCAGGCGGCAAAGACCTCTGGATTATGGAGCCTCATGAAGGTGCCCAGCCAGGCATGCGGGTTAAGTAGGTTGGACTTCAGTCCAACAAAGAAAAGCCCTGTTCACCACGAAAGACACTAAAAGCACGAACATGACCCCAAACCGGTTTTATTTTTCCTGTTGGTGACTTTCGTGTTTTTTGTGGTTGAGTGCTTTTTACCTCGAACCACACGACAGGCACAGAAAGCAAAGTTTGACCCAATTTATGCTTTTCTTTGCGATCTCTGCGTCTCTGCGAGATCCCAGCTTCTCTGTATTTGATCTCGCAGAGGCGCTGAGAATTGCAGAATCAGCCTCTGTGCCGCTGTGATTATTGTTGTCTTTCTCAAAGGTCACTGGACTTGTCCAGCACCTTTAATTCATTACAACGGTGGCGCGTTTGAATATTTAAAGGTCACTGGACTTGTCCAGCACCTTTAATTCAATACAACGGTGGCGCGTTTGAATATTTAAAGGCTGCTGGATGCCCGACAACGACATTCGGGCATGACCGACCGTCATTTCCGGATGTTTTTTGGCGGAAATCCAGTGCCTTTCGTGTCCTTCGTGGTAGAAGGTAGCTAATCATCCACCACTGAGAGATACAAGGGTCGAAAGCGAATACATGGATGTATTGTTTCGCGAACCTAAGGATGGAATTTATTCGACCAAAAAAAGGTGGCGTAATGCAATGGCCCAATAAATTGGGCCCTGCTAACCGGCGCTGTTGGCCAGCCTGTCGATTAGCATCATCACTTCTTCGCTGGCCTCTTCCATTTGCCGCAGCTTGTTTAAGGTTGTTTTGCTGACGCCGTTGCGGCCCTCATCCAGCGCGGCTTTACCCGATTCATGCACTTTGCGATGCACCGCGTCCAACGCTTTAAAATCACTGCTACTGCCAAACCGTTTTGCACCCTCGCCCTGATACCACTGGCCCAGATTGCAATGATGATGATCACCTAAATCAGTGGCATTAACCTGATTGCTGCCCAGCACCCCTTCATATACCTGGGTCTTGAATACCAGATGGTCTAGCTGGGTGGTCGACAGAAAGGCACGCTCTGAGGAGCTGTTGATTACTTCACGCATGGAGTGAGACATTTCCAGCACATTGCTGACTTTTTCACGCACCTGCCCGGTTTTCTCCACCAGATTTCTGGACTGTTGAGAAACATCGTTAATGTTGTCTTCGATAGTGCGGGTACCCTGCTCGATCTTTTCCACCAGATTATTGATTTCCTTGGTGGAGTCCGAGGCGCGCATGGCCAGGTTACGCACTTCTTCGGCAACAACAGCAAACCCCCGGCCACTTTCACCGGCCCGGGCCGCCTCAATGGCTGCGTTCAGTGCCAGCAAATTGGTTTGCTCGGCAATAGAATTAATCACCACAACAAAATTACTGATATTCCCCGCCAGACTGGACAACTCAGTGGCATGATTGACACCCCGTTCGGCGATATCGTCAATCTGATTAAGACCAGAAACCGTATCATCCAGAATTTCTGCCGAATCAGAGAACAGTTGCTCATGGCCAGCCAAACGCTCTTTTTCGTGGCCCAGCGCATCAGCTGTGGTATGCAGTGCATCGCGAATGCCCTGCACATGGCTTTGGCCTGCCAGCCAGATGTCACTAACCTGGCGGCTGTCAGCGTCATTATTGTTTTGTTCAGCAGCATCGTGGCTGGCCTGAGCCAGTTGTTGTTCTAACTCAGTAATGCGTTGTTGTAGGTGCTGGTTTTCCTGCCCCAGGGATTTTATTCTGTGTAAATCCTGTTCACGTGTTTTGTTGCCAAAAAGTCCAAACATCATCCCATACCATTACTGACATATTGATCAAGATTGCTATTTATCGGCGATTTTTGTCTTTTCGGCAATATTTTTATGCCACTGCCACCCATTCTCCGAAGATACCCGGCTGGTTGGCAGACCGGCACCGGCGGGACTGAAACGCGCTTTGGGTTTCCACTTCATCTTTAGCGGTGATAGCGGAATATCACGTTTTTTCGCCACCAGCACATAGACTGAGCCCAGGCACTCGCAATATTCCGACGCCCAACGCTGCCATCGGCTCTGAGGCTTCAGGCCGCGCTCAAATAACAATTCGCTGTGTGCCAGGCCGTGCTCCTGAATCACTTCAAACCCAAGCAAATGTAACCAGTCTTTAATGCGCATGGTGGAAAAGCAGCGGGCATCATGTAACAGGCTGTCCCGACGCAGGGGAATGTATTTGGCCAGGCCCGCCAGGCTGAAGGGGTTATAACCAATCAGCACCAGGTGTCCGTCTGGCATCATCACCCTGTGGGCTTCGCGCAGGATCTGATGGGGGTCCTGGGCAAAATCGAGCTCAAAACTCAGAATCATCGCATCGATGCTGCGTTTGAGCAGCGGCAATGCCCTGGAGTTAGCCATTACCAGGCTATCCTGTGCCTGTTTCAGAGTAATTCCAACCTGATGTTTTATCGGGCAATCAGGAAATTCCATTGCAGCACTCAGGGCTCCAAGTTTAACCAGATGGTAACCAAACCAATGACGACTGGCCTCAGACAAAAGCTGTTCAAGTTCTTTGCGAATAGCCGGCCCACAGGGAATAGCCTGCCAGTCGGCAGGGTAGCGCGGCTGTCGCGGAATTAGCGCCGGTCTCATAGTGCGTCTGACACCGAAGACGTATTTTTTATCATGGCTGAGGCTGTTGTCATCGTTGCTACTTTCTATACTATCAGAGGCTACAGCTTGCCGGTAATCGATTCAAAGTGCCAGTAGCTGTAATCGCCTATAACTAGTTGTCAGGAGAAAACCCTAATGGAAGTATTGCCTGTTTCAGCCTTTAAAGATAACTATATCTGGTGTCTGATTGAAGAAAATCGCTGTGTAGTGGTGGATCCGGGTGACGCTGATCCGGTTCTCAAGTTGCTTAACGAGCGCGGGCTGACACTCACGGATATTCTGATCACCCATCATCACTGGGATCATACCGATGGACTGGATAAGCTGATGGAGAACTACCCAGAGATCAACATATTCGGCCCGGTCTCTGACAAAATTGCACAAGTAACCGTGCCCCTTGGTGAAGGTGACCATTGCAAGCCGGCCGGCCTGAGCGAAACCTTTACCGTGCTCGAAATACCAGGCCATACCCTCGACCATATAGCTTTTTACAGCGAAAATATTGGCCTGTTCTGCGGGGATACTCTGTTTAGCGTCGGGTGCGGTCGCATATTTGAAGGCACACCTGAGCAGATGTACAAATCATTGCAAAAGCTTGCCCGACTGCCAGAGGATACCGCTGTTTATTGCGGCCACGAGTACACTCTGGCAAACCTGGATTTCGCCTGTGCTGTTGAACCCGACAACAAGGATCGCCAGCAATACCAGCAGTGGGCAAAGCAGCAACGACAGCAGAAACACCCCACTCTGCCGGGGAGTATCGGTCAGGAATTGCGTATCAATCCCTTCTTACGACCGCAAGCAAAGACCATCGTCAGTAGCGTGCAGCAGCACAGCGGCAAAACTCTCTCCAGCGCAGAACAGGTGTTTACGGAAATAAGACGCTGGAAAGACAACTTTTAGCCGATACAATAGAACCCGTGGGGTTAATCAGGCGATATCACAAAGATAATGATAAACTCAGAAAAACAGCACCTTTTAACACTGGACAATGGTCCTCAAGAAGTGCACAACCTATTAAAAATATAAAACGATAAAACAAAAACAGAGAAGCCGTGCGCATATGAAAAAACTGTTCTTATTACTCCCTGCTCTGGGCCTGTCGGCGTGCATATCAACGCAGGAAATGAGCACCACAGAAAAACAACTGGATAATGAACTGGAAGTTGCCGCTAATGTAATAAAAGGCTGCGATACACAGGAGCATGATGCCGATACCTGTGCTAACGCGCAGGAGGGCATTATTCCGATCACTCACCCGGTTGAAGATATCGCCACACCTATTGAGCCCAAACCGGAAATCAGCGAACAACCGGAAGAAGTGCAGGAAATCACCAATTTATGGATGCGCATCCGCCAGCAACTGAGCTTCGAAGTACCCGATGACCGGCGCGTTAAAGCGCAGCAAAACTGGTACCTCAAACACCCGGAGTATATGGACAGAGTCAGCAAACGGGCGGCCCCGTTTTTGTATCTGATTGTGGAAGAAATTGAAAAACAGAAAATGCCGATGGAACTGGTGTTACTGCCCATAGTAGAAAGCGCGTTTGACCCTTTCGCCTATTCTCATGGCCGCGCAGCGGGTATGTGGCAATTTATTCCGGAAACCGGTAAACGCTTTGGCTTGCGTCAAAACTGGTGGTATGACGGGCGTCGCGATGTGATGGCCTCAACCCGTTCAGCCATGGCGTATCTGCAATACCTGCACCGTTTTTTTGATGGTGACTGGTTGCATGCCCTGGCAGCCTATAACAGCGGCGAAGGCCGTGTACAGCGGGCAATTCGCAAGAACAAGCGGCAAAATAAGCCAACCGATTTCTGGTCACTGGATCTACCCAGAGAAACCCGTGCCTATGTGCCTAAACTGCTGGCGCTGGCGAATATTCTTAAAAACGCTGAACAGTTCAATGCAAAGTGGCTACCTATTGAAAACAAACCCGTTACCACACTGGTAAAGGTCGGTTCTCAAATTGATCTGGCGCTGGCGGCAGACCTGGCGGGACTGAGCCTGAAAGAGTTGCATGCACTGAACCCCGGCTACAATCGCTGGGCTACCGATCCCAAAGGGGAGCACGAACTGCTGTTGCCAACTCAAAAAGCAGATATCTTTGTAGCCGCATTAAGTGATATCGATGATTCCAAGCGACTGAACTGGGTCAGACATAAAGTCAGATCCGGTGACAGCCTGCTAAAACTGGCAAAGCAATACCACACCGAAGTAGACGTAATACGTCAGGTGAATGAAATCCGCGGCAATATGATCAGAGCTGGCGATCACCTGTTAGTGCCTGTAGCCCTCAAGTCTTTAGAAACTTACAGTTTGTCTGAAGGGCAGCGCCTGGCACAGACCCAGTCTCAGCCAAGGGCTTCTCATAAGCTGAGCCATACCGTGGTTTCCGGCGACAGCCTGTGGGAAATCAGCCGCCAGTACAAAGTGAATCTGCGTAGTCTGGCCAAATGGAACGCGATGGCGCCCACCGACCCGCTGATGCCCGGTCAGAAACTGGTGATTTGGGTGAACAAAGTCTCACCTGAGCAATCAGATTCTGCGGTAATGCGTTCATTGACTTATACCGTGCGTAACGGCGACTCTCTGGCCCGAATAGCCGGGAAATTTAATGTACTTATCAAGGATATCGAACGCTGGAACCAACTCAACCGCAGCAAATACCTGCAACCCGGTCAGAGACTGAAAATCTATGTGGATGTGACAAGAATATAATAGTGAGGGGAATATAAATTATGAGTGCTGAATTATGAGTGATGAATTACGCATCAATACGGGCTGCGGTCTTGATAATTCAGCATTTAGCATTCATCACTCATCATTTTTTCACCCCTGACGCCTCGCACCTCACCAATATATGCTTAACTTCAGCCTCAAACGTTTAAAAGAAAGCCATCAGGGCAGTTGGATTGCCCTGGACTTTTTTATGCTGGGGCTGCTTATCCTCAACCTTGCCCTGATCCTGTTTGATTCACTGTATGCCACAGACCTGATTCGCCAGAGTCTCAATCAGTTAACCCCTGCGTTACTGGAATGGTACAAGCCCATTCACGCTAACTTTATCCTTATCGATTTGGTGTTTGTGGCCATCTTTTTGACTGAATTCATCTTGCGCTGGTTTGTTGCAGTAAAAAACAAAGACTATCTGCGCTGGTACTTCTACCCCTTTATTCACTGGTATGACTTAGTCGGCTGTATACCGGTAGGCGGCGCACGTTTTCTGCGCTTCTTACGTGTGTTCTCCATTATCTACCGGCTGCAAAAATATAAAATTATCGATATCAGGCAAAGCGCTCCGTATCGCTTTATCGCCTTTTATTATGATGTGTTTGTGGAAGAACTCAGTGACCGGATCGTCGCCAAAGTACTCAGTGATGCTCAGGACGATCTCAGGCAAGGCTCACCACTGCTTGAAGAAATCACCACTGAGGTGCTGGCCGCCCGCAAACCCATTGTCTGCAATTGGGTGGCATCTCTGGCTGTGCATTCGGGCCATAGCATAGAAGATATGCAGGCAGGCAGTACCTTGCGGGAGCATGTCAGACAAAGCGTGGGCCGCGCCGTGCGCAATAATTCTCAGGTCTCCGCGCTGAAATTAGTGCCGGTAGTAGGCAGCGGCATTGAAAAAATGCTCGAAAACGCCGTCACCGATATTGTTATCCAGTCGGTAATCAACCTGCTGACAGATGTCACCCCAGAAAAGATAGACCGCCTGATCAGCCATAGTATTGCCAGCAGCAGTGAAGAAGATAAGCTGGATCAGGAAATGCTTAATGTAGTGGATGAATGTATCGAATTACTCAAAGGCCATGTTTCCCACCAGAGATGGAAAACCAGGCTTTAGTTTAATGATGAGTGATGAATTATGAATGCTGAATTACAGACCTGGTCTGGGTGCACTTCACAAACTCATCACTTATCACTCATCATTCGTCCCCTCCTCACCGGAAAAGCACTTTCTCGCGGTTAAACCAGAAAATACTAAAGGCGATAAAGGCACCGGCGATGGCCACCGTCGAGGCAAAGATTGCAATCAGGGCGTAGTAATCCATGGTGCCTTTGATCAGCTCTTTAATTGCCAGCGCCACATTGGTAATCGGCACCCAGGCCCAGCCCCCATCGAGATCCACACCGGGTAGTGTGGCCAGAATAATCGGCATGATCACCACAAACACCACCGCGCCCATATAGCTCTGCGCTTCTTTGAAGCTGCGCGCATACACCGAAAGGCTCAGCAGCAGCGAGGCAAAAATCGCGGCGATAGGGATCAGCATCAAAAACATTAACACAAAATCAATTGCGCCGATGGACGCCATAAAATCGCTGACAAAGGTAATCGCCATGCCCTGCCCCAGTACCAGCCCCCAGATTGCCATACTGGCAACGGTGATCAGCGCCGAGGTCACCCCCGCCAATGCAATGGTCAGAAACTTACCCAGTACCAGATGATGCCGTTCTATTGGCGAGATCAACAAGGTTTCCAGGGTACCGCGCTCTTTTTCTCCGGCGCCCATATCTGTGGCCGGATACATGGCCCCCTGCAGGCACAGAATAAATAAGATATAGGGTACCAGGCCGCCGACTTTCTCCCCCCAGTTCTCGCGCTTATCAGCCACATCCTGTTTGTCGATCACCACTGGTTCGAGCAGCGCACTTTGCTGGTCGTCCGACAATTCCAGCTCGGAGAAGGCCTGCTTGCGTTTACGTTCGATTTCCTCATCGATAATCTTTTTCAGCCGTTGCTGAATCATATTCAGCCCGGCATCATTCAGGGTTAACTGGATTTTCGCCTGCCCCCCTTCGAGCAGAGGCTGGGCGTAGTTAGCGGGGATATGCAGGGCAAAATCCAGGGTTTCCTCGCGGATGGCGGCAGCGAAATCATCACCACTAACGGATTCAACCAAATCGAATTCATCGCTTTGACGTAACGCATCTGTTATCTGTGGCGCGTACTGGGCCCCGACAATGCTGTATTTAAGGACTTTAGTTTGTGCTTCGTCCATGGCTTTACTGGTAAAGAAGCCCACTACGCCAATGATCAGTGGAAATAAGGCAATAGGCAGGGCTATCATAAAAAACAGGGTTTTACGATCCCGCAGTAATTCCATCAGTTCTTTTCTGAAAACTAACCACATATCAGTGTCCTCCTTGTTCTGTCAGGGTTGTCATAAAGGATTCGTGCATTGAACCACTCGACAAGCCCCTGAATTCATCAAGAGAACCATTGAAGCGGTTACGCCCTTTGTCTATAACGGTCACGCTGTCACAAAGCTCATCCACTTCATCCAGATGATGGGTAGAAAAAATGACCGGGATCCCCTTTTCTTTCAGGCCACGGATAAAATTCAGCACCGTTTGGGTCGCCATAATATCCAGCCCGGTTGTGGGTTCATCCAGAATCACCGCTTCGGGCTGATGGATAACCGCCCTGGCAATAGAGACCTTTTGCTTCATGCCAGTTGAGTATCCTTCGCAGCGCCGGTCGAGAAAACTGTGCATATCCAGCAGATCGGCCAAATCATCGATACGCTGGCGTATCTCCTGCTCACTGACACCATGTAACCGGCCGAAGTAAGTGATATTCTCGCGCCCGCTGAGACGACCGTAGAGCCCCGTTGAACCAGATAAAAAGCCCAGTTTGCGGCGTGCCTCAATTGGGTTGGCCAAAACATCAACACCTTTTATCATCAGGCTTCCGGCCGTGGGCTTAATCGCCGTAGACAGCATCCTTAAGGTGGTGGTTTTACCGGCACCGTTAGGTCCGAGCAAGCCCAGCACCTTCCCCGCATCACATTTAAAACTGACATCTTCCACAGAGTGAAAAAAGCGCCCTTTTAGTCTTGGGTCCTGCTTCTCCTGCTCGCTGAGTTTTTTTGGATTTGCCACGGCAAATTTCTTTGCCAGTCCGTGTATTTCTATCATTGTTATTGTTTCCCTTGGTTTCTCTCGCCCAAACTAACTTCTAAATGCGGGTTTTTTCAAACAAAATTTGTAACAATGTGCCAATTACATAAACAAGGAGTTTAAATGCGCGAGATTACTAACCCATTGCAGGCCTGCCTGGACGTATTGATACGTCCTAATCCGGTATTTGCCCGCCTGGCAACAGCCAATAACTGGTCCTGGGTCCCCTTTGCTCTGTTGGTAATTATCAGCACATTGCCCGCTTATGCGTATTTTTCCAGTGTGGATATCCAGTGGTATCAGGATCTGATCATCAACCAGACCATGGCCGATGTCAGCCCTGCTGAGCAGGACGTCGCACGAAGCGGTATGACCAGAGATAATATGATTACGCTGACGCTGATGTTTGCCGCCATTGGTATGATCATGGTCAATGCGCTGATGGCACTGTATCTGAATATGATGACAAAAATGGATCCTGAACAGGTACACAGCTACGGTGACTGGTATGGCATGACCTGGTGGGTAAACATGCCCAATATCATTGGTGCCATTCTGAGCCTGCTGGTGATCTCACTGAGCTCCACGGATCGGTTGCCACCCGAATCACTAAACGTCACTTCGCTGGCTTACTGGCTGAATTTACCGATGAGCTCTGACTGGTTCAGCCTGCTGCAAAGTGTTCGCCTGGAAAGCTTCTGGTCTATTTATCTGCTTGCGGCGGGTATCAGCCAGTGGACACAGATTAAATCCAATACCACCTGGTTAATCGCCGCTCTGCCCTATCTGCTGGTTTGGGGGATCTGGGCGGTTACAGCAGCAGTATAATTACCTCTTTGAAGGTAGTGGCATAAAATAGGCCGTATTCAGATAAAACTCCGGCTGCTGGTTTTGTTGCCACCAGCCGGGCACCCCCAGTAAGGGCAAAGGGTATAGTTTACCTTTTACTGCCAGGCAATCTTCTGTGAGTAATTTCTTGTGCAGCGCACAATCCAGTACCTGCAAACGTTGAGTTAAACAAGCCTGCGGATGAAAAAAATCCGCTGTCACCTCCACGCCCAGCCACTTACCCGTCAGACCGATATAGGGATGCAACAGCATTTCGTCGTTAGCATGGCCAAAAATAAAAGCCTGCACCGATTCCCCCCAGCTTTGCCGGTTCTCGTGCATAGCCTGTTGCCACTGGTGGCTTCTGAGTAATTCTGGAATACCGCTATCAGCAGTATAAGCCAGTACCACGCCACATTCGTCAAAGTGCGTGATCCTGTCCCGTTTTGGTGTGCGCTGTTTTGCCCCAACGCGGGAAATGTCCTGCATATGTAACTGGTTTAGTGCCGCTTTAGTGCGAGGAAACTGTCGCCAGATCAAAGCATTGAACAAATCATGCCAGTTTTGTGTGCGGGTGGGTATCTGACGGTAACGGTGAATAAACTCTTCATACCCCAGACCTGCCATATCCAGTTCCTTCTGCGCCACAAACTCATATTCCAGCCCGCTGTGCTGATTCAGCCAGTCACAATCCGGCCATTGGCTGAGTTCTGCGATTGAAAACAACTGGTGCAGTCTTGCCAATGGTTCCCGAATAAAAGCACTGCGTTTCCACTGCTGTGGCAGATTGACGCTGAAGCGCCGCGCGGCAGAACGGTGATTGGCCTTATTGTCTGGTTTATCTGACGGTTGCATAGCTCGGTGTGTCTGGTCTTTAGTACTTTACTTTCCTATACTGGCGGCGAGTTTATAACAATAAACCCCATATCAACAGGCGCAATTAATTGTCACAATGGATGCCAGTCAGCACCATCAGACAATCACCTTACAACGAGGAAAGAATATGAAAATAAAACTGCTCGGCGCAGCAATCATTCCGCTGGTGGCAGCATTGGGTTGCAGCAATACGACAGCCCCGCCTGACAACTTTCAGCAGGTCTATGATCAGATAAAAGCTAAAGAGCTGGCCCGGCACACCAAAGTGCTGTCTTCTGATGAATTTGAAGGTCGTCTGCCCACCACCGAAGGCGAACAGAAAACCCTTGATTATCTGGTGACGGAGTTTAAACGTCTGGGTCTTGAGCCGGGTAATGGCGACAGCTACTTCCAGCCTGTGAAATTGCTGGAGATCACCGCCGATCCCAATATGACCATGCAACTCGGTAGCCAGAGCCTGGATTATAAAGAAGGTATGGTCGCCGGTACCCGTCGTGAGCAGGAGCAGGTTGCCCTGAAAGACTCCGAACTGGTATTTGTAGGCTACGGTGTTAATGCACCGGAATATGACTGGAACGACTACGAAGGACTGGACGTCAAAGGCAAGACGGTAGTCATTCTGGTCAATGATCCAGGTTTTGAAAACCCCGACAGCGGCAAGTTTCAGGGTACCACAATGACCTACTATGGCCGCTGGTCATACAAATATGAAGAAGCCAGCCGTCAGGGTGCAAAAGGTGCGATCATTGTACATGAAACCGCGCCGGCCTCTTATGGCTGGTCAGTAGTGGCCAACAGCTGGAGCGGCCCGCAATATTCATTGGTAACCGACAACGGCAATGCGGATCGTGTTGCCGTTGAGGGCTGGATCACCTTAGATGCAGCACAAAAACTATTTGCCGAAGCGGGTAAAGATTTTGCACAGATGAAAGCCAAAGCCCTGCAGGGCCCCATGGCCGAGCCTCTGAATCTGAAGGTGTCTGTTGAAGTGAACAGCGCACTGGAACGTTCAGAGAGTCAGAATGTGATAGCGACTCTGCCCGGTAGCGAACGACCTGACGAGCATATTATTTACACCGCCCATTGGGATCACCTTGGCAAAGACGACAGTCTGGATGGCGATCATATTTACAATGGCGCACATGACAATGCCACCGGCACAGCTGCCTTGCTGACCATGGCCAAGGCGTTCGCCAACCTCAACCAGCGACCCGGGCGCTCTCTCACCTTCCTGGCGGTAACCGCAGAAGAACAGGGGTTACTGGGTTCAGCCTACTATGCCGAACACCCGGTTGTACCGCTGAATAAAACCGTTGCTAATCTGAATATGGATGCCATGAATATCCTTGGCCGTACTAAAGATGTAGCGGTAGTAGGCCAGGGTAAGTCAGAACTGGAAGACTATCTGCAAAAAGCCGTTCAGCGCCAGGGCCGTTACCTTGTGGGTGAAGACAGACCTGAAGCAGGCTATTACTATCGCTCCGATCATTTCAGTCTGGCCAAAAAAGGCGTACCCGCGCTTTATGCCAAAGGCGGCACAGAAGCCTGGGATGAAGATACGGCCCGTTACCGTAAGCGTTCACAGGTAATTACCCGTGGCTGTTACCATCAGGTGTGTGACCAGTTCCGTGAAAACTGGGATTTCCGTGGTGTGCAGCAGGATACCCGTATGTTCTTCGAAGTAGGCTACGACATCGCCAACAGCGACGACTGGCCAGACTGGTATGCCACCAGCGAGTTCCAGCGCTGATCTGTCAGTGAGGAGTAAGGGGTAAGGTGTAAGGAGCCTCACCACCTTTCTCCTCACTTTTCCTCCTCTCTCCTGTCCCCTCACTCCTCACTATCTTATTCCTTAATTGGTAACTTTATTACACAATCATCTTGCATTTTCTGACAGGGCTGGCAGAGTCTGGGTAGGAAGGAATGTTTCGTAAAATCGCCTTTCGAGGAATTATTTTGCTAAAGACCTGTTTTTTCACAATTTTGCAACTAATTCCCGGGTTTAATTAACCCACACCCAAAACAGATATCCTCCGATATCCGGCTGCACAAGCGCGCTTAGCAGCCAATATGACTATTTTAATCAGCCAGGAGAGACCCTTATTTATGTGCGGTATATTCGGTATTCTTGACATCAAAACGGATGTCACCGAGCTACGCTCCAAAGCCTTGGAGCTGTCCAAATTATTGCGCCATCGCGGCCCGGACTGGTCAGGCATCTGGAATAATAATAATACTATTCTATGCCATGAGCGTCTGGCCATCGTCGATTTGGACAATGGTGCGCAACCGCTGATAAGTAATGATAATAATCAAATCCTGGCCGTAAACGGTGAAATATACAATCACAAGCAACTTGAGCAGGGCCTGCAAACCCCTTATGAGTTCAAAACTCATTCTGACTGCGAAGTGATTCTGCCGTTATATCAGCAAAAAGGCGTAGATTTTATCGATGATCTTAAAGGGATGTTCGCCTTTGTGCTTTACGATCAGGCTGAAGATGCTTACCTGATTGCCCGTGACCATATAGGTATTATTCCTTTGTATACCGGCTATGACGAGCATGGCAATTTCTATGTATCGTCTGAACTCAAAGCCCTGTCGCCGGTATGTAAAACCATCAAAGAGTTCCCTCCAGGCCATTATTTATGGAGCAAGACCGGCGAGCTGAAGAAATATTATGAACGGGACTGGATGAGCTATGACGCCGTCAAAGACAACCCCACCAATCTCGACGACCTGAAAAACGCCTTTGAAAAAGCGGTGAAATCGCATCTGATGTCAGATGTGCCCTATGCGGTATTGCTCTCAGGTGGGCTGGATTCATCTCTGGTATCTGCCATTGCCGCCAAATACGCAGCCAAACGTGTAGAAGATGAAGATCAATCCGAGGCCTGGTGGCCAAGACTGCACTCGTTTGCCGTCGGCCTTGAAGGCGCACCGGACCTGCTCGCGGCCCGCAAGGTGGCAGACATGATCGGCACCGTACATCACGAGATCCACTTCACTATTCAGGAAGGGCTCGATGCCATCAAGGATGTGATCTATAACCTTGAAACTTATGATGTGACCACCATTCGTGCTGCCACCCCAATGTATCTGATGTCACGTAAAATCAAAGCCATGGGTATAAAAATGGTACTTTCCGGCGAAGGCTCTGACGAGATCTTCGGTGGTTATCTGTATTTCCACAAAGCCCCCAATGCCAAAGAGCTGCACGAGGAAACCGTGCGTAAACTCGATCGTTTACATATGTTCGACTGCCTGCGGGCGAATAAATCCACCTGTGCCTGGGGTGTGGAAGCCCGTGTACCTTTCCTCGATAAAGACTTTATGGATGTGGCCATGCGCCTGAATCCCGAAGACAAAATGTGCATCAATGGGCGAATGGAAAAGTGGGTACTGCGCAAAGCCTTTGATAATGGTGAGTATTTGCCTGGCGAAGTGTTGTGGCGCCAGAAAGAACAGTTTGGTGACGGTGTCGGCTACTCATGGATAGATTCCATTAAGGATTATGCCAATGAACAGGTCAGCGACCAGCAATTGCAGACCGCTGAATTTCGCTTTCCGGTGAATACGCCAGACACCAAAGAAGGCTACCTGTTCCGTACGCTGTTCGAACAACATTTCCCACAAGAAAGTGCGATTAACTGCGTACCCGGCGGCAAGTCTATTGCATGCAGTACAGTTGAAGCACTGGCCTGGGATGAAAGCTTTGCCAGCATGGCGGACCCATCAGGGCGTTCCATGAAAGGCGTGCACTCCAGCAGCGCCGAATAACCCCCCGAAGCCCCATCAGCCATAGCAGTGGTTATGGCTGATGTTTTTCTGCCTGCTTTTTTACCCACCAATACAAAACTTATCGTTTCAGGCAACGTGCCCGTTTTACCGCACTTGGTTTCGCTTGTGATCCCGATTAAGCTGATAGAAATTTCTGGAGTCTGACCTATGCAAAGCTCGTTTTTTGCGATTCATCTCAGTGTTTTTTCTCTGCTGGGGCTTACAGGGTTGCTATGGCCCTGGACGTGGTGGCTGTTGCTGCTGCCGGTTCTGACGCTGCTAGTGGGCCTGCATGACATGTATCAGCCCAGACATACCCTTTTGCGTAATTTCCCCTTAATTGGTCGCGGCCGATGGATCATGGAGTCACTGCGTCCTTTTGTGCGCCAGTATCTGGTTGAGTCTGATCTTGACGGTACGCCCATTAGCCGCATGTTTCGTTCTATCGTTTACCAGCGTGCCAAGGGCGTAATGGACTCCCTGCCCTATGGAACGCGACTGGATACCTACACAGAAGGGTATGAATGGATCAGTCACTCCATTGCTGCATTAAATATTGCCACACTCGACGCTAATCCACGCGTCGTCATTGGCTCTGCGCAATGTAAACGCCCCTACAGTTCAAGCATACTGAATATTTCTGCTATGAGCTTTGGTGCTCTTAGCAACAACGCTGTATTAGCCCTGAATAAGGGAGCAAAGCTGGGGGGATTCAGTCACAACACCGGAGAAGGGGCTATATCTGACTATCATCTGCAACATGGCGGTGATCTGGTCTGGCAAATTGGTACCGGATATTTCGGTTGCAGAAAAACTGACGGTAGTTTTGATCCCGACAGCTTTAAGAAAAAAGCCGGGGCAGAACAGGTGAAAATGATAGAAATTAAGCTTTCTCAGGGCGCAAAACCCGGCCATGGTGGTATCCTTCCGGCCGGGAAAAACACCGCAGAGATTGCCCGCATCCGTCTTGTTGAGCCGCATCAGGACGTAATATCACCCTCTGCCCACAGCGCGTTTTCCACACCGGTTGAACTGCTGGAGTTTGTCGAGCAACTGCGTGATCTTAGTGGCGGTAAACCTGTTGGTATAAAACTTTGTGTAGGCCGCCAGAGTGAATTCATTGCTATCTGCAAAGCGATGATAAAAACCGCTATCAAACCGGATTTTATCACTGTCGATGGCGGCGAAGGTGGTACCGGAGCAGCGCCACTGGAATATAGTAACTCTTTAGGTATGCCTTTGCGCGATGCCATCGCCTTTGTGGATGATTGCCTGACCGGTTTTGGAATTCGTCAGGAGATCCGCATTATTGCATCGGGTAAAATCTTTTCAGCCTTT
Organism: Lacimicrobium alkaliphilum; assembly: GCF_002591895.1. Lineage (GTDB taxonomy): Bacteria > Pseudomonadota > Gammaproteobacteria > Enterobacterales > Alteromonadaceae > Lacimicrobium > Lacimicrobium alkaliphilum. The sequence continues at coordinate 106,475 of NZ_NISX01000010.1, forward strand.
CACATGATGCGCGCCATGGCCCTGGGTGCCGATCTTTGCAACAGTGGCCGGGGTATGATGCTGGCACTGGGCTGTGTGCAGTCCTTAGTCTGTAACACCAACCGCTGCCCCACTGGTGTCGCAACCCAGGATAAACGCCTGGTACGGGGTTTGGATGTCACAGACAAAGGCAATCGGGTTGCCCGTTATCACAAAGAGACCCTGCGCGCAGCGGTTGACATGGCGTCATCCTGTGGCCTGACGAATCCCGGTCTGATTACGCGCAGCCACGTATTTCGTCGCGTCGATCATCAGCATGCGCTGCGGTTTGACCAACTGTACCCCTCCCCTAAACCCGGCAGTTTATTAACCAAACCTTATCCGCAGCAGTTTGAGCGGTATCTGGAGGAAGCCAGTGAGGACAGTTTTATCCCCAGACAATTTCTCTGTGACAGTTGTTAAATCTGTACACTCAGGATGATTCCGGTAATCACCCAGGCTGGGCGCACCTTGTCTCATAGGGTATAATCTGCCGGTATGTGAAAGCCGCTGTTGTCGTGCACTAACCTGTTTTTCGGTTGAAATAAGACCGCTATACCCCCAATTAACCGTTGATATTGATTTGTATTGGAGTTGTTGATGGATACTCGTTTTGATGAGTTGCTGGATTTCCCCTGTTACCAGACATTTAAGGTGCTGGGTGTTGCCCATGAGCAGTTGCCTGAGCATGTGGTCTCCTGTCTGCAACAGCATGCACCGGACGATTACAACCCAAGCATCAGACCCAGCAGTAAAGGCAACTATCACTCGATATCCATCGATGTGAAAGTCACCAGCAAAGAGCATATGGAAACCATTTACATTGAGTTGGGCAAACTGGAACTGGTGCGGGTGGTACTTTAAGCCGTGTCGCAGCCTCTGACTATTCGCCAGCTTGGGCGCCAGGATTACCAGCCGATCTGGCAGGCCATGCAGGATTTCACCGACAACCGCACCGATGAGGCCGCCGACGAGCTGTGGCTGGTGGAGCACAATCCGGTATTTACCCAGGGTCAGGCCGGTAAAGAAGAACACTTACTGGCACCCGGCGATATCCCGGTAGTCAAAGTCGATCGGGGCGGCCAGGTGACCTATCACGGTCCCGGTCAGCAGATGCTATATGTAATGCTGAACCTGAAACGTCGTAAGCTCGGAGTGCGCAATCTGGTCACTGCGCTGGAACAAAGCATTATTGAAATGCTCCAACCCTTTGCCATTGATGCCTACCCCAAAGCTGATGCTCCAGGAGTCTACGTAGAGGGCAGAAAGATATGTTCGGTGGGGCTTCGCATCCGCAGAGGGTGCTCATTCCACGGACTGGCACTAAATGTAAATATGGATCTGGCCCCGTTTCAGCGTATAAATCCATGCGGCTATGCAGGGCTTGAAATGGTACACTCTGCGGCACTGGGCGGGCCGGACAATCTGGCGGAGGCAGGTGAGTTGCTTACAACGGCATTCTGCCGCCAGTTAAGCATTGAACACACAGATTATCGAGAAGGTTTTGATGACTAAAGCAAGGGTTGAGGCGGGGGTAAAACTTCGCGATGAAGACAAAGTAAAACACATTCCCATCACTATCGTACCCACTGAACGGGAAGAGATGCTGCGTAAACCTGAGTGGATCAAGATTAAACTGCCCCGCTCTACTGAACGCGTAGATCAGATCAAAAAAACCTTGCGAAAAAACGGGCTGTTTTCAGTGTGTGAAGAAGCCAGTTGCCCGAACCTGTCCGAGTGCTTTAACCACGGTACCGCCACCTTTATGATTCTTGGTGATATCTGTACCCGCCGCTGTCCCTTCTGTGATGTGGCCCATGGTAAGCCATTGCCGCCAAGCGCCGAAGAGCCGGAGAAACTGGCCAGAACCATCGCTGAAATGGAGCTGAAATATGTGGTAATCACCTCAGTAGATCGCGACGACCTTCGTGACGGCGGTGCCCAGCACTTTGTCGATTGCATTAATGCCATTCGCGAGCACAGCCCTACCACTAAAATTGAGGTACTGGTACCGGATTTTCGTGGTCGTATGGACAGAGCCCTGGAGATCTTTAAAAAAGGCGTTCCCGATGTGTTTAACCACAACCTGGAAACCATTCCACGGCTGTATCGTGAATGTCGCCCCGGCGCCAACTACAAATGGTCGCTGGAACTGTTGCAAAAATTCAAGCAGCAGCACCCGGATATCATGACCAAATCTGGCCTGATGATGGGTATGGGCGAAGATCAACAGGAAATGGAAGTCGTACTCAAAGACCTGCGCGATCATGATGTGGACATGCTCACGCTGGGCCAGTATCTGCAACCCAGCCGCCATCATTTTCCGGTGAAACGCTATGTGCATCCCAGCGAGTTTGATGCCCTGCGCGACCGTGCTTACGAATTAGGCTTTACCCACGCCGCCTGTGGCCCACTGGTTCGCTCCAGCTATCACGCCGACCGCCAGGCCGCCGGTGATGAAGTGAAATAAGCGACAGAACCAAAACAAAGAGCCCGGCCTTTGCCGGGCTTTTATCCTGCAAACCGAAACTGTGCTGAGCCGATAACCGAACATTTTTAAATAATGTTACTGCTTGCCCAAGCCATTTATCCTGATTTAATACCGCCAATAATCTGCTAAAACCACTTATCATAATTCCCTGCAACCAAGCGGCAATCAGATTAAACTGACAATGTTTTTATGGGAGATGCTTATGAAAATTCTTGTCCTGTTCGTAGTGTTATTGTTCAGTCAGTCCGCACAGTCAGATAATGATGTCAGTGGACAGTGGCGGGGTTTATTAGAGCTAACGCCTCAAAGCGCTATTGTTTTAGGCATTGGTATCAGGAGAACCGATAGCAATGTTACCGTTGTGGTGAACAGTCCGAATCAGGGGATGTCGGATAAGCCCGTTGACGAATTCACCCTTAAAAATAACCAACTGAGCTTTAAAGTTAAGGATCTTGACGCCTCATTTACCGGCACCTTCGAAGACAACACTCTGACGGGTACCTTTACGCAACGAAAAGCCTTTGATATTACCCTGCACCGTTTATCCCGGGAGCAGCAAGCCAGGCTGATTGATGAACGTCAGTGGTTCGGCGATTTGCAGGTGTCAAAGAATGCTGAACTCCCCCTGGTGCTGAATATTGCGGTTATCAGCGACGGCTACCACGTCACCCTGGATAGCCCGCAACAACAGAGCTTTGGGATACCGGTAGACGAGTTCTCACTGACTGACGAGCATCTGACCTTTGCCTCATCCATGATCAACGCAAGTTATAAAGGAAACTGGCAGGATGATAGCTGTCGTGGCACCTTTGTGCAGGGAATGGCTATGCCATTAACCTTTAAAAAAAAGCCTCCCCATTAGTCAGCCCTAATATTGCAGATTTAAGGCCATGGATGAAAAGGTATTTTAATCGCCATGGCGCTGCCATCGGCCTGATCAAAAATAACAACATCCGTTATCTGGTACATGGCTATGCCGACATTGCCAACAACATAAAGGTAAGCACAGAAACAACGTTTGAAATCGGTTCCATATCAAAGCCTTTGACTGCATTTCTGTTTGCCGGTGAGGCAGCCTCAGGCGCTCTGAGGCTGAATATGCCGGTATCGTCATTACTTCCCGACGTTGCCAATACTCTGAAACAGATAACACTGGCGGAGTTAATTACACATCAATCGGGTTTACCAAGGCTTCCGCCCAACCTTGCGCACATTGGCATCCTTAACCCCTATGCTGACTACGATAAAGAGCAGTTACTCCTGGCGGTCAACTCTGTCAAACCCGCTCAGAGGTCGTTTCAGTATTCCAACTTTGGCTACGCTATACTGGCCCTGGCAGCCGAATCCAGATATGCGGATAGCTATACAATGCTGATGAGAAAAGCTGTTTTCCCGTTTTTTAGTATGCAAAATGCGGATGTGGCTTCTGCAGACAAAACCTTCAGCCAGCTCGCCAACGGGCATTTAATCAGCGGAGATAAAACCATTAACTGGCAATTTGACAGCATGGCCGGTGCCGGTGGCGTGATTGCCAGTGTTAGTGACATGACGCAGATGATCGCAAGGATTTTTAAAGGTTATGAAGCATCTCAGGCCCTGAAAATCTGGCTGACACCACTGAGCGATGGCGAACAGAGCATGGCCATGGGATGGATGATTAGCGATGATGGCAGCTATTTTCATGGCGGCCAGACGCTGGGGTTTTCTGCTTACGTTGGCTTTACTCCGGAAACACAGGCGGGTGTTGTGATCCTGACAAATATCGCCAAAGATGTCAGTGTCCCGGGATTTCAGATACTCAGGCAACTCAATAAACAACAAGACTAATAAATGAAATTCGCTTCATACTGGCCACTACAATTGATCTCATGGACCGCAGTGTATCTGCTGTTTTGTGTGATGATTCTTGCGCGTCCACTACTGATTTACACTGAGTTCCTGTACGCCGCAATTCTGATTATCTTTACAGCAGCCGGCTCTCATCTACTGAGATGGGTTTATAAAAAGTATTTATTATTCAGCTCCGTCTGGGTACAGGGCTCGTCCTTAATCATGGGCAGCGTATTAGTCGCCTCCCTTGCCACACTGGTTCTGATTGCCAGCGTATTTATTGTTTCAGCAACAGATTTCGGTAATCCAATTCCGGCAAGTCAGAGAGCACTGGTCGTCAGCAGGGTGTTCTGGGGCAATGTCGTAAACATGTTGGCAGTGATGTTGCTGTGGAGCGCCATATATTTTGCCATTCAGAAAGTCAGACAACTGAAACAAACCCGGGAGCTGTTACAGCAGAGTCAGTTGGATGTACTTATAAACCAGCTCAAGCCTCACTTCTTATTTAACAGTATTAATAATATCCGCGCATTGATTCTGGAGGATCAGGAAAAAGCCCGTGATATGCTCAGTTCACTGGCAGACATGCTGCGCTATAGTCTGAGCAGCCAGTCAGACATAAAGGTACCAGTGTGTCAGGAAATGCAGTTTGTGCAGGACTATGTCGCGTTGTGTTCCATTCAGTTTGAACAGGCTTTACAATTTTCTGCAAAAATTGACGAAGGCTGTCAGCAAGCGCTGATACCAAGAATGTTACTGCAACTCTGTGTTGAGAATGCCGTCAAGCATGGTATCAGCCAGCGAGCCGATGGTGGCAAGATTGATCTTTTTATTGACCGAAACGGACAACAATTAGTGATCCGATTATTTAATGACGGAAAAATCCGGCGCAATAGCGACACTACCGGGATAGGACTGCGCAATATTCAGCAACGGCTGCAACTGCTGTATAAGAAACAGGCTGCTGTTGAGCTTTGCGTCATCGATAATCGGGTACTGACCCATATTCAGTTACCTTTGGAATACGTTCAGTGAGAGTCCTGATAGTTGATGACAGTCGCCTTGCTCGTTTAGAGCTAAAAGAACAATTGAACAAGATTGGCGGTATCGATCTTATTACTGAGGCGGCGAATACCCGCGATGCTCTGCAGATAATAACAGAACACCAGCCAGACGTACTGCTGCTGGATATCAATATGCCCGGCGGCGACGGGTTCTCTTTGTTGGAGCAACTCGACAGCCTGCCTTATGTGATTTTTGTTACCGCGTACGAAGAATATGCGCTGAAATCTTTTGATTTCAATGCCACGGATTACCTGTTAAAACCTGTCACAACTGAGCGCCTGTCTTGTGCACTGAACAAAATATCCGGCTATGAGAAAGAACAACAACTGAGCCTGCAATCCGACAGTCAGGTCTTTGTAAAAGACTCTGAGCGCTGCTTTCTGGTTCAGGTAGCAGACATTATTGCCTGTGAAGCGATAGGCAATTACTGCAAAGTAATTATCAACGGGCATGAAAAGCACCATGCACCGCTGATCTATAAAAACCTGTCTCAACTGGAGAAGCGGCTGCCTGCAAGGTACTTTTTTCGTGCCAATCGAAGCTGGATAGTCAACACCAGGTTTATAGCGAATATCGAACTTTCGCTCGGTAATGGCCTTATTTTTGACCTCTCTGGTCATTTATCTGTTGATGTCTCCAGACGGCAGTCGGTGCAGTTTAAGCAACGATGGGGGTTATGAAACGTTTTTGTTATCAACAGTTGGGAATGACTCTCTGTGCGTACTGGTGTCAGACACCAAAAATATAGCAATTTCGGTCAAGGTTTGAGTTTCAAAAATCTATAGGCTGTTAGTACATCACAAAAACAGGAAAAGCTGAGTGTCATCTTACCCCGCACGATTTTATAAGGTTATTGAATATATCGAGGATAACCTGCCTGATGAGCTGGATATTGAAACACTCTGTCAGCTTGCTAATCTGTCTCGCTACCATTTTCACCGGCAATGTTCTGCTTTTTTTGGATTGCCGGTGATGTCACTGGTTAAGTTATTGAAGCTTAAGCGGGCCGCTTTTCAACTCGCCTACAGAGAGCATAAGATAATAGATATCGCGTTATCCAACGGGTATGCGAGTCACGAAGGGTTTTCCCGGGCTTTCAGAAAACACTTCGGGCTTAATCCGGCCGAATTCAGGAAATCACCTGACTGGACACTCTGGCAATCACAGTATGACCCGCTACTTAAGCTAAGGAAAAAACTTATGCAGGATAGGTCTGACTTCAATGTGGAAATCGTTGATTTTCCTGAGATCCCCGTTGCCGTAGCTGAGCACCGGGGAGATCCGGGTCAACTCGGCAAAACCATTGCGAAATTTATTCAGTGGCGTAAAGAGAATAAGCTGCCCCCTACAAAAAGCCGGACATTTAATCTGGTATACGATGATCCTCAGACTACGCCACCACAGGATTACCGTTTTGATCTATGCTGCGCGATAACAAGCCCCATTACAGATAATGCGCATGGCATCGGCAACAGCGTTATTCCCGCTGGGAAGTGTGCGGTGATTCGTCATATCGGCAGTGACGATGCTATCAGTGAGGTGGTGAACTATCTCTATACACAATGGTTGTCAGATTCAGATTATGAAATCAGGGATTATCCCCTATTCTTCGAACGGGTCAGCTTTTTCCCGGAAGTGCAAGAAAGCGAAATGATAACGGACGTTTATTTACCACTAAGGTAGTCAGATGCTGTCATAAAAACATCACCTTAGCGTCATCCGGCAGTCATCGGCCTGCAACCTTTGCATACCTATTCTTGTGGGATCACAAAACACAAGGAAAACACGATGCAATTCAAACACTCAATAATCGCTTTAGGTTTAATCACTGCCCTTAGCGGCTGCGTGCTGGAAGGTGATGACGGCGAACAGGGCGCAGCTGGCCCCATCGGCCAACAGGGGCCGGCGGGAGAGCAAGGCATCTCTGGTGAAGACGGTAAGGGGCTACCCAGGGAGCTGAATATTGAAGTCGTGGGTCGTTTTGCCACAGGCGTTTACGGTAAATCCGCCGCAGAAATCGTCCAGTTTCATCAGACATCCGCCTCGGCCTTTGCCATTAATGCCGCTTCAAATCAGATTGAGGTGATCTCCCTGGCTGATATCCCCACGGTCTCTGTGGGCAGTCCACTGAGCGATGAAAGCCTGTCTTCTGTTGCCTTTACCTTCCCGCAAAGCGTCAATGTTGCCAATGATCAAGGCACTGAAACCGAACTTAGTCTCGGCGAGGCTAATTCCATCGCTATTTTTGAAGATATGCTGGCTATTGCCGTTGCAGGCAGTGAAAAAACCGCCATTGGCGCCGTGCTTTTTTACCAGCTTGATGCCCTGGGCGAAGGCACTTTTGTCAAAGCCGTGGCCGCAGGCGCTCTGCCCGACATGCTTACCTTTACTCCTGATGGAAGCAAGGTTCTGGTAGCCAACGAAGGCGAGCCGGATACCGACTACAATCTCGACCCGGAGGGAAGCATTTCGGTGGTCAGCATCACTGATAGCGTGCCGGCCGATCTTGCCATGACCATCAACATGACCTCAGATATGACCTTTAGCAGCGATTTACTCGATGCTGAGGATTTTGATACCGACAGCGAACGTCGTCAGTTGCTCAGCACCGCGGGCGTTAAGTTTGCCGGCCCTGTGGGTACCACTGTGGCCCAGGATCTGGAGCCGGAGTATATTGCCGTTGCTGCTGACAGCCAAAAAGCCTTTGTATCACTTCAGGACAATAACGCCATTGGCATTATCGATCTTGAGGATATGACCATCGAAGTCAAAGCGCTGGGCTTTAAAGACTGGGCCGATTACGACATTGATTTCACCAATAAAGATGAAGTGCCTGCATTTCGTCGTTTGCCCGGCGTATACGGCATGTATCAGCCCGATTCTATCGCCGCCTATGAATGGAATGGCGCCACCTTTATCGTTTCAGCCAACGAAGGTGATTCCCGCGACTGGGATGCGTTTACTGAAGAAGTTCGTGTAAAAGATATTATCGATCCGGATGAGCTGAATATGCAGCTTTCGGTGTCTTTGCAGTCCCTTTATGATGAAACCGGTGCTAATGATGGTCTGGGCCGTTTAAAAGTGACCTCAGTATTGGGCGACGCCGACAACGATGGCATCTATGAGGCGCTGTATGCTTATGGTGCCCGTTCGTTCAGCATCTGGGATCAGAATATTAATCTGGTGTATGACTCCGGGGATGAGTTTGAAAAAATTGCTGCGGCAGTGCTGGGGAACGATTTCAACAGTGCCCACACCGAGAACAAAGGCGACAATCGCTCTGACGATAAAGGCGGCGAGCCGGAAGCCATCGATGTAGGAGAGATTGAAGGCAGAACCTATGCCTTTATCGGCCAGGAACGCTCTGGTGATCTCTTTGTGTACGATGTCACAAACCCATTCCAGGCGACCTTTGTCAGCCATTACAACAACCGGGATTTCAGCCTCGATTTTGAACTGGATGACGACCTGGCCAATCCTTGCGATCCGGCCGAAGGCATGGATTGCGAACACATTGCTGACGCCGGAGATCTCGGGCCCGAAAGCATTAAATTTGTGGCCGCCGAAGACAGCCCGAATGGCAACCCATTGCTGCTAATAGGCAATGAGGTCAGTGGTACTGTGACTGTCTATCAGGTTACAGAAGCAGACTAACCTGTCCAATATCTGAGGCTGCACTGGCAGCCTCAGTCTCCTTTTTACTGTTAAAAATGCTATAGTCCGCGTTATCCTGATTCAGCCATCTGATGTCTCTGTTTTGACTGAACAAACCAATAACAGCTCTGCTGGTTTTGGCCAGCGCACTGCCAACTATCTGCTGCACCTCGCAGGCTGGCAGGTGTCCCCTTTTCCGGATCTGGAACAAGCCATAGTGGTTGGCGGCCCTCATACTTCCAACTGGGATGGGGTACTGGGCATATTAAGCGCTACAACCCTTGGCGTGCATAGCAGAATAATGATCAAGAACAACCTGTTTAAGTGGCCATTAGCGCCGGTGTTACGCAAGCTCGGTGGTATTCCCATTGATCGCAGCCGCAGTACCGGAGTGGTAGAACAAGCTGCCGCTCTGTTTACTCAATACCCGAAACTGGTACTGATCATGACCCCTGAGGGCACCAGAACCAGCGCACCCCGCTGGAAAACCGGTTTTTACCATATAGCCAGCAAGGCCTGTGTCCCCATAGTGCTGGCCACGGCCGACTATGTAAAAAAGCAGGTAACCTTCCCACTGGTTTTGCACCCGGGCGATAACCCTGAGGCCGACATGCACAGAATGTATCAGTGTTTTGCCGGCGTGACCCCTCGCCACCCCCACAAACTTTCAGCACCGGTCAAAAAGCTATGGGATAAACAACATCGTATCGACCATGACTGAACTCACCGACCACATCAGACAGCAGGCACACCAGTGCCTGCAGCAGTCCGTTGCCAAAGCCAGCGATATATTGCAAAGGGATATTGCGCTGCCTGAACTCAGTTTTAAGCAGCGTGGCCGTATTGCCGGTAGTGCCCGTTTGCAGGACTACGAAATCCGCCTTAACCCGGTCTTGCTGACGGAAAACCTGGATGAATTTATACGCGAGGTGATCCCCCACGAACTCTGTCACCTGTTGGTTTGGCAGCTTTACGGCAGAGGCAGCAAAAAGGGCCGGATAAAGCCCCATGGGCAAGAGTGGAAAGCCCTGATGTGGACCATTTTTGGCCTCAGAGGCAGTGCCTGCCATCAGATGGATATACAAAGTGTACAAGGCCGGCATTTCAGCTACCGCTGCAACTGCGGCCCTGTCAGTTTAAGCATTCGCCGCCATAACAAAGTCAGGCAGGGTGTGAAATATATCTGCCGCGCCTGCAGACAACAGCTGCAGGCAGCTTAAGCTCGATACGCTTCCCCCTGTCAGGACAGCCGGAAATAGCCCACCTGTTGTTGCAGACTCAACGCCAGTTTATCCAGAGCTTCAACAGACTCATTATTTTGTCGCAGCGCTTGTTGTGACTGACTGATCATATCAGTCAGTCCCTGCATCTGTTCCAGCAAATTCTTAACCTCTTCCACCTGCTGATTGGATACAGAAACCACATCAGCAACTCTGGATTTTGAATCTCTGGCTTGTTGTTCAATGGTCGACAGCAATTCACGAGATTTGTTACCTAACACCTGGCTGTGCTCAATCTGTGGCAAGGTATTTTCCATTGCCGAAACGGAACTGCTGGTCTGGCTGAGCACATCAGACAGCACAGCTTCAATCTCGCTGGTTGCCTCTCCAGTACGCTTCGCAAGCGTGCGCACCTCATCGGCTACCACCGCAAAACCGCGCCCCGACTCGCCGGCTCTGGCGGCCTCAATGGCCGCGTTCAATGCCAGTAAGTTGGTCTGCTCCGATATACCGTTAATCACATTGGTAATATTGGAAATAGATCCTGTCCGCTGATGTAACCTGCGAATTTGCTCTACTGCAGCACTGACCGCAGCGAAAATCTTTTCAATTTCACCGGCGGTTTCGTTGATAGTCTGGCGTCCGATCTGCGCAGAATTCAGAGTGGTCTGAGAGTTTTCCTCTGTCTGTTGTAACAGCTCAGACACGTTGTATATCTTCTCTCTTACCCGTTCCAGGCTTGCGGCCACCTGATTACTGCTCTGCCCCTGTTCACTGGAGAGTTTGAGCATTTGTCTGGAGTTTCCTGCCACTTGGTTTGTCTGCTGACCCACATCGGACGCTGATGCCATAATTCCCGATACAGTCTTACGCAGAATATCCTGCATGTTTGAGAGATAGCCTAAAACACTTTTTCTGTATCTGGTATCAATAGCACGACTCAGGTCTCCCTCAGCAACGCAGGAGAGACTCTCATTTGCTTTATCCGGCTCACCACCTAAAGAACGGTACAAGCCGCGGCTAAGGATGATGGCTACAAACAGCCCCATGATAACGGCCACAGCCAGCAGCCCAAGCATCAGCTTAGAGAAGCCGCTCGCCTCATTACGAACTTCTCTGGTCATTTGTTGGTTCTGCTGCTCCTGATAATCGATAAACTCGTTGATCACCGCCAACCATTCAACGAATAGCTCTCTGCCAGTATCCAGTAATAAAACAGTAGCCTGTTTATGCTGTTGAGCCTTCCTGAGCTCGATCAACTGCTCAATGACCGGCAAAGTGCTGGATTCTAACGACTTTATGGAGCTGAGAATGCGACGCTCCACATTATCACTGCCAGCATCCATTAGCTTATCGAGCAGGCCTGCAGAATCACGATAAAAGACTTCCAGGCGGCGAATATCCTGCTCAGCTTGCTGAGTCTCCCGCTGGTCCCGGGCCATAACCAAATCCCGGATGGCAATGGCTCTGTCATGCACACTGCCCCGGAAGTTAATTGCATGTCGCTGTTTGACGGCATTGACTTCCGTCATTTCAGTCAAAGTACGATCAATATAATTAACGTTATTAATACCGACCGCAGTCACAATAACCATTACTGCCAATACCAGAGCAAAGCCTAAAAACAACCTCGCTCGTACAGTTAAAGCCGACAAAAAGCTAAACATAGACTACACCTATCAGGACAATGTTTGAGCTGCGCACTATACCTGTATTGATGCTGCCGGCTAATCAATTAAACAGATGCCCCGCATCTGTTTAATGAGTTGATCCATTTCCTTAGTTATCACTACCACATGCGTTTAATGACATGTTCCTGTTCGCTGCGGGAGTGGCGGATGGTCATCAGAATATGGCCCGCGATCATGACAAATAACAGCCAGCCCAGCCAGCCATGCAACAAACTCCCGGGTGCCATCATCCATTCTATTTTCTGTCCTTCAAAACCGCTCATCAGCGGTAACCCGAAGGGCTCAAAGGCCCGACCAGAGCCATATTGACGCAACAGCGCCAGAAACGGCACCGCCGCCATTAACAAATACAAAGCGATATGCCCATATTTCGCCAGCACACTAATTGATGCCGGACGGCGACTCAGGCTTATCAACGCCCAAATTATTCTGAGCGCAATCAGCACCATCAGCAAAAAGCCCAAGGGTTTGTGGGTGGCCCATAAAAACTCATCCAGCGAGGAGTCTTCCAGCGCCACTCTGGTAATGACAGTGGCACATTGCCAGAGCAGAGCCAGCGCCATCAGCCAGTGGAACAAACGACTGACAACGCCATAGCCCTGTTGTGTATCCTGAATGAGCATAAAACCTCTTTTTCCAATAGTTAGATGATTAAAGCGGAGCATTAATACCAATCCACATAGATAATTGCCCTCTCAGAGCGAGCCAGAAGGGCTTAGATCAAGGCGGCGCTTCGAAGGCATAGTGGTTCTACGTCAAGACGCGCCAACACAGAGATAAGCCCTTCTGGGCGCTCCCTTTGGGCGAGGCTAAAATGCCCGCTGGCGGCGTTATGCTCCCTCAATTTAGGCCCACTAAACTTTCAGGACCATGCCTTGCCAGAGAACATTTTAGTCTCGCTGAGTGAGCAATTATCTATGCGGATTGGTATTACACAAGCGATTCTTGGCCTCAATCCACTGCGCCATATACTGAGTGCTTTTCATACTATGATGACGCAACATGGCACCATAGAAATTATCCAGACGATGCTGCTGCAGGGTTTCTGCAAGCCGTTCAATTCTCCGGATTAAATTAGCACTGTACTCATTAGCACTGAAGCGCTTTGCGATCAGTTCACTGGCGTTTTCGCTGAGTGGTTGCCACTGCTGTGAATGCTGATACAAATCAATAGCCTGGCGCACAAATTCCTCAGTGTTGTCGGCAATCAATAAGCCGGAATCCAGCTCTCCATAGATCCCTTCTGCGCCAATACTGCTGGTCACCGCCGGCGTAGCGGTCATAGCTGCATCAATGAGCTTGCCCTTTAAACCCGCGCCGAATCTCAGCGGAGCCAGCATAACGCGGCTCTGACTGACAACCTTCAGTGCATCTTCGGTCCAGCCTTTAACCATAAAGCCTTGTTTCGGATTATGCAGTTGCGTGGCCTTAGGCGGCGGATAGGCACCGTAGATATGCAGCTCAGCTTGCGGTAAAGCTTTGCGAATTTGTGGCCATATCTCAGATTTAAGATACAACACCGCATCCCAGTTAGGTTGATGACGAAAATTGCCAATACTGACGAAATGCCGGCGCAATTGAAAAGGCTCACCTGGTACTTGTCGCTCAGCATCGAGCATAAAGGGACAATAGTGCAGGATATTGTCAGGCAGCTGAAACCACTTCTTTAACCAGAGCATTTCATATTCAGAGATAATCAGACTGATATCGCAGCGCAAAATAGAAGCGATTTCTCGTATCGCCGACTCCGAGTAAATCTGCTTAGCTGTCACTTCGGTATTGTGTTTCAGTGCCTGATGCCGGGCATGGCGCAGGCTGTGCAGATCTTCGGTATCCAGTATTCTTATGGCTTCAGGACAGTACTTTTCTACCCGCCAGCCAAACTGCTCTTCCATCATAAAGCGATCGAACATCACCAGTTCAGGCTGCATCTGAGCAATCTGCGTATCAAAACTACTGCAATTAAGGTTCAGTGATATAGCCTGTACATCAATGCTGCTGAGGTCCACCGCATGAGGACTGTTTTGCGCTGGTGACCCATAGACTACCTGATAACCTGCATCCTGCAGGCTTTTGATTAGCTGCAACATACGACTGCCTGCGGCTGAGGAAGCCGGCTCTGGCCAGACATAACCGATAATAAGTGCTGTTTTCATGGCCGGGGATTATATGCCATAGGGAGTTTCCTGCCAAAATAGACTATCTTTGATTTTGCTAATGGGTAACACACCTGTTGAGGGGCGACTTGAAACATCCGGCCCTTTTGGCAGCATGTGCAGCCACAGGATTCAGATCACTGAATCCTCAATGCCCGATGATGAAGTACTCAGCTGGTTAAAGCAGGCCTATGCTCAGGCCGGTTAATCCGGTGCTGCCGCACTGCCGTTAAGGTTGCTGTCAACACTTAAGGGGAGCATGCCATAAAATGCATCCCGTTTTTTCCACCAGTATTTTGCCTGCTCAAATTTTCCCTGTTGCTCCAGCGCCTGGGCAATATTGATATGGGCCGGCAACAGGTAATGTTTGCGGTTTAATCGTTGCTTCCACAATGCCAGATAAACCGGGGGAATATAGGCCTGGTCGTGATACTCCATAAAGGTTAAACGGCTACTGGCCTTATACGCCTGCAACGGATGATTGTTGCAGGTACGGGACTTAGCCAGTTCCCAGTCAACATTAGCCTGGCGCCATTTGTCTACTTTTTGGGCGAGCTCTTCTTCAGACAGGGTATAAATCAGATTAGGTGGTTGCAGGTTTGGATGACACATCTGCCCGGCCAGCTCGCTGGATAAAGGATACTCATCCACGAAGCCTGCAAAATGAGCCAGTTCATGTACAAACACCGAATAGCTGTCGGTTAAATCCAGGTACATAATGCCATTATGCACATTGGCTTTACCTTGTGGGGCGAGCACCAGGATATGGCTCAACTCATCATCCAGCGGCAGTTCTGCTAACTTCGCAGCATCACAACCCAGGCGCCGGTTTCCCTGCCAGTTGGCATCACAATTAAGCTGATTATCTGACAACCAGATGGGTCTGAGCAGACACACCGGCAGGTCAGAGAGACGCTTGTCATCGTGAAATTCTTCTGCAAGGCTCATCAACTGGCGCATGTTTTCCAGCGATGTGACCACCGGTTGAATGTGCATAGCACATCGCCGCCCTGTGGTAATGACGGTTTCTGGCCCCCATCCGCTACCCTGCTCTGCGGGCCAGTAATTTTCAATCAGGGAAACATACTCTGTGGCCTCTGGGCTACCCAACCGGCTCGCCTGGTTAAAGCCTTGTCTGGCCTGGGTGTACTGGCCTTTCTGCCATTGTTGTCTGGCCAGGATAAGCGCACTGTCGGCGTCCTGTGATGCAGCCTGCTCAAGCCAGGGCAGTGCCTTTTCAACCTGCCCCTGATGCAGATACCATTGATACAGCGAAATCGTCGCCGGAAGATATTGCTGATGTGCGGCTCTGGTTAACAACTCAATCCGCTTCAGTGCAGAATCGGTTAATAAGGCCAGTTCATACTGCGCTTTAGCGTATCCCCCTGCAGCAGATTGATTTAATAATGCAATATGCCGGGCTTCATTCCCTTCATTTAACGCCAGAATATAATAAGCCCCGGCATCGCCGGCCTCTGCGACTATCTCAAGCCAGTAAGGATTTGCGGATTCGCGGGCATATCCGGACAAGGCTTCTAGCGCCGGCTCTGATCCGAGTAACACGCCAAGATAAAGGGCATGAGGTGAATCGGTTTGCTGAATTAACAGGGGCAGGTATCGCTGCCCGCTGGAAACCAGCAATACCATCGCGGCGCCTGCAATGATGAACAGGCGTAGTTTTTTAAATGACTTCACCTGCTGTTAACGCCGGCTGTCTGATAGTACATCTTCGCGGATAAGCTCCAACTCGAGTCTGGCATAGCGATGCTCCACAAATTCATAGACATTGGTGCTGAGTGACAGTTTAAAATAATTCGAAGCCACCGCCGTTTCACCACGTGCGCTATGGTACTTACCCAGATAGAAATAGGCCTCACACAGCCTGTTTGCGAGTTCTCGCTGATTCTTGATATTCACCAACAAGCCAGCCAATAACTGCCGCTCGTTGATTTTCCCCAGATACAAATCTACCAGCTGCGTGGCCCATTCCTGTTCACGCATTTGCTTACGACTGGCAGCAAGGTTTGCCTGCGCCTTTTTAGTATCGACTTCAGACTCCGCGATATAGGTCCACAGTGCCCGGTACGGATCCTGTTCATCTTTTTGGTAATAGCGATGTAAGTCATCTACCGCCAATTCAGGACGCCCCCCATAATACAGAGCGATACCACGATTTAAAAAAGCATAATCATGCTCCGGATCGATATCCAGGGTGGCATCAAACGACTCATAGGCCTGAAGAAATTCGCGATTCTGAGTATGATGAATGCCCATATAGTTGTAGGCTTCAGCCATATCTGGTTTGAGTTTCAGTGCCATGGAAAAATCAAACTGAGCCAGACCTGACAACCCTACGCTGTCATACAGCGTACCCCGCTGATAAAGCAGATCAGCCCGTTGGCTGTCGTCCAGTTCCACCTGCCCCAGAATCTGATTATAACGCGCCAGGGCCATCTGACTGCGCATGTTAGCTGGCAGCGGTTCCACAAGCACCAGATTGCCCATCTGACCATTGCCGTATTGGTTGTGATTAACCGAAGTACAGGCGGTTATTTGCAGCAGGAGTATGAGTGTGAAAACGGTTCGGAAACATTGCATAGTTAATCATTGTGCCTGTTCTGATGAAGAGATTATAGTTGCTTTAACTGGAGCAAACATAAAGACGATAAGTGTATCAAAATTCTAATCAATTAGCGTACAGACAAAAATGGCATCCATCGGATGCCATTTATTTACGTACAGATATCGCCGTGAAACGGCAGAGTATCTTAGTCGTCTGATTGCTGTTCCTGCTGTGCAGGTTTATCAAGCAGTTCTTTCATGCTCAGACGAATACGCCCCTGACGGTCAATTTCCATTACTTTGACGTCTACCATCTGGCCTTCCTGCAGATGCTCTGAGACATTATTAACGCGCTCATGGGCAATTTGCGAAATATGTACCAGGCCATCTTTGCCGGGCAATACTTCTACAAAGGCACCAAAATCAACAACACGTGCTACCTTGCCATGATAGGTTTTACCCACTTCCACATCGGCAGTGATGGCTTCGATCAGTTCGATGGCCAGCATAGCTTTAGCTCGCTCGGCAGCAAAAATCTTAATCGTGCCGTCATCTTCAATTTCAATGTTGGTGTCGGATTTTTCCGTGATGGAACGAATGTTCGCACCGCCTTTACCGATAACATCACGAATTTTATCCTGCTCTACCTTGATGGTGTATATACGCGGAGCAAATTCAGACATCTCTTCGCGAGGCTTATTAATGGCCTGGTCCATCACACCGAGAATATGCAGACGGGCTTCTTTAGCCTGTTTCAGTGCAACCTGCATGATTTCCTGCGTGATACCTTCAATCTTGATATCCATCTGCAAGGCAGTGATACCTTCTTCGGTTCCGGCCACTTTAAAGTCCATGTCACCCAGGTGGTCTTCATCACCGAGAATATCGGACAGCACGACGAACTTGTCATCAGACTTAACCAGCCCCATGGCAATACCCGCTACGGACGCTTTAATCGGAACACCTGCGTCCATCAGTGCCAGTGAGGTACCACACACGGAGGCCATGGATGATGAGCCATTAGATTCGGTAATTTCCGATACTACCCGGATCACGTACGGGAACTCTTCGGCATCAGGCATTACCGCCTGGATACCGCGCTTGGCCAGACGTCCGTGGCCGATTTCACGACGCTTAGGCGAGCCAATCATGCCGGTTTCACCGACACAATAAGGAGGGAAGTTGTAATGCAGCATAAAGCGGCTGTTGGTCATACCGCCCAGCTCATCTATCATTTGCGCATCACGTTCAGTACCTAAGGTTGCTGCAACCAGAGCCTGGGTTTCACCACGGGTGAACAACGCAGAACCATGGGTGCGGGGCAGGATGCCGGTACCCACATTCAGAGCGCGGATCATCTGCGGGTCACGGCCATCGATGCGTGGCTCACCGGCAAGAATGCGTGAACGTACAACGTCACTTTCCAGTTCATGCAACAGCTCTTTAACTTCTTTGCTGTCCTGTTCCTGATCCTGCTCCTCAATCTGCGCAACAACGTTATCGGTCAGTGCGGTGATCGCATCTTTACGAGCCATTTTATCGGAGATCTGGTAAGCCTCAGTCATCTGCTCTTCAGCCAGTTCTTTGATTCTGGCTTTCAGTGACGTATTTTCTGCAGGCGGTTGCCAGTCCCACTTCGGTGCATTCACTTCAGCGGCGAATTCATTAACGGCGCTGATAACCGTCTGTGACTGCTC
Source organism: Lacimicrobium alkaliphilum (assembly GCF_002591895.1). Classification (GTDB taxonomy): domain Bacteria; phylum Pseudomonadota; class Gammaproteobacteria; order Enterobacterales; family Alteromonadaceae; genus Lacimicrobium; species Lacimicrobium alkaliphilum. The sequence continues at coordinate 124,859 of NZ_NISX01000010.1, forward strand.
ATGGCCATAAACTACCGCGCCCAGCATGGTTTCTTCAGATAACATGTTGGCTTCGGATTCGACCATCAGTACTGCACTTTCAGTACCGGCTACAACCAGATCCAACTGGCTTTCCGGTTGCTCAGATACCAGCGTATTAAGCATATACTGACCATCTTTATAACCTACCCGGGCAGCACCAATAGGACCGCTGAAGGGGATGCCGGAGATTGCCAGTGCCGCAGAGGTACCGATCATTGAGATCACATCGGTGGGGATATCCGGGTTTGCAGATACCACAGTGATGACCACCTGAACTTCGTTCATAAAACCGTCCGGGAACAGAGGACGAATAGGACGGTCAATCAGTCGGGCAGTCAGTGTTTCATATTCGGAAGGGCGGCCTTCACGTTTGAAAAAACCACCGGGGATTTTACCCGCAGCATAGGTTTTTTCCTGATAATTTACCGTCAGAGGGAAGAAATTCTGATCCGGCTTAGCTTCTTTTTTGCCAACTACAGTAACCAATACAGATGTATCGTCCATGCTTGCCATTACAGCGGCAGTGGCCTGGCGGGCGATAACGCCGGTTTCAAGAGTTACGGTATGCTGACCATATTGAAAAGTCTTAGTAATAGGTGTCACTTTTTATATCCTTTCCGGGAGCCAACCGTTCAACAAAATCACTGCATTTATCCAAGCCCGGACTGTTACCGGCTTGTATTCACACAGCCCCTTGTCTTTTGCGGGGGCTCTTACATTGATAGTTTCTTTCGCTTTTTAATTGCGGCGCACAGTATAGCGGCTCGTGCGGGCTAAAAACAGAGAAAATTCTGTGACATAGGCATGGCAGATTTCAGTTGGCAGGCCTCAGCGTTCAGAAGAAAAAAACTTTTACCACTAACCACACAAAAAATCGCCTGGAGCGATTTTTAACGCCAGTAGTTTAATGGCGGCCACGGGCGCAGGACAGGGATAGTCCGGAGTAAAAAGCACGAAAAGAAATTTAACCACAGAGACGCAGAGGTCACAGAGATTTTAAGGCACAGGCCCTGCATTTCTCTGTGCCCTCTAAGACTCTGTGGTGAAAAGCGTTTTGTTCTGATAACTGAAAGCTGATAACTGCAAACTATTCCAGTTGTTCGCCATATTTAGCCATCAACCCCTGACGTCTGGCTTTGGGTAAGCCTTTTACCACCAGGGTATAAGAGAGATCGATCATCCGTTTAAGCTCACCTTGCGGTACAGAACCATCCAGTATCACAGTATTCCAGTGCTTCTTATTCATATGGTAGCCGGGGATCACGGCACTGAAAATTTCTCTGAGCATCAGTGCTTCAGTGGGATCACATTTGAGATTCATCCGCCCTTGTGGCTTGCCATCGGTATCTTTTTCGGTGCCCAGGGTCGCGAACATTTTGCCGAGAATCTTATACACCGCGACATCGGGGCCAAATGGATAGTCCTCAATCGTTTCCGGTTTCTGCAACAGATAGTCCCTGGCCTGCTGATAATCCACCGCGGTTACTCCGTTTTAATATCAAAACCCAAATGCAAAAAGGCACGCTGCGTGGCAATCCGGCCTCTCGGCGTACGCTGCAAAAAACCCTGCTGAATCAGGTAAGGCTCTATCACATCTTCAATGGTTTCTTTTTCCTCACCAATGGCGGCAGCGAGATTGTCCAGTCCAACAGGGCCGCCGCTGAATTTATCGATAATGGCATTCAGCAGTTTGCGATCCATATAGTCGAATCCCTGGGTATCCACATCGAGCATATCCAATGCTTTAGACGCCACATCGGCACTGATATGCCCCTCGGCTTTAATCTCGGCATAATCCCGCACCCGGCGTAACAACCGATTGGCAATCCTCGGTGTGCCACGGGCACGGCGGGCCACTTCAAGTGCTCCTTCTGGCTCCAGTTGCAGGTTCAGGTAGTCAGCAGAGCGGGTTACTATTGTGGTCAGGTCGCCAATATTATAAAACTCCAGACGCTGCACAATGCCAAACCGATCGCGCAGGGGTGATGTCAGCGAGCCCGCCCGGGTCGTCGCCCCAACCAGCGTAAAAGGTGGCAATTCGAGTTTTATGGAGCGCGCCGCTGGCCCTTCACCAATCATGATATCCAGCTGATAGTCTTCCATCGCCGGATAGAGAATTTCTTCTACCACCGGACTTAAACGGTGTATCTCGTCTATAAACAACACATCGTGTGCTTCGAGGTTTGTCAGCAAAGCGGCCAGATCACCGGCCTTTTCAAGAACCGGCCCGGAGGTGGTTTTAATACTCACCCCCATCTCATTAGCCACAATATTTGCCAGCGTGGTTTTACCTAATCCGGGTGGACCAAAAATCAACAAATGATCGAGCGCGTCTTTACGGTTACGGGCCGCCTGGATAAAGATTTCCATCTGCTCACAGACATGATCCTGACCCGTATAATCCGCCAGCAACCGCGGGCGAATGGCTCTGTCTATGACTTCATCTTCATTACTGGCTACAGGCTCAACCAGACGATCGGCTTCTATCATTTTATTTATTTCCTATGCAATAAGAAACGCTGATCTACAGCATTGACCGGAGTACTTCCCGAATCAGATCTTCACTTGTCATGCCCTGACGATGCAAATTATTCACTGTTTTACTGATCTGGGCTGGTTTATACCCCAGTGCCACCAGCGCACTGATGGCTTCTTCTTTGGGATCATCTGCTACCACAAAAGTATTTTCAACCGGGTTAGCCTGTGCCGCAAGCTGATTATCAGCGCTGTCCCCTATCAGACTACTGAGCCTGTCTTTGAGCTCGACCAACAGTCGCTCAGCGGTCTTTTTACCGACTCCGGGAAGTTTGACCAGCGCGTTCACATCCTGTTGCTGAACACAATTTACAAATTGTGCCGCCGACATACCCGATAAAATGGTCAGTGCCATTTTTGGTCCCACACCATTGGCTTTGATCAATTCACGAAACAGGGCCCGCTCCGACTGATTAGCAAAACCGAACAGCAACTGCGCGTCTTCGCGTACAACAAAATGCGTATATACGGTGACTTCTTCACCGGCATCAGGCAACTGGTAAAAACTGGTCATCGGCAGTTGGATCTCATACCCCACTCCGGCCGCTTCGATCAAAATCTGTGGCGGCTGCTTTTCAACCAGTATCCCGCGAATTCGGCCTATCATTTTACGTCTTCCTGTTTATAGTATTTTAACCACAGAGTCACAGAGGTTTAAGGATTGATGAGCTATTCCTCTGCGCCTTTGCGCCCCTGCGAGATCAGATAAATTAAAGCTGAAGATCACGCAGAGGCGCTGAGTTCGCAGAGTTTTTAGTACCGTTATCTTCCTCAGCTTTGCTCGTAAATTTGCGCTAATCCGCCTTTAAACTTCTGTGTTCTCTATGTCTCTGTGGCTTTTATTTCCTCAATCTGCCACGTACGGTTTTACTCGCCTGACCGGATAACTTAATCAGGCTCTGGCTTGTATGACCGTGACACAGAGCCACTGCAAGTGCATCAGCAGCATCGGCCTGAGGTCTGCCGGGTAATTTAAGCAAATAGCTGACCATATGCTGCACCTGTTCTTTGGCCGCTCCACCTTTACCCACCACCGCCTGTTTAATCTGACGGGCAGAATACTCAGCCAACAGCAGGCCGTTGTTGGTGCCCGCGACAATGGCGGCTCCCCTGGCCTGCCCCAGCTTCAGGGCAGAATCGGGATTGCGGGCCATAAACACCTGCTCTACTGCCATTTCCCCGGGCTGAAATTGCTGAATAATCTCACTGACGCCGTTATAAATCTGCTGCAGGCGCTCAGGTAAAGGCGCATCTGATAAACGGATGCAACCACTGCCTAAGTACTCAAACTTTTGCCCCTGCTGGCGGATCAGTCCATAGCCTGTGATCCTTGAACCGGGATCGATGCCCAGAATGATGCTCAACGATGGCCCTTATTCATCAAGGTTTTCCAGAATCTCATCACTGATATGAGCGTTTGTATAAACCTCCTGAACATCATCCAGATCTTCCAGGGCATCCACTAACTTAATCAGCGTTGGTGCGGTTTCTTCATCCAATTCAGCTTTAGTCGAAGGCACCAATGTAACCTCTGCATGAGAAGCCGACAGGTCTGCTCCATCCAGTGCATCTTTCACCTTACCGAACAGCTCAGGACTGGTATACACCTCAAAGCCCTCTTGCTGATTATTTTGTACATCTTCTGCTCCTGCATCGAGAGCCGTCAGCATCAATGTTTCTTCGTCGGTATCATCCGGATAACTGATAACGCCTTGCTTGGTAAAAAGATAGGCCACCGACCCATTGGTACCGAGGTTACCGCCGTGTCTGGAAAACGCATGGCGTACATCGCTGACGGTACGATTGATATTGTCTGTCATCGTTTCCACCAGCACCGCGGTTCCACCAGCGCCATAGCCTTCGTAGATTACGGTTTCCATATTGTCGCCATCGGCATTTCCGGCACCACGGGCCACCGCATTATCCACGGTGTCTTTCTTCATATTGTTCGATAGCGCTTTGTCGATAGCCGCCCGCAATCTCGGATTGGCATCAGGATCGGCTCCGCCTTCGCGGGCCGCCGTCACCAGCTCGCGAATCAGCTTGGTAAAAATCTTGCCGCGTTTGGCATCCTGAGCCGCCTTACGATGTTTAATATTGGCCCATTTACTGTGTCCTGCCATCCATCTCCTCCTGAAAAGCATTGTCAGATCGATGAAAATATGTTGCTGAGCATATCAACTCCGGACCCACTCTAAAATAGCCTGCCGATTGCTCTGTGACCAGACCTTCTCAGCCGCCTGCCCCATCTTCAGCCATTGGTACGCACTATGCTCGGTAAGCATAACGGACTGCCCGGGATCTACCTTCAGGCTAAACACATGTTCTTTGTTATGAGTGATATCCGGTGCATAACGGTAACGCCATGCTGATCGGATAGGGTAATGATTGATCTGCTGGTGATCCTCAAGCCGGTAGCCTTGCTGGATTATATCAATACCGGTTTCTTCCCATACTTCTCTGAGAGCCGTATCAAAGGGGGTTTCCTGCACTTCCATGGTGCCGGTAACCGACTGCCAGAATTCAGGATCATCCAGCCGCTGTAACAGAAGTACCTGCTGGTGGTGATCGTAAATCACCACCAGCACCGATTCCGGTCGTTTAAAACTCAAATTCAGTCCTGCTTTTCAGCCTTTTTCACTTCGATAGCCAGCTCCTGCAAAGCCTGGGGATTGGCCGCGGAAGGAGCATCGGTAAGCGGACAGGCAGCAGTGGTAGTCTTGGGAAAAGCCATCACATCACGAATAGAAGTCGCACCGGTCATCAGCATCACCATGCGATCCAATCCAAACGCCAGGCCCGCATGAGGAGGCGCACCATACTTCAGCGCCTCCAGTAAAAAGCCGAATTTGAGTTCCGCTTCTTCGTCAGAGATACCCAGGATACGGAACACTTCAGCCTGCATACTCTGATCATGAATACGTACCGATCCCCCACCCAGCTCAACCCCGTTTAACACCATATCGTAGGCATTCGACAAGGCATTGACCGGATCGGCAGCCAGTTGTTCGGCAGTGAGGTCTCGGGGCGCGGTAAAGGGGTGATGCAGCGCATAAAGCTCACCTTCAACTTCCTCGAACATGGGGAAGTCCACCACCCACAATGGTTTCCATTCACCTTGCAGCAGATCCATATCTTCACCGAGCTTCAGACGCAAAGCGCCCAGAGCTTCTGTCACTACGGTGGCTGAATCAGCTCCAAACAGCAGAATGTCGCCGCTCTGTGCCCCGGTGCGCTCCAACAACCCGCTGGCGACATTTTCGCCAAGGAATTTAAGGATAGGTGATTGCAATCCATCGATACCGGCATCTTTATCATTCACCTTCAGCCAGGCAAGCCCTTTGGCTCCATAAACACCGGCAAACTTGGCATAGTCATCGAGCTGCTTGCGCGACAGACCTGCACCACCCGGCACCCGGATCACGGCTACCCGGCCTTTGGCGTCATTTGCCGGACCGGAGAAGACCTTAAACTCAACATCTTTAACCAGGTCAGCCACATCAATCAGCTCCAGCGGATTCCGCAAATCCGGCTTGTCAGAGCCAAAGCGGCGCATCGCATCCGCATAGGTCATTTGCGGAAAGTCGCCTAACTCTACATCCAGTAACTCTTTAAAAATACTGCGTATCATCCCTTCGGTAATCGACATTACCCCATCAGCATCGAGGAATGAGGTTTCCAGATCGATCTGGGTAAATTCAGGCTGGCGATCGGCGCGCAGATCTTCATCACGGAAACATTTGACGATCTGATAATACTTGTCCATACCCGACATCATCAGCAGTTGCTTGAACAACTGTGGTGACTGCGGCAGAGCAAAAAATTCACCTTTATGAGTGCGGCTGGGTACCAGATAATCCCTGGCCCCCTCCGGCGTGGCTTTGGTCAGAATGGGGGTTTCAATATCCAGAAAACCTTCTCGCTCCAGATAGCGACGCACAGCACCGGTGACTTTGGCGCGGAACATCAGACGCTGTGTCATCAGCGGGCGGCGCAAGTCCAGATAACGGTATTTGAGGCGTTGCTCTTCGGAGTTTTCCTGATTGGAGTCCAGTGGCAGGGGGGCAGATTTGCTTAATATCGTCAGCTCTTTGCCGAGGATTTCAATCTCACCGGTAGACATGTCCTTGTTGACCTGCCCTTCAGGGCGGGCACGCACCAGACCTTTTATCTGTACGCAAAACTCATTGCGTACCTTGTTAGCCTGTTCAAAAACCTGGGCCAGGTCAGGGTCATACACAACCTGCACAATACCCTGGCGATCCCGCAGATCGAGAAAAATCACCCCACCGAGATCCCGGCGTCGGTTTACCCAGCCACAGAGTGTCACGTCCTGCCCGGTGTAAGATGCATTGATATTGCCGCAATAATCTGTGCGCATGAAACTACCTGTCTATGTTTAAAAACGGCCCGATAAGCACCAGTAACCCTGTGCCAGCGGGCATCGTTAGATTGCCTGCCCCCGGATTTCGCCAGACGTGACAACGTATCTCTGTGATTCGGGTCTGCACAATGAAAAACCCTGTGGCCACCTTGTTGGCTTTAACACAATTTTTCATCTAACCAGATCAATCATCAGGACGCGCTATCGACCGCGCAGCAACTACCGGATTCAGCGTAAAATAAAGGCCGCATAGTATACCCAAAATGAGCGATTATGCGAGTTCGAAGGCCGGCTAATTTGCCGAGTTATCATGCACAGTAGCCGAGTCAGAAACAAAGGTCATTACCTCTTTCCACCAGCGCTGTTGAGGGGAATAGGGCCAGCTGTTATGGGTGGCATCGTCAAAGCGCCAGAGTGATTTCTTTGCCGCCAGTGCATCATACAACGCCAGACTGTGTCTGTTGGGTATCACTTTGTCTTTTCCGGCCACCAGAATGACCACGGGCTTATCAAAGCCGGACAGGTTTTTGATGCTGTTGTACCTGTCTTTGATCAGCCAATGAACCGGCAGATACCAGTAATGATGCTGAGCCAGATTGGTCAATGAATCCCAGGGGGCCATAAGTATCACCCCAGCCACAGCTGATTCTTCGGGCAACCTGGCGACAATTGATGCCACAACTCCCGCGCCCAGTGATTCCCCCCACAGATACACCGGGCCGTCAAAGTGCTGTTGCACCTTGTTCAGTGTTTCCAGGCCGTCCTCGGTCAGAGTGTGCTGATCAGGCTTTCCGGGTCTGCCGCCATAACCGGGATATTCCACTAACAGCACCCTGTAACCCTGTCGCTTGAGAGCCTCGGCGTAATAGCTGCGGTGCCAGGCTGCCCCGGCATTACCGTGAAATACCAGCACCGTACCTTGTTGCTGCGCTGTTTCGCCAGTCAGATAACCTCTGAAATCCTGTTCAGGCCAGACCCGCAATGCCAGATCTTCAAGCTGACGCTCACTTGCTCTGGATTGGTCAGGGAAATAGAGTAATCGTTGCTGCAGCAGATAGACTGCTGCCAGCAACAACAAATAGGCAAACAATATGAATAAAAATAGTCGCAGTATCAGCAGATAAGCGAACAGGATAAAAGCCAATAGCCGCAACATCATTCGTCTTCGCCGGGCCTGGCGTATCCGCCCATAATCAGATCTTCCCGGTATTGTTCGAGCAGGCCTTTTTTCTTCAGTTTATCCAGCCCCCGATTAAAAAGATCTCGCCATCTCTCACTTCCGGCATTGCGTTTAGGAAACAACAGGTGACCGGTTTTTTCACTCAATGGGGGTTGTAATGTTTCTATCCGGTTTGCCTGTTCCGGGGCAAACAGCCCATGCACCAGGTTCCAGCCCACCAGTTCCTGAACGGGAAACAGATCAATACGCTCAAGCAACAGCATTTTAATATTCTGGGTGTCAGTATTCACCACAGATATTCTGTGTGGGTTGGCGTTAGCATATTCCCACAGCGCCTGCGTGTAGGTATAGCTGCGCGACAGCCCGATTCTCAGATCATCAAAATCCGCCAACTCATCCCAGTGCAGAGGCCGCCCGGATTTACGACGGAAAAATACCACCTTTTCTTTGGTCAGAGGAGTACTGAGCAAAAAATCTGCCTGATGTTTGGGGTCCTGATACCAGTACGACGTCGCCGCATAATCCCCCTTTTTCGCCCCTTCGTAACTTCTGGCCCAGGGTTGGTAAATAAAGCTCACCTGAATCCCCATTTCCCCAAATGCACTGCGCACCACATGATTGACATAACCGTCCTGGGGCAAAGACGCAGAGGTATATGGCGGCCATTCCCCGGTAGCTATATCAATACTCTCCTGCGCACCGGACAAGGGCATCCACAGGCTCAGTAAAACACAAGGAAGAGCGAATATTTTCAATCTCTTAACTCACTATTGTCAGATTGCATCTATTATTCAAACATAGCGTAAATCACGGCTTCAGCGAGCCACTTTTTAAGTCTCATAGCCTGTTGTTGCCCATGACTGTCAGAGCAGATGGCAAGCATACCCGGGATACTTTGAATGGAAATTCAGCACGTTCCCACTTAAAGCATTGCGTTGTGTCAACAAAGCACATAACTTATACGAGTGGTGAGCTTTATCCTCCAGCTCACCGAGTAATATCCGATACAGTAACATGGCAACAAACACAGGAATTATCGATTGCCTTTGCGGTTAGTGATCATTATCCCCTTTACGCTGCTGTTTACTCTGGCGACGGCAATCATCAGTGGTATATTGCTGTATAATAACCATGCAGCCTCCAGAGAGGCGGCGCAGCAGTCAATGGTGCAATACACTGACAGTATGGCAGATTATGTGTCTGGTCTGGTGGCGCCCCTGCACCAGATCGTCCGGGTTAATCGTGACGCACTGTCAAACGGCAGCCTCGATATTCACAGACCGGCGTCGCTGGCCGCCCCGCTACTCAGACAAATGCGCCTGTACAAACACCTGACCTTTATCTCGGTTGCCAGTACCGATGGACGCTATATTGCATCGGCCCGGGATCCGGACTCTCAGCAGCCTCCCCATCTGGCAGTTAATTTTATCAGTAGCAACGCTGAACTGGGCGCTCACCGGCCCACAGAACAGGATCTGATTGGTCAACGAATTACCCAATTACCCCCTTATGATCCCCGCCAGCGGCCCTTTTATATATCCGCAATACACGCCCATCCCGATATCAGCTGGGGTAATATCAGCCGCTATATTGGTTTTCCTGTTTTTGGCCTTGGCGTGTCAGCAACCATTACCAACGAAGAGGGCGAAATTCTCGGTGTCAGTGCCACCGGAATGGCATTAACACAAATCAGCGACTTTCTGGCCTCACTGGTGGCTGAAGATCGGGGCTATGCCTTTATCGCCGAGTCAGATGGCACGCTGGTTGCCACATCGGCTCCGGATATGCCCTTAACCAGTGCAGAAGATGACACACACCGGCTGAAGCTGAGCGCACATCCATCACCGTTACTGCAAACAATTGGCAAACTAACGCAACAACAACAGATTTCTGAGAGCATTGATATCAGCGGTGAGCTTTATCTGCTCAACCTGCAAAAGCTGGAGCTGGGGTTTGGCAATAGCTGGTGGCTCGGCGTGGTGATACCGGAGCAGACCTTTACCAGTGCCGTTATTCAAAGTACTTATCGTGCCGTGACTTTAATTGTTCTGATGCTGGTATTGATCACGCTGGTCGGCTTTTATCTGGCCCATAGTATTGCTAGCCCCATCAGTAAAATCGCCTCTCTGGCCCAGTCCGGATCACTTTCTGGTTTACAAAGTCTGCCCCAAAAAAATACCCTTATCCGCGAAGTGACATACCTTTCAGATACGGTACGTAGTCTGGCCAGCGAACTTCAAAAGGCAATCACAGAGCTGGAGTCCAGAGTAAAAAAACGTACCGCCGCCTTGCGTAAGGCCAACCTTAAACTGAAAAAACAATCCCGTCAGGATGGCCTCACCGGTATTGCTAACCGGCGTACTTTCGATGAAACAATCGACCAGGAGTGGAAACGGGCAGTGCGCCACCGCCACCCCCTTTCTATGATCATCGCAGATATTGATTACTTCAAATCATTCAATGATCATTATGGTCACCAAAAAGGCGATGATGCCCTCAAAGCCGTAGCAAAAGCGCTGGACCAGCAACCACAACGGCCCGGAGAGACTGTATGCAGATATGGTGGTGAAGAGTTTGCGGTGATCCTGCCTCAGACAGATGAACAAGGTGCCACAGAAATGGCAGAGAAAATGCGTCAGGCCATTATTGATCTGAACCTTGAACGGGACGATATCGACGAACATGATCGCGTCACTCTGAGTCTGGGTATTGCTACTATCATTCCGGATAACAATGACAAAGTCAGTACCCTGTTCAAGCAAGCCGATCGGCGGCTTTACCAAGCCAAAGAAGCCGGACGTAATCGCACAAAAACGGGCAAAAAAGACAGTTAAAAAAGACCAGGAACCTGCCCAAAAAACATAAAATTCAGTGTAATAACAACATAGCTGAAAAGCACTCGAACAGACTCGCTGCTTTTGCTATTCAGACATCAGCAGGAAATAACTGTTTGCCGTTATGTTTTACCCTATACGCAGCCTGAACAGTTTGAGGGTGCCCGATGTAGGTGATTTTTCCATCGGGTTGAGTGGTGGAGAGAATATTGGCGTGTTTTTGCAAGGGTTCTTCTATCTGTGTAACAGGTCCATTGTCCTTCATAAGGCCTCTCAGGGTAATTCTATTATTATTGGCACTCTATTTTTTATTTATAATTAAATATAAAAAATGAATAAAAATTCATTAACCATAGTTTACATAGGGTTATTAATCTTTGATCAGTTCATCTGTACAAATTGTAACCGCCCTTGATCCAGATCAATCGGCGATCATTTAATGATCAGATGTAAACTGGAATTTTCAGTTTTTTTTCTATCTCAATTGTTAATCAGTGAATCAGTCATGTCCGTGCCTTGTTCACTTTGGTAAGCTATTTTTACTGACCATCCATCGACAGATAGAAAATGAAAATAACGGATATTTATCAACTGATTGATGCGGAGCACGAAGGCCGTGCCTGCAAGGATCTGGATGAAAAAGCCTGTAATCAGGTACCGGGTAATTTTCTGCTTATCACTGCCTGTCTGGTGCTGACCAAATTAGGTGACTTACTCGCCTCACCCAAAATCGTCCTGACCTGGCTGTTGGGTAGTATCGGCGCACCTGCGGCAATAATCTCTATGTTGGTACCGATAAGGGAGTCCGGTTCTCTGATCCCGCAGCTGGCGATTGGTGCCTGGGTGCGCCGCCATCCAAAACGCAAGGCATTCTGGCTCACCGGGAGCCTGCTTCAGGGGGTATGTGTAATCTGCATGGCACTGGCCATCTGGACACTGAATGCGCTGCAGGCCGGCATGTCGGTACTGTTGTTACTGGTAATATTCAGTCTTGCCAGAGGCATGTGTTCTGTAACCATCAAAGATATTCAGGGTAAAACCATCCCTAAAAAACGCCGCGGCCGACTTTCTGGTATCGCCAGCACCATTTCCGGGGCAATCACGGTCATCATCAGCCTGGCTTTTTTCTCCGGCACTGAAGATCCTACGGTCACGTTTTACAACCTGTTATTAGTATTGGCTGGCCTGCTTTGGATCTTTGCCAGCATAATTTTTATGTTGGTGGACGAGCAACCCGGCGAAACCTCAGGAGGGAAAAACGCCATCCGGGAAGGCTGGAATAATCTGTCACTGATGAAAACAGACGCTGACTTTCGACACTTTGTCGTATCAAGAGCCTTGTTGATGGGCTCGGCGTTAGCCTCGCCATTTATTCTGCTACTGGCGCAACAAAAAGCCGGTACGCCAGCATTATTTGCATCGTTTTTGCTGGCATCCAGTCTGGGGGCCAGTCTGTCAGCCAGTATCTGGGGGGTGATGGCAGATACGTCCAGCCGCCAGGTCATGTTTCGTGGTGGACTCATCGCCGCATTGTGCTGTCTGGCGTTGTTTGTGGTGGAGGTATTAATGTCAGAGCAGAATGTGTATCTGTATGCGGTATTTTACTTTGTACTCAGTGTTGCTCACTCTGGTGTCAGAATTGGTCGTCAGACTTATCTGGTAGATATGGCGGGGGGTGTAAAACGCACCGACTATGTCTCAGTCAGCAACAGCCTGATCGGAGTACTATTGTTGCTGTTTGGCGCACTGACATCAGTGATTGCCAGTTATTCACTGCCTGCGGTAGTACTGATATTGGGTTTATCAGGCCTTTTTGGCGCCATCAGCACCTGGAAAATGAAGGAAGTGGAAGGTTAACCTTTTTCGTCGTTCGCCTGCTGAGCCCTGAGCTTGGCCTGAATAAACTGGCTGTGGGGTAAATACAACAGATCGGCGATACGGCGGATAATATGCTCTTCATGAGGGTCGAGATGATCATCGGCGTAGGCCAGTTGCCAGAGGTTTTCCAGAATAAGGTTTTTTTGCTCTGCCTCACAACGCGCATTCACCAAACGGGTAAAACTCACCAGATCAGCCGCATGTTTCGCTTCATCGCCCGAACTGTGAATCAACTCTTTGGCCTGGGACTCGCAGAGCTGAAACTGGCTCATCAGCATGGATTGCATTAACGCCTGCTCCTGCTCATCCAGATCGTGATCGGCCCGAATCACTTCACAGTAAAGTACCGCGGTAGCCAGATCCAGTTGCAGTTCATTCTCATCGTCAGGACGACTATTGAGGTTGTCCTCCAGCCAGCTCTTTAACTTAGTTATCATAAATATTCTTCATTACATCTTCCATGGTTGCCAGTTGCATAAATTGCGGTTTTGCCAGGAAATACCCCTGCATATAGCGGATCCCCTGCGCCTTGAGATAATTAAACTCTTCGCGTGTCTCAACGCCTTCAGCAAGCACCGTAATATCCAGCAGTTCTGACGTTAACACAATCCCCTTGATTATGGCCTGCTTAGCCTTGTCCTGATGAATATTACGAATCAGTTGCATGTCGAGTTTGATAATATCAGGCTGAAACTGCGCCAGCAGGTTAAGGCCGGCGAAACCCTCACCGAAATCATCTATCGCGGTCAGAAACCCCCTTGTCTGGTAAGTTCTGAATATTTCAACAATTTTTCCACTATCTACGCGCTCGTGCTCTGTCACTTCGAAGATGATTTTTTCCCTAGGGAAATCATATTTCTTTGCAGCTTTGAGGGTGAATTGCAGACAAGCTTCAGGTTCATATACCGCATTGGGTAAGAAATTAATACTCAGTCGCTGTTTGCAGCCCAGTTCAGCGGCAAATCTTATCGCCGTTGTACGGCAGGTTTGATCGAAGCTGTATCGGTTTTCATCAGTCACCCTGGAGAGAATTTCCCAGGCACCTTCGCCATTTTCACCACGCACAAGGGCTTCATGAGCAAAAATGGACTCCTCTACCACATCAACAATGGGCTGATAGGCCATGGCGATGGAAAAATCTAACGGCACATCACAATCACAACTGTCGCAAGGTCGCATAGAATATTCCTGACTTGTGATAAATTACTGAAATATAGAATATCAGAGAATTTGTGCTAATTGCGAATGGAGCCGCTGGACTGCTTTAATCGCAGCAGGGATTGAACCACCTATACACCAGTCGCCTGCAGCTGCCAATCTCTTTGCGGGATCCAGCAAAATACCGGGACGTTGACCCTGATGGGATAAGCGCGCGTAACGCCAAACATGCTGATAACGGTGGCGCATCATTAAGCTCGTTTGCCCGAAAATTGCGGCGACCTGCGCACAGGCACCTTCAGCCCAGTCACTTTCATCAGTACAGAGATTTTCAGTGGACGGAATGTGATTTGAATGGGCAACCCAAATCGGCCATGTTGCCTTTTCCCGACCTGGCTTTGCGCTGTCACAAACCAAAAGTTGTAACGACGAGTTATGTAAGTAAATCAAATCTGAAGGTGGGGTTATCATGTTATCAAACTGCATGGCGAGAGTGCGACAGGACAACCACTGCGCTTCAGACTGAGGTGGCAAACCCTCAAAATGCTCCGCTAATAACGGATGCACCTGAGGCCAGGGCAGCGTAGTTATTACCCAGTCAAAAACGCCATATTCACCTTGTTGGTCAGACAACTTCCATCCTGAACCGTTCTGTTGGATGCGAGTTATCCTGGCCGATGTAATCAGTTCACAGTACTGCTGCCAGTATTGGCAGGCAGCGTTCATACCGGGCGTAAAAACATAAAACCTTTCATCGGTATGCTGCGCCTGAACATCCGTAGTCATCTGGCTATTGAACGTATAATCAACGGGGGATACAGACCAGCGCCGGGCTACTTCTGCGCCTTCCAGTTGGCTAAGCAGGTTGATTGTCTTTTCATCATGTGTCCGGATAAAGGGGGCGCCAATATCAAACCTGCCCCACTCAGTGCGTTTGCTGGTGCAACGGCCTCCTCTGCCCCGGGATTTTTCCAGTATGGACACGGCATGCCCATCTAAAGACAATTTATACGCCAGCAGACTACCGGAAACACCGGCACCAATAATTGCTATTTTTGCCATATCAATGATATTAACTTAAACAGACACTTACGCTGGCCTTCAGCGCAGGATCAATCGGATAACTGGTTATTCAGTAAATATGCCAGACGCGCCGCTGCCAGTGCCAGCCGTTCCAGCGCTTGTTTTTGGTCCTGCTGAAAAGCTGCCGGCGATATGCTGTGCGGCTTACGGGAATAAATACGCCGGGTTATAGCATAGGACTCATTCAGCCACTGGGATACTGACGCCACCTGTTGGCGCTTTATCTGCGCCAGCCCCTGGCGGGAAACAAGATATCCCGCCAACTGGCGGGCACTGCCAGCGTTTCTGAGGACATACACATCCCAGTAATAATGCAGGCTGAATCTTTCCTTGCCCACCTTTACAGGATAGTCATTGCCGCCACGATCGTGGCCATAACTAACATGCAGCGGCTGATGCAAATCGGCAACCAGGTGGACGATAAAAGCCAGCGCCTCGGCGCGCTTTTGCTGGTCTGCATGTTTCAGTTGTTTCTGCATCTGCTCCAGCGCGATGACAGCACAGCTTTTCGGACAATCTCTGGAACGATTAAAGGAGGTTGCGGACTGCGCCAGATTAACATAGTGCCAGGGGCCGGTGTGACTGTATTGAGGCAGTTTCGCATCCCGTACCAGGTCCGGCCACACTGCGGCATCTGCCAGCGAACCAAAGTCTTTGGCAGCCAACAATGTATCTGCTGCCTGCTTAGCCTGTGGCCTGAGTTTCGCATAGGCGGCCTGAGCCACCGCACGGTGACCTTTCTCTCCCCACGCATCAGCGTTATTGCCCCAGAGCATAATGATGAGGCCGATAAAAACAACAGAAACCTCCAACACCTGATGACGCATTATGCCAACATCCCTTCTGACTCTGCTGGAAACAACACCGCCTGATTCAGATTCAACTCGATTCCCACCCATTGCCCCTGGGGAAAATCCTCTTCTATCGCCGCAGCACAAAAAAGTTGCTCACCATTTTCCAGCTCAAGCTGATAGAGGAAATCAGCGCCCCTGAAGACCTTGTCGCATATCTTTGCTTTCACATCACTTTGCTCAGTAAAACAAAGCTGATGCGGACGAATCATTAATTCTACTGATGTATTGCAGGGTGCCTGCAGAGAATAGCCACAATCCAGCACTCCCAGCGCCGACTCCACGGTTCGGTCACCGGTTACTGTGGCCGATAAAAACGTACATTTTCCGATAAAGTCAGCCACCAGTTTGTTGTCCGGAAGATGGTAGAGCTGAGCCGGTGTGCCCCACTGCAACATGCGTCCATCAGACATGACACCAATTTTATCGGCCATCGCAAAGGCCTCAGTGCGGTCATGAGTGACCATCAGCGCGGTAATGTTTTCATGCTTCAGAATATTTCTGACCTGACTGGCGAGACTTTCTCTGAGCTCTGAATCGAGACTGGAAAAAGGCTCATCCAACAGCAGGACATCGGGTTTTGGGGCCATAGCACGGGCCAGAGCAACCCGCTGCTGCTGCCCGCCAGATAGGGCATGGCTATATCGGTGCGCATAATCACTCAACTCCACGAGCCCGAGCAACTCAGCCACTCTTTGTTTACGCTGTGCAGATGGCCACGTGCCAAGTCCAAAGGCGACATTTTGTTCCACTGTCAGGTGCGGAAACAATGCAAAATCTTGAAACACCATACCGACTTTTCGTTTTTCCGGTGCAAGGCTCTGATTTACCTTGCTGACAATGCGCTGATGTAAAAGAATCTCCCCTGCCCTGACCGGCTCAAATCCGGCGATAGCTCTGAGCACCGAAGTCTTGCCACAGCCAGAGGCGCCCAACAGACAACCAATCTCTCCGCTGTCGAGCTCAAGATCAAATGCGTTTACAACCTGTTGTTGCTGGTAGGCAATTACGATCTTTTGCAGCTTTAACATCAACGACTCTCCCGATTCATGGCACGGGCCAGAATAATAACAGGCAGAATACCCACCACAAGAATGGAAAGAGCAGGCAGTGCGGCGTCGCTGAGCCTTTCGTCAGACGCCAGTTCATAAGTGCGTACCGCCAGCGTATTAAAATTAAAGGGTCGCAGGATCAAGGTTGCGGGCAACTCTTTGAGTACATCCACAAAAACCAGCAAAACAGCGCTGAGCAGACTGGCTTTCATGATTGGCAGATGGATACGTTGAAGTGATTTCAGCGGCCCGAAACCGAGGCTCTGAGCAGCCTGGTCCATACTCGGTTTAATACGCTCCAGTCCAGCTTCAACCTGATTCAGAGAAACCGCCAGAAAACGCACCGCATAAGCCAGCAACAACGCAAACAGGGTGCCGGAAAACATCAGCCCGGTACTGATACCAAACCAGGCCTGCATCAGCGCATCCAGACTCTTGTCAAACCAGGCCAGCGGCAACATCACACCTACAGCAATCACCGTACCCGGCACGGCATAGCCCATTGATGCCAGCGTAACCGGCATCCTGATCAGCGGGTCGTCGCGTAATCTGCGCCCATAGGCAAACAGCAGTGCCAGCACCAGCACTAAAAATGCCGCCACTAACGCCAGCGAGAAGCTGTTCCACATCAGGCTAAGGAACTGCCCGTTAAACTGCGCCAGACCCGTCCCCCATACCCAGTTAATCAACATCAAAAGCGGAATCAGAAACCCCGCGGCCAGTACCAGCAGGCAGCAACACAGCAATACCACTGACACCAGCGCAGAAGGACGCTGGGGATTCTGTGAGTGATGTTTATGCCCCTGATAGTAATATTTAATTTTACTGCGTGAGCCACGCTCAAGCAGCAGTAACAACAGCACGAAAGTGGTCAGCAGGGCCGAGAGCTGGGCAGCTGCCTGAGCATTTCCTAAACCAAACCAGGTGCGGAATATCCCGGTTGTAAACGTGTTGACACCAAAATATTCCACTGTGCCAAAATCAGCAAAAGCCTCCATCATAGCTAGCGCCACACCGGTAAGGATCGCTGGACGAGCCATCGGCACGGCCACTTTAATAAAATACCCGGTTGGGCTCAGCCCGGCTGCACGGCTTACTTCCAAAAGACTTTGGGCCTGATCCCGAAAAGCGTTTCGGGCCAGCATGAATACGTAGGGATAAAGCACAAGGGTCAGCATCAGGATCGCGCCGCCCAGGGACCTTACTTCCGGAAAGTAGTAATCACCGTAGGCCCACCCCGTTTGTTCACGCACAGCGGTTTGAACCGGACCGGCAAAATCCAGCAATCCGGTGTAGCAATAGGCGATAATATAGGCTGGCATGGCCATTGGCAGCAGTAACAACCATTCGAAAGCGCTGCGCCCCGGAAACTCATAGTGGTGGCAGATCCATGCCAGCGATGTACCCAGTATCAGGGTGCCCAATCCAACTCCAAAGGCCAGCAGCAGGCTGTTACTGATATAGTCCCACAATACTGTCTGTGCAAGATGTTGCCAGACCTGCCATTGCGGTTGCAGCACACTGAGCATCACCACAACAACAGGCAAGGCCAGCATCAGAGCTGGCCCCAGGGATGCCAGACGCCATATTCTGGCCGGGCCGGCAGTTACATGTGATGCTGACAACAAAAGTAATCCTGTTTAAAAGGTTTCGGGCGCTGCTATTTCCAGCCGGCGTTATCCATCAACACCAACGCCGCACTGTTTAACTCACCAACACGCTGCAGTGGAATACTTTCCGCCTTAAAGTCACCGAACCGTTTCAGTACGGCACTCTTTTCAACCCCTTCTCTAACCGGATACTCACCATTATGTTTTGCATACCAGGCCTGAGCCTTTTCGGTAAGCATAAATTCCAGCAAGGTTTTAGCCGCTTCTTTGTTTGCAGCAAATCGGGCGATACCCGCACCAGAAATATTTACATGCACGCCGCGGTCCCCCTGATTGGGCCAGAAAACACTCACTTTTTGTGCAGCTTGCACCTGGGTATCGTCACTGTCGGTCAGCATCCCGGCCAGATAATAGGTGTTGGCAATCGCAATATCACACTGTCCTGCGGCCACGGCTTTGATTTGATCTCTGTCGCCTCCTTTCGGAGGGCGGGCAAAATTTGATACCAGGCCTTTCGCCCATTCAAGCGTTTGCTGTTCACCTAGCTGTTCAATCAACGCCGCAACCATAGACTGATTGTAAATATTGCCGGAAGAGCGCACACAGATACGCCCTTTCCATTTATCTTCACTCAACCCTTCAATGCTACTGAGCTCATCGGCGCTGACTCTTTCTTTAGCGTACATAATAGTACGGGCTCGTTTGGTCAGCGCAAACCATTGGTTATCGGAGTCTCTTAGTCTGGCTGGCACCCAATTTGTCAACATATCGGACTCAACAGGCTGCAGAAGTCCTTTCGATTTGGCACGTTGCAAGCGCCCCACATCGGTGGTGATCAATACATCTGCAGGACTGAACTTTCCTTCCGAAGCGATGCGGGAAATCAACGCATCGGCATTACCGGTGATCAGATTAACCCTGATGCCAGTCTTCGTACTGAATGAATCCAGAACCGGTTTAATCAACGCTTCTTTTCGTGCCGAGTAAACATTGACCTCTGCACTTTTTGCAGGAATAGCGAGAAAAATAAATGAGAAAACGATGACACTGACGACTTTGTACATAATATTCCTTACCGACAATACACTCTGGTGAAACCCGACCTGAAGCGTTTCAGGACGACAATGCTAACCCACCTGAGAACGATTCTCTATAACAACTGAGGGGTAGGTTACCCAAAAAAACAGTTTCTCTATGGGAGGACCTGCCTTAATCCTTGCTCTGGTACATATAATACTGACATTCCTGCATCCCGAGGTTCTTGTAGGTCTGCTGCGCCACTTCATTATCTTTTTCTACGTACAGGCGGAATCCACATACATTGCCCTGTTCTTTTGCCAAAAGCTGAACACGGTTATACAGACCGGCATAAATACCCTGACGGCGCGCCGATGGGCTCACATACACACTCTGAATCCACCAGAATAGCGCATTGCGCCAATCGCTCCATTCGAACGTAACCGCAAGACTGCCCCGTATTTCCCCTTCCTGTTCGGCCACCAGATAAAATCCATACTCAGGATGGGTTAGCAACCCGTTCACGCCCTGACGAAGGGTGGTCGGATCCAACCTTTTGCCCTCAGTCTCCTGAGCCATAGCCTGGTTAAATGAAACCAGTGCATCCAAATCCTCTGCTTTTGCCTGACGCAATGTCACTTCTTTCATATTACTTTCCTTCCAGCCCGGGAGCTCTGCCCCCAAGGACACATCAAAGGCTGGATTCTATCCCATTGAAAGGCTATAAAAAACTGTCACCGTCGTTTAATATAGAGGTAGAAAAAGAGGCTGAAAAACGACACGAGCAGAGGCTATTGCAATGAAAGACGCCAATCTGGTGTACTCCACTGACAAAGGCAGAATCAATACACCGCAGCACAAGCCGCCTGTCCCCCAAGGCGATGGTATCGTTCGCCTGCGCAGAGAAACCAAGGGACGCAAAGGTAAAGGGGTCACCACCATCAGCGGAATGCTGATGGATGAGCAGCAGATAAAAAAATTGTGCAGTGAACTGAAGAAGCTTTGTGGAACAGGCGGCACTGTCAAGGACCAGTTAATCGAGATACAGGGTGACAATCGGGATAAAATAAAGGCCGCTCTGGAAAAAAAGGGGCTCCAGGTCAAACTCGCCGGTGGTTAAAGGGCGTGTTGTTCTTTGGTGTATGATTTCGCAAGCGCATTTAGACAAGGCAGAGGGAATGTGGTGTAGTTCTCTGTATGAATGAACGATAACGCAGCATCCATGGGCTACAGACGCAGCCCTGAGGGTTCAACCCAAAGCCTTCTGCTGTTTGTTGCCGGATTTTGACTGAGTCCGCCAGGCCTGCAGAGCGGCGTCGCGATCAGAAGATTTTAGTGTTGAACACAATTTATACACCAAAGAACAGCACGCCTTCATACCAATTACAATTTCAGGAGTTCCAATGGAACATATTTCCCGTTCAGAGCTGAACATCTTGCTGGTAGAGCCATCAGATACCCAGCGTAAAATTATCAGTGCCATGCTGGCTAAAGAAGATATTGGCCAGGTAGAGACGGCGGGAACCGTCTCTGCAGCATTAAAAGCCATCAATGCTCACGGAGCTGATCTGGTAGTCAGTGCCATGTATTTTGAAGACGGTACGGGGTTGGAGCTACTGACCCAGCTTAAAAACAATACCAGTACCCAGGCTATTCCTTTTATGCTGGTTTCCAGTGAGTTTCGCCCCGCCAAACTTGAAGAGTTTAAACAAGCCGGCGTGGTGGCCATTTTACCCAAACCCTTCGAGCCCATCCATTTGTCACGGGCACTAAATGCCAGCCTGGATATTATTAATACCGAAGAGCTTGAACTGGATTTGTTCGACGTTCACGAGGTGCGGGTGCTGCTGGTAGATGACAGTCGCATGGCAAGAAACCATATCCGACGGGTACTCGAAGGTATGGGCCTGAAAAAAATAACCGAAGCAGAAAATGGCGCAATGGCCCTGACCCTACTTAAGGATCAAGCCTTTGATCTGCTGGTTACGGATTACAATATGCCTGAAATGGACGGCCGGGAGTTATCTGAGTTTGTGCGTTTTAACCCGGATACGGCCCATATACCTATTATTATGGTGACCTCGGAAGCGAACAATGCACACATGAGCAATATCCAGCAAACGGGCGTAAATGCTTTGTGTGATAAACCCTTTGAATCAGCCGAAGTGCGCAAAATGCTGATGTCATTATTGGGGCAATAGTAAGGGCCTGTAACGGCTACACCCGTCACGGCTTTGCGATAATTTGATTAGCAAGCCCCCTACAGGAAATAACCTATGTCCCGTTTCCGGACTCTGCCCGCTATTAAACTCGTTATTGCTGCGCTGTTTGCGCTGGCCGTAATTCTATCCATAAGCGCCTTTGTGTTGCTCAGGGCCAGTTTACCTCAGCTTGAAGGACAGCTCTCTCTCAAAGGCCTGGGTCAGTCTGTCAGTCTTAACAGAGACCGCAATGGTATGGCGGTCATCGATGCTGATAATCGCCGTGACCTGGCCATGGCCACCGGCTTTGTGCACGCCCAGGAACGTTTTTTTCAGATGGATTTATTAAGGCGCAATGCTGCAGGAGAGCTTTCTTTCCTGTTTGGCCGGGCCGCCCTTGAGCGAGACCGGGAAATTGGTCTGCACCGGTTCAGACAGAGGGCCCGGGAACGTTTGAATACTATGCCGGCAAAGGACAAAGCGTTGCTTGATGCTTACGCTGACGGTGTGAATCAGGGTATCAGGGCGCTTTCAGCCAAACCGTTTGAGTACTATTTGATTCAGGCCGAATTACAGCCCTGGCAAGCACAGGATACACTGCTGGTACTGTTCAGCATGTACCTGGATCTGCAGTATCATGATGGCCGTCGCGATCTGAGCCTGGATTTAATCAAACGCTATCTCCCCGCCCCGTTGTATAACTTTCTGCATCCTGCGGGCAGCCACTGGGATGCTCCCGTTGATAACAGTGTCAGAGCCGCCTCAAAGATTCCGCCAACCTCCTGGCCAAAGGTAGCTGCCACAGCAAATGTCCTCACCGATGGTGAATCAGAGGACTTATTGCCCGGTAGCAATAACTGGGCTGTTGGTGGTCAGTTGACCCCCTATGGCTCGGCTATGCTGGCCAATGATATGCATCTCGGCATTCGTGTTCCTAACATCTGGTATCGCTTACAACTCAATTGGCAGGATCACAGTTCGACGCATCAGGTTACGGGTCTGTCGCTGCCTGGTACACCACTGGTTGTGGTGGGTACCAATACCAGACTGGCCTGGGGCTTTACCAACAGCTATGGAGACTGGAGTGATCTGATTCGTCTGAAACTGGATGAAACCGGTGAGCGATATCTGACCCCGCAAGGCTACACATCGTTTAGCTACCCGACCCGGAATATTGAAATAAAAGGTGAACAACCCGAAAAACAGCGGATAAAAGAGACCATCTGGGGGCCGGTGATTGGTGAAGATGAAAATGGCAGGCCACTGGTTTACCGCTGGGTTGCTCATGACCCGCAGGGAGCCAACCTGAACTTGCTTGCCATGGAGGCGGCAACGGATGTTGAGCAAGGTGTTGCCATCGCTGCCTCAGTGGGCATACCGGCACAGAATATTATGCTGGCCGATGCGCAGGGCAATATAGGCTGGACGATCGCCGGACCAATGCCAATTCGTTTTGGCTTTGACGGCCGTTATATCAGTGACTGGAGTGATGGTTCAATGGGTTGGGCCGGCTATCGCCAGGGCGCGGATTACCCGACAATGATCAACCCACAAAATCAACGTTTGTGGACGGCTAATTCCAGAGTCATTGGGGGCAAGGACTACGACAAGATTGGTGACGGTGGCTATGCACTGGGAGCCCGGGCGCAACAAATCAGAGACCAGCTGCTGGCAAAAACGACATTTACCGAAGATGATTTTTTAGCAATACAAATGGACAACAGAGCCTTATTCCTGAGCCCATGGCGGGACCTGATGCTGACACAAATACTGCCGGAGAGTTCGCATCCTCAGGCTTCAGTCATTAGCCAACTGCTAAATAACTGGTCAGCAAGAGCAGATAGCGAAAGTCTTGCCTATCTTCTGGTGCGCCAGTTCAGGCTTACCTTAAGAGATACTGTCTATCAGGACTTGCTCAGACTGATGCAGGAAAAACACCCTGATTTCAGTTATCGAGCAATCCGTAATCAACTAGAGATCCCGCTTTGGCAGCTTGTTACTGAACAACCCACTCACCTCTTACCTGAAGGGTTTGATAGCTGGGCGTCATTATTTGAATTAACACTGAAAAAAATGCTGCAGAATCTGACCAAAGAATACGGCAACTGGCAGGAGCTGAGTTGGGGCAAGGTAAACCAGGTTCAGATAAAGCACCCCTTAAGTGATTTTGTGCCACTTCTGGGAATACTGACGGATATGCCACAGCGGCCACTGGCCGGTGACAGTTTTATGCCCAATGTTTCTCGTCACGACTTTGGGGCCTCGCAGCGACTTGTCGTCTCTCCGGGTCAGGAGCAACATGCCATACTGAATATGCCATCCAGTCAGAGTGGCCACCCTTTAACCCCCTATTTTAATCACGGACATGAAGCCTGGCGAACTGGTGAACCAACGCCACTATTACCTGGCAGAATTGACTACAGACTAAAATTAACCCCGGATAATGATTGACAAAAACCGGTACAAACCATAAATTCACTGATATGAAAATGTTTATCCTACTTTTTGCGCACTTTTTTAGCTCGTCCACCTCGGGAGGCTGACTTTTGCGTGAAAGGCAAACAAAACCTCCCAATCGGGAGGTTTTTTTATGTCCGGGGATGGGCGCGACTAAAACTGTCAATACGCTCTCCCTGGTATTGGTAATGCCGGAACTGCCAGTAAGGTTTTTCCGACCATATACGGGGCAAAATACGGATTTCTGACACACAGGAATCATAACAACAGCAAAAACGCGAGATCACGCAGGCCATGACTGACTATCAACACAAACTGGAACAAATACGACGGGACATCAGCGCCCTGGATGCCGAACTCCTTGAATTGCTGGCCAAACGACAGCAATTTACCAATCAGGTGGCACGAACCAAAATTGACGCCCATATGCAGGTCAGAGATACCAGCCGTGAAGAGCAGCTGCTGATAAAACTGATTAAACAAGGTCAGAAAATTGGACTGACGCCCCAGTATGTCACCCAGCTTTTTCATGTCATTATCGAAGATTCAGTGCTGAATCAGCAAATGTTGCTGGCACAAAAAGCCAATCCGGACAATGCCCTGCCTCTCAACAGAGTCGCGTTTTTAGGTGACAAAGGTTCCTATAGCTATCTGGCAACACAGAAGTATTTCTCCCGGCGTCCGGGCGATCTGGCAGAGATGGGTTGTCAGAGCTTTGATGAAATAATACAGGCTGTGGAAACCAATGAAGCCGATTATGGCGTGCTCCCCATTGAGAACACTTCATCCGGCAGTATTAATGAGGTTTATGATCTGCTCCAACATACGCATCTTTCAATTATAGGCGAGCTTACTCACCCGGTTGAACATGCCATGCTGGTAGCAACAGATACCGAAATAAGCCAGCTAAAAACCCTTTACGCTCATCCGCAGGTATTTTCCCAGTGCAGTCACTTTCTTGCCGAATTGGGTAATATTGAAGTAAAACCTACAGATAGCACCTCTGCGGCCATGCTCCGGGTCAGTGAACTGGCAGACCCACAAGTTGCTGCCATAGGCAGTGCAGCAGGTGGCGCCCTGTATGGCCTGAGCCCAATTAAGTCCAATCTTGCTAACCAGAAAGAAAACCATAGCCGCTTCATCGTAATCGCCAGAAAAGCCGTCAGAGTTCCCCTGCAGATCCCCGCCAAAACGACTCTGGTCATGAGTACAGTGCAAAAGCCCGGTGCTCTGGTGGAAGCTCTGACAGTGCTCAGAGACAACAACATCAATATGACAAAGCTCGAATCCCGGCCCATTAACGGTAACCCGTGGGAGGAAATGTTTTATATTGATGTGGAAGGAAATCTACAGGACGGACCCATGCAAAAAGCGATGGATGCGCTGCGCGGCATGACGCGTTACCTTAAGGTATTGGGGTGTTACCCTACTGAAGAAGTCAGCCCAACCAGAGTGGCGGCTGCCAGTGCTCTAAGAGAAGGATAAAGGCTCATTCCCTGAGCCACTTGAGATAGCTTATTCTGCGCCGGGCTGTTCGGTTTTAGGCTGATGCTTTGCAGCCGCTTCTTTCACCAGGGGCTGCAACTCACCTTGCTGGAACATTTCGAGAATAATATCGCAGCCACCAACAAGCTCGCCTTCTACCCAAAGTTGCGGGAAAGTAGGCCAGTCGGCATAAACCGGCAGTTCGGCACGAATATCGGGGTTTTGCAGAATGTCCACATAGGCAAACTGTTCACCACAAGACATCAGGGCCTGAGTTGCCTGGGCTGAAAAACCGCAGCTGGGCAGCTTGGGTGACCCTTTCATGTAAATAAGGATGGGGTTTTCAGCAATTTGCTGTTTGATCTTTTCCAATGTTTCCATGGTAAGTGCCTCTTGTTAGTCAAAAATGATATCTGGTACCGATTGTACCTGTTTTCAACAACTGACCCCAGAGGAATCATGTTATCTGAACAATGACGCGTCAAACTGAATAGACTAAAACGGATAGTTATATTAAGTGGTGTACGCAAGCGGTTGATTTTAGTCCATTCACTCCCATATAAGGGTGACAGGTAAGAACTGTTAAACTAGTATCTACAACAATCTGACAACGACACCGGTATCCACCCTGTTCATTGGATAAGAAAACAAAGGGGTGATATCACTTTTTTTATCGTAAACATGGAGAATCAATATGGCTTTTGAATTACCCCCACTTCCCTATGAAAAGAATGCCCTTGAGCCGCATATTTCTGCCGAAACCCTTGAGTACCACCATGGTAAACACCATGCAACTTACGTTACAAAACTCAATGGCCTGATTGAAGGCAAAGATCTGGAAAACAAAAGCCTTGAAGAGATCATAAAATCTTCAGATGGCGGTGTTTTCAATAATGCGGCGCAAATCTGGAATCATACTTTCTATTGGCACAGCCTGAGCCCCAACGGTGGTGGCGAGCCCAGTGGTGCACTGGCAGATGCCATCAATGCCAAGTGGGGTTCTTTTGCCGCGTTCAAAGAGGCGTTTAATGACAAAGCGGTTAACAACTTTGGTTCAAGCTGGACCTGGCTGGTGAAAAAAGCTGACGGCAGCCTGGATATTGTCAATACCAGTAATGCCGGCACGCCGATCACAGAGGAAGGGGTTACCCCATTGTTAACCGTCGACTTGTGGGAACACGCTTACTACATCGACTATCGTAACCTGCGTCCGAAGTACCTGGAAGGTTTCTGGGCATTGGCAAACTGGGAGTTTGCCGCTAAAAACTTCAGCTGATAGTTAACCTTTAGTACTCGTAATAAAAAAAAGCGCCTCCGGGCGCTTTTTTTTGGCTAAACCTTAGCTGTGGTTGATACACAGAACAAAGGGCCTGTCACAACCTCTAATGGTTTTGATCAGGTTGTGTTTTATGGGTTTACCAGATTTACCTGGATTCGCCATAAATGGCTCTTAGTCCACCAGCCCGGTGGGCATATCCCCGCGAATTTCATTCCAGATTTCACCGCTGTCCATACCGTATTTTCGAATCAGCATGGGTACTTTCTCATGCTCGCCCTGACGGGCTAATTGCAGCAGTTGGGTATAATGATCTCTGGCCAGCTGGCGGGATTTCGGATTAGAGAAATAATAGCTGCCGATCCGGGCATACAGCCCACGAAAACCATTCATCATCAATACAAAGACACGATTACCCGAGGCCATCGCCAGATCGTGGTTAATTTTGTAATCAAAATCTGCAAACGCCTGGCCGTCTTCAGGCAAATCCACAAAGCCTTCGAGGAGCTTTGCCGACTCTTCAGGGGCATTTTTAAAGGCACGGCGAATAAACACGGCGCTCACACTGGTGCGTGCGGCAAGCAGGTGATCAACCAGTTCGGGTATGCCTTCCTCGTCCAGTCGGGCAAGGGTTTCGAGAATATTCAGACCGCAGGTTTCCCAGAAATTATTAACTTTGGTGGGTTTGCCGTGCTGTATGGTCAACCAGCCATCACGGGCCAGCCGCTGCAAGACTTCCCGCAATGTGGTGCGGGTAACGCCTATCAGCTCTGACAGTTCACGCTCAGCGGGAAGTATGGTGCCAGGAGGAAACCTGCCACTCCATATGGATTCGACAATATACTCTTCCGCAAAGCCGGCGGGACTCTGAGCCTTATAGATCATGCAAAAACTCACTTAAGGTTATTATTGTTATGGTCACTGATGCGAAGTCAGCCTCTGTTAACTGATTGTACCAGATGTTGTCACCAATTAAAGTTACTCTTTTATCGTCAGGACGTGGCAGAATTAACCTTAAAACGGAGAATCAACACGAATGAAAAGCTTTTCCTATCTGAAACAGATTTCCCGCTCGCGCAGCGCCTGGGCGTTACTATTGTTATCAGCTTTATTGCTCGAAGCTATTGCATTGTATTTTCAGTATGGAATGGGTCTGGAACCCTGCATCATGTGTATCTATCAACGAAATGCAGTTTTCGGTATTGCCCTGGCTGCAATGATAGGTTTGAGTATGCCGGATAAGATACTCATCAGGTGGATAGCCATTATTGGCTGGGGCATTTCCTCCATCTGGGGCTTACTGATCGCCATCGAGCACGTAGAGATTCAGACAGCGGCCAATCCCTTTTTTGCATCCTGTGAAATTGTACCGAACTTTCCGGGTTGGTTACCCCTACATGAGTGGATGCCGGCGATCTTTGCCGCAACCGGAGATTGCGGAAATATAGACTGGTCATTTTTTGGCATGAGTATGCCACAGTGGATGATTATTACGTTCGCTGTTTACAGCCTGATTTGGCTATCAGTGCTGCTTTCCCAGTTTAAAAAGACGCGATAAGGTTACTGTTTTTCCTGCTCCTCCGGCGGAAGCTGCATACGGGCGGTTGTCACATGCCGCTGATTACGGGTCCGCTTCATCATTGTCACTTCATGATGAAGCGCCACTTTGGCCAGAATATGGGCGGTTACAGGTGCGGTTATCACCAGAAACAACGTGATCAGCAATTCATGAATGGTCAGGTGACCGTATTGGTGAGACATATACACCATCGACCCCACGAGTATACCGCCAAGCCCCAGCGTAGTGGCTTTGGTCGGCGCGTGCAGCCGTACATAGAGATCTTTAAGCCGGATTAGCCCAATCGATCCGACTAAAACAAACAGCCCGCCCAGTAACAGCAAACTGGAAATTAATAACTCCACCCAGAAATTCATATCAACTCCTACTCTATAATATCGCCACGCAGCAAATACTTACCAAATGCCACACTACTGACAAAGCCCAGCATCGCGATCAACAGCGCCGCTTCAAAGTAAAGTTGTGTGCCACTGTACATACCGTAAAGCAGTATCAAAGCGATACTATTGATATACATGGTATCCAGCGCCAGTATCCTGTCCACCACATGGGGACCGATCAGCAAACGCCAAAGATTCAAAACCAGCGCGACGCAAAGCATTACGCCCACTGCGATCATGCTCCACTCTAACATGCGAATATCTCCTTAATCGCGGCTTCATAGCGCTGTTTAATAAGATTAATGATCTGTTGCTCATCCTCAGGCATGTCAAGTACATGCACATACAACCACTTTCTGTCTTTGGTCACCTCTGCGCTGACGGTACCGGGCGTCATCGTTACCGTACTGGCCAACACTGTAATAGGCAGGGTGGTGTCCAAATCCAGCGGAACTGCTACAAAGCCGGGTTTGATGCGGCGCATAGGCCCAACCACCAACAATGCCACCTGAATATTAGCCACCACAATATCACCGAGCACCATCAGCACATACCGAAAGGCCCTGAACGGGCGAACAATCCTGGGTTGTGGTACCTGAAGAGGAGCGCAGATCAGTGGAATACAAATAGCCAGCACAGAGCCCAGAATAATATGTCCCAGACTCACGGAGCCATTTAACATTAACCACACTACCAACAGCAGCAAGCTGTGAAACGGCATAGGCAACCAGCGTGATCTGAGATTCATTTGGTCGCCTCCTGTAAATTCATCACCTCAAACAACCCTTGTAACTGATGTAATTCAGTAGCAGCAGCGGTGGTGTAATCTGTCACCACAGCGCCAAAGATCACCATCAGCGGCGATCCCAGCAACAATAAAATGACTGCGGATACCTGCCAGCGCGACACTCTCTGCACCTGAGATCTATCGCCTTCACCGGTGTACCTCCAGAACATAGTGGTTCCGGCCCGTGATAGTGCAATAATAGTAATTAAACCAGCGATCAGAATAATCGGCCATATCCACAGTATTTCTGCGGCACTATGTGCCGATTGAAGTACCACCAGTTTGCCGATAAATCCGGAAAACGGAGGCAAGCCGGCTACTGTCATTGCCCCGACAAAAAACAGGATCCCTAAAAGTGCCGGCTGGCTTACTTTACGTGCCATCACAAACCAATCCAGGGCTTTGCCGCGCTGTTGACCAACCATGTCAGCAATCAGAAACAATGCACCGGTAACCAATGTACTGTGCACCAGGTAGAACAAACCGGCTGCCGTCGCTTGTGGTGTACGCAGTGCAAAGGCAATGAGCAGTGTGCCCACGGAAATCACCACCAGATTAGCCGACAGGTGACGTAAGTTGGGGCTGGCCAGAGCGCCGATAGAACCCACAATAATGGTCAGAAACGCCAGCGGCCAAATCCACGGCTGAACCATATTGGCCAACTCTCCCGCCTGTTCACCAAAAATAACCGTGTAGACGCGGAAAATACCGTAAATTCCAACTTTAGTCATAATCGCAAACAATGCCGCCACCGGAGCGCTGGCAGCGGCGTAGGTTCTGGGCAACCAAAAGTGTAATGGCAACATGGCTGCCTTGAGGCCAAATACGATCAACAACAATAAGCCACCCGCCTTGGCGATCACCTGCTCACCGGCAGATAACTGCGCAATGCGCAGCGCCATATCGGCAATATTGAGGGTGCCGGTGGTTCCATATAAGGTCCCTAAGGCAAACAGGAACAGACTCGACCCAATCAGGTTGAGAATCACATAATGCACATTAGCGAGCGTCTTCTGCTTGCCTCCACCGTGAATAAGCAAAGCGTAAGAGGCAATCAACAGCACCTCGAAAAATACGAACAGATTAAACAAGTCTCCGGTCAGAAATGCCCCATTGATACCCATTAACTGGAATTGCAGCAACGGATGAAAGTATTTGCCTTCTCTGTCAACGCCGGCAAACGCATAGAGCGTTGCGCCAAGCCCCAGTATACCGTTGAGCACCACCAGCAACATTGACAGTCTGTCTGCAAATAGCACGATACCAAAAGGCGCCTGCCAGTTTCCCAGCGCATAAAACGTCGGCCCCTGTTGCATAACCTGGAGCATTAAGCCCACAGAGCAACTAATCTGCAATACCATCAACAGCAGTGCTGCAAATCTCCGGCGCTGGTAGTTTTCCGGCCCGGAAAAAGGCGGCAACAGCATAAACAAGCCCCCAAATAACGGGAGCAGGATGGGCAAAACAGCCAAATGCATGCTCATACTTTACCCCGCGTTGGTTTGATGGCCTGATCGGCGTCCGGAGGCTCTCGTCCATCGACAAAATCATTGCCCAAATCAGCCCGGGCCCGCATCGCCAGAATTACAACAAATGCAATCATCGCAAAGCCGATCACAATCGCTGTTAACACCAGAGCTTGCGGCAAAGGATCCGTATAGGAGTCAGATATACCCAGAATTGCAGCACCGTCGAGCTGCAGACGACCGCTGGAAAACAAAAACAGATTTACCGCATAAGAGAGCAGTGTTAAGCCCAGTACGACCGGAAAAGTTCGTCCGCGCAAGCAAAGAAAAATACCGCAAAAGGTCAGCATGCCGACACAAAATACATACAATGCTTCCATTATTCCTCCACCGTTGGACGATAACGGGTAGTCAGCTTACCCAGGTTTGCAAGAATCAGCAGGGTTGCGCCTACTACCGTGAGATACACACCCAAATCAAACAGGATGGCACTTGCCAGCTCGATTTCACCTATCCAGGGAATGTCGAAGTAATCAAACCAGGACGTTAAGAAAGGTTTGCCGAATAGCCAACTCCCCGCCCCGGTCAGTGCCGCAATTAACACACCACTGGCGATCAGCCATTGATAGTCCACCTTAATACGTGGCTTAATCCAGTCGACGCCGTGGGCGATATACTGCTGGATCAGAGCGACTGAGGTAATCAACCCGGCGATAAACCCTCCACCCGGCATATTGTGTCCACGCAGGAAAATATAAGCGGAAACCAGCAACGCCAGTGGCAACAGACTTTGTGAAATCATCGCCAGAATCAGCGGATGACGATCTTCCGACCATGGCCTGCCTTTTTCATCGGCAGAGGGCATGGCCAGACGCATTCTGGCGATCAGTTTGAAAATGCCCAATGCAGCGATCCCCAGCACGGTGATCTCTCCGAGCGTATCAAAGCCCCTGAAGTCCACCAGAATTACATTAACCACATTGGTTCCTCCCCCACCGGTTTTGCTATTGGCGAGGAAGAACTCTGAAATACTCTCAAAAGGACGGGTGATAATGGCGTAATTGATGGTGGCAATCACGCCACCACAAGCCGCAGCGATCCCCAGATCTCTTACTACACGTCTTGGAGATGATTCATTTTTGGTTTTCTGCGGCAGAAAAAACAGCGCCAACATCAACAAAATAACGGTTACCACCTCCACAGCTAATTGTGTCAGTGCCAAGTCCGGAGCCGAGAAACGCGCAAATGTAATCGAAACGATCAACCCCACCACGGACAAGGTAATCAGCGCCACCATACGCTGGCGATGCAATATCACTGTGGCCAGTGCGCTGATGCAAAGTAAAATCGCCGCAGTGATTTCAATACCATTTACGTCCTGAAGGGGTAAATGCCCGGCGGCGCTGTTCAGCTCCATCAATGGACTGGCAGTCATAATCAGTGTCAGAACCAAAAGCAGAGCAACATAACGCTGCAAAGAGCCATTCGCCATCCACTCATGTAAGGCTGTAGCCTGACGCACCAGGGCCTGTACCGCACCTTCGAAGATTAATTTGGCGTCGGTTTCCCTGAACTGAGACTGAAAGCGGTACAATCGACTGCGATACGCATAAACCAGTAAGCCCCCCGTCATCGCGATAAAGCTCATCAGCAAAGGTAAATTAAAACCATGCCAGATAGACAAACTATACTCAGGTAACTGCCCATCGAGCACTGAGGATGATGCAGCCTGCAATAAACTTCCAATCATAAAACTGGGAAATATCCCCACCAACAAACACAGTGTCACCAGAATCTCAACCGGGATCTTCATATAACGAGGTGGCTCATGAGGCGTTTTGGGAATATCTATCGGCTCGCCGTTAAAAAACACATCGTGGATAAAACGCAGCGAATAAGCGACAGAAAAAATGCCCCCGAGTGTTGCCAGCACCGGAATCATCCAGGATAAAGAGCCAAGCGCAACCTGATGTAAGGTCTCGGCAAAAAACATTTCTTTGGATAAAAATCCATTCAGTAATGGTATTCCTGCCATAGACGCCGCCGCCACCATCGCCAGAGTCGCAGTGTAAGGCATGTAACGCCATAAGCCGTTAAGCTTACGCATATCCCGTGAACCGGATTCATGATCGATAATCCCGGCAGCCATAAACAGTGAGGCTTTAAATATGGCATGGTTCATTATATGAAACACGGCAGCCACAGCGGCCAGCTTGGTATCCATCCCCAACAACAGGGTAATCAACCCCAGATGGCTGATAGTGGAATATGCCAGCAACCCTTTAAGATCGTGTTTAAACAGCGCCACATAGGCACCAAGTAACAGGGTCGCGAGGCCGGTGAGACTGACGGTTAAAAACCACAGTTCAGTACCCGCCAACACGGGATACATGCGCGCCAGCAAGAAAATACCGGCTTTCACCATAGTGGCAGAATGTAGATAGGCACTGACCGGTGTGGGTGCGGCCATGGCATGAGGAAGCCAGAAATGAAACGGAAACTGAGCCGATTTGGTGAAAGCTCCCAACAATACAAGAATCAGCGCTACCGGATACATAGCGTGTTCGCGAATCATGTTTCCACTGGCCAGTACAGTACCTAAATCGTAGCTGCCGACAATATCAGCGATAATAAGCAAACCTGCAAGCAACGCCAGACCACCAGCCCCGGTTACTGTAAGCGCCATTCTGGCGCCTTTGCGTGATTCTGACTTTGATGACCAGAATCCGATTAATAAAAATGAGCTGATACTGGTTACTTCCCAGGCCATCCAGAGCTGCAACAGGTTATTTGACAGCACTATGGACAGCATCGCTGTCATAAACAGAATCAGGTAAGCGTAAAATCGCCCCATCGCATCTTTGTCAGACAGATAGTAACGGGCATAGAGAATGATCAACAGGCCAATGCCCAGAATCAACATGGCAAACATTATCGCCAGGCCGTCCAGACGCAGTGACAGAGTCAATCCCACGGCAGGGATCCAGGCCAGACTCTCAGTAATCGTCTGACCCGAGAGTACCTCTGGCAACAGCGTAGCAATCTGAGTCAACGCCAGTGCGGGTGCCAGCATCGTAAAAAATGCACAGGCTGTGCGCCCAAACCGCTCTGTTATCAGCGGCACAAACACCCCAATCAATAATAAAACGGGTATCCAGAATAAACTCATTATGTCGCCGTGCTCCATTTTGTTATTGTCTGAACAGCGCAGCTAAGGTAATTGTGATTCACTACAGACAGAGCAGGATCCGTCGACGTGCAAATCATGGCACTCTATCTGGTTCAATGTGGAAAGTTATATTAACTCTCAAACCAACAGCTTAGCTTTACCAAGGCTAATCGAAGCGCCTGACGTGGGCAAGAAAAACCGCGTTAAACACGCAAAGGAGTGAGCTGAACGAATGGCAACTGAGCAAATTTCCGCCAACCGCTAGCCGGATGGGTTGATTTTATACGTAAATATCCAGGTGACCTTCTTCATCAGGCCCCTCATTTTCTTCAGAATTTTTCTGTTTAGCTTTTTTACCGCCCGGCTTTTTTTTCTGCTTTTGTTGCTGCCGGGCTTCACGCTCTTCGGCAGTCATATTTTTTTCGTCTTCTTCCAGCGCACGAAGACGGGCTTCCTTGTCGACTTGCTCGACACGGTGCTTGTCTTCCAGAGGATTAACCTTGCCTTCCTTGGGCAAGATAGGGAAAAGCAGATCACTTACCATAGTTCAGCCTGTTTTTTAACCAGATGTTTATCATACTCATATCGGGCGAATTATTCGACTCTTTAGGTTATGACCATGTTTTTAACCGGCTTACTCACTTTAGCCCTTTGTTATTCCATTACGTTTTAATCAATGACGATTATATCAATAATCCTGCTTGCACTTATGACCACTTATCAGTACCTTAAGCGCTGTGCTTCGAGCACTCGCATTTTCATTTTAGTCAGAGTATCCAGATACCGAATTATGATTAACCAGAACCTGAAGACGATTCATCACCATCATCACCCGGCATAACCTTTCAGGTTCGTGCTGGAAGGTTGTGTAAATCGCCTTCCAGTGGAATCCCAGATTAAGAGACCCCCGGAAGGCAACTTCCGGGGGTTTTTCGTTTTCAGACACAATTTTAAGGTAGTAGCATGACAGACAACAACAGACTGAGAATCGCAGTACAAAAGTCGGGCAGACTTTGTGAAGGCAGCATGGAACTGCTCAAAGCTATCGGGGTGAAACTTTCTATCCGGGATCGTCTGCTGATTGCTCATTCCACTAATCTTCCTATCGATTTACTGCGGGTAAGGGATGACGATATTCCGGGCCTGGTGATGGACGGCGTGGTTGATTTGGGATTTATCGGCGAGAACGAGCTTGAAGAAAAAATGCTTGAGCGTCGGGCGGCCGATAAACAACATCAATACGATGTGCTCGAACGCCTGGATTTCGGTGGCTGCCGTCTCTCCATTGCGGTTCCTAATGAGATGCCGTATCAGGGAATCGCGTCCCTTGCAGGAACAAAGATCGCCACCACTTACCCCTATCTGCTGGAGCGCTATTTCCGCGAACAGAAAATCGACGCCAAAGCAGTAATGCTCAATGGCTCCGTTGAAGTGGCCCCCCGTGCCGGGTTGGCCGATGCCATCTGCGATCTGGTCAGCACCGGAGCAACGCTGGAAGCCAACGGTCTGGAAGAAAAAGAAGTGATTTTTCGCTCTAAAGCGGTATTGATTCAGCGCCGCGGCGAGTTGCCACAAACTAAGCAGCAACTCATCGATAAGCTGCTCACCCGTATTAATGGCGTTATGCAGGCCAAAGAGAGCAAGTACATTATGCTGCACGCGCCAAAAGACAAACTCGATGAGGTAAAAGCACTACTACCCGGAGCCGAAAACCCGACTCTTTTGCCACTGGCGGGCAATGATAGCAGCGTCGCGGTGCATGTAGTGAGTACCGAAACCATGTTCTGGGAAACGATGGAAAAGCTCAAAGGCCTTGGCTGTCGGAGTATTCTGGTGCTGCCGATTGAGAAAATGTTGGGGTAACTATGCAAAGCTGGAATCAACTGCAAAACAACGATCGCCAGGCATTGCTGCAACGCCCCGCCATGCGTGACAACGAGAGTTTGTCAGATATCGTTGAAGGTATAATCCATGGGATCGACGAGGGCGGAGATCAGACTCTGTTACAGATGACAGAAAAGTACGATGGTGTCGCTCTGGCCAGTCTCAGGCTTGATGATGAAGAGATTGAACGGGCCATCTCTGTGCTGAGCCAGGAATCAAAATCAGCCCTGGATCTGGCCTACGCGAATATCAAAAGCTTCCATCAGGCGCAGTGGCCACAAGACATTCGGGTACAGACCAGTCCGGGAGTTATCTGTGAGCTGAAGCATCAGCCAATTGCCTCAGTGGGCTTATATATTCCCGGTGGTACTGCCCCACTCCCTTCGACCGTTCTGATGCTTGGTGTAACCGCGCAGGTCGCCGGATGCCCCAGGAAAGTATTAGTCAGTCCGCCAAACAAACAAGGATCACTGGCCCCGGAGATCCTTTATGCGGCCAAACGTTGTGATATTGATGAAATCTACCTCTGTGGCGGTGCACAGGCCATTGCCGCTTTGGCTCTGGGAACCGAAAGCATTGCCAGAGTCGACAAAATCTTCGGCCCGGGGAACAGCTATGTTACTGAGGCTAAGCAACAGGTTAGTCGTATACCTGGTGGCCCGGCTATCGACATGCCGGCTGGCCCCTCTGAGGTATTGGTTATCGCTGACAAAGACGCCAACCCGGTGTTTGTTGCATCCGATTTACTTTCTCAGGCAGAGCATGGTGCCGATTCTCAAGCTGTGCTGGTCAGCGACAGTACAGCGCTAATTAATGCCGTTAAAGAACAA
The DNA here is from genome assembly GCF_002591895.1 of Lacimicrobium alkaliphilum. Classification (GTDB taxonomy): domain Bacteria; phylum Pseudomonadota; class Gammaproteobacteria; order Enterobacterales; family Alteromonadaceae; genus Lacimicrobium; species Lacimicrobium alkaliphilum. The sequence goes on from NZ_NISX01000010.1 coordinate 161,976, forward strand.
ATCAATCAGCAACTTGAATCGCTCAGTCGTAAAGATATCGCCACCCGGAGTATTGCTCATAGCCGCTATATTCTGGCCGACTCCATAAATCAGGCCATTGAGATCAGCAACGCCTATGGCCCCGAGCATCTGATTCTGCAAATCAACAATCCTCGTCAGTGGATGAACCAGATTAGCAATGCAGGTTCCATTTTTATCGGCCCCTGGTCACCCGAATCTGCAGGTGACTATGCCAGTGGAACCAATCATGTATTACCGACTTATGGCTATGCCCGTAATACCTCAAGTCTGGGGCTTATGGATTTTTTACGACGCTATACGGTGCAGGAATTGAGCGCACAAGGATTACAGGAAATCGGTCCGGCAATCATGCAGTTAGCCGATGCAGAAGGGCTGGATGCACATCGCCAGGCGGTAAAGCTAAGGCTTGATGCACTGAAAAAGGAGGCATCAGTATGAGTACCGCATTAGAACTGGCCGAAAACTTACAATGTGCGCATCTTAAAGCATTGCAGCCCTACCAGTCAGCGCGACGTCTTTTTTCCGGTGGTCAGGATTGGTTAAATGCCAATGAATCGCCGTTTAGCAATGACTTTACGGTCAATTGTGACACGCTGAACCGCTATCCGGATTGCCAGCCGAAAGCGGTTATTTCAGCCTATGCCGGTTATGCAAACGTTGGCACAGAACAGGTATTGGTCAGCCGCGGTGCCGATGAGGGGATTGAATTATTGATCCGCGCTTTTTGTCAGCCGGGACAGGACCGTATTCTTATCTGCCCGCCCACGTACGGCATGTATGCCATTAGTGCAGAAACCTTTCAGATTGGAGTAGAAACCGCTCCGCTTCAGACTGATTTCAGCCTTAACTTAAACCATGTACTGGATTACGTGGGCAAAGTAAAACTGGTGTTTATCTGTTCTCCAAATAATCCCACCGGCACCGAGATCAACGAGCAACAGCTTAAAACGGTGCTGGATGCCTACAAAGACAGTGCATTAGTGGTCGTAGATGAAGCCTATATAGAATTTGCTCAGAGTTCTGGCTGTGCCGACTGGCTTGCAGAGTACCCAAACCTGGTAGTTTTGCGCACCCTATCCAAAGCCTTTGCACTGGCAGGAATTCGTTGCGGCTTCACGTTGGCGGCCCCTGAAATTATTCAGGTGTTGTATAAGGTCATCGCACCTTATCCATTACCTGAGCCCGTTGCACAGATAGCAGCACAAGCACTCTGTGCAGAGGGACTCAAAAGGGTTGAAAATCAGATCAGTCAACTCAGACAATGGCGTCAGGCACTGCTTAAATCACTTGAGAATATTTCTCAACTGACACCTGTTGGCGATACCCAGGCCAATTTTGTGTTAGTGCGCGCCGACAAAAAACAGGCGCTGATGGACCACCTTGTGTCGCAAGGTATCCTGATTCGTGATCAGTCAAAACAACTTCATCTGGATCATTGCCTGCGTATCAGTATCGGCAATGAGGAACAAAATCAGCGGCTCATCGCCGCTATTACGGCCTTTTATCAGCAGGAGGGGCAATGAGCCAACAGGCGATTTTATTTATTGACAGAGACGGCACTCTGGTTGAGGAGCCGCCAACAGACAAACAACTGGACAGCCTCGAAAAGCTGGTGTTTGAACCTATGGTAGTTCCTGTACTCACCCGGCTGCAGCAGGCCGGGTTTAAACTGGTGATCATTTCCAATCAGGATGGCCTGGGCACCGACAGTTTTCCACAAGCCGAATTCGATGTCCCCCATAACAAGATGATGGCGTTGTTCAGCTCTCAGGGGGTGACCTTTGAAGAGGTACTGATTTGTCCGCACTTTGAATCTGATGAATGCAGTTGCCGCAAGCCCAAACTGGGCCTGGTGAAAGAATACCTGCAACAAGGCAAAGTCGATTTCAGTCGTTCCTATGTTATAGGTGACCGCCAGACTGATATGCAACTGGCGGAGAATATGGGGATCCGCGGTCTGTGCTATGACAGAGATAAGAATGGCTGGCTCGACATCGAGCAGGCACTGCGCCCCAAAGGACGGCAGGCCGAAGTCATACGGACCACATCGGAAACTGATATTCGGATTAATGTCGATCTCGATACACAGCGTAAATCGGCCATCAGTACCGGCATGGGCTTTTTTGATCATATGCTGGATCAGATTGCCACCCATGGCGGTATAACCCTGGATGTGAACGTCAAAGGCGACCTGCATATTGATGATCACCATTCAGTAGAAGATACAGCCCTGGCGATCGGTGAAGCGCTGCGCAAAGCTCTGGGTGATAAACGCGGCATTGGACGCTTTGGTTTTGCCCTGCCCATGGATGAATGCAAGGCCGAATGTGTGCTGGATATCTCCGCCCGCCCCTACCTTAAATTTGATGCCAGTTTCAGCCAGGACAATGTCGGCGAGATGTCGACCCAGATGGTATCGCACTTTTTTCGTTCATTAAGCGACAGCATGGGCATCTCATTGCATCTTTCCACTACAGAAGGAAACGCCCATCATCAGGTAGAAAGCCTGTTTAAAGTTTTTGGACGGGCCCTGCGCCAGGCAGTGACCAAGCAAGGTGATGTGTTGCCCAGTAGTAAAGGAGCGCTTTAGTGAAACTGGTGATCATAGATACCGGCTGCGCCAATATCTCTTCGGTACGCTTTGCCATCGAACGTCTTGGCTATGCAGTAGAGGTATCGGATAGTCCTGAGCGCATTCGCGCTGCGGATAAAGTCTTTTTACCCGGTGTTGGTGCTGCAGCAGCGGCGATGGAACAGATTCGCGATAAAGGTCTGGCAGAGCTGCTGCCCCAACTTAGCCAGCCTGTGTTGGGGATCTGTCTGGGAATGCAGTTAATGACCCGTTTTTCTGAGGAAGGTCAGGCTCAGTGCCTCGCCATGATAGACACCGATGTCAGGCGCATGCAGGTGGGCGAGCTACGCTTACCACATATGGGCTGGAACCAGATTCAAGCAGAACAGAACTCGAAGCTCTTCAGGGGAATTGAAGATGGTAGTTATTTTTACTTTGTGCACAGTTACGCAGTCACTGTTGGTAATCACACTTTAAGCAGCTGTGAGTATGGTGGGCGCTTCTCTGCCAGTATTGGTCAGAATAATTTTTATGGTGTGCAATTCCATCCTGAACGCTCGGGCCCTGTGGGTGCCAGATTATTAGACAACTTTATCCAACTATGCGATTAAGGACTATGTCCAGCTTATGATAATTCCAGCAATTGATTTAATCGACGGGCAGGTAGTGCGGCTCTATCAGGGCGACTATCAGCAACAAACGCACTACGCCCTGTCTCCTGTAGATGTGGTTCATCGCTATGCCGACGCCGGTGCCACCTGGCTGCATATCGTTGATCTCAGCGGTGCTAAGGATCCAGAAAAGCGCCAGCTAAAGCTGATATCTGAAATGGTTGCTACCGGGCGGATGCAGTTTCAGGCCGGGGGCGGAATCCGCAGTGAAGAAGATCTGGCCCAGCTGCTCGAGGCGGGCGTCAGCCGTGTTGTTATTGGCTCACTGGCCGTAAAACAACCTGAGCTGGTGAAAAGCTGGCTTAAACAATACGGCGCAGAGAAGATTGTATTAGCGCTGGATGTGAACATTGATGAACATGGCCGAAAATGTATCGCCACACATGGCTGGCAACAAAATAGTGGCGTCGAACTTGGTCCATTGTTGGATCAGATGATTGCAGCCGGGGCAAAACACGTGTTGTGCACCGACATCGCCTGTGATGGCACTTTGCAGGGCCCCAATACATCGCTCTATCAGCAGATGAAACGGGAATTTCCTGAGATTGTCTGCCAGGCGTCCGGGGGCATTGGCAATCTAGAGCACATTCATGCCCTCAAACCAAGCGGTGTTGATAGCGTCATCCTCGGCAGATCGCTACTCGAAGGAAAATTTGAGCTGGCTGAAGCTATTCAACTTTGGGAGAAAAAGTGATGTTGGCAAGACGCATCATTCCGTGCCTGGACGTGAAAGAGGGTAAGGTCGTCAAAGGCGTACAGTTTCGCAACCATGAAATTGTCGGAGATATCGAGCCATTGGCCGAATCCTATGCCCGCTCCGGTGCTGACGAACTGGTGTTTTACGATATTACCGCCTCCAGCGACGCCAGAGTGGTAGACAAAAGCTGGGTTAGCCGTGTAGCGAAAGTCATTGATATCCCTTTTTGTGTAGCCGGTGGTATCAAATCCGTAGCTGACGCAGGCCGGATACTGGAAATGGGTGCCGATAAGATCTCGGTTAACTCCCCGGCCCTGGCCAACCCTGAACTGATAACCCAGTTACATGACCGCTTTGGTCAGCAATGTGTGGTCATCGGTATCGACAGCTTTTATGACCAGCAAAGCGGCCTTTATCAGGTCAAACAGTTTACCGGCGATGAAAAACGCACTCAGACCACAGCCTGGCAAACGGCGGATTGGGTCAATGAAGTTCAGGCAAGAGGAGCCGGTGAAATTGTACTGAACTGCATGAATCAGGACGGTGTGCGCCAGGGCTATGATATTGCACAGCTTAAAAGCATCCGTCAGCACTGCAACGTGCCCTTGATTGCGTCAGGCGGCGCAGGTGACATGCAGCACTTCAGTGACGTCTTCACCGAGGCTGACGTAGATGGAGCACTGGCTGCATCGGTTTTTCATAAGGGATTGATCGCCATCCCTGAACTGAAAGCTTTTTTACGTGGACAGGGCGTTGCCATCAGAAACTAGGACAGAGAATACTCAATGATCATTAATCAGACTAATATCAATGCGCTTGCATGGGAAAAGATGGACAACCTGATTCCCGTCGTTGTTCAGCATGCTGTTTCGGGCAAAATCCTGATGCAGGGCTATATGAATCCAGAGGCCGTTGAACAGACACTGCAAAGTGCCAGAGTGACTTTTTACAGTCGTTCAAAACAGCGCCTGTGGACCAAAGGTGAAAGCTCCGGTCATACCCTGCATTTGACAGAGCTATCAACCGACTGTGATCAGGATGCGTTGATCGCACTGGCTTATCCAAATGGCCCGACCTGTCATCTGGGCACACCCAGTTGTTGGCATCAGGGCGCCACACCGGATATGACCTTTATCGCCGAACTCGAACAGATACTGGCACAACGAAAACAGGCCAGCCCGGACAGCAGCTATACGGCCAGCCTGTATGCAAAAGGCATTAAGCGTATTGCCCAGAAAGTCGGAGAAGAAGGCGTAGAGACAGCACTTGCCGCCACGGTTGGAGATCTGGATGAACTTAAAAATGAGAGTGCGGATCTGCTCTATCATCTTATTGTGTTACTGCAGGCCAGTGAATTACAGTTAGCTGATGTAATAGAAGTGCTTAAACAACGTCATCAGAGTCCAACCTGACACGGTGCCTGGAAAGTGTTATTCACCGCAGAGACACAGAGACTTTAATTATATCCACATTAGATCGGTGTACTCTGCGTACCCAGGATATCCTTTCACCGTTATAAATGGTGCTCACCACTGGTGAACATTCTATAAAATAGAACCTTTAAACGGATTTTTCGCCATTTATTTTTCCGTTATTGCCCTATATGCTGTTATTTATCATCAGTCAGCGGCAATAAGGGCCACTAATGAAAGCAAACACCGATAGCTGGGGAGCGTCCCTTATTATTGTTCATTGGCTCAGTGCACTTGCCGTATTTGGTTTATTTGCTCTGGGTTGGTGGATGGTGGATCTTACTTATTACAGTGACTGGTACAGAACTGCCCCTCATACTCATAAAAGCGTCGGTATTTTACTGGCCCTGCTTACCCTGTTCAGATTGTTTTGGCGCGCAACCCATAAGCGTCCAGCTCCCCTTGGCAACAAAGTTGAGCGGAGGACATCCGGGCTGGCCCATAAATTGATCTATATGCTGCTCATATTGCTATTTACCAGTGGTTACCTGATATCCACTGCTGATGGCCGCGGAATTGAAGTATTCGACTGGTTTACCGTGCCCGGTTTTGGGTCTGTTATTGAAAACCAGGAAGATTTGGCGGGTGATATTCACGAATGGCTGGCGTATACCTTAATTGCTCTGGCAGTGTTACATGCTCTTGCCGCCTTAAAACACCATCTTATCAATAAAGATAAGACCCTGACTCGAATGATTAAATTCTAAACCTGAATCAATGGAGATAAACAAAATGAAAAAGACAATGCTAACTCTGGCCGCAATGGCTTTTACCAGTACCCCGGCTTTAGCCGCTGATTACATTATTGATAATAAAGGCGCTCATGCCTCGATTAACTTTAAAATTCAGCATTTGGGCTATTCCTGGTTAACCGGCCGTTTTAATAACTTTGATGGTGAGTTCAGCTATGATGCAGATGAACCTCTGAAATCCACTATCACAGTAAATATTGATCCTGCCAGCATCGACTCGAACCACGCTGAGCGTGATAAGCATTTGCGCAGTGATGACTTTTTGCATGTTGATAAATTCAAAACGGCGAAATTTGTCAGCACAAAAATTTCCGATCCAAAAGATGGCGGTGGCTTTGATTTGCACGGTAACCTGACACTTCATGGCGTGACAAAGCCTGTCATTATCGATGTAGACAAAGTCGGTGAAGGCAAAGATCCATGGGGCGGTTATCGTGTCGGTTTTGCCGGCGACACAAAGATAGCACTTAAAGATTTCGGCATCGATTACGACCTTGGACCGGCCTCAACTCATGTTGAACTTGAACTGCATATTGAAGGCGTGCGTCAATAGCCCATAATAATATTCATCACAGAGGTTATAAGAGTTCTGATTCTCTGCGCCTAGGCGAGATCCCTAAAGTCAACAGCAGTTTTCTTCGTGCGCTTCGTGGTCCAAAAACATTCAACCACGAAGGACGCGAAGAGCACGAAGACGGCAACGGAGTGACTCTTTAAAACCTCTGTCCTATTCGTGTCTCTGCGGTTAAATGCTTTTTGACACCGGTTAATCGCCAGAAGTGATNACGGAGTGACTCTTTAAAACCTCTGTCCTATTCGTGTCTCTGCGGTTAAATGCTTTTTGACACCGGTTAATCGCCAGAAGTGATTTTATCCTGAGTTTTATGGATAAAATCGCTGGCGTCGTGGCGTTCATGAAGCTGCTCTGACGCTTCACCCCATGAGCGGTTTACCATACGGCCACGTTTTACTGCGGGTCTTTGCGCTACGTTTTCAGCCCACTTCACAACATGAGTATAAGTATGGGTCTGAAGAAATTCAGCCGCCTCATAGACCTCATTTCTTACCAATGCACCATACCAAGGCCAGATCGCCATATCTGCAATACTATACTCTTCTCCGGCAATATAAGAGTGCTCGGCGAGCTGTCGGTTAAGTACATCGAGCTGCCGTTTAACCTCCATAGCATAACGGTCGATGGGGTACTTTAATTTTTCCGGCGCATATGAATAGAAGTGTCCGAACCCGCCGCCTAACATGGGCGCACTGCCCATCTGCCAGAACAGCCAGTTCAGACACTCTGTTCTTTGTAATCCGTTTTTCGGTAAGAACCGGGAAAATTTTTCTGCCAGATATAGCAGAATAGACCCTGACTCAAATATCCTGACAGGTTCCTTTTCACTGTAATCCATCAAAGCCGGGATCTTAGAATTCGGATTAACACCGACAAACCCCGAACTAAACTGATCACCTTCCATGATGTCTATCTTCCAGGCATCGTACTCTGCTTCTGTGATACCTTTTTCCAGCAACTCTTCCAGTAAAATAGTAACTTTGACACCATTGGGCGTCGCCAGAGAATAAAGTTGTAGCGAATGTTCACCTTTCGGTAAGGCTTTATCATGGGTGGCACCGGCAACCGGGCGGTTAATACCGGAGAACTTACCACCGCCTTGTTGATCCCATTTCCATACCTCAGGTGGTTCATAATTTTGACAGGACATTAGCCCTCCTTATTATGTTAGGGTGTCATCACTCTGACCGTGACATAGTTTTTATACTTTCAAATCTAGATAGCAGACCATTTAATGGCAAAACCGAGAAAAAAACCACCTCTTAGAACCGTACAGATCTACTGTTCAGGCTGCAGGGCATTATTGTTTAAATATCGAAAAGGTGGTAAAGGAAGTTTAATCAAATGCTTCATTGAACGGATCACCGAAGACCATACCAACAAAACCGGCACCTGTCCCGGTTGTGGACAGGTTTTCGCCCGCGAAACCATGATCAGAGGCACGCCAGCGTACAAAATAATCGGCGGTAAAGTGCAGGTGAAGTAGCCTGAAAGTACCCCATGCCGGGCATGTCCAGCACCT
>NZ_NISX01000011.1 GCF_002591895.1 Lacimicrobium alkaliphilum
CACAAAATCCTTTACACTCTCCTTAGATAAGGAGAATCTAATATTCAGAACTTGTAATATCTGATGTGTAAATAGCTGTATATCATAGCGATATACAATCACCCTGCATAATCATAAACAGGCTCATTGTTAGTCATCAAGAATCCAGCTCAATAGCTGTTGATGGCTTTTTTGCAGTACACAGGCCCCAATAGCAGTAGGTGCCAGGTTAAACTCAATAATTACCGGCCCGTTCGTTGAGAACGCAATATCCAGCCCTACAAAACTCGTTGATGGCAGTATATTGATGACCCTCTTTGACAATTCAATCACTTCACTTTTAAAAGGAAGCTCAATATCCGTCATATCAAAGCCACTATCCGGATGGCCTTTAAATGCCTGTCCCCCACCATCCTGCGGAATAGCAGCTTTGGTTTTGAAGGTATCCTGATCAACCTCTACACCAAACCCACCTGACAATCTGTTGTCCACGAGGCTGCCTTGCCTACCTACTCTCAAATAAATACCAACAATATTCGTTCCTTTACTGGCTGTTTTTCCCACCCAGACTCTGACGGTATTCAGGCTACTGGGATTAAACTCTGCCAGCACTGGATGCTGCTCTACATATTCTTCCATGATGTAGTCAGTGGTACACAATCCATTTAAATCTTGTGCAATAAAATCTTCCAGGGACTTAACCGTATTTTTACCCAGAGCCTGAAGCATCAAGGTATCACCCCGAATAAGCTCTACCGCACAGAAACCATCACCACCCGAGCCCTCTACCGGTTTAAAGCACATACGCTTGAGATCAGAGTTCTCCGTTAACCAGGATTCAAGCGCCTCAGTGGTATTGATTGCTCTGCCATCACTGGCAAAGCTGGACTTAATATTCAGATAACCGAGATAGCGGGCATCCGGAATCCCATAAAATTGCAACAGCGCCTTAGCCAGCACCTTGTGACGAGCCACAATCCGGTATTTATAAGGATTAACCCGATTCAGAAATTCATAATACTTCTGATCATGCCAGTAGCCTTTCTTCTCCTCCCAGGGGATGTCTTTCTGCCACAGCCGGTATTTATGATAATTGCCCGGTCCCAGCTTGGTGGTAAGTTGCAACCGGGCCATTTCCCATAACTGACGGGAGAATGGCAAAGCATTTTCTTCCCTGCTGCGCTGACGGGAAAGTCTGATCGCACGTTGGATACTGTTAAACATAAGATTTCTCAGCTGCCTCCCTGAGCCTGATAGAGGGGATATTTGCATGAGCGGCACCGTCTTTATCCGGCGCCACATTGGTTTCAACTAATACCGGGCCTTGTGCTGTCATAGTCACATCCAGCCCGGCAAATCGGGTATAGGGTAATCTAACCAGTACCTTACAGGCAAAGCTTTTAATCTGCTGCCATTGCTCCAGCGTAACGCCAGCCAGTGGCGCATCATGATCAGGGTGTTGAGTAATGTCATCCCGATGAGGGGTATATTTGGTCAGCCCTGGCTCAACTTTGCCATCGATAAGCCTAACCGGGCACATTATGCCCCCTGCTGAGGCGTTATCGATGGCAGAGCCTGCTCTGCCCACTCTTAAGTACGCACCAATCACCTGCGCCTGCCCGGGAGAGCTTTCCAGCACCCAGATCCGCAGGGTATTCACACTGTCAGGATTCAGCGCCATAAACTGCTCTGATTGCTGAATATAGGCTTCCAGCACAAATTCAGCCATGGGCGCCTTGCCTCTGCAGTTGTTAATCAACTCCGATGCATTCATCTGCTGCTTAGAATGCAGAGGCTGAAACACTGGCTGCTGCTCGTTATCATCCTGCAGAATTCTGCCCGCCATTACTCCGGCACCGCCCCAACCCTCGATGGGTTTGATACACAATATACTATCGATATGTGCACTCATCAGAGCCTCAAACTGTGCGGCATCAGTCAGCGGCTTACCTGTATTATCAAAGCCTTTATAGGGATGAAAATAGCCAAATAGTTCAGGCGTAGGGAAATGCATCAGTTTATACAGAGCTTTTTCAGAGAGCTTACTCTGAGTCAGTTTACGGTACTGGGGCGGATTCAGTATTTTCAGCGCCGCATAATACTCTTTAGCAGAAATATGCTGCCACTTGTCCTGCTCCGCAAATCCCTGGCGGGCCATGCCGGCGACTACAAAATAGCGAGGGCCCAGGCCGGTCTTAAGGCAGAACTGCAGAGTCTGTGTGTACATGCTGATTTTACTGATACCGGCCAGTTGTGCTTCTTTGCTGAGCATATGAAACAGAGCGCGAAGCCGGGAAAAAAGTGAGCTCATGAACGTCCTCTGCTGCCAATCTTTCGTAACAGGGTCATAAAGCCACTGATTTCGGCTTCAAATTCCAACTCACTGATATTGTCGTTATCCATAATACGGGGCAGTTTGTAAACGTGATGTTCAGCCGGGCACAATTCACTGTCTGTAGTAGTGGCAGACTGAATGCCCATATCGCTCAGTACTTTTAATTGCTCTTCACGGAATTCTCCCCGCGGATAGCAAAAATGACTCGGCTGTTTGCCTGTCATATCAACAATCGCCTGACGGTTACGCTCCAGCTCTTGTCGGGCCTCTTCTAACCCTACTTCAGAGAAACGGTGCTTGTGGGTATGCAGTTCAATCGCCAGGCCCTGCTTATGCAGCTCTGTCACTTGCTCTGGTGATAAAAACATAAACTTACCACTTTGCTGCCAGGCCTCTGTTGATTCACCAAAATAAGTACATAATTCCTTTAAAACCGACTGCTCGTACTCTGAACCCAGTTGCTTTACGAGCTCCAACAGGTTTTCGGCATTAAGCTCCTGCCCCCTGTTTTCTTCAAGGCAGCTATCCTGTGCTGGCTTGAAAGGCTTTTTATGCTTCCAGAAAAGGTAAAATACCGCCACTTTAAATACTGGCCGGCGGTGCTGAATAAAGTAACTGGAAAGATAGAGGGTAGCCTTAAACTGGCAGGCTTTAATCTCGGGCCACATGCCTTCAAGAATTGCCTCCCAGCCATCATCAATAGTGATAATCATGGCATTTTTCTGTACCTGGCCCTGCTCTCTCTGAGAAACGTAGTCATCCAGATTTATGCAGGCAAAATTCCACTTTTTAAGCAATTGCATACGCCGGGAAAAGGTGGATTCTCGCATAAACAGGCCGGGGCGAAACTGGTGCTCATCGTCCACCGAAATACCGTGATAACAGAGTATACGGGTCTTATCTGCCGTCAGTTTGCGGGCCAGATAAAACAATCCCAATATTTTGCCTAACCTGAAAATCAGGGTTTTCATACACCCGCCTCTGTGTTGTCACTTTTTACTTTCTGGTACCAACTCAGTACCCGGTTCCGGGGCCAGAACACCACATAATTGCGCGGCAGATATTTGCCCGTTTCAAATGCCTGCTTACGGGTCTGAGAAGTGGCAAAAGCCCCGCTGTTACTCCCCTCAATATGAGAAAAAAACCAGTAAGCGCCGTTCTCGGCCAACAGCTTATTGACAAATCCCAGATGGGGGCTGATGGCCGGCACCTGTGGATCATAGTACCAACTCGATCCCACTATACCTCTGATACCCGGGTTAACCTCAAGCATCTGAGCCAGGCGCTGGCAGGTATGCCGCCAGCTTTGCTCACTTAAGCGGCTTTGCTCGGCCAGATGTACGTGTAATCTGAATACGGGTTTATAACCACCTGCCAACAAGCCAGACTTTATAAACTGCAGACTCTGCGTTACCCCGGCATTAAACATCAGGCTGCGTTGTAACACTGAAAATGGCTCAACGACGCGTTCTCCCGCCGGGAACAGCGCACCACTGGCCAGCGCCAGATCTTTGTAATAGCTGTCATCGGCCTCTTCCGGCCCAGGCTGGCCGAGAATACGGGCAAAACTTTGCTGGTAGAGTTCTGCTATCTCGTCAGTAACTTTAAAAGAAAGGTGATCCGGGCTAAAGTCCGCTACCAGGCGCACCAGCAAAAACTGTAATAATACTCCCAATAGTTCTGGTCGGTCTGACTCCAGTCTACCCACAGTCTGCTTCAGCTCAGGTAAGGCATGATAGGGCTGCCAGGAGATTCTGTTTTTTATACCATCCAGTAAAGCTAACGGCTCCAGCCAGTCTATCTGATCCTGAAGCTGTTGTTGCAGATCACTGGCCAGTTTATCAGCAAGGGCGTGAGAGGAGAGTTTATTCATAGTTCACACTTTACCTTGCAGATAACCAGGGTAAAGCCGCTCTACCACAGTGCGCTCAAGCCCTTCTGGATAACCCTGCCAGCGCCACAACAGCAATGACACCAGGGTATAACTCAGGCCACCGGCAATAATCTGCATTAACAGCGATAATCCCTGCACTGGCACCCAATCAGCCTGCTGAATCAGCAGCACTGCTCCCCCCATTACCATACAGGCCAGGGTCGGGCGCAAAAATACTCCTAACAAGGGCAGCACCTGTAGTTTAAGAAACAGCACCACAGCTATCTGAGCGCCAAACAACATAATCAGGGTAGTACTGAGCCTGGCCTGACCGATACCGACAATACCGTTCAGATCCAGCAACGGAATAAAAAACGCGAAAAACATAACCGTGCGAATTAAATTTATTAAAAACATAATATTAGGCTTGCCGCAGGCCATATATATATAACTGTTATTCACAGTCAGGCTGGTCAACATGCTGGATAAAGCCAATAGCTGGATCAGTGGCGCCGCCGGTAGCCATTTATCACCCAGTACCACCTCCACAAACAAGGGCGCAATCAGGGCAATCCCCAATGCCGCCGGCATAGTAAGGCTGGCAGTCAGGGCAACTGTGTTTAAGTAAGCCTTACGTAACTCGGTAAAGTTATCTTTAAAGCGTGAATAAACCGGGAAGGTGGCCTTATTGATAGGTTTGGCCATTTCCATGGTTGGCAAATGTGCAATTTCTTTCCCTATAGCGAAAAGACCGACCGCCGAGGGAGACAAGAGCCGCCCGACTATCAATTCACTAAACTTGTCATTTAAGTAAAACAATACATTGTTCAGCAGCAGCCAGCGCGAAAAGCTGAACAGCTTATTAAAAGACTTAAGCCCGAAACGCGGGCGGAAGGGGTGCATCCAGTAACTGAACAGTAAAATGATAAACTGATTGGAGACCATGCCAATCACCAATGCCCAGTAATTACGGTAAACAAAAGCCAGAGTCAGGGTGATCACAAAACTGATAATCTTCGGCACAAGCTGATATTTCAGCTCTTTGCGAAAGTCCATATCCTTTTGAAAGTTCACCACACCGATATTCGCCGCACCAGAAAGAATGCTGGCCAGCGCAATCACATAAATCACATTATCTAAGCGCGGATCAGCATAAAACTCTGCCACATAAGGCGCAGCCAATGCCATTGCCGATGCAGACACCAACCCGAATAACACTTTAAAAGTCCAGGCAGTGTTGTAATCGTCAGTATCATTCGATTGATTCTGAATCAGGACAGTACCGAGGCCCAGCGCACCAAAAAGCTCAATAAAGGCATAAATCGCCATGGCGATAGCAACCAGACCAAAATCCTCCGGTACCAGTAAACGGGCCAGCACAATAGAGCTGATAAGGCCAATAGATTTAATACCAATACGGGTCACCAGCATAAAGGCCGAGCCCGTATAGACCTTGCTGTGTGTCTTTGTATTATGCTCTGCCTGTTGCTGCGGATCCAGTGGCGGCTGAGGTGTCGTCATCCCGCCCGGCTCCCGGCCAGCGCACTGGCTTTTGTAACGGCTGACGAAGCCTTTACCTTATCTGGAGCAGTCTGGCTGGCGACAATCTGTGGGCGCATTATATTCATCACCACCACCAGGCCGATCACGGCATAAATCAGATCAAAATAAGCCAGGCTTACGTTCATTCCGGTAATACCATAGGCAACCAGTGATAGGGTCATAGCATTACTCAACTGGTGGTACCAATGCACCCCATATTGCTTACCCAGCCGCGCATTTTTCATATTGTTCAGCAACGCCAACAGTAACATCATCAAAAAGATAAACAGCCCCACAAAACCATGATCTCCCAGCACCTGAAAGTAAATATTATGGGCGGCCTTGGGCCTTATACTATCTGGGATCGGTTTTGAGTAAACCGGGCCAAACTCAGGTGTCAGTGGTGCATAGTAGTTCCACAAAGTCGGTTCAGAAACAGCGCGGAATCCCCCGCCTGTTACGGGGTTATCCAGGGCGATCATGGTAGAAATTTTCCATGCCCAGATACGGCCGATAAATGAACCATCTTCTTCTGCCGCTGTAGACACTGTACTTTGTCGTTCCTGCCAGTCTTCTGGCGCATTGGCATAAAGAATTGGCAGCATAATCACCGCGGCGATAGCCCAGACTAGTTTGCGATTTGATTTCAGCCAGAAGGCAAAGGCCAGCACACCTAAGCCAATAAAGCCACCACGGGAGAAGGTACCGACAATGCTGAGAATATTCAGTAATAGCAGCACCCACAGGCCCTGGCGTAACAAAGTATGTTTGGTAACATGAATCAGATAGATCACCATTGGAATACACATATTGATGGCCACGGCGAGATCATTGCGATCGGCAATAATGCCGGCCCGCCCTGTGATACGGTGACTGCCACCGGAGATCACATATTTGACCGCCTCCATACCCGCATAAGCAGATATTGCCAGTACGATAGCCCAGATAAAGGTATCGATATGCAAGCGTTTGGTCAGCGTCAGAGTAATAAAGAAAAACAACGCCATAATCTTGAGAAACTGATTCCAGTAGCTCCAAATCCAGTCTGAATCAGAGTTAAGATGAAAGCTTGTGCTGATCAGTGTCCACAGGCCAAACATCATCACCCAGAACGTCAGGCCGGTCATCTTAAAAGATTTGTTTTTCGTTACAAACAACCAGGAAGCAGCGGTCACCAAAACAATGGTCAGGTTCAGGCGAAAGCTCTGTGAAAAACCAAAGGCCCACTCTGCCGGCGCAGTCAGGGCAATCCACACCCAGGCTGCCATACCAATATAAGGGCGCTTAAATGAGTAATAGATGGCTACAAACAAAAAGCCAACCAGCAGCAAGTCACGCATTAATCTTCATCCTGCTTATTTGACCAATAAAACAGATAGCACACGGCACACACCACCATCAGCAGATAAATACTGTCAATCATTGCGTCACCTTGCTGATCACATAGCGGTATTTTCCGGATTTTTCTGCGGCAATTTCCGCTACCGGTTGCACATCAATGTCAACGTCCTCGCCGAGCCTGGCCTTAAAGCCACTCTCAATCTGTTTACTCATAGAATCTGTCAGTTGCTGTTTGGATACCACTTCTACCCGGGTAAGTTGCAGGCTTTCCTGGGTTATTTTAAAGGCTTCAATGCCGTCCATATCACGCAGAATATAAATCAGCGCCAGGCCATGCATCATGGTGCCATCTGCGGCCACCACAAAGTCGGTACTGCGGCCTTCAATAGATTCCAGCATCGGCAGACCACGACCACAGGCACAGCGTTGGTCTGACAACACCGCGATATCACCGGTACGATAACGGACAAAAGGAAATTCGCTGGTACCAAGATGCGTCACCACTATTTCACCGGCCTCACCAGCGGGCAACGGCTTGCCTTCTTTATCGATAATTTCTACCACAATATCTTCATAGGACAAATGCATACCACCGGAGGGGCATTCATGGGCGATAAAACCTGCATCCCGGCCGCCGTAACCATTAGCAAGCGGGCAGCCAAACACCCTTGAAATATTCTCGCGCTGGTAGGGATAAAGGCGCTCGGAGGTAACAAAAGCCACTTTAATACCGAGATTATCCAGCCGGATACCCGCTTTTTCAGCGGTTTTAGCCAGCAAATCAAATACTGAAGGGTAACCGAACAACATTTCAGGGCGACTTTCTTTGATGGTAGCAATGAAGTTCTGTAGCTTTCCCTCCGTCATATCAAAGGCCGGAATCAGCTGTGAACGAAACAGCTTGTCACGGGCCAACCTGATCTTGTCCTGTGCCCCCAGCTCAATAGGCGAACCCCAGGCCACAATTTCCTTGTCGCCGATATCCACATCCCACCAGCGGGTGGCACGCCATTTCTCGGCCACATCATGGGATACCCGTTCATTACCGAGCAGGAAAATCAGCGGCTGACCACTGGAGCCGCCGGTATTAAAGCGGTTCAGTGGCCCGGCAATATCTGATTTAAGAGCATCAAAATTATCAGCAATGGTCTGTTTATCCAGAAACGGCAGTTTAACCAAATCCTCTGAGCATTGAATATCGTCAGGGGTGAGCCCCTGGCTTTGCATCACGTCTTTGTAATAAGGCACATGAGCACAGATGGTGCGGATAAACTGCTGTAGTCGTTGTGACTGGGCCGTTTTAAGCTGCTCAGGAGAGTGCCACTGGCTTTGTTCCAGTGCTTTGCGAATTGCTACCGTATTGTGTTTTTTCAGTTTCTCATGCAGCGGAAACAACACCCCCGAAACCAGTTTGGTGTACACAGAACTCATGCCGCCTCCCTACTCTTGCCGATGGCCTGTTGATACTGCATCAGCAGCGCCTGCCCTACCCTGGCCCAGGTAAACTTGGCGATGGTTTTTCGCCCTTCGCTGACCAGCTTATCTCTGAGCTGTGGCTCGGTCTGTAATCTCAATACCTGTTCGGCCAGCAAATCCGGGCGGCGCGGCGGGACTAATAAGGCATCCTGTTCATGGGTTACGAGCTTAGGGATACCGCCAACATCAGTACTGACGATGGGCACACCACAGGCCATGGCCTCGATCAGCGAATTAGGGCTGTTATCTACCGTACTGGCATTAAGCATCACATCGGCGCTGCGGTATAACTCTGCCATTTCACTGATATCCAGCCGCCCTAAAAAGGCGACTTTCTCACTGATGCCCAGTTGTTGGCACTGGCGTTCAAGACTTTGCTTTTGTGGTCCACTGCCAGCGACCGATAACCTGGCATCAGGATGGTGTTCCAGAATCTTTGCGAAACAATCGATCACACAACCCACATCATAAATGGCTTCTAAATTACGGGTAACAATCAGATGCAAAGGCCTGTCGGCAGCTGTTTCCTTAGCCGGATAAAAGGTATTTTCATCCAGCACATTGGGCACCACTTCGGCCTGTTTACCCCAGTTGGCAAACACCCCATGTAAATAAAGAGAAGGCACTAAAACACCCTGGGCTTTGTTTAATGAAGCTTCCACTTTTGACCAGGATTGCTGAAAAAAAGGTTCGGCATGCCCGCCCCGGTAATTAACCAGTAGCGGTTTTTTCAACCCGGCGGCAACCCGTATTGCCGGTGCCGCAAACAAATGCCAGGACCAGCCGGAATTGGCCATCAGGTGCACCACATCGGCCTGTCTGATGGCCTGACGTAAACGCCAGAAATAGGGTATTAACCTGAAACCTGCCCGCAACACCGGAATCTTCCCCACAAACGCCGGTTTGTAGGGGGCATTCACCGCCACCAGGGTAACCTTAGCGCCGTCCTGCTCAAGCAATTGCTTTAGCTGCCGGGTCTGATTGGCCATGCCACCCGCCGGTGGCGGCACCGGGCCCACCAGACAAATATGCAGGCCGCGAAACATATCAGCCACCACAGATCTCCTTATACAGGGCCTGATAATTGGCCACCGAGTTAGGCCAGTTACGTACTTTTTCGACAAATTCCCGGCCATTAGCAATCACCTGCGGCCAGTCACCCTGATTGGCCAACACCTCCCCGGCTTTGCCGGCAAGGGCCTGCACATCATCGCTTTTAAACAACCAGCCGGTTTTGCGATCCTCGATCAATTCTTTATGCCCACCAACATCTGAGGCCAGCAGTAGTTTGCCCTGCGCCATGGCTTCAAGGGGTTTGAGGGGAGTGACCAGTTCGGTCAGACGCATTGATTTGCGCGGATACACCAGTAAGTCCACCAGGCTGTAATAACCTGAGACTTCATCATGGGGTACCCGGCCCGGCATAATCACCTTATCTTCGATACCCAGCTCTTTAATCAGAAACTTTAAGTTCTGTTCCTGTGGTCCGCCGCCCACCAGCAGCAATACGGCGTCGGGAAACTGTTTAATGATAAAAGGCATCGCCCTGATCAGCAGATCCAACCCTTCGTAAGCATAAAAAGAGCCCAGAAATCCCAGCACTCTCTTATTCTGCAGACCAAATTGTTTTTCCAGTTGACTGTCTTTGGCGGTGATCAGATTAAACTGCTCGATATTCACCGCATTGGGGATCACGGTGATTTTCGACTCCGGCACGCCCCGGCTGAGCAGATCCTGCTTCAGCCCTTCACAGATGGTGGTAACTTTGTCGGCCTGTCTGACCACATGGGTTTCCAGTTTTCTGGTCAGACGATAACGTAGATCACCCTGCTTACAGGTACCGTGATCCACCGCCGCATCTTCCCAGAAAGCGCGGATTTCATACACCACCGGCAAGCCGGTTTTCCGCCCCGCTTGTAATGCCGCTAACCCGTTTAATGCCGGAGAATGGGCGTGCAGCACATCGGGCTTTTCTTGTTCGATGGCTTCGAGGATGCGTTTGCGCATGGGCGCGATCAGCGCCATCTGACTCAGAGCCGGTAACCGGCTTAACAAACCGTTAGGCACCGGAGTACGGTAAAACTTCAGGCCGTCGACTTCTTCGATATCCTGTTCAAACTTGCCATGCTTGGGGCTGGTGACATGGCAGGTTTGCCAGCCCAATGCATGCTGCTGCCGCAATATAGAGCGGGTACGGAAGGTGTAGCCGCTGTGCAGAGGAATCGAATGATCCAGTATATGCAGTATCTTCATGCCGCTTTACCCAGTTGCTGGCGCATAAAGGATTCAAACATCATTAACGTCCACAGCGGCGCACTGTTATCGCGCACACCGGACACATGATCATCGATCAGGCGTTTAAGCTGTTTGCTGCTGAAATAGCCCGATTCGGTCATCTGTTTGGATAACAGGCCATCATATAAACGATCTTTCAGTGGCCCCTTAAACCAGTCTGCCAGCGGTACCGCAAAGCCCATTTTCTTGCGGTAGAGGACATCGTGGGGTAAATGAGACTCCAGCGACTTCTTAAAGGAGTACTTGCCAATGCCGTTATACAGATTGTGATCTGAAGGGCTCTTAAACGCCCATTCTACAAACTTATGGTCCAGAATAGGCACCCGCACTTCCAGTGAATGGGCCATAGAGGCTCTGTCCACTTTGGTCAGAATATCGCCCACCAGATAGGTTTTCATATCCAGATACTGGGCAACTTTCATCGGGTCCAGCCCTTTAACCTTGTCGGCATAACGGTTAAACACTTCCAGTGAGTTATAGCCGTTCAGGCTGCTCTGAAATTCTTTTGAAAATAGCTTGGCTCGCTCATCGGTACGCAGAATCGACATGGAATTGTGATAGCCCTGCACCGTATCCATGGCCATAGACTGAAAGGTGGTTTTTGCGCGCAGGAATTTCGGCGCCCAGTCCATCTTCGGATACATCCGCCCGAGCGGCCCGAAAAGGGGTTTGCGCAGACCCAGCGGCAGCATATTACGGATTTTCTCTTCGTGCAGGTGCATTTTATAGCGACGATAACCTGCAAAGAGTTCATCACCGCCATCACCGGAGAGGGCTACCGTCACATGCTTTCGGGCAAGCTGGCAAACCCGGTAAGTTGGCATGGCAGAACTGTCTGCATAAGGTTCATCATACAAAAATGCCAGCTTGTCGATCAGATCAAAATCGGTCTGACCAACCGTTTCCACTCTGTGATTGGTATGGTAACGATCCGCCACCATCTGCGCGAACTCCGTTTCGTTAAAGGCTTTAACATCGAAACCAATAGCACAGGTGTTAACGGGGTCAGACTGCAATTGTGACATCAGGGCCACGATACCGCTGGAATCTACGCCACCGGACAGAAACGCGCCCAGTGGCACATCAGCCACCATGCGGATATCCACCGCTTGTTTCAGCCGCTCAATAAGTTCTCCCTGAACATCTTCGGCACTGAGTTCGGCATCCCATTGTGTGGGAATATCCCAGTACTGCTTAGGCTCTGGCAATGTTCGCATGCCTTTTTCCAGCGTCAGGGTATGCCCGGGAGAAAGTTTAAAGCTGTTCTCATAAACAGTATGCGGCTCAGGAACATAGCCAAAGGTAAAATAATCTTCGACTGTGGTATCACGAAGTTTGCGATCAAAAGAAGGGTGCTCGGTCAGTACCTTAAGTTCTGAGCCAAATACAAATTCACCCGTTGACAACAAAGAATAGAAAAAAGGTTTGATGCCGATACGGTCCCGGGCCATAAACAGCTTTTGTTTTTCTCTGTCCCAGATAGCAAAGGCAAACATACCGCGCAGGTGCTGAACACAGTCTTCACCCCATTCCAGATAAGCATTAAGTATGGTTTCGGTGTCACCGTGAGTATTGAACTGATAGCCCTTGCTTTGCAGCTCCTGATGCAACTCTTTAAAGTTATAGATTTCACCATTAAACACAATGCAGGCACGTTTATCTGCGCTGAGCATAGGCTGGGGGCTGCCTTCAAGGTCGATAATCGACAACCGCCGGTGGGCCATGCCCACACCGGGATCAAAAAAATAGTCGCCGGCGTCCGGTCCCCGGTGTTCCTGGATGTTGTTCATTTTCGCCAGTACTGCCTCGCTGGGCTGCCCAACATTTGCCAGTTGAAAAATTCCTGCTATTCCGCACATTCCCCTGAATCCTTACTGCGCTGTCTGTGATTGATAAAGTTGGTGATACTTTGCCACCATGTTAGCGAGACTAAAGTGGCTTTGGCAGTGCTTTCTTACCTGCTCACTATCCTCTGCGATTGCCTCGGGCTTGTCCAGATACCGACTCATCGCCTGCATTAAACTTTGTGAATCCCTGACTTCGATAAGATGGCTGTGTCTGTGGGCTGGCAACATAAGGTCGGGATTTCCCCCAACCCGGGTAGCAATCACCGGTAACCCACACGCCATGGCTTCCAGAAAGGTATTAGAAATCCCTTCTGCCAGCGACGGCAATACAAACACCTGCATTTTGCTCATCAATGCCGGTACATCTGCCCTGTCACCGGCAAACCAGATTTTGTCTTCAACGTTTTTTTCTTTTGCCCGTTGCTCCAGCATCTCCCGCATGGGACCGTCGCCCACTAGCAACAAACGTAGCGAATGTTGCGGAAAACGGGCGCATAGCAGTCCAAATGCATCAATTAATGTCGCCTGATCCTTGACTTCGGCAAGTCTGCCGACGGTGCCAAACACCACAGCCAGTGGCGGAAATTGCGCTTCAGGAAAAGGCGAAACAGGCGCTGGAGGATTTACAAACCTGTTCATATCGACGCCATTACAAATAGGGTGAATACGCTGCTCCGGAACCTTTACCTTCTGAATGAGGTAATCCCGGGCCTCACCAGAGAGTGCCACATACTGATTCACAAAAGGTTTAATCATCCGACGCAGACGCTGGTACTTCGTGTTGGTACCGCCAATATCACTCACATCCCAGCCGTGCTCACCGTGAATACGTAACGGAATACGCCGCCACCACCCGACCACCTGGCATTCAAGGGTAGCGAGATTGCGGGTATGTAAAATATCCGGACGCAGCCGTTTTAACAGCCTATTGAGGCGCAGATACATACCAAAATCATTGCCATCAGCTTTATTCAGATCATGATAATCGACGTTATTCGCTGTCACGCGTTTGGCAAATTCCGGGTTAAGTCCTTTTTGGGTAATAATACTGTGCCGATACCCTTGTTCAGGTAGCTGATTAACCAGATTCACCACTCCATTTTCCAGGCCCCCGGTATCGAAACGGAACAGGACATGGGCTATATGACGCACAGGTGGGCTAGAGACTGCCATTCAGCACCTGCTGATAGTTTTCATCGAAGAAGGCTTTTGCCTGCGCACGGAAGGCCTTGCGATCTTCATCATTTTCAACCAACCGGGATATCACCAGTGCCATTCCTTGTTGTGGCTGTCCGGCAAGGGCCTGCAGGGCCTGAGTCAATCTTACTTTGATATTGCTGGGTGACTGCAACCAGGGTGTTACATAGCTGTAGGCCAGCATTCTGCGCCGCCCATCCAAAGAGGAAATTTCTAACAACTGATAACCGGATTGCGCCTGGCTGTTAATACGCGTCCAGGAAGAGCGATTGTAAAGCTGGTTCACACTACTGATTAATTTACTGTCCTCCGTGCTGTGTGCATACCATACAGCATAAAAGTCTGATTGCTGATAGCGCCCCGCATATTCCTGGCCCGGGTTCTGAAATACGGGTTGCCAACTGCTATTCGAAACGTCTTCAAGATCCCACTGAGACTGAATGTCCGGAGCAGCTGGGTAGTTAATATTCTGAGCCGTAATGTTGTACCCCTCCGCAACCAGGATCAGCACAACAGCACTTAGCCAGCCTGTAACAACAGTTTTCAGCGGCACTGCCGGGTTACTCTCTTTTTCAACCTCTTCAGACCTTGGCTCAGGGTCTCGCCAGATACTGCCTATGGAAAACATAATAAAGATCACTACGCCAAAGAATAGCCAGCCATACACCAGATGATCAGCACCGGTGGCATGCTTCATGTCTGAAAGATAGGCAATCATGACAATGCCATAGGCGCGGATACCATTGGCAACAATTGGCAGGACCAGTGAAAAGAGCACGAACAACACGCGTTTGTGCCACTTGTAATAGGTCAGGTAGGCAAACAGACAGCCCAGAGTTAAAGATGCGATCAGGTAGCGGATTCCGGAACAGGCCACTGCCACTTCAAACAAACCGCCGGGAACGGCGATATATAATCCCTCCCGGTATACCGGTATACCGGTAAGCTGAATTGCCATCACGGTAAAATCAGCGGTGACCTCCTGAAGGGCTGGAATGAGAAATTCCCCTTCCGGCACACTGAACATCCAGAAAAACAATACAAACCACATTCTCAATGCGATTTGATTACCCAGCACCAGCCAACACATCAGCGGCAGCAACAAAAAGGTAGCCAGCTGTTCTATTGCGGCGATATGTGCCAGATCGCCGAACAACCAGAAGATTAGTATCGCCAAAAGCGGCAGCAGTAACCATAAGTTCGGTTTGATTGGCAGGTGTTTCAGTGCCGACCAGTCGCGATGCAACAGATAGATACAGATAGGCAGGATCAGGAAACAATGGGCGAAGGTTTCAGACCTTTCCCAGATGGCCGCTGTGGCCATCACGCTGTCCCAGAACAACACCAGCCAGGTAGCGAAAAGTAACAGCAGAATGCTGAGCAGATTAACCTTTTTCCCTAAAACTTCAGACATCAGACAGACTCCGTTACTGCTACTTAAGTACGCCAGCGAGTTTTTCGACTACAGCTTGCCACTGATAGTGGTGCGCTATCCATTCGCGATTTTCATGCCCGAGGGCCGCCATTTTTTCCGGCTGCGCTAACATCTCCAGACAGATACCAGCAAACAGATCCGCCTCGTCGCTGACCAATGGCTGTTGATTGGCCGGCAACCGGATTCCTTCAGCAGCCATACTGGTCATGACCACGGCTTGTTCCATTGCCATAGCCTCCAGAACTTTATTCTGGATACCGCGGGCAATACGCAAAGGCGCAACCGCCAGTTGTGCATGTTTGATATAAGGGCGGATATCTTCTACACGCCCGGTGACCAGAATATTATCCAGCCGGGCCAGCGCTTTAACTTTATCTACCGGATTGCCACCTACAATGGCAAATTTCATTGCCGGGTGCTGTTTGTGTATTACCGGCCAGACATGTTCAACAAACCACAGTACGGCATCCACATTGGCCCAGTAATCCATGGCCCCGGTAAACACCAGATATTGCGCTTCTATTGGCCTGGGGCCACTGGTATCCGGATTAAAAAACTCACCATCCACGCCGTTAGGAAACGCATCCACTTTAGTGGCCAGACCTGCGGGGAGCTGCTCCCTGAAGAACGCCGCTTCATCTTCTGAAACCAGCGTGACAGCATCAAATTCTGTGGTGATTTTTTTCTCGTAGGAAGCCAGCGTGCGGGATTCCCAGTTATATACCAGTTTGAGTAACGGGTTGGCGGTGTTGTTCGCGTATTGCCGCCACTTGTCTGAATCCACGTCAACGAAATCAGCCACCCGCTTATCCAGTTGTACATCTTCGATGTACTGCGCCATGGCAGAGCTGTAAACAAAACCCTTCTTTATTTCAGCACTGTCGATTATTTGTTTTACCCATTGCTGAATCCGGGAACTGTGAAAGTATGGCAGACTTATGGGTTTGCCAAACAGCATCCCTGACAACCCTTTGATTTTTCCTCTCAGGGGATGCAGGCGCACCAACAAGACCTCTTTACAATAGGGTTGTAAATCCTTTTCATATTGCCAGTCGTTATCGTCATCCACAAAGGCCGCCAGATAAATATCATACTTGTCAGAGAGCTGTTTGAGGATATTGAACGAACGAATCTTGTCCCCTTTGTTAGGGGGAAAGGGAATACGGTGGCATAAAAAAAGTAACGGCTCTTTTTTTGTCATGATCTACCCCAAATATCTGGACAGAAACGGTCCGATTTTCCGGCTCAGCCAAAGAGGCAGTTTTTGCCACAACTTAATAAACACCTGATATTTAGGATTATTCGGGCTCAAATTAGGCAACTCACTGGCTTTAACCAGATGGAACTGATAATGCAGCGATACCGGCTCCATGCCCCAGTGTTTTTTGTATTTATACGCACCGGAGTCATCTTTACTGCGGCCGAAGTCATAGTGCTGATACCCTTTATCTCTGGCATCACACATTAATTGATAATACATAAAGTCGTTGCTTTTCAGGTCTCTCGCTGCGGGTACGCCGCCGCCATAGTAGGGCAACACCTGATCGCGGAAATAGAAATTAAGTACCGAAGAGACTGGCTGCCCCTGGTGCTCAACCGTCAGCACATTACAATGTTCCCCAAACACCTGCCGCAGGGCGGTGAAATAGTCTTTCGGAAATACAGGGGTACCCAGATTACGCACACTCTCTGAATAAATGGCATAGGCCGTTTCGGTATCCTGGTCCACTCTGAAGCTGAGATCATTTTTCAGCGAGTGGCGGATAACTGCTCGTTGCTTTTTCTTAACACCGGCCAGTATGGCGTCGGCATCTTCGGCAAGAGGCCAGGCAAAATAAGAGTGGGCACATTTTTCGGTGAGTCGGGGATTATCACTGGCCTCTTTATTGCGCAGCTCCAGATAATCCACCTGCAATTCATGGGCAAGTTCAATTGCGGCATCTTCAAGCTTTCGCTGAACATCAGCTGATTCCGTCGCCACCCCACCATAGACACAAAAGGGAGTCGAAACCAGCGCATGGCCAAAGAGCGCACTTTTTTGCTCAACCAATGGCAATACGCCAACCGGTTTACCCTGCTCTATGGCGAACAGATAATGACCTTTGTGGCCCATAACGGTCTGATTAATATGCAACCAGCCACTCAAATGAAAGAAGGTGGCATTGCTACATGCTGCAACAAACTCATCCCACTGTTTCGCTTTTTCCACTTCGCCATTGAAGCGCTCTATTACCACTTCGCTCACGCACACATCCTATTGTTATTATTTTAAAGTTCTACCCGTTTCTCTCGTCGGCTCACTGAGAGGCAGGGCTCACTGAGAAGAGAAAAAGTGGGGTCAGAGTAAACTTAATCCTGCCTTTTAAACAACCAGCCCCTGTAATCAAAAAATTAAGTTTACTCTGACCCCACTTTATTCCTCAGGCGCTTACCCCGTATACATCACGCATAGTGGACCAGCTAAAGTCCTGCAGCAGCCGTTCCAGCTTACCTTCTGTATGTTGCAGATTCACGTAATGCCGGAATCGGGATTTGGCCGATGCATTTGTCAGTCTGGGCTGATCAGCATCGATCTCCCAGGGATGAAAATAGAAAGAATACGGCTGCTTCTCTTTCTCCAGATACTTTTGCACCAGATAACGGGTCAACGCATAAGGATACAAACGGAAATACCCTCCACCGCCTATG
Organism: Lacimicrobium alkaliphilum; assembly: GCF_002591895.1. Lineage (GTDB taxonomy): Bacteria > Pseudomonadota > Gammaproteobacteria > Enterobacterales > Alteromonadaceae > Lacimicrobium > Lacimicrobium alkaliphilum. The sequence continues at coordinate 18,009 of NZ_NISX01000011.1, forward strand.
GGCACCTGTTTGCCAAACATTTTCAGCGTTGGTATCGGGATCTCAGTAATATCTTCTTTGCGCTGATAAGCAAAACGTGGCCAGTCCGGGGTGCCATAGAGGTCATGCTTAACCGGATAGGTACTTGAGCTATAGGCAAAGCCCAGCTCTTTAAGCGCTTCGAAGGCCCACTCATTGGTATAACCAATAGAAAAGCTGGGGGCCCGGTAGCCCGTAACTTCTTCACCAAGCAGATCTTCCAGATGGTCTTTAGAACGACGCACATCGGTAATAAACTCTTCACGGCTTTGCTCAGTGGCCCGACGATGGGCATAACCATGGCTCGCCACCTCATGCCCCTGACGATGAATCTCTTTAATTAACTCCGGGTACCGCTCTGCCACCCAGCCAAGTACAAAAAACGTAGATTTAACCCCATGCCGGTCGAAAATATCCAGTAATCGCCGTGTATTATTGTCTACCCGCGGTTGGTACTGATCCCAGTCTTCGGGTTTGATGATTTTGTCGAAAGCAGACACATGGAAAAAATCCTCTACATCTACTGTCATTGCATTCAGGCAGGTTTTCACATCTTGCATATCAACGCCCTTTACCGAAAAGAATGACTTCGACTGTGCGCACCAGTATCAGAATATCCAGCAGCAAGCTCTGGTGCTTGACGTAATAAAGGTCAAACTTCAGCTTTTCCATGGAGTCCTCTACGCTGGCACCATAGGGGTAGTTAAGCTGTGCCCAGCCAGCGAGACCGGGCTTTACATTGTGGCGCTGATTGTAATAAGGAATTTGCTGAATTAATTGTTCCACAAATTCCGGGCGTTCAGGCCGGGGACCAATAAAGCTCATTTCGCCGCGAAAGACATTCAATAACTGGGGCAGTTCATCAATCCGGTATTTTCGGATAAAACCACCCATTTTGGTTACCCGGCTGTCGCCTTTTGTGGCCCATTGTGCCCCACCCGATTCAGCGTCGGGTCGCATACTGCGAAACTTGATAATATTAAACAGCTGACCATTGAGCCCCACCCGTTCCTGTTTATAAAAAACTGAGGCGCCGGTTTTTCTGCCATCTTCGAGATAAATGAGAATGGCGGTCATCAGCATAAAGGGCCAGGTTATCAGCAGCACCAGCAATGCCAGCACCGCATTGATTCCATAATCCATCAAATCACGCAGATAATTCTGACTTGAGAATCCGTTAGAATAGATTACCCAGCTCGGGTAGATAAGATTCACCACGATCTGCCCGGTTTCCCGCTCCATAAAGTCCAGAATGTCAACGACTTCGATACCACGGATCCGGCAATCAAACAGAATTTCTATTGGCAAAGTGCCGCGGCGCTGATCACAGGCAATAACGACTTCTTCAATTTCATTTTCAATCAGAAAATCACGAAAGCCCTCATCGACTTTGACATGAACCAGCTTTTCGCTCTGAATGCCACTTTCCCGGTCATCACCCGGAATAGGAATAAAACCGACCAGATCAAAACCAATACGATCCACTTCTCGACGCATGCGTTTTTCAATAATAGACGCCCGCTGGCCGGCTCCTAATACCACCAGACGCACCTTCCCCAAACCTAACAGACCAAGCCTGTTGGAGAAGTACCGGAACAATACCAATACAATGATGATCAGAGCCGAGGCTGTGGGCAGATAGTAAGGGTGCATTGCCAGATTCTGGAAAACGGTACTGGTAAGCAGCTCCATCACGAAATAAGCTAGCGCTACACTGACGAAAATACGCCGGATAATACCGCGGAAGGTCTCTCTGAGTTTCAGCTCGTACAAGCCGACCGATAACGCTGAAATCAGGACCAGAACAGTCAATATAGCCATATTGACAAAAAGTTTATTTTCCAATGGAGCAGTTTGATCGGTGAGTTGCAGCACCAGAGGATGGGCTACATATGCCAGATAAGCTATTAAGGTGCCTTCCAGCAATACCAAGATATTCGAACGTTTGGATTGTCGTCTATTGGCTGAATTCACACATACTTCCTATATTTCGACCAGTTTTTAGGGCGGATTAAAAACAAAAACAAGTAATTGAGATAGACTAACTTTTTTTGACGTTGCATTATAGTGCTAAATGTATTCAGGTAACCTCAAAATACAGTTTCCATTGCGAGGCAAAAGTGCTTCTGGCAACGCAGGTATTGAAAAGTTTGGTGGACCAAACCGACAACATCTGAGATCGCACAAAGCACTTTCAAACCCGCGTTACGGGAGCCTCCTGGCGTTTCTGCTGCTATGTCGCACTGGCGGGAAATATTGACAATAATCCTTTATCAGTGTGCATTGTATTGAAAGCGCCGGTTAACTCAGAAGCTCGCATTTTGAAGACACTTGGGTATAGTAATGCGAATACAGATGGTTTTGCCAGACTAAGTTCTTGAAAAAGGAAAGGAAGTTACTGACATGAAAATACTAAGAAAAACTCAACTGCTGGTTATGTGCTTGTTCGTCGCACTATTAGCCGGATGCAGCAGCTCTGGCAGTTTGCCTCCAGCAACCACCCACGCTTCACTGACTTCATCGATAGACAACTACAACTATCTGATTGGTCCCGGTGACAATCTCAACATATTTGTCTGGCGTAATCCGGAAATCTCCGGCTCATTTATTGTTCGCCCGGATGGAAAGATCACAACATCGCTTGTTGAGGATGTGGTTGTTTCCGGCAAAACACCTACGCAGCTTGCCCGTGACCTTGAGCAGGAGCTGTCCAAATATATTCGCGACCCCATTGTTACCGTCAGCGTGACCGGCTTTTCAGGCCCATTTAGTGAACAGGTCAGGGTAATTGGTGAAGCTACTAATCCTCGCGCCGTTAACTATCAGGAAAACATGACGCTGCTAGACCTGATGATCGCCGTTGGCGGGCTTACTGAATTTGCTGCAGGCGATAACGCCAAACTGATTCGCGTAGTCGATGGAACCCAGCGTGAGTATTCAGTGCATGTCGACGCTTTGGTCAGGGATGGGAATATCAGTAACAATGTCGATATTTTACCCGGAGATATTCTGATCATCCCTGAAACCTGGTTCTAAGCCGTAAGAGCAGTAGTATTCATATGATCGGATTTCAACAAGTTCTTGAGCAGATCCAGACCTACATAAAAGGGGTCTGGATCAAGAAACGTTATATTCTCATTTCATCCTGGCTGATTTGTCCCATAGGCTGGCTATATGTAGTGTCGCTACCTGACACCTATGAGTCTTCAGCCAGAGTCTATGTGGACACCACCAGCTTATTACGGCCGTTATTGCGTGGGCTGGCGGTATATAATAACCCGGAGCAACAGGTGAGCCTGGTAGCCAGAACCCTGTTAAGCAGGCCCAATCTGGAAAAGATTGCTCGTGAAGCGGACCTGGATATTACGGCCAAAACCAGTGCGGAATTCGATGATGTCATTGCCGGGTTGCGGGAAAATATAAAGCTCACCAGCACCCGCGATGCCAACATTTACACCATTGGCTACACGGCCAATAATCCGGCCATGGCACAACGTATTGTGCAGATAACGCTAAATGAGTTTATTGAGTCCAATCTGGGCAATACCCGTCAAAGCAGTGATTCTGCTGAAGAGTTTCTGGATCAGCAAATTGCTGAGTATGAACAGCGCCTGGAAGAAGCAGAACAACGTCTGGCTGACTTTAAACGCAACCGGCAGAATATTTTGCCCGGCGGCAGTGGTGATTATTACAGCGAATTGCAAAACCAGAGGAATAGTCTGGAGCAAGCCAGATTAAGATTACGTGAGCTGGAATCGCAGCTTGCCTCGGCCAGAGCACAGCTAACAGGTGAAGAGCCTGTGTTTGGTCTCGCTACCCCTGAGCTGGGTGGCAATCAGGGTGTAAGTACCCAGTTCGATAGCCGTATTGCCAGTCTGGAATCTCGGTTAGACGAACTGCTGATTCGCTATACGGACCAACACCCTGATGTGGTAAAAACGCAGGCTCTGGTGAACCAGTTAAAAGAACAGCGTCGTCAACAGCTTTCCAATATGAGTGAAGCAGCGGAAGATTCAGGCTCTTACAGCCGGTTTGGTAATCTGGGCCAGAATCCTGTTTACCAGCAGATGAAGATTACTGTGGCTAATCTGGAAAGTGAAATTGCCTCGGTAAAAGTCCGGGTTAATAACTACGAGAATAATGTTCAGCAACTGGAAGAGAAAATTAATCTGATCCCCGAGCTTGAAGCAGAATTGACCGGTTTAAACCGTGATTATGGTATTACCCGCAACAAGTATCAGGAGCTACTCGAACGCCGCGAGTCTGCACAACTGTCAAGAAAAGCAGAAGCCACTTCTGATGATGTTCAGTTCAGGGTGATTGATCCGCCAACTCTTCCCAATGACCCCTCAGGCCCTATGCGGGTAATATTATATACCGGTGTACTGATTATTGGGTTCGGTACAGGACTAGGCATAGCGTTTCTTGTGAGCCAGATTAATCCGGTGGTGGTGAGTTACCAGCAACTGGTAGAGAATTTCAATATTCCGGTGTTAGGCTCTGTATCCCATAAGGAAGCGGAGCGTATGACCAAAGTCAATCACCGACGAATATGGATTTTTGCAACATCATCATTGGTTCTGGTGTTTGGTTATGCCCTGCTGACCTGGATTGAACTGGTCTATGGTGGCGTACCCAAACAGCTGCTGGGAGGATGGTTATGAGTACAATAGAAAAAGCCTTGCAGCGAAAAAAAGCCGCCGAAGCAGAAAAGGCTAGGCTTGAGGCCGAAGCAAACAGTAATACCAACAGTGATGACAGTATGTCGACACCTCAGGCGGCGATGGCAAAAGCCAAAGCTGAGCAGAATGCCTCTGTTGTGAAAGAGCAGGAGAAAACGGCTGAAGTAGCACCAGAACCAAAGACTGAAGCAGCGACTCCGGCAAAAGAACCAACCGGGGAGCCGTCGACAAAACCCGCTCCAGCCAGGGACAAGAACAAGCTTGTGCTTGAGCTTAACCTGAACGAAGAGGATTTTGTAACGGCTTCGTCAAACCGTTCACGGGTCAGTGAAGAGTTCAGGGCTATCAAACGCAAAGTATTGAACAATGCATTTGGTCCGCTATCGCAGACACTGAATAACCCCAATATTATTATGGTAACCAGTTCCAACCCTGGTGAAGGCAAAACCTACTCCGCTGTCAATCTGGCACTCAGTATCGCACTGGAGCAGGATAAAACGGTGCTGCTCGTCGATGCAGATGTGTTACGCCCGAATGTGATGCGGACACTGGGTATAGACGCCGCTCCTGATGGTTTAATGGAATATTTGCTGGGCGAAACGGATGATGTGGCGAACGTTATGTATCACACTAATGTTGAAAAACTACGGGTCATCCCCGCCGGTAAGTCTCACCACCTGTCAACGGAACTGCTGGCCAGTGAAAAGATGCAGGAAACGGTTCAGGAATTTGCCAGTCGCTACCCCGATCGTGTTGTTATTGTGGACACTCCACCATTGCTGGGTATTAATGAGACCGCTGTATTGGCCAATCTAGCGGGCCAGGCATTGATTGTTGTAGAAGAAAGTAAAACAAAACTGGCTGACTTAAGTTCAGCGGTGGAGACTCTCGACCCCGATATGGCTAAAGGCTTTGTGGTCAACAAATCTTTGCGTTTACGCAGTGGCGAACATGGCTATGGTTATTATTATGCAGGGAGGCGATAGTGGCATTTTCAACAAGTAACCCCGGACTGCAAAAAATTGTACTGCTGTGTGGTGGCACTGTGCTTGCTACCGCAACCCATGCAGCGGAGTTGACTTTTGAACCTGTTATTGAAGCAACAGCGACCCACTACAAGTCAGACTCAGACAGTCGTGGGGAGCTGGAAAACCAGGCTTTGCTGCTGAAGCCTTCACTGTTAACCCGTTACAACAGCAGACTGCTGAATGTGGCGTTAAATGTTTCACATACTGAAGTGATGCAGAATAAGCAAAGCAGTGAACTGGACAAAGGCTTTACAGATTATCAGTTTAATTCCCGCCTGGGATTGCTGGACCAACGGTTACAACTACAACTTAACACAGCGAAAAAGCACCGCGCCCTGACTATTGGCAGCGTATTGGTAGCGGATCCGATTCTGAATGCGGAGGAACTTGTCAGCACCAGAACCGACAGTGGTAACGTCTCATTTTCCAGTCGTAACCCTGCCTATTTAGGGGTGGATCTAGTGGCTGGGGCGAATCAGACCCGGGCCGATCAGGATGCGCTGAACCAGAACCGAAGCCTAAACAACGACAGTGTTAATCTGCGGGGCCGGATATATCAGGGTAGTGAGTTTGAGCGGGTTTTCTGGGATATCAGCAGTCAATACTCGGAAACAACCCGCCGTACCGAAGGAGATTTCAAATCTAATTCCGTGAGCGGTAGAGTCGGCGTTGGCGTATACAGTGACCTGCACTTTATTGTTCGGGGCACGGATGAATCAAACCGTATTGAGGGGTCTGATTTTCTCACCAGCGATCTGAGCTCTAAGACCTATGGTGCAGGTCTGGAATGGCGGGAATCCGCTAGCCGTTATATCGCCGTCACCTATAATAAATTTGAACGTCGGAATGAAGAAGAAGAGTTTGTTGGCTTCGACCTGGACTGGGCATTCAGCCGCCTTACCTCTGTTCAGGCCAGCTATGACAAGAGTTTCTTTGGCGACAATTATAGCTTTGCACTGACCCATAATAATCGCGCCTGGCGCAGCCGAATGGGCTATACAGAGGGGCTGACAACCTACGACAGGTTACAACTTGATACTGAATTTCTCGGTGTTTTTGTGTGCCCGTTAGGTAATCCGGTACTGGAAAATTGTTTTCAGCCAGACAGTCCTGACTATGTTCCCGGCGTAGATGAAGAGTTTTTTACGCTGTTCGATCAGAATGCCGAGATTACCGACGAAGTTGTACAGAGAAAATCAGCTTTTGTTAACCTGGGCTATGAACTGCGCAAGCTGACACTGTCAGCGAATTACAGCTATGGGTATCTGGACTATGTGGAAACATCAAGACAGCAGCGTAATCGTGCGACCAGACTGTCTGCCAACTATCGTCTCGGCCCACGCACACAGATAACGCTGCAGACGAGCCGTTCACAGATTGACAGTATTGCTGGCGGCTCAGATCAGGAAGTAAACAGATACACTCTTAGTCTCAACCGTGAAATGAACCCGGACCTGGAAGTGAAGTACAGCTTAAGATACCTGGACAGCGATTCGGACAATGCATCACGGGATCTGGAAGATACCCGTATCTCAGTTACCCTGACGTACAGATTATAATTATAGCAATCGGTATCAGTTAGTTAATCAATGCCACCAACGCCAGAGCGATAATACCCACCATCATAATTTCGCGGTGGTATTTACCATGATAATAAGCCTGGCGACGGTGTCGCATTCTGACTTCACTTGCTGAAGTATTCATACCCATTTTACTCATCAAGTTTCCCCAAAAAGATGATGAAAAGCGCAATTGTTATTTATTATTTTTAGCAGCCACGTTATTTATCGACCGTCTTTTTTATTAGTATGTTCCGGGACCGAAAATGGCGACAGGCTATTAATTACACACCATAGCAGTTTACCCCCTCTTCTGCCTAGTAGTTCATACAAGTTTTTATCGACAAGCTTTTGAATTACATAAATATTCCGACTACCAGGCCGAAATCGTAAGAATATTCCATCAAAAATATCAGCGAATTGATAATTCAGGTTTTCCTGCCTATGTTCAATAGGAAACCAAATCCGACAGTACGCTGATATCGGATCTATCCTGTGACTAACCTGGTAGGTATAACAATGAAAAAACTCGCTTTGACTTTTGCTTCCGCATCGCTGATCAGCATTTACGCAAATGCTGCTACCGTCAGCATTCGCGCCGATGAATGGTTCCCTATGAATGGTGAGCCAGGCGCAGCTAAACCCGGCTTTATGATTGAACTGGCTGAGCGTGTGTTTGGTGATGCCGGCCACACTGTGGATTATAAGCTGATGCCATGGGAACGGGCGCTTGATTCTGTCAGAAAGGGAGATTTTGACTGTGTGGTAGGTGCCTATAAAGACGACGCACCTGACTTTGTTTTCCCCGAGCAACATTGGGGTCTGGATAATACTGCCTTTTATGTCAAAGAAGGCAGCAACTGGACATTCAATGGCTATGATTCATTGTTAACCCAGAAAGTTGCCGTGATTAATGGGTATGCTTACGGTGAGGAATTTGATCAGTTGGTTGCAAACAATCCTCAGGTTTTTCAGGGTATTGGTGGTAATGATGCACTGGAAAAAAATATTAAAAAATTGAAAGCAGGCCGCGTAGACGTGTTAGTGGAATCTCCCAGCGTATTAGCGGCCAAAATGAAGGACATGGGCGTGAGTGGGTTTAAACGGGCCGGAGATATGGGTGAGCCGTCGAAAATGTATATAGCCTGCAGCCCTGCCAGGGAGAGTTCGAAAGACTATGTAGAACTGGTGGATGAGGGAACTGCAAAACTCAGAGCGTCTGGCGAACTGGAGCAGATTATGTCCAACTATGGTATGAGTGACTGGAAATAGTCATTTGCGAAATGACCTGCATCACCGGGGAGGTGATGCAGGAAGATCTTCTCTAAGCTTTAGTGTGAGTGATCGCAGCCCTGGTCGCCATGCACATGACCATGGGCCAGTTCTTCTTCTGTAGCTTCGCGTACTTCAAGAACTTCTACATCAAAGCTCAGTGTAACCCCGGACAAAGGATGATTGCCGTCGATTACCACGCCATCATCATTCACATCGATAACCACAACGGATTGCTCACCATCATCAGTGGTAGCACGAAACTGCATTCCCACGTCGACGTCCATTCCTTCAAACATTGACTTAGGCACTACCTGTACCAGTTCTTCATGGCGTTCACCATAAGCCAGCTCCGGGGCCACCTGCACCTCAAAGTTATCACCAACGGCTTTGTCTTCTAATGCATCTTCCAGCCCCTGAATCAGGAAATTATGGCCGTGTATAAAACGCATAGGCTCACCGTCTTTAGAGGAGTCAATTTGCACACCATCGGCAGAGCTGACAGTGTAATGCATGGTAACCACTGCGTTAGGGGCTATCTTCATATTGGATTTCTCCGATTAGTAAATTTCTGGCCAGTGGCCCTGAGACCGACATTCTGACAGTTTTTACGCCCAGATGAAATGGTAGAGCCCGTTACGGCCCATGCCCTCCCCGCCAGCTTTCAACTATTCAGCTTTCAACTATTCAGCTTTCAGGAAGTACCAGTATACCCGCCACAAGTGACTGTTTCTGCTTTCGTGACAGAGACTTAACCCAATACTCTGCGCGACTTGCCTGACTGCGGTCACCCACCGGCGCCTGATAAACCAATGTCAGCGGGCCCTTTCCTTTGAGCGCCTTGGCCGCTTTGGGGCCACCTGACTGATGTTCAGCAAAACGCCTGACCGGATCCGTACTGATACCCGTGTACCAATGCCCCAGTCGGGTTTCCACCATATAAATATGCCACTGTGCCAAACCTGATACCTACGTTTTCGGTGTACAGTTGTACGCTGAAAACTTATACTTGTGCTGAAATATGAACAGACAATTATATGCCACCGGAGGTAAGTTGTGTCCAGTCCGTCCCGCCCATACAGCGTCACTGAAGAATGGCTGAATGCAATCAGCCATGGATTGGGGTTTGTTATTGCCATTGCCGGGCTGGTGTTTTTGCTACAACGCAGTGACGACAGTCTGAGCATTACTGCCTCAGCCATCTACGGAAGTTCGCTGCTGCTGATGTTTCTTACTTCTACGCTTTATCATAGCGTCACAGCCCACAGGCTAAAAGGCTGGCTGAAGCTGTTCGACCATAGCGCAATCTATCTTCTGATAGCGGGCACTTACACTCCGTTTATGCTTGTCAGTGTAGGAGGATGGACTGGTACTCTGGGCACGGTGCTGATCTGGTCTATCGCCGTGGCTGGTGTTGTTTTTAAGTGGTTTGCACGGCATCGTTTTCCACGTCTGTCGGTAACCCTGTATTTGCTGATGGGTTGGCTGGCGATAGTCTTTATTTATCCTTTGTATCAGGCCTTACCTGCCGGTGGCCTATGGCTACTGGTCGCAGGTGGGATCTGTTTTAGTCTCGGTGTCAGTTTCTATACTGCCAAACAATATCAGTATACCCATGCTATCTGGCATCTTTTTGTGGTAGCCGGCTGTACCTGCCACTATCTGGCCATATACTATTTTGTACTCTGATTCAGTCGATTAATACTTTTCAGCAATCTGCTTTAACTTCTTCTCAAACTGTTCAAGGTGCTCGGCTTTATCATATTCAAAGTGATACTGATTATGAAAACCAAAGCGTAACTGAACCTGGGCATCTTCGATAAACACCGTGTAACCGTCAAAATCGGTCCAGGCCTTTACACCGTCGAGTGCATATTGCTCGTCCTGCTGTTTGCCGTGCTCTCTGATCTTTTCAAATACGGCTAATACGAACCTGCTGTCGAGATCATTTTTCATTTTCCCTTCCCCCTGCGGAACATTATGTATCAACATAATTGATCCCCATTGCCACTACAACCGAATAAATGTCATATCTACTCACATTTGCATACTATGCCGAAGCTGTTATTACTGCTGGGAGATCAATTAGATCAACACCAGAGCGCCCTGGAAGCACTTAACAAGAACCAAGACCATATATTAATGGCTGAGCTGGCCGATGAAGCGGCCTATGTGCCTCACAATAAAATCAAAATTGCTTTGATTTTCTCTGCAATGCGCCATTTCGCAAACGCTCTAGATAAAGCCGGTTATCAGGTCATTTACTATGACTATCTGCAAACTACCAAAGCCGGCCTCCATAGCGTCTCTCAACTCGTCAGGCATCAATTGCAACAGTCCGACTATAACGCTTTTCACTATGTTGAACCCGAAGAACACAGGCTTGACAGTGAGCTTGGTAATCTTGAACAGGAACTGCCGCTTACAGTCAGAAGTTTGTCAGGCAGCAATTTCATTTTCACAAGAGAACAGATGCTGGACTGGTTTAGTGGGAGAAAATCCCCACGAATGGAACACTATTATCGCTGGGCAAGACAGCACACCGGTTTGTTGATGGAAGGTAAGCAGCCTGTTGGAGGCCAGTACAACTATGATAAGCAAAACCGTCAGCCCTGGAAGGACACACTGCAGCCTCCATCGGTATTAGCCTTTACCCCGGATGAGATCACACAACAGGTGCTGGAACTGGTACAAGAAAAGTTCCCTGACAATCCAGGCCGACTTGATAATTTCTCGCTGGCGGTAACGTCGTCTGAGGCACGCCAAGCTCTGGATGATTTTATTCATCATCGTCTGTCTGCGTTCGGTGATTTTCAGGACGCCCTGGCCGACAACACCAACACGGCATTTCACAGTTTACTTTCGGCCTATATCAATATAGGTCTGCTTAACCCTAGGCAGGTTTGCAGCGCCGCTGTAAAAGCTTATGAAAATGGACAGGCCCCCCTGAATGCTGTGGAAGGATTTGTCAGACAAATTCTCGGCTGGCGGGAGTACATCCGTGGGCTTTATTGGTTGTGCGGCCCCCAATACGCCAGTAAAAATGCGCTCAATGCATACGAGCCACTGCCAGACTGGTTCTGGAACGGCAATACTCACATGCGCTGTATCAGCCAGGCAGTTAAAAGCTCGCTGGATCAGGCCTACGCTCATCATATTCAGCGTCTGATGGTGATTGGCAACTTCGCTCTGCTCAGCGCCCTGGATGTCAAACAAGTGTGTCGCTGGTACCTGGCCGTGTACATGGACGCCTTTGAGTGGGTAGAGCTTCCCAACACGCTGGGAATGGCGCTGTATGCCGACGACGGTTTCGTAGCCAGTAAGCCTTATGCTGCAAGCGGGCGCTATATCAATAAGATGGGTAATCACTGTAAGCACTGTGTTTATAACGTAAATCAGGCCACCGGAAATAAGGCCTGCCCGTTCAATGCCTTATACTGGCACTTCATTCATCGCCACCAGCACAGGTTCAGCAACAATCCCCGCATGTCACTGATGCTGAGTCAGTGGCACAAAAAGCCCGCAGAAGACCAGCATGCGTTGTTGGAATGGAGTGAGCACTTACTTTCTAACATGAACGCATTATGATTAACATCGTGTGGCTAAAGCGAAACTTACGCCTGAATGATCATAAGCCCTGGCTGAGCCCTGAATTTTGCAACATCAACTACCCTGAGCCCATAGTCGATGTTGAACTTGCAGCCCGACAAGCCAGAAACACACTATTCGAATATTATCGTGAAGAAGTCTGCAGTGTGGAAACCCAGCGCGTTGTTGAGCAACATGCCAGTCGGCGTTATCGTAAAAAGCGACATAACAGGCCCGAAGCCGCCCCGCCCTCCAATCAATTGAGTTTATTCTGATGCACTCTGATATCGGGGTTATGCTGTTCAGTGAAGATCTGCGTGTCGATGACAATGCGGCTCTGCAGGCGGCAAGCAGACATGATCAACTGTTGTGTATTTATGTATTCGATGAATTAAAAACCAGAAAGGCGTCAGAATGGTCAGCCATCGGCCCTTTTCGTGCCCGGTTCATCTGGGAATCACTGATTCAACTTAAGCAAGCTCTGAACAGCCTGGGGCAAGAGCTTTTGATACTTAAAGGTGACCTGCTGGAAATACTTCACCAGCTCCACTCGCAAACAGGAAGTATCTGCATCTATCGTCAGTCCCCCTCTGCCTGGTATGAAATGCAGCAAACCAGGCGAATCGCAGAGCATTTCCCACTGCGCCTGATCGGCTCGCCAACACTGCTTGAGCCAGAATCCTTACCCTTTAATCTGGCAGATATGCCAGAAAGCTTTACCCCTTTTCGCAAAAAAGCAGAAGCCAAATGGCCTGATATAATACCGCTGCACAAACCCACCAGTTTACCGCCGGTAGCAGAGAATACGATACAGAGCCTTACTTCCTGTCCGTTGCCCTGCCGCGTAAAAGACGAGCCCGGTGCTGTACTGCACTTTTCCGGGGGTGAGGTATCTGGCTGGCAACGTCTGACAGAGTATATATGGCAGCAACGCGCACTAAGGCATTACAAAGACACACGCAATGGTATGCTCGGTGCAAACTATTCGAGTAAGTTTTCTCCCTGGTTAGCTCAGGGCTGTATTTCACCAAAACGCGTTTACCAGCAGGTAAAAGCCTATGAAGCCAGCTTCGGAGCAAATGAATCCACCTACTGGCTGATCTTTGAGTTGTTATGGCGGGATTTTTTCCACTTCCGGGCAAAAAATTCCGGCAAGGACTTTTTCCAGCCCAGCCACGCAAAACCAGGCCAGAAAACTGCTGAACCCTCCCCCCCTGTTCTCAGGAAGTGGTGTCAGGGTACGACCGGAAATGACTTTGTCGATGCCAATATGCGCGAACTGTTATGCAGCGGCTTTATCAGCAACAGAGGCAGGCAAAATGTAGCATCTTATCTGATCTATGAATTACAGCTTGACTGGCGGCTGGGAGCAGCCTGGTTTGAGCATCAACTTATTGACTATGATGCAGCCAGCAATTACGGCAACTGGTGTTATATCGCCGGTATCGCCCATGATCCCCGTCAGGGGCGACATTTCAATATCGACGCTCAGGCCCGACGTTATGATCCTGAGCGCCAATACAGGGACTATTGGTTAAACCAGGGCTAGTTGATATTCGGTGTATATTTTTATTCAAAACCGAAGCTCATCATGCCCTGGCAACGTCTAGAAATTATACCTTACCCCAAGTTGCACCAGGTTCACCTGAAGATCGTCTTCTCCGCGGATATGCTGGGCTTCGAGGCGCAAATCTACCGTCTCGGTCAGGGTAAAATCAAATCCCAGGCCCACAACACCGGCCAGAACCGTATCATCGACTGCGCAACGGGTGGCGTTAAGTGTTGCATTCACAGCAATCTGACTCCGGGCTCCAGAAGCACATTCGCCACCTTCAGGCAAATAGCTGTCAGCCTGCCATTTAATACTCATCACACCTAAACGGTAAAATAACGTTCCTGCCTGAGAGGCAGCTTTACCCAGCACCGCTGCATAAATGGCATCCCCGGTAACACTATTGGTGTCTTCGCTGCCAAGGTTTGTGGGTGTAAGGGCATCGGTCTCTTCGTCGATAACCTGCTGATAACCAAGCTCCACAAACCATTGGCGATGAAATTCATATCCCATGGCAAAGCTGTAACCCGGCCCTTTGGCTGTGATTTCTTCCTGATCTGCCTCGGCATAATTCAAACCCAACAGGCCATACATATCGCCTTGTGCCTGAGCCCCTGTACTGGCCAGAAATAAGGTGCTCAGAAGAGCACTGAGTGTGCGTTTTTTCATAGTTTTCTCTGTTATTTCCATTATGTTAGAGCTGACATCAGTTTAGCGCTGTTTACCCCTTTGCGGCCAGCCATTTAAATCTGAACCTCTGCCCCCTGTTATTTCCTAAAAGGCAGTCATTAAATTGACATAAAAGTGTCACAGGTTACAATTTCGCCCCCTATGATTAAGCCGAATGTCATGCCATCAAAAAGTAAAAAAAACAAAAAAGACAGCCAGTTGCTGATTCGCATTGATAAGCAAACCCGGGATCAATTTGTACAAATCTGTGAACAACAAAATACTAAAGCCGCCAAAGAACTCCGGCGTTTTATCCTAAGCTATATCAAGCGAAACCAGCCACAAGACTGAAGTAGTGGCAGTTGAACAAGCCGTTACAACTGTTCAAACTGACGATATTCAGCCAGCAACGGCTCTCCCAGTGCATCTTTTAAAGGCTGTAAATAAGGCTCGAAATGCCGCCAGTGCATGGCTGAGCGTTTATTTACCGGCTGACGCACCTGTTCAGAGCTGGGTGTCTTGATACTGCGTTTTGTACGATAAAATTCCAGGCAACCGGGTTCGAAGGGCAGGCCACAGAAGTCCAGCATGCGGCGTATCTGACCCTCGGTATCCTCCAATAACTCTTCATGCTGAACCCGTAATATCTGCCCCGGCAACACCTTGTCCCAATGAGCCATGAGCCGCACGTAGTCTTTGTAGTAGCGCCCCATAGCTTCGAGGCTGTAACTGAAATCCTGCCCCTCACCAAACAATTGTTTGAAGCCACTGAAACCACAAGCCATAGGATGCCTGCGGGCATCAATGATCTTTGCATTGGGCAGAATCAGCTTAATTAAGCCAATATGCAGAAAGTTATTTGGCATCTTATCGATGAAAAATGGCGCAGCCCCCCGATATGATCGGGTATTGTCGATAAACTGCTGGCCAAAACGGGCAAAATATTCATCTTTTATCTCCCACAGGTTAGCCGGGTAGGCCGGCGCCTGACTGGCATTGCGACCGCGCAGACGCATGGCCAATCCCAGAATGTTATGCAACTCCATGGTGCCATCCACCTGAGAATGGGAAGCCAGTATTTGTTCCAGCAACGTGGAGCCGGCTCTTGGCAATCCCACTATAAAGATCGGGTCAGGGTGCGTAGCCCCTAAATGCCCTCGCTTTTCGAACAATTCAGTGGTGCAATGTTTAATTTGCGCATCCACCATTTGCGTCGTCTTGTCAGGATCGTAGCCGGATTGCTGCTGCTTTAACGCATTACCACTGGCGTAATACTCAAACGCCTGTTGATATTCTTTTTTATCTTCAAAGGCTTTTCCCAGAGAAAAATATAAATGAATTCTGTCTTCCACCGATGCTTGCTCATCTGCGGCTCGCAACTGCATGGTTCGGACTTCCTCATCACTAAACCGGTAGGTTTTCGTGTTTGCCAGGCTCCAGTAGGCATCACCAAAACCCTCCTTATTCTGATAAGCATTCTGATAGCTGGTAACCGCGGCATCAAACTGACCAACAGCTTTTTGCGCATGCCCTAATTGCAGATATACATTCGCGGGTTGTGACACCTTGTCCAGTTCGCACTGATAAAGCGCAATGCCTTGCTCGTTATCTCCTAAGCCCACCAGTGCCGCAGCCAGACTGATATTATGGGCTGAATTATCCGGTTCGCGTTCCAGTAACCACCTCGCCTGCTGTTCGGCTTTGGCGTATTTACCGGTGCGTAGCAGTAAATTCAGATACTGAGTGCGGGCGCTGACGTTATCCGGAGCCAGTTCCACACAGCTTTCCAGTAGAAACTCGGCATCATCGTAAATCTTCAGGCGCAACCCGATTTCTGCCAGCAGACACATTGCCTCAACATGGTGTTTATGCTTTAGCAGAAATTGACGACACAGCTGCTCGGCCTGCATCAATTTACCGTCGTACATCAGATCAGTAGCTCCGAGCAATGGCCGGGGCAATTGTTCCAGCTTGCCGATATGTTGCCGGGCCAGTTCTGAGGCCTGTCGTTGGCCGGCCCCCTGGTATAGTGTCACCAGCGTTTTCCAACTGCCCAGTAATGCCGGGTTGATCCTTGTTGCCTGATAAAACGCCTTAGTCGCGGCATAATTATCGCCTGCACTCTGATACAGATATCCCTGCTCCTGATACGCTCTGGCATGTTGCGGATTAAGGTGCAGTAATTTCCTCAGGCTCTCATGCGCCTCTGCCTTTGCGCCCCGGTAACGCTGGCTCACCGCGGATAAATAATGCAATTCCTGTTGGTTGCCGGATGACTGAGGCGTTGATAATAGTTCCGAGACCAGCGCCTCGGCCTGATTAAAACTTGCCTGTTGAATTAATTGCTGGATTTGCCTGAGCTTATCGCCAATAGGTTTGGTCAATCTCAACTCCATTTTTAGTCTGGATAACGATATTGAAATCGCTTTTAAAGCGTATTGTGGGGATAGTAAAACAAAAAAGGCAAGCGCCAAGCGCCTGCCTTTTTATAGTACAATAATACCGTCAGTTAGAACGCATCGTAAGAGAAACGCACCCCTATTGTACGGGGACGGCTGCTCACGACTTTCGGCGTAAACTGCTGTGTATCAATATACTGAGTACCGCGCTCGTCGGTAATGTTGTCGATATACAGCTCTGCGGTCCAGTCATTGGCTCTCACACCGAAAGCAATATTGGCTACGGCGTAGCTTCCCTGCACATAACGACCACCGGCAAAGGTATTTCCCGACTCATCAGGATAATTTACACCTTCATAAACTGCCGCTTCCTGCTCAATCTCAAGACCACTTCCGGTGCCATAAATCAGCTGGGTAGCATCTTCCATCACATAGGCATCCATACTCATGCCCACCAGGCGATCGCCGGTGTAGTTGATGGCACCATTAACGTAACCTTCCCAGCCATTATCCAGCATGTAGAAATAGCTGGCCTGCAGGTTACCGGAGAACTCAGCCGAAAACGGCAGTTTGCTTCCTTCGGGCGGTGCAATTCCCTGTAGCTCACGATTAATTTCGGTTAGCTCAGTATCCAGCCAGCTCATCGCCCCGCTTAATACGAGGCTATCTGTCGCGTACCACTGGAAATCCGCATCCAGACCGGTGATCTCGGCTGTACCCACATTGTCCGTAAACACCAGGAAGCTGATGTTAGTAGGGTCAAAGCGGGAGGTCTGCAGATCTGTAATCTCAGAATAATAGGCCGTGGCATTAATTCTTAAGGTCTGCTCGAGGAAATCCCCTTTCATACCCAGTTCATAATTATCCAGAGTATCTGTGGTGGAATAGACCGGAATACGAAAATCGGCAAAGGCACCTTCGGGTTTAGCCGCCGCACCGCCACCAACGCGGTTGGTCACCGGTGGGCGGAAACCTTCAGAATAGGTAGCAAACAGCAATACATCATCGTTGACTTTCCAGTCCAGTGACGCCTTATAGATCACATCATCGACGGTCAGGGTTCCGTTATCATCAAGCAGACTGACATCCAATTGCCCGTTGCTGATGGCTTCCTGAACCAAGGCAGGATCTTCACCCACTGCAATCAGTTCATCGGGATCCTGAGTCGCAAAGGCCTTGATCCGACGGCTGACATCAACGGTTGAGGTAGAGCCCTTATAGGTATCATCAATCTCATACCAGCGCGCACCGAGGGTCAGAGTCAGCGTATCGGTCAGGTCATATTCACCCTGACCAAATACGGCAATCTGCTCTATGGTATGGGTAATATCGTTAACAAACCCCACTTCAGAGGGGAATGGCCCGCCATCACTATTGATCCCCTCATTCCCTGGCAGTGTGCGAGCCATGTCGGGGAACAAATCAGTATTAGGGATCTTAAACGAGCCGATAGTAGACAAGTCCTGATCATCATAGAAGACACCTGCCGTTATTCTCCAGCGGTTATCTGCTGACGTATTAAAGCGCAGCTCATGAGTTACCCGGCTGGTATCGGTCTCTTCCTTGTAGAATTTGGTAGGGTCAAGACATTCCTGCTCTTCCGCTGGCAAGCCGAAATATCGGCACACGTAATAGGCAGAGAATAGGCCACCATTGGTATAGCCGGTATAGTCAATCAAAGAGCTTATCTCACGATCCAGATACCCCCCGGTATAGACCACTTCAAGTTGCTTCAGTCGGCCTTCCAGTGTCCAGGTGGTCAAACCAAATTCATCGTCATTGCTCTCAGGCTGAAAGCGGTTGGTTGAGCTTTCCCCTTCAAGGTTAGGGTCATATGAGAAGACCCCTTCGGTATTCAGCGTCTGCTGGGTGTGTTGCACCAGCAAGTTCCAATCCGGATTAATATGATAAGAAGCGCTGAAGCGGGCACCAGAGTAGATAGCATCATTAATGTTATCTTCTACCAGTGAATCATTGTTTGGCACCACAATTGGTGTATTGGCAGGATCGGCCAGTACACCACCGGAAATACGGCTGATCACCTCAGCACTACCACGATAACCGCCGTTGTCCGGATCGTTAAGAATATTGTCAATCCATCCGCCCTGGCGATCATTGTAAGCTGCAACCCTAAGCGCCAGATCATCGGTAGGCGTGATATTCAGATAAGCTTCCACCGAGTTACTCATCTCGCCACCTTTGGTGGAGCTGATACTGGTTTTGAAGCCTGCGGCAAACCCAGCATGGTCAGGCTTGTTGGTGATCATTCTGATGGTACCGGCCTGGGAGCTGGCACCGAACAGTGTACCTTGCGGCCCGGGTAAGACCTCTACCCGCTGCATGTCAGTAGCATACACATCCAGATTACGCCCTTGCATAGACACCGGTTGCTCATCCAGATAGAAGGCTACGGAAGGCTGCAACGCCTGTACCGTAGACACGGAGATGTTGGTCTGGGTAGTGGCCGCACCACGAATATACACTTCGTTCTGGCCCGGCCCTGTCCCCTGAAAAACCACATTGGGCAGAAACTCAACGTATTCGTTGAAGTTATCCAGGCCGAGCTTTTCCAGCTGTTTGCCGTTCAGGGCGCTCATGGAAACAGGTACATCCTGGATAGACTCTGTTCGCTTAGTGGCGGTGACCTGAATGGTTTCGATTTTTCTTTGTTCGCTTTGCTCCTGCGCATTGGCCAGATGGCTCACAGCGAGAGCTGAAACAACGGCAATACTCAGTTTTTTACGATTAAACATAATTAACTTTGTGTCCCTGAATTGGTTTGGTGAGTTGTTGTTCGATTTTAGTTGTGCACATATCATTTCTACACTAACTAATAGTGTTAAGCGATATGGGCCGAAAATCAAGTTAACCGGCCTGATCATCTACGATTATCGACAAATAGCGGCGTTATTCGCTGAAAAATCGATTATTATGGGCAGTTTGACTTAATTTATCGAACCATAGTAACAGCATGGCTACAAACAGAGTGAAAAATAATTCACCTATATTAATTCGTTGACGAACTAATTTGATGCAGCTGCAGATAAAAAGCGCTTTTGTGGTATTTATTGAGATAATCGCAGAGGTCGACACACCCTGGGCAATGTTGGGAGAGAGAATGCAAAAACACGATGAATTATTGATAGCACTGCGCAAAGTGATTCGGGCCATTGGCCTGCATTCAAAACAACTTGAGAAGCATGTGGATTTAACTGTGCCACAGTTGCTGATTATGGGTAATATTTCTGATGACAGTGGTCCCATGGTTAAAGAGCTGGCCAGTGATACCAACCTCAGTCCGGCCACAGTTACCAGCATTCTGGACCGGCTGGAAAGCCGTGCACTGATCCTGCGCCAGCGCGACAGCAAAGACAAACGTAAGGTGGGGGTGTTTCTGACCGAAAAAGGCAAAACCGTTTACGCCAAGGCACCACAACCGCTGCAGGCCAGCTTCGTCAAACGCTTTGCAGAACTTGAAGACTGGGAGCAAAACCAGCTGGTATTTGCGGTGCAACGACTGGCATCAATGATGGACGCCAAGGATATCGACGCCTCACCACTTCTGGAAGTCAGTCAGATTATTCAGGGGGACTAAGAACAACCTGACCGTGCCCACCCGGTGAAATCAGATTAACGCACAAAGACAATTAACCACAGAGGCACAGAGAGCACGGAGGTTTTAAGGGATTGGACCGCTAGCATCTCAGTGGTAAATATTGCTTTGGCGTAGCTGGTGAGAAAAAGCACTGAACCACGAAAGGCACGAAAGGCACGAACAGAAAAACAGAGCAGCCTCACGTTAATGTTCGTGCCTTTAGTGTAGTTCGTGGTTACAAGCAAAATGGCACTGGATTCCCGCTAACCGCTGCGGGAATGACCGCCTGTCATGCCCGAATGCCGTTGTCGGGCATCCAGCACCTTTGATTTCACGGTGTAATTGATCAGTACATTGCTAGTTCAATGACTGCTGGGCATCCAGCAGCCTTTGGAAAAAACAATTAACCACAGAGATACTCAAACTGTATTACTCTCTGTCCCCCCGCATCTTGGCGAGATCACCCTGTTTTTTTGTTTGATCTCGCTGAGGCGCAAAGACGCGGAGGTTTGAAGATGTTTTTCTGCTGCCGTCTTCGTGCTCTTCGCGCCCTTCGTGGTTAAAATTATCCGTCTTACTTTGCAAGCTCAGCGAGAACAGTGTTCCCGGACCAGTTGAAAAAGCTAAAACGAGTAGGTCAGCAATGTTCATGGACAGAAACTATACAAACTGCAATATTGATCTGTCACAATACCTGCGTTTCGGGTTGTACTAAGCTGGTCGTGTTCAAAAACGGTGGAGCAAACGATGCTTGAACTGATTCGGGAGAATCCTTTCTACGAACTCACTGCCTTGTTAGCGCTAGCCGCCCTGATTGGCGTTATCGGTCAGTTGCTGCGTCAGCCTATGATCGTCGGTTTTATTGCCGTTGGTGTACTGGCCGGTCCGTCTGTTCTGGATATCGTACACAGTGCTGACAGCATTGCTTTACTGGCAGAACTGGCCATTGCAGTGCTGCTGTTTCTTGTTGGCCTTAAACTGGATCTGAAACTGATAAGAACCCTGGGGCCTGTTGCCTTAGCCACCGGTTTAGGACAGGTAGCCTTTACTTCTGCAATTGGCTTTGGCATCGGCCTGGCTGTGGGCCTGGATACAATCACCTCAGCCTATGTAGCCGTTGCTCTCACCTTCTCCAGTACCATTATTATTGTCAAACTGCTGTCCGACAAAAAAGAAGTGGACTCCCTGCATGGTCAGATAGCCATTGGTTTTCTGATTGTTCAGGATCTTGTCGTGGTAGTCGCTATGATTACCTTATCGGCAATCGGCGTTGGCGGGACCGGGGATCCAGATGGGAGTGAGCATCTGCTGCGTATCGCTGGCGGTGGACTGCTTATGCTCGCTTTGGTACTGGTGTTTGCCCGGTTCCTGGCTACACCGCTGCTTAAGCGTATCGCCAAAAACACCGAATTACTGTTGGTATTCTCTATCGCTCTGGCAGCGATGCTGGCCGCCTTAGGACATGGTCTGGGTTTCAGTATGGAACTGGGCGGTCTGCTCGCAGGTGTGGCGCTGGCCTCCACCCCTTACCGTGAATCCATAGTTTCACGGCTGTCGTCACTAAGGGATTTTCTGTTGCTGTTTTTCTTTATTTCTCTGGGTACACAACTGGATCTCTCTTTACTTGGTGAGCAACTGATGCCGGCTCTGGTGTTCTCCCTCTTTGTACTGATAGGAAACCCGTTGATTGTGGTGATCATCATGGGCTCGATGGGCTACCGCAAGCGTACGGGCTTTCTGGCCGGACTGACCGTTGCACAGATCAGTGAGTTCTCCCTGATCTTTGTTGCCATGGGCGTAACTATCGGCCACCTGACCAATGAGGTACTCGGACTGGTGACGCTGGTGGGTCTGATAACCATCGCCCTGTCGGTCTATATGATCACCTACTCCCACTCTCTGTATCTTAAACTGGAAAAGTGGCTGACACCCTTTGAGCGCCAGAATCCATACCGGGAATCTCAACCTGCACAAAACACCCAGCGTAAAAGCTATGACGCCATTATTTACGGTCTCGGCAGATTTGGCAGCGAGATCGCGGAAACTCTGTCTGAGCAAGGCTATAGTTTGGCTGTGGTGGACTTTAATCCTGATGTGGTGCAGAAGTGGAACAAACGTGGTATTGAAGCCTTTTATGGTGATGCCTGCGATCCTGACTTTATAGAGCATCTACCTCTGAATCACACCCAATGGATTATCTCCACCCTGCCCCGCCATGAGACAGGTCTGACTCACGAAGATCCAAGCCGCTCCCTGATTAGTGCAATCCGCCATCATGGCTTTAAGGGTAAAATTGCGCTGGCCAGTTACTATCCGGGAGAAAGACAACAATTACATGATTTGGGTGTCGATCTGGTGTTGATGCCCTTTAAAGATGCGGCGGCTCAGGCGGCAAATATCCTGACCCAAAAAAGTGAGAAAGATTAAGGAGAGGTTATGGAAGAAATTGCACATATATTGTTCTTGTCCAGACCAGATCTGAATCAGGATATGAGCCTGCGCCAGTTGCGTCAGCTTTGTCAGAAAAGCGGTGCACAGCTGACTTTGCTCGAAGTGCTGGAACCCGTTTCCCAGAATCTTTTTATGTCTGAAAAAGTCCTGGCGAGTCAGCTTGAGTCTAAATTAATTGAACATGCGGAAACCAACCTTAAGCTGATTGCGGAAGACTTTATACAGGCAGGAGTAAAAACGGATACCGTCGTTGTCAAAGGCAAGCCAGTAATTGAAGTCCTGCGCCAGGTTAATGAACTATCTGTGGATCTGTTGATGCTCAATGCAGAAAGCGAAAGTAACCTCAAGCAACGCATCTTTGGCAGTACAGCTTTACATCTGATTCGCAAATGCCCCTGCCCGGTCTGGGCAATAAAGAGCACCTGTTACTACCCGATGCGTAATATTATGGGCGCCGTCGATCTTAACCCTGACGACGATGATCGTCAGCGCTCAAATTTGAATCCTGATATTGCCAGAACTACAGTGATGTTGGCTGATTTACTCGGTACCCCGGCTCATCTGGTGCAAGCCTGGAAACTGGACAATGAAGCTCACCTTCAGACGCGCGGAGGGCTGGATGACAGAACCCTTGAACGCCTGCACCGGGATATGCAGCGACACTATGAGTCGAGAATGGCAAATTTCTGCACAAATGTTTTATCAGAGCAGCAAACAAAGATTAAAACCCATGTAGTGCACGGTACCCCTGCCCATGTGGTGGCCCAACAGACAGATTACCACAATATTGATTTACTGGTGATGGGTACCCTCAGCCGCCAGGGTATTCTTGGCATGTTAATTGGCAACACTGCCGAGGACATCCTCAACAGTGTGGATTGCTCAGTACTGGCATTAAAACCACCAGGCTTTGTCTGCCCGGTGAAATCAGATTAACGACAATTTACCGCTGAGCCGCAAAGAACGCAGAGAATACAAACCGTTAAAACCTCCGTGCCCTCTGCGTCTCTGTGGTGAAAAGTGGCTTTTCCTGTGCTGTGTGGTTCGTGGTTACAGGCAAAATGGCACTGGATTCCCGCCAATAACTGCGGGACTGGCGTCGTTAGCCCAATAAATTGGGCCCTACATAGCTCCGCGCCTTGGCGAGATCACCCTGTTTTTTGTTTGATCTCGCTGAGGCGCAAAAACGCGGAGCTTTGAAGATGTTCTTCTGCTGCCGTCTTCGTGCTCTTCGCGTCCTTCGTGGTTAAAATTGTCCGTCTTACTTTGCGAACTCTGCGCCTCAGCGAGATCAGCATTCCCGGACTAGCTAAAAAAACTAAAGCGGGTAAACAGGGTATATTCAGACTCTGCCACCATCAATGCGGTAAACACCAGCAAACACAAGGGCGGAATCAGAATGGCGCAGATCAGTGCCATGCGCTCCCACATCATATGCATAAAAATGGCGATAATCAGCCCGGCCTTGAGAAACATAAAAATCAGGATCAAAGACCAGCGCAGCAGCCCTTCAAGCTGAATATAGTCCACCATATAAGACAGGGCACTTAAAATAAACAGCAATACCCACACCTTCAGATAGAGGCTGATGGGATGCTGCTGCCCTTCAGAAGTTGATGTACTCATAACGCTCTCCTACCACAAGTAAAAGAATGCAAAAATAAACACCCAGACCAGATCCACAAAGTGCCAGTAGAGGCCGGTGATCTCGACGATTTCATAACCTTTTTTCTCGTAATGACCACGCAGCACTTTGATCGCCACGATGGTCAGGTAAATCACACCGATGGACACATGCAGGCCGTGAAAACCTGTGACCATAAAAAATACCGCACCAAACTGCGCCGCCCCCCAGGGGTTCTCCCAGGGACGAACGCCATCTTCGATCAGCTTGGTCCACTCGAACGCCTGCATACCCACAAAGGTCAAGCCCAGGAAGGCCGTCAGTAACATCAGCCAGGCGGCTTTGTGGCGGTTTTTGCGATAACCGTAATTCACCGCCATGGCCATGGTGCCGCTGCTGGTAATAAGGATAAAGGTCATAATGGCGATCAGTACCAGCGGAATAGACTGACCGGCGATGGTAAGGGCGAAAACATCGGTGGCAGGTGGCCAGGGATCGACGGCGGAAATCCGCACAACCATATAACCGATAAGAAAACAGCCAAATACAAAAGTATCACTGAGCAGGAAGATCCACATCATGGCCTTGCCCCAGGGCACCTGAAAGGCTTCTTTGTCTGCCGACCAGTCCTGTACAAATCCGCTCAGGCCCTGGGCTTTGGAAGAGGTTTGTGTTGTCATAGTCATTGTCCCAATCCACAAAATGCGGCAATCGCATCGTAAGTTTCCGGCTTACTGACCAACAGCGCAAACAACAGCGCCCACAACACAAGTAAATAGTGCCAGTAGGTGGCACACAGCCCCACCAGCGACCCGTTACCGGCCTTTTTAAGGCTAAACAATGCCATCGCCCAGGCAATCATGCCACCGAGTAAATGGGCGATATGCAGGCCGGTGAATAAATAGAAAAAACTCAGTGCCGGGCTATGATTAACGAAAAATCCCTGAGCCTGAAGCTGTTGCCAGAAAACCAATTGCCCACCGATAAACGCCGCCGCAAACAAGCCACCGATAAGAATCCCCACCTGCACACTTTTTGCGTTGTTGTGATTCACCGCCCGGCTTGCCCAGTGAAAACAAAGACTGCTTAAGATTAAATAGAGGGTATTCAGCCACAGCTGCCCCTTATAGAAGAGCGGCTGCCCGGGCTCTTCGGCAAGAGGTCGCCAGTCCTGATACTGTGAGCGCATAAGAAAGGCCACAAAGAACAGAAAGAACAATACAGAAATCACCGATAACAGCACTTTCACCGCAGACTTCTTAACCCGATCAGGACTTTTCTGCTGGATCTCATTCTTGCCCTCCAGCCAGGGCTTTTCCGTCAGGGTCTGAAAAATACTCATACCTTGGCCTCCTCCGGATAGTTTTGCGGCAGATAATCCTGTTCATAGCCCGGCACACTGTAGTCATAGGCCCAGCGATGACAGACCGGAACCGTTTCTCCCCAGTTACCATGGCCCGGCGGCGTGGTTTCCGTCTGCCATTCCAGCGTCGTGGCTTCCCAGGGGTTGGGGCCCGACTCCTTACCTTTGAAATAACTCCAGGCCAGATTAAACAGGAACACCAGTTGCGCCAGCGCCACAAAAATCGCCGCAATGGTGATAAAGGCATTCAGGTCCTTGGCAGAGTCAGGGATGAAGTCATAATTTTCATAAGCGTAGTAGCGTCTGGGCACACCCAGCACACCCAGGTAATGCATGGGGAAAAAGATCGCATAGGTACCGAGGAAAGTAGCCCAGAAATGGAACTTACCCATCCCCTCATGGAGCATCTTACCGCTCATTTTCGGATACCAGTGATATATCGCACCGAAGATCACCAACACCGGCGATACGCCCATTACCATATGAAAATGTGCCACCACAAAGTAGGTGTCCGATAAGGGTAAATCCACTACTACGTTGCCCAGAAACAGGCCGGTCAGCCCGCCAATGGTAAAGGTCGATACAAAGCCCAGTGCAAAAAGCATCGGCACTGACATGCGGATATTGCCCTGCCACAGGGTGAGCACCCAGTTGTACACTTTAATCGCGGTAGGCACGGCAATAATCAGCGTGGTGGTGGCAAAGAAATACCCGAAGTAGGGGTTCATGCCACTCACGTACATGTGGTGTGCCCAGACCACAAAGCTCAGAACACCGATGACCACAATGGCCCACACCATCATCCGGTAACCAAAAATATTCTTGCGCGCATGAGTGCTGATCAGATCTGAGACGATCCCAAAGGCAGGCAAAGCAACGATATACACCTCAGGATGGCCGAAAAACCAGAACAGGTGTTGGAACAGAATCGGGCTGCCGCCTTCATGGCCCATTTGCTCACCCATCGACAAAATGGCCGGCATAAAGAAACTGGTACCCAGCAGCTTGTCAAACAGCATCATAATGGCGCTGACAAACAGTGCCGGAAAAGCCAGCAGGGCCAGAATAGTAGCCATAAAGATGCCCCAGATAGTCAGCGGCATACGCATCATCGTCATGCCACGGGTACGGGCCTGCAATACCGTAGTGACGTAATTCAGCCCCCCCATGGTAGCGGCGATAATAAATATCCCCAGAGACACCAGCATCAGAATAATGCCCCAGTCAGAACCTGGGGTTCCCGGCAATATCGCCTGTGGTGGGTACAGGGTCCAGCCAGCTCCGGTTGGCCCCCCGGTGACAAAAAAGCTGGCCAGCAGCACCACTACTGCCAGCAGATAGAACCAGTAGCTGAGCATATTCACAAAGGGGAACACCATGTCTCTGGCACCCACCATCAGCGGGATAAGATAATTACCGAACCCGCCAAGGAATATCGCCGTCAGCAGATACACCACCATAATCATGCCGTGCATGGTCACATACTGGTAATAGGCGCTGGCATCGATAAAATCAAAACTACCGGGAAACCCCAGTTGCAATCGCATCAGGGTGGATAACACCAGGGCGACCAGGCCAACAAAAATTGCCGTCAGCGAATACTGAATGGCAATGACCTTATGATCCTGACTCCAGATATATTTGGTCCAGAAACTCTGGGGCGCATGGTGTTCCTGTGCTGTCATTACTGTCCACTCCTATTACAGACTCTTAATATATTCAATCAGAGCATTCGCCTGAGCGGTGCTTAGCTGAGAGGGCGGCATCACCGGCGGGTAACCTTCAACCATTTTGGCGTTGGGCTTAAACATGGATTCTTTAAGATAAGCGTCATTCACCGTCACCGTCTCACCGCTTGCCAGTGTCCGCTCACTGCCATATATGCCCTGCCAGCTCGGCCCCACTAAACGGCTGCCATCAATACTATGACAGGCAGTACACCCCTTACTCTGAGCCAGTTCAGCCCCGGAGGCCTTGCCAGCATCAGTGCCTTGTTGATGCTCAGGATCGGTTTCATTGCCTCGCTCCTTTATAAAGGCAATGACCGATTCCATTTCCAGTTCGCTGAGTTCAAGCTTGGGCATAATCGGTGCATAACCTTTCACTACGGAAGCATTCGGCTCCAATATCGCCTCTTTCAGATAATCATCATCGGCAACCACTTCGCTGCCATCTTTCATTACCCGGGTTGAGCCATAAAGGCCGAGCCAGGAGGGCCCGGCGGGGCTACTTTCGAAACCGTGGCAGGCCATACAACCTTTTTGCTGTGCCACCTGCATGCCTTTTTCTGCCTTAACGCTGAGTTTTTCGGACGCTTCCTTTTTCAGGCTTTGCGCAAAGGTCGGCAGGCCAGCGAGCCAGTCGTCATACTCCTGTTGTTCAACCACTTTGATAAAAGCACGCATATTAAAATGGCCAATACCGCAGTATTCAGCACACAGCACTTCAAAATCACCGGTACGGGTGGGGGTAAACCACTGATAGGAGACTTGTCCGGGCACGGAGTCCATCTTGACGCGGAAATTCGGTACGTAGAAATTATGCAGAACGTCTTTGGAGCGCAGCAACAGCTTAACCGGCCGGTTCACTGGTAATACCAACGTGTTACTGGTCAGTAACCTGTCGTCCTGCCCGGCTCCATCCAGTGGATCGACACCAAAACCATTATCGGTACTGATATGTTCGATAGCACTTTTACCCAGTTCACCATCTTCGCCAGGAAAGCGGAAACTCCAGGACCACTGCTGCCCCACCACTTCAACCTGATGGGCATCTTCGGGCACATTAACAAAATCAGCATAGACAATCAGGCCAGGCGCGAGCATAGCGATAATGCCAACACTGGTGCCCAGCGTCAGCCACCATTCCAGCTTCTTGTTTTCTGGTTCATATTGCGCTTTGCGCTCTGGCGTATGGCGGAACTTGATGACCGCATAGGCAATAAAGAAATTGACCGCAATAAATACCACCGCAGTGATCACCAGCGTGATCAGCATGGTGACATCTATGCTGCCCCAGTTTGAAGCGATAGGAGTAATATTCCAGGGGGACAGAAAATGAAACAGCACCGAGCCCAAAACCAGGATAACCAGAACAACAGCAAACGCCATATCCTCAACCCTTTTTATTATTCAGTCCTGATGACTCGCTGCCGGGGCTTACCATGTGGCAGGCTTATCAACGCATCCGTTACGTTGAAAAAAACATCAAACTGATTGTTTTTTAACCATTTGTGACAAGTGTAGGCAGGCTTTTAAAATTTCGCGAATATGAGTATCAATAAAATTTACGACATTTTCACAGCACCGGAAAACAATAGGCTGTGCGATGAACAGGTTGTCATAATTTGCTTTTTCGGCAGGGTTAGCCCTTACTTACCTGAAAAGAAATAAAAACAGTTCAGCTTCATGGAAGTGAACCATGTCACAAGACAAGCGTTCGGGCTCTGCTGCTGTTCCCGCAACTAAAAGATATTGGATCTCGGCACTATTGCTGGTGCTGGGTTTCAGTGTTTTTGCCTACTACCGGTACATGGATCTGCAGGACAGAGTCATCAGTCAGGATTACTACCGGATACTTTACGAAGCCTCTAATCACTTTAATGAGAATCTGATCAAGCTGAACAGCCTGTATCAGTACGATGCCGGTGTCAGCGCGCTGCGTTCCTTATTCCCGAGTTTCAGGCGGGAAAAAAAGCCATTAACCGAAAACACTAGCAAGCCGAATAAGTCAGAATACGTACAGCAAAAAGCTCCGGATAGCATCACCGAGTTCAGACTCAGCCACTATGAATTGACGATCACCACCAATGAGTTTATCGACAGAATACAGGTGGAAGATATTTTGCCCTTCCCTGAGCAGGGCTTCAGTCAATACCTGTTTGCCGATTCCCAGGGCATTGTCTTAACCAGCAGCGGCGATGAGAAAAGTATCTCTGTGGTGGATCTCACCAGTATTAAGCAGGCATTGCATCAGCAGCAGACCAAGTGGCGAATGGATCAGCAAGGTACTCAGGACAGTGCCAAGCTGAGTCTGCCCAGCCTCAGCCGGCATATCGATATGACCTTGTCTCATGGTGAATACCGGGTTTTTCTCTACCCTTTCAGGCTCGAAACCGCTTTAACCGCCACGGTATCAGACCCCACAGCGTCTGCCGTTAAGGAAAACTCAGGTAAGTTGCAGAGCTTCTATCTGGTGGGATTGCTGCCAAAACACCAACTGAGTAATAAGGAAAGCGGCGGCTGGAATCTGTCGATGCTGATCATCAGCCTTGTCAGTCTGATTTTTGTCTGGCTGTTGCTGCGCCTGCTGCTGATGCCTCTGCACCATAGCATTAGCCGGCTTTACCGCTATAGTTTTTATACTGTCAGTTATACGCTGTTTATATTACTCGGCGCCTGGCTGCTGGCTTCACTGGAACACCGGCAACTGCGCCACTTTAAAGCGCAAATAGCGGCAGATTACGCGCTACAGATTTCCGGCGAACTAAAGCAGGACCTTCAACAGGTGTTTACTGAGCTGGAACAATATAAAAGCTTCTATCGCTATCTGGTCAATCACTTCCTGCCACTGGAACAGACCTTGCGGCAGGACTGCAAAGCCAGGGAAGAGAATGAGAGGCCTGATTTCTGTGCACCCGATATTCGTGATTTAACCTTCTATGGCATTACCTCCAGCGCCCGTTGGTTGCTGCCAAAACAGCAACAGTTCCGGCCCTTTAACTACCAGAAACTCAGCCCCGACAGCAAGCTGATGGATATTTATCACCAGGACTTTGTGCACAGCCCCCATGGCGAAGATCTCAGTATGTTCCTCAAGCACCCTATCGATACAGGCATGTTTAAAAGCATCTTTACCATCAACCCGGACGCCAGATTGACCCTGCCGAGTATCTATTTTTATGAAAATGGCGCCACCTCAATTTATGACCTGTCTCACCGGGATTATTTCAAACAAGCCCGTGACATGCGTGGTTTTAATCTGCCCAGGGCTGACGGAAGCGGCACGTTTGAACATATCTATATACAGCGCCTGCTGAATATCGACAACGGCACCCGTGGCACCACTATATCCATGCCACTTTATTCGGGTAACGACATCAGTGATGACACAGAAAACCCGGACAGTTTTGTATTGGGTGCCGACATAATCCTGCCCTCGGTGAGTCTCAGAGCCCCCCATCAGCAGGATCTGATCTTTATGGTGGTCAACCGCAGACGCGGACAAGTGCTGTTTCACACACACAGCGATCGTTCACTGACGGAAAACATTTTCCATCTCGGTGACGAAACCTCCACTGTCGCCCGCTGGCTGAAAGCCGGCCTGGACAGCGATGGTCTGTTCAGCGAACAGATTTTCAGCGGCCATTATCATGGGCAAAGTGGACAGTTCACCGTCCATCCGGCGCCAATAGATGAATGGGCGGTGCTGGTGTTCTACCCCGACTCGACTCTCAGGGCCCACCAGTTCACTCAGTTTCTTTTTTATGCCATGACAATGGGTCTGATGTTGTTACTCTGCTGGCTACTCCTGTTAGTTATTCGTATCGGTAAACTATCCGCTTATCTGCAAAAACTATTGCCCAAAGGACTTCATGTCGACCATGGCTGCCTGTTTTTCTCGCTGGCCATTTATATAAGTGCGGTATTCTGGGTCGTGACCAAAGTCATGCTTTTGCCGGATATGACACTGATGAGTCTGCTGTTAAGCCTGGTGCTCTGCTTTATCTTAATTTGTACCGCCCTGTTACTCTGGGCCCGAGCCACCAACACTGAAACAAGCAGGCGTGGCCGGTGGCTTGTGATATTGGTGCTGCTTGTATTTATTCCCGGCCAGGCTCTGTATCTGGCTCCCACCTCTTCATTGCCCGTTAAAAATCTGCTGCAGTACTATCACAATTATCATTGTGCGGCCTGGAACCAGGAGCTTAGCGAACGTCACAAGATTGCCCTGAACAATTATCCTAATTCGGTCACCCACCAGCGTCTTGACCCACAAAGCCTGTTGCCCGTCACAGTCATGAAAAGCCAACAATGCAAAGATTTTCTGCTGTCAGTCAACACTGATGACTATCCGGCGCTGACTACCCTGTCGGGTTTCCGGTATGCCTGGCAGTGGCTCAAAAACCTGGCACAACGGCCAGACACTGAATTGTCAGCGTCGCAATTAGCCCTCCTCAGGGCGGAGATAACTCAACCCCGGGGCATCATCGCCCTGTATTTATTGCTGATGTTACTGCTGCCGGTAATCTGGGTACTGTTTCATCGCAATCTTTTGTGGCAACGGCTGGATTATCCGCCCTCTTACCTGAGCCACCTGCGTATCTTTAACCGGCGTGATAAGAGCGCTCTGACCCCGGGCATCCATCCGGGGTTAACTATCCAGATCGCAACGCCTCAGCACAACGGCATTCACCTCAGTCTGTTGCTGGGAATGACGACGCAGGAGGTGGCTGATGAGCTCATCGGCAGATTCACCGAGCTGATGTCACTCTGCCCGCAACTGATGGCCTGTCATAAACAAAATCAGAGCTTTTCCAACCTTAAAATCAATCTTAAACGGGCGGCCGACTCCGGCGCGCTGCAGGTGGAGTTATGGGATATTGAAAGCAGTCTGGAGCAGCCTCAACAGCGCCAGTGTCTGCTTGAACTGATCATGCAGCTTAAATCACTGGTACTGCTGGGCAAACTGCATGGACTGAGGATCCTTACAGAGTTCCATACGCTTAATCGTATACGCCAGAAAAAACAAATACTGGCCGGTAGTGCCCCTTCTATCGGCGAAGTGGAATACCTGTCCTGGGCTGAATGTCTGATGGATTTCAGGGTGTTACCGCCCAAAGGTCTGCTCAGGGCTCTGCACTACCCCACTTTAGAAAAAGAAATCGCCGCTCTGCCGGAGCTGGGAAGCTGTCTTAGTGGCGAGCAGGTTATTGCCAGTGAACACAACGCTGAGAAGGACGGATCGCCGGAGCAGACCATCAAACTGCTGCTGATCCTCGCCGATGCACTCTATCGCTTTAAATGGGAGTCCTGCAGTAATGTTGAAAAACTGGCGCTCTATCATCTGGCCAAGGGCGATCATCTGAACCCGCTGAATAAAGAGATGATCGAACAACTGCTGCTCGATGGCCTGATCAAAATTACAGACAATGACATTCAGATTGCGAATCAGAGTTTCAGACAGTTTATTCTCAATGCCGAACCTAAAAACGCCATCGCGGAGCTTATTCATCAGAGCGAAGCCGGCACCTGGAAAAACTATCGCTTACCTATTGGTTTACTGATCATTATCATCATAGGCGGCATGGCAATTACCTCGGGCCAGTCTATTCCTATTATTATTGCCTCGGTAGCCGGCGTGATGGGCACCCTTGCCAGCCTCGCCAACAGCGCAAATCTGCTAAGAGGGCAGATTAAATAAACAGGCAATACCACCATTGTTCAAAAATCCCGCGATTCGCACGCTAATTCTGCGAACGGCATTAACGCCTTCAGGTAATGATTCACCTACAAACATTTATACCCTGTAACATATCAGCCTCTTGATCCCACCCTGATAAAAATTTATAACGGTGCTGACCCAATCGAACAGGGATATCCCATGCATACTGAGGAATTTGTGAATTCGCCGATCAATGAACTGCCTGATATTGAAACGCTTGAATTTACTCCCCTGCCACCGCTATACCGCAAACTAAACCTGCTGACTAATCTGTGTCTTTTTCTGTTTCTGTTACTGGCCACCGTGGCTCTTCAGTGGCAAAGCTGGATGACTCTTCCACTGGTTATTAGCGTCAATATGGATACCATTCGCTTCGGGCTGAGCCTCGCTGCGGTGGTGATTCCGGGCTATTTGTATCTGGCCGATAAACGCAAAGGTTATGCGCTGCGTCAGCACGACCTCAGTTATCGTAGCGGGCTCATTTTTATCAGTGTGACGACCCAGCCGGTGCTGCGCATTCAGCATGTGGAACTCAAACGCGGGCCGATTGAGCGCAAGGCCGGCCTGGCCAGCCTTCAGGTTTTCAGCGCCGGCGGCGCCATGCACACCTTTGCCATTCCCGGCCTGCCGCTGGCTAAAGCCAAGCAAATACGTCGGTTTATCCTTGAGCACAAAGACATTGCCCAACATGACTGAACCCCATGACGAGCAACAACTAACAATACAGCAGAACCAATGGCAGAAACTGCCGCTGATTGCCATTGTTTACTTCAGTTTCAATCTGCTGCGCCAGATAGTCGGGCAATTTATCTACCTGATCCCGGCCTTGTTGATTGGCTACTCGACTATCATCGAAAGCTTGCCAGAGGCTATTGCGGGAGCATTAATACTGCTGGGCGTTGTGCTTGGCAGCAGTTGGCTGAAATTTCATTTTTACCGCTTCCGGCTCAGTCACGATCATATTCAGATCCGCTCCGGAGTGCTGAGTAAAAAGCATCTGGATTTACCTTTTCACCGCATCCATAACGTGAAACTGGAACAGCCCCTGTTCTACCGGCCCGGCAACCATACCTGCGTGGTACTGGACACTGCCGGCTCAAGCAAAGATGAAGCTAAGATCTTTGCCCTGCCCATGCAACAGGCCTTATCTCTCAAATCAGCCATTGTCCACTTTGCCAGCCAACCCGCAGCCAGCAATGGCGCGCCAGAGAACGAGGCCGCCGATCCGTCAGTGCCTGTAACTGAACCACAGGAAGTGGAGCTGAATCGCCGCTCACTCTCAGATTTGGTGATCCACGGGGTAACCAGTAACCGCATCTGGATCTTTTTAGGCGGTCTGGCTCCCTTCTTTGACAATATATTTGAATGGTTGAGCGAACTGTTACTTTCCTCAGGCATGGATCTCAAAGCCTTGCTGGATCCTTCGCAACAATCACTATGGCAATACAGTATGACCCTGCTTACCCTGGTTTTCATGGCCATGTTATTGCTTACTATATTCTCTGTACTTGGCGCCATTATTAATTTTTATGGTTATCGACTCAGTCGCCTGAATGACAGATATATCCGTCGCAGTGGCCTGTTTACCCGCCATGAAGTGTCCATGCGCCGCTCCCGTCTGCAAATGCTGGTGCGCAGACAGGACTGGCTGGACCGCCTGATTGGCCGCATTAATCTTAAGCTGGAGCAGTTCAATGCCAATATTGAGCATGGCCAGATGATGATGCTGAATAACAAGATCATTGTCCCTTCCATCAAAGCCGATGAATGTGACGCTCTGCTTCAAGACATCTACCCTGAAAACCGGCTCAGCGAGATTGATTATCAGCCTGTTGACCGGCGGTTTTTGTGGCGGCATTGTCTGTTTGCGCTGTTGTTACACGCCGGCATCGCCCTGCTGCTGGCCCCTGAGGCCATGGCAACGCTTATCACCGGGTTAAGCCTGTTGCTGGTCAGCACGTTGATATACCTGCGCTGGAAACGCTGGGGCTTTGCCATCGACAATAACTTTATTTATATCCGCAAGGGTTTGTTTGGCGTGGATTATTACAGTTTTGCCCTGAGCAAAATCCAGCAGACCCGATTCGCACAGAGTATCTGGATGAAGCCCTATAACCTCTGTTCTGTGACCCTGATACTGGCCTGTGGCGGCCAGAGCATTCCCTTTATCCGCTGCCAGCAGGGTCGCCAGATTATCAATATCGGGCTATTCGAGGTGGAGGCCCATAAAGCCTCCTGGATGTAAAACGAACCCGCATAAAGTCGCAGTTAGTCGCGACTAAACACGGTTCTTCCACCAACAATAGTGCGCTGTACCTGCACATCGGCGATTTGTTCTGCCTCGATACTGAACAGATCCTGATCGAGAATCACCAGATCTGCCAGCTTACCCGGTGCCAGAGAACCTTTGATTTTCTCCTCTGCGGAGGCATAGGCGGCCCCGCGGGTATAGGCTATCAGTGCCTGCTCCAGACTGATTTTCTGTTCCGGCACCCAGCCCTGAGGATTATTATCATCCAGGGTTCTGCGTGTTACCGCCGCATAAATCCCCATAATCGGCGAAACCGGCGCTACAAACCAGTCACTGCCGAATGCCAGTTGTGTATTGCTATCCAGCAAAGCCCTAAAAGCATAGGTTGTCTGGGCCCGCTCCGCACCAATCACACGCTCCGCCCATCGACCATCATCAATGGCATGATAGGGCTGCATACTGGCAATCACATCAAGTTCACTGAAACGAATAATATCTTCAGGTTCTATATGCTGGGCATGTTCAATGCGCCAGCGCCTGTCGACACCACCCTGAACCTCCTCTATGCCGGCGTAAATATCCAACAGTCTGCCGATGGCCCGATCGCCAATGGCATGCACCATCAGTTGCAGACCGGCGCGATCGGCTGCCGTGATCCATTCTTCCATCTGCTCAGGAGGGTTGATAAAAAAGCCACTGTCATCGGGCGTATCCGTATAGGGTTCGTAAAACGCTGCCGTATGTGAACCCAGTGAACCATCCATAAAGCCTTTTACACCACCGACTTTGAGCCACTCATCGCCGCGACCGTGCTCGGCCACATAATTAGCCACCTTCTGCCAGGTTTCCAGCGGCTCCACCGCATAAATCCGGGTGCGCAGCTGGCCCTTTTCATGAGCACGCTGGTAGGTACGCAAACTGCGCATACTTTGCCAGTCTCCCATATCATGGACACTGGTAATGCCATAGCTCGCTACATGTTCACTTGCCGCCTGAAGTGCCGCATCGAGTTGAGCCTCATCAGGCTCGGGGATGATTGACTGAATAAGATTCATGGCGTTGTCTTTCAGCACCCCTGTCGGATTGCCCTCACTATCGCGGACGATTTCACCGCCTTCCACATCCGGAGTATCGCTATCGACCCCGGCAAGCTCAAGGGCCAGGGAGTTTGCCAGCGCCATATGCCCGTCCAGACGCATCACAAATACTGGATTCTTTGGAGTCAGTTCGTCTATCCATTCCTTGCCGGGTAATTCGCCACCCCAGTTTTCATGGTCCCATTCACCATTTAAGATCCACTTCCCCCCGGGCTGACTGGCAGCAAAGTCGCCGATACGATGGCTGAATTCCTGTGGTGTTTTCGCATCCCGCAACTGTACCGACGACAGCCCCATACCACCGATAAGAAAATGCACATGGCTATCTATAAATCCGGGAAGCAGCATATTACCCGCCACATTGATGACTTCTGTGGAATCATCGATATAACCGGTTATCTCGGTTTCACTGCCCACTGCCATGATTTCTTCCCCTTTAATGGCAAGAGCCTGGGCATGGGGATTATGTGGGTCAGCGGTCCAGATCCTGGCCTTAATGAATACCGTATCTGCCACCGGAAGAGACCGCTTTGGTGTTTCGCCAAAAGCGCCGGGGATCACCCATATCAACAACATCACAACAAGCCCTGGATGCGGTAATATCTGGTGCATTTTCATGAGATGGCCCTCTGGAATCCTGAAACCTGTTAACTAAAAATAGTATCCAAAATTAATATTAAAGCGCGTGTTGGTGTCACCGCCATCGACTCCCATTGAGCCTCCCACAAAGGGATGATTTTGTGCTGTAACCAAATCAAAGTAGGTATACAGGCCGCCTGCGCTGACAGCCATCCCCAGCACATTCATAAACGTATCGTCACTGAGCCCGCTTTTTGCACTCATCAGGCTGTAGTTGTCATAAAAGCGCAGATTGGTCACAGGCCCCCATGATACGGGTAAATCATAAGCCAGATTCAGCGTGTAAAGGGTGGCCCTGGCTGGCATGGTGTCAAAATACGCATAGGCGCCCATCACCACTCCTTCATTTTCCTGAGCCAGATCATAGTCATAGCGACTGGCCATGGCCATCAGCTCCCAGGGCCCCTTGTTATAGCGAAGGTGCCCCCCAAGAACGGAACGTTCACCGACGCTGTTGCTGCCATTATGTAAATCACCATGTTGTACAGACAGGCCCAACTCCAGATTGCTATCCACTGACAGTGTGAATTTTCGCGCTCCACGCAGGGCCCAGGAATTGTTCTGGGCCATGGGCTCAGAGGGCGCATCAAAAATCCCCTCTCCGGCAATACGGATCCCCACAGGATCATACGCATAGCGGTCATCTCGATTGCTTACAAAACCATCGACGCCGCCCTGTTCACCGTTTTTGTAAAACCCCAGATCCCACTCCCATTTTTCGCTGCGATAGCGGAGATTTGCGCCGGTTTCGGGATTATCTTCCAGGCCTGCATAAAAATTGGAACTGAAAAAATAATTGTGGGAATTGTATGGCAGATTGCCAAAGGGAACATTGATAATGCCCACCTGAGCCTGCCAGAATTTACTCAGATTATAGCCCACGTAGGCTTTTTGTACGGCTTCCATATATTGAAACCAGCGGTACTGGGCTGCCAGAATCACATCCCCAATCTCGCCATTAAAATCAAGCCGAATCAGATCGAAGTCAACATCACCCCCACGATCCTTGTTTCCCTGAGCATAATCTTGATAAACGTATTGAAAGCGTACCGCACCACCAACCCGAATCGGAGCATTCTTTGCGGCCTTTACATCACGTTCCAGTTGCGCGAGTCGCGGGTCAGGAGCACGCGGCATCCGCACAGATTCAATCTCATCGCTATCGGCTTTTGTTGCAGAGTTACTTTCTGTAGCTGTGTCATTGTCATGCTCCGCCAACCGGGCTTCGAGTTCCTTGACCCTGGCCTGTAACGTCACCATCTGCTCCAGGATAGACTTCAACTCCTGCTGCAGTTTGCGTTGTTTCTCATCAGCGCAAACAGGCTGGGTCGCCAAACACAGAGCCAATAACAGGCGAGGTGTATGGCGCACCATATATTTCCTCCGTTATCTCAACACATGTAAAAAATGCATATGCTTGTGATAGTGATCAATAATATCGCCTATGACTGCCTCTCTGGACCAGCCCAGAATATCGTAATCCTGACCGCCTTCGCCTAAGTGAACTTCAGCCCGGAAGTACAATTTAGCTTCATCCATATTATGAGGGTCAGCTTCGGCTTCAGGTGTCAGAAAGGCCGGACGTACATGAGGACTCAGCATCACCTCATACAGGAAGTCGATCTCCTCACCATGTACCACTTTAAAGCTGAGGCGATCAGGATCATCTTTGGTCACATCAACCGTGTAACCCTTGTCCCGCATTTCCTGGGCGACTTCATCAAAAGCCGGTGTAGCAACCTTCTGTATAAAGCGCCGCCCCACCTCTTTACTCGGATAATCGATGATATTCTGTAATCTTTCGCGCCAGTTTTTGGTCCCCATGGTCGCGGCAGTAAGGTAACTATTCTGCAATGCATCGCGTTTATGAACATCGATACGCAGTGCCTTAATCAGTCCATAGGTTGCTATCAGCAGCACAACGGTGAAGGGTAAGGCACTGGCAATTGCCATGGTCTGTAAAGCCCCCAGACCGCCTGCCAACAGCAGCACTATAGCCACGACACCCTCACCACTGGCCCAGAAAACGCGCTGCCAGAGGGCAGTATCATCACGCCCATTGGAACAGAGCATATCCACGACCATAGAGCCGGAATCCGAAGAAGTCACGAAGAACACAATGACCATCAGTGTCGCCAGCAAAGACAGGATGCTGGACAGAGGGAAGTGCTCCAGGAAAGCAAACAAGGCAATCGACACATCTTTTTGCACCAGATCGCCTAACTCAGCCGCCCCCTGATTAAGAATCAACTCAATGGCAGAATTACCAAAGAAGGTCATCCACATCAGTGTGAAACCTGTCGGTACTAACAATACCCCAAGCACAAATTCGCGGATCGTTCGTCCTCTGGAAACCCGGGCAATAAACAAACCGACAAAAGGTGCCCAGGAAAGCCACCATCCCCAGTAAAAAACGGTCCAGCCACCAATCCAGTCAGTTTTTTCATAGGCAAACAGGTTAAACGTCTTATCGACAATATCGGACAGGTAAGAGCCGGTATTCTGGACAAAGGCCTGTAGTAAAAATACGGTGGGGCCAAGCACCAGCACAAACAACAACAATGCCACTGCCAGAATCATATTCAGTTCTGACAAGCGACGTATGCCTTTATCCAGCCCGGTGGTGACTGATATGACGGCCAGTGAGGTAATCCCCACCACCAATAAAATTTGCATGGTGGTACTTACCGGCATGCCAAACAAATAATTAAACCCGGCATTCACCTGCGCTACCCCATAGCCCAGCGATGTCGCCACGCCAAACAGGGTGCCAATGACAGCAAACACATCCACTGCATGACCGATAGGTCCATAAATACGTTCACCGATGAGCGGATACAGAGCCGACCGTAAGGTCAGAGGCAAGCCATGGCGATAGGCGAAAAATGCCAGTATCAGTGCCACGATGGCGTAAATTGCCCAGGCATGCAGTCCCCAGTGAAAGAAAGTAATTTTCATTGCTTCTCTGGCCGCTTCCACGGTAGCCGGATCACCGGTTGGCGGTGCCAGAAAATGCATCACCGGCTCGGCAACCCCGAAAAACATCAGACCAATGCCCATACCAGCGGAGAACAACATAGAAAACCAGGTCCCCATGCCATAATCAGGCACAGAATGATCGGGACCAAGTTTGATACTGCCAAAGCGCGAAAAACCCAGATACAGCACTGAAACCAGTATAACGGCCACCGCCACTACATAGAACCAGCTGCCATTTTCTATAATCGCGGCCTGCACGGCCTGAAAGGTTGTATTGGCAGTATCAGGGGCAATAACAGAAAACAGCAGTATAAGAACAATCAGCCCGGTGGCGGGATAAAACACATTTGGATTGATCTTGGCCGGGGTATTCTCTGGCATGCTAAGAACTCCTTTTTATTTTTATGTCGCAGAACAAAGCCTGTTTACACACTGCACGTGTCAGACCGGAAAAACAAGGGGTCCAAATGCCGCGACTAACATTGGTTCCGGACATCAGACAAAAAGCTGCCTTAGCGATTCCCCTGTTTATAGTCTCTTAAAGGTGTAGAACATGCAGGCCCTTAGAGCAAATATAGACCTATGATTTGTAAGACGATTTTCATATAAAAGCCCCACCTTCCCAGTGTATGCCCCACCTTGCACCTACCGCTAGGTTTTTCTGGTCTTTTTTACAGACACTGACGTATTCCACATTTACGTACTTTATGATGATGAGCAAAAATGTTTAATATCTTCAGGCGAGACCCCAATAAAAAACTGCGCAAGCAATATGATACGCGGCTGGAACAAGCCATGCAGGCACAGCGGCGGGGGGATATAAAAAGCTTTGCCATGCTGACCGATGAAGCAGAGAAACTGTGGCAGCAGCTTCAGGAACAACAACAAAAAGGGGAATAAGACATGCCTCAACCCAGCCTGCTACGACAGAGTCTGATGCTGATATTTTTTCTGCTTGTTACTTATATCGTGGCCGCCATAGGCAGTATCGCCTCAATCGATGCGCCTGATTTCTACCTTCAGCTCACCCAACCTGTCTGGGCTCCCCCTGCCTGGTTATTTGGTCCGGTATGGACACTACTCTACACACTGATGGCCATCGCGGCCTGGTTGGTATGGCGAAGCCGCTGTTCACAAAAGCAAGCGGCACTGGGCTTATATGCCCTGCAACTGGTATTGAATGGGTTATGGAGCTGGCTGTTCTTCACCTGGGCTCTGGGTGCCATTGCCTTTGCAGAAATCCTCTTACTGTGGGGTTTGATTTTGCTCACTATGATCAACTTCTGGCGCTGCAATAAAATTGCCGGTACGTTACTGCTACCTTATTGGTTGTGGGTCAGCTTTGCCGCAGTATTAAACTGGGCGCTGTGGCTCGACAATCCGGCATTATTGTAACTTACCCGCCCTCCAGTCTTTTGCGCCAGTTGCCCTGGTGTTCACGATGACATGATTGCTCCGAATCCAGAGCAATATGCTGCTGTGGATTTTGCAATAGCAACTGTGCCCGTTTCAGTTGAGAGGTAATTTCCGCTCGCAATCTGATGTCCTGGCTGGTATTGATCATGGTCTGAACATTCTCATCCGTCTCAAACACACAGGTAATGACCAGACTCTGGGGAAAATGTGGATAATCTACGGTGTGAGTTAACCAGCTAAACCCCACTTCCCAACTTTTTATTTCCTCACAGGCTAGTGTCAACGCCTTAACCAGGCTGGCTTCGGTTTTCTTATGATTTCTGTTCATTAGTATTACCCGTTTTGTCTGTCAGTGCCTGTACAAAACGCTGTGCAGAGCCAGGATCCATATTAAAGTAGAGTGAGGGCTCGATCAGCTCCAGCTCCATTACCACATAGCCATATTGGCAGCAG
Organism: Lacimicrobium alkaliphilum; assembly: GCF_002591895.1. Taxonomy (GTDB): domain Bacteria; phylum Pseudomonadota; class Gammaproteobacteria; order Enterobacterales; family Alteromonadaceae; genus Lacimicrobium; species Lacimicrobium alkaliphilum. Next base: position 60,087 of record NZ_NISX01000011.1, read on the forward strand.
ATAAAATCCAGGCGCGCATAAAGCGTCTGGCCAGGAATAACCTTTAAGGTTCTGCCAGCCAGCGCCAACAATTCTGCATCAGGCGCAAAAACATGGAGCTGTCCGCCATGCTCCTCCTGAACCCTGAAATCACCTGACTTTGGTACCTTACGAATAGCATGGCTAAATCGACTGCCAAAGAAAAATAACGACACTTCTCCATCATCAATTACATTACTTATAAAAGGTTGCAGCATATGCGCCCGTTCAGAGAACACTGATTCCAACATCCTCAGTTGTGCGGGATCATCACTCACGCCAAGTCGATAGGTATGCTCAGCGCTGGCGCTAATCAGCGGTTTAATAATCAGCTCATCGGTATCGAAGTGAGCGAAAGCCGATTGGATCTGTTGTGGATCGAATTGTTCCTGCCACACGGTAGGAACAATCGGTATTCCGGCCTTTTCCAGCTCTTTGAGATAGCGTTTACTGATATTCCAGCGCACCGTTTCCAGATCGTTAAACAAGGTCGTACTTTCGCTAATCTGTGCCAGACGGTGAAGAAAATCCTCAGGAAACTGTTGATAGTCCCAGCAGCTGCGCAGAATAACCGCATCAAACTGACTCCAGTCTGTATTTTCTTCTTTCCATGACATAGTTGTCACCTGCCAGCCCTGCTCTGCCATCGGTGATATCAGCAAGTTGTCATAAACGTAATAATCGCCAATATCGTCCATGGATAAAAATACGCAACGCTTCATAAAGTCTTACCCCAAACAACGGTGACAGACACCCTAACTTATTGTGTTCGTACAAAGAACCGTAAAAACAGGCCCGAAATAATGTTACTTGCGTGGAGCCTTTTGCTGTTCTTCATACTACGGCCAGGACTGCATCACTGTATGACCCGCTATTCTATAACATAATCATATTTGAGAATTATTATCATTTGCATTGAAATGCAAATGCAAACCAGTATCATTCGTAATTCTTCGATTAGGGCCGATAACACAAGGACACTCAAATGAAACAGGGCTTTAAACGCCAGTCATTAGCACTATGTATTGCCATCTCTTGTCACTCAGGAGTTATTGCTAACGAACAGGCGACGCCGGGACTGGAACATATTGTGGTCACAGCCACAGGATTTGAACAAAAACTTACTGAAGCTCCCGCCAGTATCTCGGTCATCACCAATGAAGACATTAAAACCCGTCCTTTTACCTCATTGCTCGACGCAGTGAAGTACCAGGAAGGTATTGATATCGGCACGACCAGAGATAAAACCGGTCAGGGCAGCATCAGCATGCGTGGTCTGACAGGTGAATACACTCTAATCCTTATCGACGGTCGCCGCCAGAACAACCACGGCGATATTTATCCCAACAACTTTGGTGGTAATGCCTTTAATCATGTTCCGCCACTGGAAGCCATCGAGCGCATTGAGGTTATCCGTGGGCCTGCCTCCACCCTGTATGGTGCCGATGCATTAGGCGGCGTTATTAATGTGATCACCAAACGCCATACCGAAGACTGGACCGGCGCAATTACCTTCGGTCGCAGTCTGCAAAGTAACGACCAGTTTGGTGACGACCTGACCACAGACTTCAGCGTGATGGGGCCGCTGATCGAGAATGTACTGACACTCGGTTTGCGTGGCAGTGTGTATGAACAACTAGCCTCTTCACCCGAATTTGAACCCGCCGTGGATCCCAACGGCAAAGAGCATGTACGGGCACTGGGTTTTGGTAGTGGCGGTAAAACCGTCGACAGCACCAGCGAACAGTTTGGCTTTACCCTAAACTACACCCCGGCAAGAGGCCACGAACTGCGATTCGATTTTGATGATTCTCATCAGAGCTATGATAATACCCCCTCGTTTGACGTGGACAGCGGCAGTATCACCTACCCGCTTGGCACAAAAGACAGTATTGAGTCCATCTGGCAGGATCGCGGCGGTCAGGTTATGCCCCGGGCAGGTTATGCCGCAGAACAGGAGTTTGCCCGTCAGTGGTGGTCGCTTGGCTATGAGGGCGACTGGGGTTTTGGAACCGGCAGTCTGGCGTTAGCCCATGTAGACACCGACAACCTTGGCCGCACCTTACCACTGAGCGTTGCTGAGCGACTGCACCTGCAACAAATGTATGATGGCGGGGGTGAGTATGCCGGAATGACTGAAGCTCAGCGTAAAGCACTGGCTGAACAAACCTTTTTGCCAAGACCCGACCGGCCACTGAACTCCAGCCAGTACACCTTTGATGCCCGCCTGGACATTCCACTGACTAATCTTGCCGGTGATCATAAACTGGTGCTGGGCGGACAAATCATCGACGGCGAACTTAAAGATGGTGTGTTCGGTATGGAAGACAACCAGGCCGGCGCCGTGCAGGAGCAGAAGATGTACTCCCTGTTCGTGGAAGACAACTGGATGCCTGGCGACTATCTGACCATCACCGGTGGGGTACGCTATGACAACCATGATGTGTTTGGCAGCCAGGTATCACCGCGTCTATATGCCGTGTATTCCCTGAACAGCGCGTGGACAGTGAAAGGCGGCGTCTCCACCGGCTATAAAACGCCCAAAACCACAGATCTGTACGATGGTATCACCGGTTTCGGTGGTCAGGGCACCAGCCCCTTTGCCGGTAACCCTGAGTTACAACCGGAAACCAGTGTTAATTCTGAAGTTGCGCTGTACTGGAATTCAGACACAGAGTCGCATCACTTCGATATCACCTATTTCAGCACCCGCTTCGACGACAAAATTGCCCGTGGAGATACCATATACAGCTGCGAAGTCACCGGCGGTGAGCGTCCCTGTGTAAACCTCGGTGCCTATGACCAGCTTGGTTACACCACCTACAGTCAGAAAATCAATATCGACAAGGTGGATCTGCAGGGTGTGGAACTGGCCGGGCGTTACCAGATAAGCCGCCAATGGTTTGTTCAGGGCAACTATACCTGGACCGACAGCGAACAGAAAAGCGGCCCGCAACAGGGCCAGCCACTGACCAACACCGCCGAGCATATGGCCAATCTGGTGCTGGGCTGGCAGCTCAGTGCAGATCTGAATCTGTACCTTCAGGGTGAGCACCGCTCCGACCGTTACCGCGGCTGGGACAACACCCTGGACAAGGCGCTGTACTACAAAAACTACGGTCTGCTCAACCTCGGTGCCCGCTATAACATTAACGACCACATCAGTATTAATGCCCGGGTTAATAATTTGCTCGATCGTGACTTTACCTCTTACAGCACCAGCTATACCGATCTCAATGGCGATGGGGAGTACGAGTATATTACCGGTCGCGGCGCAGTCAGCGAAGTCGTCTTCAGTGACGATTACAACGTCAAAGACAAGGCGCGTAATTTCTGGATCGGCGTGACGGCGTCGTTCTGATATGACGCCCTGTGTTAAAGCCGCAGCGGCGGCATGCCAATGAGTGCATCGCTTGGCTCTGTCAGACAGTGGCACTGGATCAGTGCCGCGTTATGTCTGGCCGGTATGCTGCTGTTTGCCATCACGGGCATTACCCTCAACCATGCGGCGGATATTCCTGCCAGCCTTGAGGTGATCACTGTAGAAGCCAGGGTCCCGCAACCCATGCTTAAACAATGGCTGGCACAAAACCCACAGCCACAGAGGTTATCCCCACCGCTGCGAGCGTGGCTGGCCAACCGGCATGACATCAGTATGGGTAAAGACCTTGAAGGTGAATGGGATGACCCTGAGCTGTACCTGAGTATGGCCGGCCCTGGTCAGGATGCATGGCTGGCGCTGGATACCCAAAGCGGCGAGTTTCTGTATGAGAAAACCGACCGCGGCTGGGTGGCCTATTTCAATGATCTGCATAAAGGCCGCGACAGCGGAGCCGTGTGGCGATGGTTTATCGATATCTTCGCCGCGGCCTGCGTGGTGTTTTGTGTGACAGGCCTGATTCTGCTCTGGCGTCAGTCGTCAAACCGTCTGACAACCTGGCCTTTAACCACTCTTGGCATGCTGATTCCGCTGATGATCATGCTGATTTTTATCCATTGAATATGAGTAACCCTATGCAATTGAACCATTTTATCTGTACCTGCAGCATCGCTTTGCTGTTGCTGAGCCCGGCGACCCGTGCCGATAACCTTAAACTGGAAATTGAAATTCCCAGGTTGGAGGTAGCCGAATACCACAAACCCTATGTTGCCGTGTGGCTTGAAGATGAAAGTCGCAAGGCACGGCAGATTGCCCTTTGGTATGACCTCAATATGCGCGACAACGAAGGCCAGCAATGGCTTAAAGATCTGCGCCAGTGGTGGCGCCGTGGCGGACGGCAACTACAGCTCCCCTACGACGGAGTGACCTCCGCCACCCGTGGTCCGGGACAACACAGCATCACAATCCCACTGAACCACGGCGAACTGGTTGATCTCAGCTCCGGCGCATATCGTCTTCGCATCGAAGCATCCCGTGAGGTGGGTGGCAGAGAACTGATAGAACTGCCTCTGAACCTGCCACTGTCAGAAAATCGCTTCCCTTTATCGGCCCGGGGAGAGAGTGAACTTGGCCGGATTGTTTTAACCCTGAATGCAACTCATTAGAACCGCTTCACTAACAGGAGAATATTTATGCGCTTAACTGCTTTTACCAAACCGGCGATATGCCTTGCTCTGGCCGCGCTGACCTTATCACAGGCTCACGCGCACCGGGCCTGGATCCTGCCCAGTTCGACGGTATTATCCGGCGACGCCCCTTATGTCACCTTTGATGCTGCCATTTCCAATACCCTGTTTCACCCTGATCATGTGGCAATGGGCATTGACGGTGTGGAAATCCTGTCACCACTTGGCAACCCGGTAAAACCCGAACATGCCGCCAAGGGTAAATATCGCTCCACCTTTGATATTCAGCTTGCTGAACAGGGCACCTACAAAATTGCCTATGCCGCTGGCGGTTTGCGCGCATTCTGGGAAGATGACGACGGCAATCGCAAAATGTGGCCCGGCCGCGGTCAAACCGCTAAAGACAGCGAATTCGACACCGCGGTACCCAAAGACGCTAAAAACCTGCGGGTCAGCCGCAGTTACCGGCGTATCGAGACCTTTGTCACACTGGGTGCCCCCACGGATAAGGTTTTCACACCCACCAATCAGGGGCTGGAGCTAATCCCTCAGACTCACCCGAATGATCTGTACGCCACAGAAACCGCCCGGTTCCGTTTATTGTTTAATGGTGAACCGGCTAACGGCGCTGAAGTTGAAGTGATCCCCGGTGGTATGCGCTATCGCGACAGCCAGCAAGCGATCAAGGTGAAAGCCAGCGAGCAGGGATATATCAGTATCACCTGGCCCGTAGCCGGACAGTATTTCCTTGAAGCGGGATATCAGGATGATAAGGCCAAAGCCCCTGCTACTCAGCGTCGTGGCAGTTATTCGGCAACGTTTGAGGTACTGCCGCTTTAATAGCGCACAGCAACCTCACAGAAAAAGACAGCACCCATGACAGAAGCGCAACGCCTGATCCTCGCCGGTGTGATAACCACTATCTGGCTGCTTGGCTGCGTATGGCTGCTTTGCCGTCATCGCGGGACTCGCCCGTTGGCAGACGCCCGGGCAGATCTGCTGGTGGCCTATGCCAGCCAAAGCGGCAATGCGGCAGCTCTGGCCAGACAACAGGCACAACAACTTGCTGAGCGTGGCAGAGTTAATATTCTGCCCCTTAATCAGGTATCCCCCACCCTGTTGAAAAACACCCCGAAGGCACTGTTTGTGGTCAGCACCTATGGCGAAGGTGAACCGCCGGATAATGGCCGGCGCTTCAGCCAGCGCTTTTTAAAGCCTCAGGCTAAATCTGCTGTTGATCTGTCTCATTTACGCTACTCGGTGATTGCCCTTGGCGATCGCAATTACGCAGGCTTTTGCGCCTTTGGCCATCAGCTTTATCAGGGGCTCGCGGCGCTGGGGGCCCAGGCGGAGCAGCCGCTGACCGAGATTGATGCGGCAAATGATCTGATGCACTGGCAACTGCCTGCTGCGGCTACACCTCACACCAGTCAGCCGGTCCAGCCACTCTTACATTGGCAGTTGTGCCAACGGCAACAACTTAATCCCGGCAGCACTAACGCGCCACTGTATTTACTCAGCCTGAGTATGCCTGGCCCGATGCCCGTATGGCGGGCCGGTGACGTACTGACAATACAGCCCAAACATGATCCGCAAAAAATACAACGCTGGCTTGAACGCACGCAAATGGAGGCTGAGAAGATAGTAGTCATCAACCAGCGGGCCCAATCGCTGTCTGACTGGCTGGCAGAGCGGCATTTGCCTGAACAGGGTTGCCCTCAAGGCTCGCCTGTAACGGACTGGCTGGATCAATTACCCCATTTGCCACAGCGTCAGTATTCTGTTGCATCGGTACCCGCTGAAGGCGTGCTTAAGCTGATTGTGCGGCTGCAATACCGCACCGATGGCGGACCGGGAACAGGTTCCGGATGGCTGACCCGCTATTGTATGACCGGAGAGCATTTCGCTGCCACTATACAAGCGAATGTGCATTGCCATATTCACAACCATCGCGCCCCGCTGTTATTGATTGGCGCTGGCAGCGGTCTGGCCGGGATGCGTGCACAACTGATGCAACGGGCAGCTCAGGCTGATGCCGGGCCGGTATGGCTGATATTCGGGGAGCGCAGCGAGAGCCATGATAATCCCCTTGCCCATGAACTGGACTACTGGCGCGATCAGGGCCTGATCAGTCGCCTCGACAAAACCTACTCACAAGGCCCGCAGCCTGGATATGTGCAGTATGTACTGAACAGCCAGGCCGGGGCACTGAAGGATTTTATGGCACAGGATGGCGAGATTTACCTGTGCGGCAATAAAAGCGGCATGGGTGACGGCGTCCATCAGTGCCTGCAAAAATTGTTGGGTGAACAACTGCTGGAACAACTGACAGAGCAAGGCCGTTACCATCGCGACCTGTACTGATTTGCCTGTGGTTATTCGCGCATGGCTTTAAGGGCCGCGGCCCAGCGATGCAGCTCTTTGAGCATATCGGTGGCCGAATTTTTATGTGGTTCCTCGGGCGTAAACTGGCGCTCGTCATCCACTTTATTCCAGGGCATCTGTACCAGCACGCCCTCCGGGATTGGCATCATTTTGAGCGCAGTAACCAGCTGTTTAGCCAGTTGCGCAGAACGCAATCCGCCAGAAACACCACCGTAACTGACAAAACCACAGGGTTTATAATTCCACTCGTTATAAATAAAGTTCAGGGCATTAAAAAACGCCGGTGGCGGGCAGAAGTTATACTCGGGGAGCACAAACACATAGGCATCTGCCTGTTCGATTTTGGCCGACCAGGCTTTGGTATGCTCTTTCTGATAATCCTGCTGACGGGGATGATTAGGTTCGTCATAGACCGGCAGGTTGTAATCAGCAATATCCACCAGCTCAGAGACAAAACTGCTGTGTTGGCCTGCAAACTCGTTAAACCACTTCCCCACCGGTGGGCCAATCCGCCCGGGCCGGGTGCTGCATATCACTGTTTGTAGCTTTAACTGCATCATACTCTCCTTTGTTATCCGGATTATCGGTCAATAAAAACAATGTTCTATATCAGTTTTGGCTGACTATGAAGTATGGATAGCCTTCATCAGCCAGGCATAAGCAGTATTAAAGGCGGTTTCCTGAAACTGTTTAAGGCCGGTTTCGGCAAAAGGTACCGTCAGGGGATTGCGACGCAGAGACTCTTTGATATCCGTCGGGCTGAACACCACCACCTCCAGATCCTCAATCAGCTCGATAGCCGCTTCCAGTTTAAAACCAACGGCGCCCCCGGCAAATTTGCCCTTAGCCGGGCGCTGGCGAATGATCACCTTTTCAATCTTATAGTCTGCCACCAGCTTGGCAAAGGTACTCTGAAAATGCTTAAGCCCCTTGGCACTGGTATCGGCCAGCGTCAGCTTCCGGCTGCGACAATCAGGCACATGGAACAGCCCGTCCACCAGCGACAACAAACAAATATTCGCTTCATTACCCTTTAAATCAACACCACAGACTTTCATAACTTCTCCCATCCACATTTGTTTGCCAGTATACCAACAATATCCGGGTCTTTTCCCATCAGGCTGTTTGATTGGCAATATTATTTTTACACAAGGGAGAGGTTTTACAGGATTCAATAGATGTGAAAAATGCCCCCGTGGTCACGGGGGCATGAAATGTCGCGGATTAGCCTTGGATCAGAACGTGTAAACCATACCTAAAATCAGATTGCGGCCACTGGTTGTGTAGGACTGTGTGCGGTTGTCCTGGAACTGGCGGATACGTTCATCAGTCAGGTTATTGCCTTCGAAGGTAACCTGCAGTTGCTCTGAAACATTATAAAACGCCTTAAAGTCGATGAAGCGGGTATCGTCATAACCCTGAACCACATTCTGACTTTCACCTTCACCAGCTACGTAATCATCCCGGTAAGCCTGAGACAGACGCAGCCCCCAGCTATCGGTTTCATAATAGACTGTGATGTTGTACGCCAGTTCGGACAACCCCGGAGGAGTTACTTCAAACGCCTGTCCTTCGTTAAATAAGGTCGTCTCGCCATCGGCCAGCGTCACATTGGTGGCAACACCCAGGTTACTTAACAGACCAGGCAAAAAGGTGAGGTCCGCCTGTAGTGCCAGCTCCAGCCCCTGGACTGTTGCTCCATCACCGTTTATGGGTTGCTGTACGGTAAATTCAGTTTGTGCATTGACCCGTGGATCAAACTCCAGAAACTCCAGAGGATAACCAGTTTGCGCATAAGGTTTGGTAACCGACTGTTCGACGATAAAGGAATCCATATCCTTGTAAAACAGGCCCAGAGCAAAACGCAGATCTTCAGAGTAATACTCCAGCGCGCCATCGAATGAGTCAGCCACAAAGCGTTCAAGATTCGGGTTTCCGGCGCCGATACGGGTATCCGCAACGCCCACCTGAGCTGCGGCACGTAATTGATTCAGAGCAGGGCGGGAAATGTTGCGGTTAGCGCCGACCCGCAGTACCCACTGATCATTCAGATCCAGCGCAAGGTTGACACTCGGCAGAAAATCATCGTAATTTTTCTCGAAAGTGACATATTCCAGCCCGGTTCCGGTATTCACTTCACCGCTGGACGTCTGTTCTGTCTGATACCAGCGCACACCGAGATTACCACGTAAAGCCATGCCACCGATGTCTTTGTAAAAATTGTATTTGGCGTAGGCGGCTGTGGTTTCTTCTTTGAGGTCATAAACTGTGCCTGGGCGATTAAAGGAGGCATCCAGCTGCCGTGAGATACGTCCGGTGGCTTCGACACGCTCAAAGGTGGCGAAGTTATCGGCAATAATATAGGGACGTAATATGGGGATTTGGGTCAACTGGAAAACCGCCTCGGGGGCCTCCGCATCGTTCTCCCAGTCTTCACGATCTCGGCGTTCGAAACCATTTGACTCATAGCTTTTTAGCTGTGCACCAAAGTCTAACGAGTCACCGTTATCAAATTCATAACTCCAGTCAGTCTGCACCGTATTATATTGATTATCGATACTGTCTTCACGAACGTCGGTACGCATTAATGACCACTCAGCGGCATCCGCAATATCAAAGCCATAGCTGTTTTGTCCGTACGCGGCGTCGCGCCAGTCAACAGAAAAAGTATGCCCGGACGCTTCGGCAAACACCTTGTCATGAACCGGCTGGTCGAAGTCTGATTCTGATCGACCCAGCAACAGGTTAGCCGATAATGCATCGGTAATAAAAAACTCGCCGGACAGGGATAACTGGTAGAAATTGGTTTCTCCATAACTGACTTTTGACTCGGTACGCAAATCGAGGTTTTCAAAAGATGCATACATCAGGTTATCACCAACAATAGCTGCATCCACCAACAACTGACCGGCGGTAACATCACCGGTAAAGGCATTGGTACCTGCTGTGGAAATCTGGTTTTCTATCCGATCGTTAGACAACTGACCAAACAGACCGTCCAGTGACCAGTTGACTGTTGTGGAGGGCTGCCACTGCAATGACGCCGTAATCCCCAGGCGTTCACGATCGTTGTGCCAGGAGGCAATATTATTGGCCCGTGGCACAAAAACCCGGTTCGCACCGGTTGCATTGACCAATCTGTCGGCCACCGCCGCATCCACCGAATCGGCAACATTATTCTCGCCAAAGCTGGCCCGGCGCCAGGACCAGACATGGTAACCCTTCTCAATGGTTTCCACCTGCGAATAGGCCACTGACACCAGTGCCCCGACATCTCCCCAGGTATTTGACAGCAGCGCCGCCAGACGAGGTCCGGTACTGTCATTCATATCGTTATAGATGGCCTTGGCCGACAACGCACCACGGAAACCGTCATAGTCAAAGGGGCGCGCAGTGTGTAAGTCTACCGTACCGGCCAGCCCACCTTCATCTAAACTGGCATCGTAGGATTTATGTACATCAATACGATTAAACAATTCAGATGCAAACACGCTGAAATCAAAATCCCGGGTGCGCGAGGCACTACCACGCTGGTCAACCCCCGAGTCAGTGGTAAAAAGAGCCTCCAGCCCGTTGACTCTGGTCCGTGTGAAGTTGGGGCCAAGACCACGCAATGCAATCTGCCGACCTTCACCTGAATCCCTTGAAATGGTCACCCCGGAGATCCGTTGTAAGGATTCCGCCAGGTTAAGATCCGGGAAACTGGCAATATCTTCGGCGAGAATGGTTTCGGTAACATTATCGGCATCCTGTTTAAGGGCCGCACTCTCTCTCAGGCTGGAACGATAACCTTTGACCACGATCTGCTCGATGGTAGCCTCGTTACGCTGATTGACATCCTGTTGAGCCACACTGGTGCCGGTTATAGTCAGAGCCGACGTCACGGCGAAAGCGACTTTATGAATGCTGTTACGGGTTTTCATTAATGCTGATCCTCTGGTTACTCTCATCTTGGCTATCTGTAGCGCCGCACGGCGGCGCAGTGGTTGAATCAGCCACAAGACAAAGCAGCAAAGAGGAGTTTTCAGTTAGTTCAGCATCTTCATAAAAGTTTCATATTCAGGACTGACAGAGCGCCCTCAGAACGCAAGGCTTAAGCCCAGTTGCCAGCGGCGTCCGGATCTTGTATTGACCAGGGGGCGATTGGCCTCAGGATCAGCAAAAACGTCAATATCTTCATCACTCAGATTCAGGGCGTCCAGCGTCAGCTTGACGTTCTCAGAGAGTTTGAAAAAAAGCGAGGCATCAACAAACTGCAGAGCATTTACGCCATGGAAGTCGTTGATATTGTCCACTTCGGTAAAATAACGATCCCGGAAGGTCGTGGATATCCTCACCCCCCCCCTGGCATACTCAAGGTAAAGCGTCAGGTTATAGGTGTGCTTTGACAGGTACAGCAGCGGACCGTCTATCTGTCTGCCATTGATGCCATATTGGGTTTTACCCTGAGCGAAAGTATAATTTGCCAGCATACCGACGCCGGGTACAAACTCAAACCGTGACGACAATTCAGCGCCACGAATCACGCCTCCATCACCATTAAAAGGCTGGGATAAAGAGAATAGTTGCCCTTTCCTGTCTTCTGTAAGCAAGCTTACGGGTAGATTTAACTGATCAAAATCAACCAGACGGGTCTGATTGACAATGTACGAGTCAAGATCCTTGTAATAAAGTGACAGGCCAACGAAGTCGACCTGTCCAAAGTAAATCTCAGCGCCAAAATCCAGTGATCTGGCGACAAAGGGACGAAGTTCCGGATTGCCCTGATCAACTCTGTTGTCGGGAATGCTTACATCCGCTGTCGCACGCAGATCACTGATGCCCGGCCTGGACAAATTACGACTGGCACTGAACCTGAGTGTGAGATTGTCACTGACATCCCAGGCCAGATTCAGGCTCGGCAACCACTGCTGATAACCACTGGCAAAGGATAACGGCGTCAGTGTCAGATTATCACCGCTACTACTGCTCTCACTGGTGATGAGTGACTCCCCTGAGCTGCTAAACCGGGTATCAAGCCAGCGCAGGCCAAGGTTACCGCGCAGGTCATTAATTTCGATATTAAGCTGAGCGTACAGCCCAAACGTTTCTTCCTCCAACTCAAAGGCGGTGCCGAGGCGATTGGACTCAGCACCCAGCGTGCGGTCGAAGGGTTGTCGGGAAATGCGCCCCTGCAATCCCTGCTCCAGTATTCCGGCAAAGCTCTTGTTAACATCAGCGACCACGAAATCCGGATGTGAAGGCATGTTGACAGGTGCAGTCACATATCCTAGGCCAAGTTCGTTCAGATCCCTGACATCGTCCCGCCGTTCAAACCCCTGAGAAATAAAGCCTTTGTACTGGCCACCAAACTCAACACTATACTGGGCATCCAGATGCCATGTGAGATCGGCATTCAGCGACAAGAAGCGATTTCGGATTTGATCTTCGCGCACATCGGCACGATGCAATTGCCAATGTTGCCTGTCGGCAAGATCAAAATCGTACTGTCTGGCAGGAGCCCGTTGGTGCTCGCGGTAATCAAATCCAAAAGCCCGCCCCGGCGCCTGCAGGAAAATCTTGTCGTGAACCGGACTGAAAAAATCTGAGCGGGTTTGACTGCCCGACAGATGCAAAGACACATCTTTGTTGATCCTGTAAGACAGATCCACAATACTGCTCCAGAATTCGGTTTGCACCTCTGAATACTTGGCTTCGCTGCGAATATCAGCCTGTTCAAACCGGGCAAACTGCACCGTGTTGTGACGATCATAGTCCAGCGCAGTGACACCCTGCATATTCTGATTGGCCAGGTTATATTCATGGTCAGTACTGTCGAGGCTGGCATAGAGATTGTCAAATGACAGCTGTAGCGCCTCAGATACCGACCATTGCAAAGACGTTGTCAGACCGAGACGGCGCTGCTCACGACGGGCAAAGGTGTAAGACGCCACTGTGGGGCCTACCAGCCGACCATCAGCAAGCGCCGCTTTCTGAGGCAGGCTAAGGTCAGGCCCGGAGGCTGAGCGACTGAAGGTACGCCAGCCCCAGTCCCGATGACCACTTTCAAAAGTATTGGTTTCACTGTAGGCGACCGACAATAACCCCCCTGCCTGTTCTCCTGAGGCAGAAAAGAGCGCCGAAAAACGCGGAGTAAAGGCGTTGGATTGCTCGTTATAAGCCTGCTTAATGCTCACCGCAGCCTGTGACTGGTCGAAATCGAATGGCCTTGGCGTGATTAGATTAATGGTTCCGGCGATACCGCCCTCATCCTGTTTAGCGGTGTAGGTTTTCTCCACATCGATTTGTCTGAACAATTCAGCCGCAAAAATATTGAAGTCGAAGTTGCGGCTGCGGCTGGCAGAGCCGCGATGATCGAAGATCGAGTTAAAGGTAGCCAGAGACTCAACATGGTTGATTTGCACCCTGACAAAATTCGGCCCCAATCCTCTTAATCCCAACTGACGGGTTTCACCATTATCCCTTTCAGCAATCATGCCCGGCAGCCGTTGCAGCGCATCACCAAGGTTCAGCTCCGGAAAATCGGCAATATCTTCGGCGAAGATAGTATCGGAACCCAGGACATTACTGCGTTTGCGCATTTGCGAGGCGCTCAGACTATCCCGATAACCCCTGACAATAATAGTATCCATCAGCTCAGACTGGTTCGCGGCGGTGGCTGTCGGTGCCTCGATGGGCAGAGGTGTTTGTGGCTCAGGGGAGCGTACCAGCAAAATCATATTGTCCCGCAGGCGGGGCTCAACATCAGATTGGTGCAACAGCCTGGACAATGCCTCCGCCAGGGTAAAATGCCCTTGCAGACTGACAACAGATGTATCAGGCAGAATCTCTGTGGGCGCCACTAACACCTTGCCCGTTTGCCGGGCAAGTTCATTCAATGCCTCTGACAATGAAGAACTTTCAATGTTTACTGGATAGGTTGTGTCCGGTCCGGCCAAAACCGGGTTTCCATAAATCAGCATCAATACCAGCAGACTGATGGAAACGGCATACTTCATACAGGATTCGGCCTTGTCGACATACAGGTCAACCAAAGATCTTAACCCTGAAATGTTACAAAAATTCTAACATCTTATCTGGCCTGTTTTTTTGGCGAAGATGTCACTGTTGAAATAACAGAATCCGCCCTGCCCTGTGCTCAACCCTGAGATCATGGGTGACGAGTAAACCCTCTATCAGTGCATCAGACTCATCAATCCGGAACGACGCCGTGATCTGTAATCCGGCCAACTTCTGTTCAGCTAAAACTATCGGCGTTTTGCGGTAACGATTCACATCTTTGAGCACCTCCGCCAGCGCCTCGCCCCGGTAATCCAGCCGCCCGGTCCGCCATTGCAGGGCATGCTCATACTCGTAGGGTTGCACGGCGCTGAACAATGTATCCGCTGAAAATGTTATACGCTGCCCCTGGCCCAGAGACTTTACCAACCGGGTGTTACTGGCTGTTGCCACCACATTGACCAGGCCTTCATCGACCGAGACCCGCACCTTGTCGCTGCTGCGCACCTCAAACGCCGTGCCGACAGCCCTGACCTCCACGTCCAGGGCGGAGACAACAAAAGGCCGATGAGGATCCCTGGCCACCTCAAAATGGGCGGCACCTTGCAACAGCTCAATATTTCTGCGGGCACGGGTCAGCAGCACTGAAATCTCAGAGCGTCCGCTCAGAGTCACCACAGAGCCATCTTCGAGCAGGATCTGACGATTCTCAGCATAGCCTGACCGATACCTGTCTGGTGTAGGTTCGAAGACTCCCGGTATCAGCGTGGCAAAACCAATTAACAGCATCATGGATATGGCAGCGACCGGGTTTGCCAGCGGCCTGCACATTGCCCGCAACCAGGTACTGCACATCGCAATACCGGATTGCAAAAACGACGGCGAGCGTACTTTATGCCGTACCGGTTCGGCGCTGTTCTCAGCGGCAAAGATCAATTCGTCGGTCAGGCCCACGTCTTTCCACAGACTGGCGGCGTTATCAAATGCCCGCTGATGAGTCACTGACGCGTCCAGCCAGGCGCGCAGGGCCTGCTCATCCTCTGGTTTGAACTCACCGGACTGCAAACGCACCAGCCATTCAAGAGCCTGTTCGTCCGCGGTTTGCTTTGCATCGCCGGTATGGAGGGTCGTTTTCATCTTTGCTTCACCCCGCTTCATTGGTATAGCCACTTGCCTGCTGCAAAATAGACAAAGCAGCGTATAAATGACGGGAAATATCGGCCTGGCTCCAGCCAAGTTCGGCAGATATCTGCGCATAGGTTTGCCCCTTGAGGCGACTGCGAATCAGTATTTGCCGTTGTTTTTCGGACAGCAGATGCAGTGATTCACCAATCGAGGCCAGTTGTTTTTGTCTGGTTATAAGGCGCTCAGGATCAATCTCATCCATTTGCTCCTGCCCGGCTGACATTTGCTCGGAAATATACCGATTAATGCGTTTTACCCGATCAATGCCATTAAGTGTCTGATTCACCGCCATCTTGTATAAATAGGCCTTGGGGTTATCGATACATTCGGGATCGCGGCTCTCACCAAATCGGGCAAACACGTCCTGAACAACATCTTCAGGCTCAGGCGGACCGGCACCGTAGTTGCGCTGAAGGTACCTGACGATATTTTCAGCGTGCTCCCGATAAAGGGTGTTCAGATTGTTTTTTACGGCCAACGTATTACTTCTTTGCTGAGGTGCCGACGTCAGCGGATAAATTCCGCCGCTTTCAACTTTGGATAGCATGCTGAGTTGTTATCAATGTCCATTTCATACAAGACAATTATCCCCGCCAGATTTTCCAGATTATTTTTGATTTATAAAAAAAATCAGATCAATCATAAAGTTGAAATCACACTTCGGTTGAATTCAGTGGCGGATTAGAACCGACACAGATGAAGTTTTTATGACATCCGCCCTGTAGCTGAAAACTCTGTGGCAATTGTTTGTCCTGTAAAGGTCACTCCCTTTGCTCTAAGTCGGGGCGACGCACCATTTGCAATCATGAGACTAACTTTTCAGAGGATACCAGAATGAAAGAATCGATCAGCCTGCGACAGCTTGTGTGTTTATTGAGCTTATGTAGTTTGTCTTTTGCTGGTTGGGCAGCCATGCAGAAGCAGGACTCACCATCCTTCTCCCTGGCAGTGATTGCCGATTGCCAGTATGCCGACAAAAACGACAACGGTGCGCGCCTGTATCGACGTTGTCCGGCCAAACTGCGCGAAGCCGTTGAAGATATCAACCAACAGCAGGTAAAGGGCACGCTGCACTTAGGTGATTTTATCGACCAGGACTACCAAAGCTTCGAAGTCCTTAACCGTATTACCGCAAAAAGCCGGGTGCCGTTCTATCATGTGCTTGGCAACCATGATTTTGCTGTCGAGGACCGGTATAAAAACGACATCACCACCGCGCTGAATATGCCTGCGCGACACTATAGTTTTGATATCGATGACTGGCGTTTTATCGCCCTGGACGGTAATGATGTCAGCCATCACGGCTGGCCGGGCAGCAGTGACAGACATCAGCAGAATATGCAGCTTATCCGTGACAAGTATGCCGACAAGGCCACCTGGAATGGTGCCGTGGGTAAAGAGCAACTGCGCTGGCTTAAGGCAACACTTGAGCAGGCCACCGGCGAGAGCAAAAAAGTCGTCATACTGAGTCACTTTCCCGTCTACCCTGAGGATCCTCACCGGCTATGGAATCATCAGGAGGTACTTGCGTTGGTTGGCGACTATGCCATTGTCAAAGCCTGGTTCAATGGACATAACCACAAGGGGGACTATGGCAAAAAGCACGGCATTCATTTTGTCACCTTCCATGGCATGCTCGACACTGAGGATACGGCTTACAGCATCGTCGAATTTCATCCTCAAAGTATTCTGATAAAGGGCCGCGGCCGCCAACCCGATATGCAATTGCCTTTAAACTAAAGATACCAATACGCGGCGTTGCTTTGTCTGCAACGCCTTTTTTTATAGGTCGGACGCTGATCTGGTAGAACGGAAAAAACCGGTAACCTTACTGACCACGGCTTTTCTGGCATCCACCATGGCCACACCCAGTATCAGCGCGGTAAACCAGAATGCCACTTCGGTGATCACCGCCACCACAGCAACCACTGTAAGGGTTATATTCCTATCTGCTGACAGCAACAAGGCGGCAGCCATGCCCAGCCAGCAAAGTAGCACCAAAGACCAGATAACAGTCAGGGTGCGTTTTTTATTCAGTTGACGAAATGATTTCAGCCTAAACATAATGCGTGCTCCATTTGTTGATGTCCCCACAATGGGGATTCACAGACTGCAGTCGGCTTATTCCCGCAAAGCTTACAAAAATTATTTTTGTAAGCTTTGTCGGTATCTGACGACTAAAGAGCTGCAGAGAAATTAGCCTGAGGGTTTCGGAGTAATGGCGCTTGGCAGATAACAACAGGAATACCGGGGACGACCAGCGTGAACAGACAGTGCAGCAATACTAGTCAAGGATCATCAGGGCCGCCTCTGGCTATGAATGCCGCTGCGCTCTGCGTGATGAGCTGGCACAGGATATGGCGCTGGCGGTATGGCGATCGCTGCCGGGTTTCAGCAACCAGTGCACGCTTAATACTTATATTTACCGCGTGATCCACAATGTTGCAGTGGATCATATTCGTCGCCACAGCCGGGCCACGGAATATGAGTTGGCGGATGAGATAGTGGACGACAATATCAGCCCTGAAGGCGATTTAATCCATGCCTGAACATATCAGTCTGATTAAACAGGAAATTCTGCGCTGGCAGTTAAGCTGGATTGCTACTGTCATCTTCACCCTGGTATTGATGCTCTTTGTCGCCGCCGATTACCTGACTATGGGTTATATTGCTGCAGATGTGCCACGTCTGCTGTTGGCCCTGTTGATCCTGCTACTGGCTATATTGTTTTTTCGCCACAAAAAACACAGTGCAGAAAAAATACTTAACAGGCTCACCGAATAGCTTCGGGCTATCTCCGGGTTTATCTGTGTCGGGGCTGTCACTCAGCCCCCTTGTTTATAAAAAGTTGTAAGCTTTCTGCCCTGCCCACGACTACTACCCTGAATTTTTATTAATCAGGAAACTCACCATGTACCGAATTATGCTTACCCTGGCGCTTGTCTGGCCAACCCTGTCATTCGCTGATACGTCGCAAACTCTCTATATCAATGCCAATCTGATTCACCCTGAAAAAGGCGAAATAGTGAAAAATGGCTATCTGCTGGTCAGGGACGGGCGTTTTGTTGCAGTGGGCCAGAGCAGGCCCGCACTAAGCGAACCACATCAAGTTGTGGATCTGAAAGGGCAGTATGTCACCGCGGGGTTTATTGATACCCATGCACACATCAGCCTGGGTGAGGTCAGCTATGAGATAGACGACCAGAATGTGAGCTTCCAGGCTGCAAACAGCCTGGAGATCGGCCGCTGGAATGGCGAAAGGATGCTGCAACACGGCATTACCGCCATTCGCAATCCCGGTGGTGACACCAGTGCAAATCTTGCCTACAAACAGGCCCAAAGAAACGGAGAACTGAAGGGGCCAAAAGCCTTTGTGGCCGGTGCCATTATCAATACCCAGCCCTTCGACGGACTGGTGGCACAGGCACAAAGCGACCAGGACATTGACCGCATCATCCGTCACCAGGCCGAACAGGGCGTTGACTATATCAAGCTCTACACCGGGCTCAGCGAGGCACAGCTCGCCAGGGCAGTAGCCAGTGCTAAAGCATTTCAGTTGCCGGTGATTGCTCACCTTGAAGATATCAGCTGGACAACAGGAGCAGAGCTCGGCATCGATCATCTGGTGCATGCCATGCCTGTCTCGCCAGCCTTGCTCGGGCAAAAGGAACGACAACGGTATCTGCAAAGCCATCGGCCCGGCAGTTTCAGCTGGTTCGAATGGTACCAACATATGTCATTAAGCAGCATCAAGATAGATGAACTGGCACAGACACTGACCAGCACTAATACAGCCGTGGACCCTACCCTGATTGTTTTTTACAACGCCTTTTTTGCTGACCAGTCGCAGGTAACGGCTCATCAGGAACTTGAACTGGTTCATCCGGACCTACTCAATAACTGGCGCACCTTCTACCACTTCAATATTGGCTGGCAGACTGAGGACTATCAACAGGCACAACAGGTCTGGCCCAAAGTACTGGCCTTTGTAAAGTTTCTGCATGATCGTGGCGTGACACTTAGCATAGGCACCGATCTTGGCAATCCCTGGGTGATCCCCGGGCTGAGCTATCATCAGGAAATGGCGCTGATGGCCGACGCCGGGCTGACCCCCATGCAGATTCTGGCCATGGCAACCCACAAAGGTGCCGAAGTGCTGGGTCAGGCAGACCAACTCGGGCGCCTGACTCCTGGCCTGATTGCCGATTTTGTGGTGTTTGCTTCCGATCCCAGCCAATCCATTGAAAACACACGTGATATTTCCATGGTAGTACAAGCGGGGAAAAAGGTTTATAAGAGGTAGGGGACACTTGGTTGCGAATGTAACGTACAGGGACGTATGATTAAAGATACCTTATCAACTTACTAATTTAGTGGTGGCTGACACCCAAGTTACATATAATGACTTTTAGTATTTGCTTGTCGGTATTATTTACACTACTTACCGATGCGTGTCGAAAAAAATCAATAAGCCATTGAATTTTATAATTTATTATAAATTGGCACAATAACTGCTTAGGTATTAATTCTACCGTAGTTTCAGGAAACAGAGCAATGTTTAGAACGTCTTTGCTATTAATCGCAGCCCTGATTGGTTTTCAGGCCAGTGCAGCGACACAAGTCTGGGATTTGAATAATTCTTCTGGTTATTCCAACTCTCTTAGCATGAATATAAATGGTATCACTGCCAATATCACCGGCTGGTCGGGAACCGGCTATCAGAATATGAATCAGGCCTGGATTGGCCACTGGTCAAGCGGTTCTGGCGTCATTCACAGCTGGGACGAGTATAACAGTGGTACGCATCATTCAATGGACAATTCAGGCCAGTATGATGCAATGCTGATCACCTTTGATCAGGAAGTATCCCTCGACAGTTTCAGCATTGGCTGGCACTACAATGATTCAGATGTGTCTGTAGCAGCCTACACAGGTGGCGGCAGTGTGAGTGATTTATCTGGCACGAGCTGGAACTCATTTCTGACCAGCGGCTGGACATCACAGGGCAGCTTTTCCGACCTTGCGAACAATACTTATCAGAGTATTTCTCCGACAGTCACGTCCAAATCCTGGCTGATTGGTGCATATAATCCTTTTATCCAGAATATGGGCTGGTCAACAGGCAACGACTACATGAAGTTAAGTGGTCTGCAAACCAGCTACTCAACGACTACAGAAGTACCGGAACCGGCTGTCATCGCTCTGTTTTTATTAGGCATTGCGACTCTGGCAGGGCGCAAAAGAAACGTCTGATTCTTTCTAATGCAGACAATTATGGGGTAGAGTAATCTACCCCTTTTTCGTTTTTGGTTGCTGTTTATGAAGTCGATTCTCACTGCTCTGGCTTTGATGCTGTACCTGGGTTCGTTGCAGGCACAAGACTTTTCCCGTCACTATGAGTCTGCAAGAACGGCCTATGATGACGGCAAACACGAAGACGCCTTTATTCACCTGAAAAATGCTCTGCAGGACAACCCTGACCACCTTCCCTCTACATTGTTGATGGGTAATGTCTATTTCGACACAGGCAATATGCAGGCTGCTGAACAACTCTTCAACGAAGCTCTGGAGCTGGGCGCGGATCTGAATCTGGTGTTGCCCCTGCTTGGAAGCAGCCTGATCCTTCAGAATAAAGTCGATGCCCTGATTGCTTTTGAGGATCGTTACGACACGCTTAACCGCAGAGGTAAATTTGAATGGCACCTGCTCAGGGGGCAGGCCTATATTCTGCAACAGCGTCCTGAGCAAGCTGACGCACAGTTGAATCAGGCCAAAGCACTATTTCCGAATGAAATCCGGGCCATAAATGCAACCGCCACGTTCTACCTCCAGCATGGGCGATATACAGAAGCTGAGGCATTAGTCAGCCAGGCACTTGAACAAGAGCCTGAGAATGAGAAAACCTGGCAACTTAAAGGTGATATTGCACTCAAACAAGGACAGTTTGACCAGGCGCTCGGCGCTTTCCAGAAGGCCTATTCTATTGACGCTGAGGATATGCTTATTTTAAAGGGCCTGACCCACAGCCACTTTAGTCTGGAAAATTATGAGCAAGCCCATAAATTTAACCAGCAATTGTTAGAACTGAATCCAATGGAGCCTACCGCCAATATCCTCAAATCCTGGATATTGGGTTATCAGGGAAATCCTGCAGCGGCAAAAGACCTGTTAATGAACCTGAGTCAGAACCTTGCAGAACTTGATCCCGAAGGAATTCTCTACAAAGGCAGTAACAGTTACGTGCACGGCCTGTCTGAGTATATGCAGGGTAATATGGATTCCGCCCAGCGCATCCTGCTCAAGCATGTACAAACTCGGGCTGACGATACAAAAGCCCTGCGATTGCTGACTGAGACATATATAAAGGATGGCAACACCGACAGAGCGATAGTGGTGCTCGAAAAACACCAAAGCCAGGTGAACAATGACCTTGATCTGGGATTGTTGTTGGTCAATCTGCACTTTAGTCAGGAAAATCTGTTCCGTGCTGAAAAAGTACTTGAGGCGTTGCGGGGCCGCTTCGCCAACTCCCTCTCTGTAAAATATACAGAGGCAGATCTGCTGGCCAGACAAGGAAAATTTGCAGCAGCGCTGGATATCATCAGACAAATCGAAACCAATACAGAGCAACTCAGATTCCAGTTACTTAAAGCTAAACTTTTGTTGCGAAC
The DNA here is from genome assembly GCF_002591895.1 of Lacimicrobium alkaliphilum. Classification (GTDB taxonomy): domain Bacteria; phylum Pseudomonadota; class Gammaproteobacteria; order Enterobacterales; family Alteromonadaceae; genus Lacimicrobium; species Lacimicrobium alkaliphilum. The sequence continues at coordinate 81,911 of NZ_NISX01000011.1, forward strand.
GGGTAACGAAGAACAGGCTGATTCACTCATCACAGAACTACTTGAAAAATACCCTGAAAATCCCGAAGCACTGAATTTGAGCTCTACGTTATTGATCGCCAGAGGTCAGTTTGAGCAGGCCGATGAGACGATCCAAAAGGTGCTTGCCGGAAACGAGAGTAACCAAAGCGCGAACTTTAACCTGGCACTGTTGCAAGAGGCCAGGCAAGACTATTCTCAGGCCAGAGAAACTCTTAAAGCAATGCTTAAACAACGGCCAGCCCATGTTCCGGCTCTGCTGAAACTGGCGGATATCGAAGTTAAAACAGGCAACCAGGATGCCGCCACTGAACAGCTGCAAAAAGTGCTGGCCTACGCCCCGCAGAATAAACAGGCACAGGAGAAAATCCTGAATATCATGTTGCAGCGGCGTATGTGGAAAGAAGCGCTGAGCATTGTCGATGGCTTGCGCAAGAAAGAACGGTTTAACCCGCAATTTATTGGCCTGCAGGCCAGATTATATATTGAAACGAATAATCTGGAGGCGGCAAAAGCTAATCTGGATGTTTTATTCAGTCTGTGGAGCGACAATGCCGGCAAGTTACTGGAGCTGGCGACATTACAAAAACAGGCTGAAGACGTTGTCGGCGCCAGAAAAAGTCTGCAAAAAGCCGAACAACTTCAACCCCGCAATAGTGCAGTATTGGTAGCCCTGACCCGCCTGGAAATAGGCAGCGATAATCTATCCGCAGCCAAAGCTCTTGTTAACAGGCTGGCCAAAACAGATATTCAGCCATCACAGCTTTCGTTGATTCAGGGTGAATTAGCCAGTGCTAATAAGAACTGGGCCAATGCCGCAAAAGCTTTCGAACAAGCCATTAACGAAGACAACAGTAACCTGGCAGCGATAGTGGGTTTCTATCAGATGACCTTGCAGGGACATCAGGCAACACAATTTCACTCAATACTTGAACCTATTGTGGAGAAAACCGAAACACCAGCCTGGATCCGTAAGCTATTGGCCGACAGCTATCTTATCAGCAATGATAATGCCAACGCCCGTAAGCACTATGAAGCACTGCTAAGCACAGCACAATTCAATGACAACCCGGCGGTATTGAATAATCTTGCGAACCTTTATGCAGCCTCCGATCTGGACAAAGCATTGCAAACAGCAGAAAAGGCACTTTCTATTGCAGGAAAGAGCAATCACGCCCTGCTCGATACCCTGGGCTGGATCCACGCACAGAAAGGTAGTTATGAAAGCGCACTTTCGCCACTGCGCGAAGCTTATGTGTTAAATTCATCCGACCCCGAAATCCGATACCATCTCGGTTACGTACTCGCCAAACTGGATCGCGTGGAAGAAGCCAGAAACCAACTCCGTGCAGCTACCAAAAACAGCAACCACCCGGTATATAAGGAGGCATCGCTGTTGCTGGAAAGCCTGGAGAAATAAGCTTTTTAACGTCTTTCTCCGTTAGAACCAACCCTGAGTGCTGCTTTCAAACGCTCTGATTTAGTTTTTTGCCACCATAAAAGGAACATTAGCATTGGCGACCTTGCCGCTGCCATTTTCTATGGTCACAAACAGGCGGTAAGGGCCCGCTATTTGTGGTGCCAGGAACTGCATACTGCCGTGCTGATTGTCAGTAACAACATCAAGCGAGGCAGGTTGAGGACGCTCTTCAGGATCTCCCCCGGATTTAATATCCGTGCTCTCAGGTAACACTTCCCAATACAGGCTGACCGGACTGTCACTGCCCGGTTTAAAATTAACAGATACATCAACTATGCCGCCCGGTTTCAGATGCACACTGTCTGTTGCCTTTTGGCCTTCAAGGGTAAAAGAGACGATTGAGGGCGCACGCGTAGCAGGCCACTCCCCTGTCCACAGGTATTCAAGGCTGTCTACGACTTCGGTGGGTTGACCACTCTCGTTAAATACACCGTACCAGGTGGGCGTCGTTTCCTGCTTCTGCCCCCATAGAAACGCGTAAGAGCCCAATGCTTTATCTGGCGCGGCGGCAATACCCTGTTGATATCGATGGCGGTAAATCGCAGCTTTCTCGGTACTGGTCTGCTCAATGGGCACACCCCAGTCTGTTTTATCGATTTCCCAATGGCCTGTCGGGCCCCATTCGGTGACTACATAAGCACCGTTATAGCCAATTTCATCCAGTGTCGCTGGCAGGTTTTCCAGCCCACCGTAGATATTAATACTCAGGTAATCGATACTGGGTACCCGACTGGCAATGAGATCGGCCTTTTCCTTATCGACACCCGCTACAACTGTGGTAACCAGATGATGGGGATCGAGGCGTTTGATCATTGCGGCAATATCCTCAACTGCAAACCAGACACCCGTGTTGGTATAGAACAGATCCAGTTCATTGCCTATTCCCCAGGCCAGTAGCGCCGGATGATCTTTAAACTTAAGCACCGTTTCACGAATGCGTTTCTTTTGCTCAGCTACAGCGGCCGTATCATTATAATCAAAGCCGTGGCGTTCTTTACCCATACTCAGGCCCAGCATGACAGTCAGACCGGCCTGATACGCCTGGTCGAGAATGGCACTGGCATTATCAGCACTCCAGGTACGTAATGAATTACCACCGCTTTGTGCCAGTTCTGTCAGATGTTCCCGGCCTCCGGCACCTTTTATAAAGTAAGGTTGTCCCTGACGCTCGATAAACCAGTGGCCTTCCCGCTCAACCAGTTTCACCGGTATCGCTGAGGAATTGCGCTTAGATTCGTTCCCGGGTGCAATGGTACATGCACCAAGAGACACAACAAACAGAAAAGAAAGCATTAACTGGCTGGAACGTAAAAACGGCATCGATAAAACCCTAACAACTTGAAAGCGCTTACAAATATAATACGTTACGTTGCCAAATTAAAACAGATGCTGACAGAGTATCTATCTCCTGCGCTCTGTGTGTGATACAAAACTCAGCAGTATGAAAATCATTCAAACTGACTAAGGTAACCTTGCCAGCGCTGCATACGCTGATACGTTTGATTACTCATATCATTGAAATGCAACCTACCTCTGTATTCTTGCCGACGCCGTTTTTGCTCTTCAATAAACGCAAGGTAAAGCTGCGCTAAACGTCCATCTGGTGTGATTTTGTTAAGATGCATAGCAATAGCTTCTTTATCAAGCATATCAATTGCAGGATTAGAGTGATCAATAGGCTCCTCTGCATCCCCAGGGTTCATTAAGGTTCCGAACATCAATCTTTCTGCATGTCCAACCGCCGGTGATTGCGCCATTACTCTGTATGCACCATTTGTATAACCGGTTACCGCATAAAAATCCTGGTGTAACTCAACATGCTCTGGCCACCAGTTCATTTCCGCGTACAGAAATGCCAAAGGCCGCATTAAGTCAAAGTTGCCCAGCTCAACATTCTGATGCCATTGTGAAATGGTCATATCAAGGTATTTAAAGGCAGGTGTAATATCTGTGGAAAATGAATAAAAAGAATCACCAGGGAAAAAGGTTGCCTCAGAGTAGTGCCAGTCATGTTGTTGATATCTTTCCAATAGCTCTTTTTTCATGAGCCATCTGGTAAAATAGTAATCAACGATCTCATCGGCCTGCTGCACATTGGCACGAGTATGAAAAGAAGTATCGAGAAGATTTAATATCGGTGGTTCAGGTACCGCATGTTTCTCGCGATTGAACGCGTATAACTCCAGAACTACATAGTTCAGCACCGTCGCAGCGAATATCAGGCCAGCCAAAACTATCCACACACTCTTGCGAATATAGCGGTCGGTAAAAAAAGACATCAATGGCTCAGATTTATCTGGCACCTTAACAAAGATTTCCCTCATGCCAAACCCCATGTTTTTCATGGCCAGTGTAATCCAGGCAAGAGAAAATAAAAAGCCGGCTGATTTACAGCCGGCTTAAATACATCTTACTGATCTTTACTGCCCCGTTTATTACTCTCCGGCACCTTTAAAATCACCGCCGCTATGTAGCCAGTCAGCATGCTTAGGCGCTTTTTTGGTGCGCGCCCATTCATCCAGCATATCCGGCGCTACCCTTTTCAGCTCACCCAACATTCCCGGCTTAGCGGTATTCGCCGCAAGTTCGATACGATGGCCGTTAGGGTCGAAGAAATAGATAGACTTAAAAATAGTATGGTCTGTGGGACCCAATACTTTAACCCCGTTGGCTTCAAGCTTTTCTTTGGAGGCTAACAACTCATCCATGCTTTCTACTTCAAAAGCAATATGCTGCACCCATGCCGGCGTATTCTCATCCCGCCCCATTTCCGGTGAATTGGGGATCTCGAAAAACGCCAGCACATTGCCCATACCTGCATCCAGGAAAACATGCATGTAAGGATCAGGCTCTTTGGTAGAAGGCACTTCGTTTTCAGCAATGGCCAGTTGGAAATCCATCCCCAACAGATCCCGGTAAAAGGCTACCGTCTCCTTAGCATCCTTGCAGCGATAAGCCACATGATGAATGCGTTTAATCGCCATTATGCCACCTCCCCTTTTTTCTTAACCACGCCACGATTCACCTGGTCACGTTCAATAGACTCAAACAGAGCCTTAAAGTTACCCTCGCCAAAGCCCTCGTCTTCCTTGCGCTGAATAAACTCAAAGAATACCGGCCCAAGCATCGTCTCGGAGAAAATTTGCAACAGCAGACGCGGCTGTCCACCCTCGGTGGTGCCGTCGAGCAGAATGCCCCGGGACTTGATCTCGTCAACAGGCTCACCGTGCCCGGGTAAACGCTCTTCCAGCATTTCGTAATAGGTTTCCGGCGGCGCTGTCATAAACTTAGTGCCCTGGGCCTTGAGACGATCCCAACAGGCCAGTAAGTCATCGCAGGCAAAGGCAATGTGCTGGATCCCTTCGCCGTTATATTGCATCAGAAACTCTTCAATCTGACCACCGCCACCGGCAGCCTCTTCATTCAGAGGAATACGGATTTTGCCATCCGGTGCGGTCATGGCTTTAGACAGCAGGCCGGTATACTCGCCTTTGATATCGAAATAGCGAATTTCGCGGAAGTTAAACAGCTTGGTGTAATAATTGGCCCAATAGTCCATACGGCCCCGATACACATTGTGAGTCAGGTGATCCAGGGTATGGAAACCACACCCTTCGGGATGACGATCCACACCTTCTATCCAGTCAAAGTCGATGTCGTATATGGTTTCGCCTTCTTTATAGCGGTCAATCAGATAAAGGTTTGCACCGCCAATGCCTTTAATGGCAGGCAGGCGCAGCTCCATTGGCCCGGTAGGGATTTCAACGGGCTGGGCACCATTTTTGATGGCTTCACTGTATGCAAACTGAGAGTTCTTAACCCTGAAAGCCATACCACAAGCTGAAGGGCCATGCTCCTCAGCATAATAAGAGGCATAGCTTTTGGGTTCATAATTGGTAATAAAATTAATATCACCCTGACGCCACAGTTCAACATCTTTAGATTTATGTACAGCGACCCTGGTGAAGCCCATGGATGAAAACACCGTCTCCAGCAGACCTTTTTCCGGGGCAGTAAATTCTACAAATTCAAACCCGTCCAAACCCATTGGATTTTCAAATAAATCAGCCATGTTCTTTCTCCTGCTACTGGGTATTATTTTATGTGCAGTGGCGTTGATCTCTGTGATCTGACGCGCATGCTACTATTCGTTCTGATGGCAGCCAATTTAGTTGCACATACAACTATTGTCAAACCGGCCCATAGCGGCGATGATGAGGTGGAAACATAAGAGGACAACATATGGCAAATAAACAAGACAAACTGGTGTTAAGACTGGAGCGCTTTTTTCCTTACCGTTTGTCAATTCTGTCAAACAAAATCAGCAGTATTATCGCCGATACTTATAAAGATAAGTTTGCCATTTCTATTACCGAGTGGCGGATTATGGCGGTATTGGGAGAGTTCCCGGATATCTCTGCCGATGAAATCTCCGCCAGAACCCAGATCGAGAAATCCCTTATCAGTCGCTCGGTCAGCAAACTGTTAAAACGCAAGCTGATTGACAGGGATATGGCAGAAGATGACCGCCGCCGCTCAATGATCCGGCTGTCAGATACGGGTAATGCCGTGTATGAAGAAATTGTGCCGCTGTCCTATCAGTACGAGCGGGCACTGCTGGAATGTTTCAGCGAAACAGAGCAAGACCAGTTCAGCCACTTAATTGACCGGTTGTATGAGCATGCTAATTCGTTGTAGTGACGAAGAACTTAATCAAAAGCCGCTCTGCGCACCAGCGCAAATTGCCGACTTTGCTCCAGCAGGTAATCACAACGCTGCACTACCAGCTGGCTCAGTGCTTCTACCTGAGCGTTTTGCTCCTTGCTTAATTGATGCCCGGACATATCTAATCGGCGTGCCTGATTACGGCATCTGAGGGCAAGGCTATCAAGCCGTCGCTTCAGCAGACTGAATTTGATCTGCGCATCCTCTGCCATGCTCAATAAGTCGTAAGCTGTTGTCTTATTGATATCAAAATTATCGCCAATAGCCATGGCCAGCCCGGTGTCAAGCTTTGGCTGTTGAGAGGCCTCAAACACTACAGACACCAGATCATAAAATGGGGTGATGCTCAGTCCCCCACTGGCTGTTACAAAGAAGCTGATATTTTTACCATGGGCATCACTGTTACCAATGATCAGGTTAAACAGCACCCAGTCGATAATACTCTGGGTAGTTACAGCGGGAACAGAGGTGATTTTCGCAAACGCAAATAATCTGGCCAGACTAACCCCGTCACGGATATGCGCAACATCTCTGCCACTGCCAAAATTCTGTTCATATTTATATTCCGGGGGAAAATCGAGAGCCTGGCAGCCGTCGATCATATGGCGCTTATCGACTCCCTGCCCGGTAACTCTTCTGTCAAATCGTTGCACCAGCAAGGCACTATGAGTACCAAAATTTCTGACAGACACCTTTGGTACAGTTAAACCAACAGCTCCCGCCAACGTCATACAATAAAGCTCATTAATCACAACCGAAGGGTAGTCTGGTGAGGCAAATTTCAGAAGGTGAGTACTTGCATACTTACCATCCGCTAAAAACAATGCTCCATGAGCATCCACGTAAACATTGAGTTTATTCTGCACACCGGCCACAGAGAGCCTGAACTTGCCATCCCATAATGCAACATCAGTATTCCCATCGAGTCGTTTGGTTAACTCGCTGTCAGTCACTTCCCGCAATGCGGTTTGTGGCCGTTGACCAGTTCCAAAAGTGAGCGCACCGGCAGTATCCCGGCCTATGGCGGTTAAAATGGCATAGAGGTTGTTTTTAGAAAGGTGCTCGCTTTCCAGTAACAGTTCAAAGGCACTGCCTTCGGGAAACAGGTTGCGGATAAAGTTCACCACTGTATTGGCTGGTATCTCACCTTCAAACGGCATGTGTGGGGATACCGGGTAACCCTCTGCTATCCAGGAAGCGGTGTATTCAAACAGACAAATCTTGGGTTGCTCAAAAATCAGGCTGCCCACCTGCCTTTTCCCGGCATAAACACTGATTTGAGGACGAGACTTAGATCCAGTCATCTTCACCCTGCTCAGTTTCCTGGATGGTAAGAAATACGCCTAAAGCATCCAGCGCCTTGAATAAGGTTTCAACACGAATATTATTGACACCTCTTTCCACATTGCTATATGCCTGCTTGGATAACCCACACAGACTGGCCGCATCCTCAAGCGTCATATTCAGGGATGTTCTTCTGTGACGAATAAACTGCCCCAAAATCCGCATATCTGCGGGCTGAGATAAGTCCGGCTTTTTTGCTATAGTGACTTTTTTGGCCATAATAAATCCTACAATAAGAGGATTTTAAAAGAGAAGGGATTCCCCGCTCATATAATCCTAACTAAGTAGGAATATATACAAAATCTAAACATAAGACAATATAATCCTATTATTGCAGGATTGTATTAAACGAAAAGGTGAATATTAACACCGACCACAGTGATATTTCCGCTGTTAGTTATGGTATCCGGAATTAGCCGCTTTGCTTTTCAGTGCAGGGTAGTGCTTGTCCAACAAAAGCCTGATGGCCAGAGCTTTGGCGGCACCAATCCCTTCAACCTCAATTAACTGAGCTTCGCTGGCGGCAAAAATGGCGGCCAGCGAGCCAAATTTGGTTAACAGTGCCCTGGCCAACTTGACGCCAATACCCGGGAAGCCCTGCAATATATATAACTGACGCCGGTAACAAGAGCGCGGACGATACCCACCTCGATTGATCTCATCTCTATCAATAGTGCGTTTTTGCTGTACTGCATAGAGCATCAGCTTTGCAGTTTCCTGAGTGCAATAGGAGCGCAAGACAGCAAGCTCGAAGATCAGCGTCAAACTCACCATGGCTCCGAGGACGGCACGTCTGTCAAAAGCCGTTTTGCTGATACTTTTTGCTGTACCTTCAATGATCAATAAGGGCTTATACGGAGACTGGCAGAGTCGGCTTGCCTGACTAAACAAGCGTCCATCGATAATCGAAACCAATAAGTCATCAAGCCGCTTTCGCTCCACCAGCAACCAGTTATCCAGCAGGTAGTCACCACAGTGAAGATGCCTGATCTCCACTGCGACATCAGGTATTGATGCCAGAAACGCTGGAATACCACTGGGCTGCTCCCTGTCATCCGCCGTTATATAGATCCTGTCCAAAACACTTAAATCCCTGAAAAGCCAGTCTGTACAGTATAGGACGGTTCAATTTTTATTATCTGTGGGATCAATGCACGTAGTTCTGGCCTTTTCTCACATGGCGTAACGGCTGAGCAAAGGTTTACTAAATTTCATGCTGCTTGTAGTATCGATTTCCTTCAGAATGACCTGACTTTACCCCCTATGGAAAACCCTATACTGCTGGCCCCTATGCAGATTGTGGACTTATTCTGCCGCTTCGCCGCAGTCGGTGTTTTGTTCAGTTTGCTGCTGAATAGCTTTTATCGTGCAGTGTCAAAGATCACCTGGAGTTATGCCGCGCTGGCGGTCTGCTGCGTCGCCTATCTGCTGCTCACCGCGCCAATTGCCAATCACCACTATGGCTGGCTGCGCCCGCCACTGTTATTGCTCACTGATCTCACTTCCCTGGCATTACTGAATCTTTACTGGCTGCATACCAAAGACAAAATCATGCTGTCTGCCCTGCCCCGTTGGGTACTGGTAACAGGCGGCATCTGGTTATTTTGGATAAGCTATTTCTTTCTGTTTAAGGCGGGACGTGGCCTCTACCACGATATTCATCACACTCTGTGTTTATCGATATTGGTGTATATCCTGATCGATGCAATAAAAAGTTTTGAGGATGACCTGGTCGAAAAACGCCGGCGGTTGCGACGGATAATGATCACCACCATCAGCTTTTACATGGCCTTATTAACGCTGGTTGAGCTTGCTCAGACCAGTCTCAAGGATCATTGGCTATTCAGCCTCAGCAATGCGACCGCGGCATTACTGGTAAGCCTTTATTTTAGCAGGGAATATAACCTTATGGCTGGACGCCCATCAGCCGAATCGTCATCCCCACTTCCCAGAGAAAACACAGAGCCTGAACCGCATCCCCTGATTGCAGTGCTTACCAAACTCATGAAGGAGGGCTTTTATCAACAAAATGGGTTAACCGTTAATCAACTGGCTCGTGAGCTGAAGGTTCCGGCCCATCAATTGCGCCAGATGATCAATACGCAGATGGGTTTTGATAACTTTACTCAATTTATCAATAGCTATCGCATACCCGACGTATGTGAAGCGCTGTCAGATCCGAATCGTGCCAGAGATCCGATCCTCACCATTGCGCTGGAAGCCGGTTTTAATTCCATCGCCCCTTTTAACCGGGCGTTCAGACAACAAATGGGCATGACGCCGAGCGAATATCGTGATCGATTTCAAAAGTGATCAGCAATTTTCAGTATCAATAAGACGTTAGCCGCCTGCTGCTCTAGCCTTCTGAACCATCGCCCATATTAGGTTCAGGAGCACAAGATGCGCAAACTTACCTTATTCACCGTTATTTTTATTCTCATCGCCGGCTATATTATGCTGGCCCCGGTTTATCAGTTTTATGCCCACCGCGGCAAAGTCCCTATGCTCCCCTGGGGCTATCTGACCATCCCCACTGACAGCCCCGGTTTTTCTGAGGTAAAGGATGACCGCTATACACAAGCCGGGAAGACAATGATTGAAATACTCGAGTCACATCGCCAGAAAATTAACAGCCCCGGCATTTCAGCGGCAGTGGCCATCGACGGTAAACTGGTCTGGCGCGGAGGTTCAGGCTGGGCTGATATTAAGGCCAACAAGCCCGTCAATGCACAAACTCAGTTTCGGATAGGCAGTACGTCAAAAGCACTTACCTCGACTTTACTGGCTCGCCTGGTGCAGAAAAATACCCTGAATTTAGACACACCCTTATCCCGTTTCGACGTGTCGGCGTTAAATCCGGCATGGGATGTTATCACGCCCAGGCAGCTGGCTTCCCATATGGCGGGTATTCCCCATTATGGCGACAATACTGAATGGACTGGCCTGTACCGGTTTATGACCATTAACACCCGGTATGAGGATGTGCTGGATGCAGTGCGGCTGTTTGATGACAGCGACATGCTCTTTGCGCCCGGTGAAGACTTCAGCTATTCCAGCCTGGGAACGGTTTTACTGAGCGCCGTGATGCAGCAAGCCGCTCAGGTCCCCTACCAACAGCTGATGCAAACGGAGGTTCTTGCACCCCTGGATATGCAGCACACACATCCGGAGCCTCCTATGGGTACGGCCTCAGAAAGTATGGCCCGTTTTTACTGGCGCGAGGATGAGTCGCACCCCGTTGTCCGGCCCTGGCGGGACGTGGATCTGAGCCATCGGCTGGCCGGTGGAGGTTTTATCTCAACACCTTCTGATTTGGTTAAGCTGGGACTGGGGTTTATCAATAATGAATTTATCCGGCCACCTGTTCGCCAGCAGTTCTGGACTGTACAAACACTAAATAATGACAAGCCTAACGAACAACATTATGCCATTGGCTGGCGCGTGCCCCGGCACGACTATGGCGAGGGTATTGCTGAACTGTTAACCGCCAATCACGGCGGCGTTTCTCGTGGTTCACAAAGCTGGCTGATGGTGATTCCAGAGTACAATATGGCTGTGGCGGTAAATATTAATACCAATACGGATACGTTCTGGGACTTTGGCAGTGTCTCTACCGAGCTGGCCAGAACCTTCATTACCCAACGGCAACGAACCCGGTAAAACTAAAAGGTCGTTCTGTCCTTAAACGGCTTTGGCGCCTGATCTTTTGCCAGACCGTTTTGCATGGCAATACGCTGATTTTTGCGCCCCAGAATGCGCAGCTGGATAAGCCGCTCCCACAGCAGTGCGCTACGGGTGTCTCTCTTCCAGGTCTTTTTAAACAGGGCCTTGGCAGCGGCCACCGCATCGGGACTTTTTTCACATAAGGTTTGCGCCAGCTCTTGTGCAGATTGAAGCGGTTCGTCGCTGATTCTACTGATAAGGCCATATTCCGCTCCCTGCTCTGCGCTAAATATCCGCCCGGTCATGGTCAGCTCCTGGGCAATATCCACCCGGGTCAGGCGCGACAGCGTGACGGTACCACTCATATCGGGGATCAGGCCCCATTTGCCTTCCATAATGGCCAGCCGGGCATCCGGTGTGGCGATTCGATAATCACACCCCAGGATAATCTGCATACCGCCGCCAAAACAGTTGCCGTGTACCGCCGCGATTACCGGCATGGGTAAATCCCGCCAGATATGGGCAATGCGCTGAAAGCGGTTATCTTTTGACCAGGGCAGTTTAAGGAAGAACTTCACCGCCATAGAGGGGTTCTTCGCCACCGAGGCAAAGTCCAGCCCGGCACAAAATGACTCGCCAGCCCCTTTTAAGATCACACAGCGAATACTGCGGTCTTTTTTGATGGCTTTAGCGGCATCCAGCAAGCCATAGAACATGGCTTCATTCAGACCATTGTGCTTATCAGGGCGGTTTAAGGTCACGGTGGCAATATCGCCCTGCTTTTCCAGTAATACAGTGTTATTGGTGCTGTTCATGTTGTGCCCGGCGAAAAGAGGTCTGACCACACTCTAGCAAGATCAAGCAGGCTTTTCACCGCTTTTAATAACCGAGTACTTTGCACAAGACATAAAAAAAGCGGCAGCCTGAACCAGTGCTGCCGCCCTTTTTAGCCGGATGCTACCTAGCGATCCAGATTCATCACCTTGCTCCAGGCTTTGACAAAGTCCTGTACAAACTTCTCTTTCGAGGTGTCGTATGCATAGACTTCGGCTACCGCCCGCAGCTCTGAGTTAGAGCCAAAGATAAGATCCACCGGTGTTGCGGTCCACTTAGGTTCACCTGACTGACGATCCATGCCCTGATATATGCCATCCGTGTCAGTTTTCTTCCATAATGTGCCCATATCCAGCAGGTTCACAAAAAAGTCATTGCTGAGCGCACCGGGCCGGTCTGTGAATACACCATGATCCATGCCCTTGTAATTGGCATCCAGCACGCGCATACCGCCGACCAGTACTGTCATCTCAGGTACGGAAAGGTTCAGCTGATCAGCTTTGTCTACCAGTGTCACGGTAGGCGACTCATAGCTTCTGCCGGCATCATAATAGTTACGGAAACCATCGGCAGTCAGTTCCAGAAAACCAAAGGAATTGGTATCGGTTTGCGCCTGTGTGGCATCCCCGCGACCAGGCTTGAAGGGTACATCCACCTCAAAACCAGCGTTTTTAGCGGCTTGTTCAATGGCAACGGCACCACCGAGTACAATCATATCCGCCAGCGAGACCTTTCTGGGCTTCAGGAAGCCGTTGTTAGCATCCTGCTGAATCGCTTTAAGCTCCTCAACCACTTTGGCCACTTCATCGGGATTGTTCACTTCCCAGTCTTTTTGTGGCGACAATGCCAGGCGGCCACCATTAGCACCACCGCGCATATCTGAATCACGGTAACTGGCCGCTGAAGCCCAGGCCACCCGCACCAGCTCAGGCACACTCAGATCGGTATCGAGGATACGCTGCTTCAGCCTTGCCACATCCGCCTGATTAATCGTCGACTGACTGTCAGCGGCAATCGGATCCTGCCAGATATGAATTTCATCAGGCACTTCACTGCCCAGGAAATTACGTGGCGGGCCCATATCCCGGTGCGTCAGCTTATACCAGGCTTTAGCGAATGCCTGTTGATACACCTTTGGATCGGCCAGAAAGCGCTCGGCAATCTTGCGATACGCGGGGTCGGCCTTAAGTGCCAGATCGGCGGTGGTCATTACCGGTGGATTAAACTTGCCTTCAATATGCGCATCCGGTACCGCTTTATGCAGTGACTCATCAGTAGGGATCCACTGAATGGCCCCGGCCGGGCTGCGAGTTTGCTTCCATTCAAAGCCGAGCAGGTTACTTAAATACAAGGAGGTCCAACGGGTGGGCTGCTGCGTCCAGGCCCCCTCAAGCCCACTGGTGATGGTATCTTCAGAATGTCCCTTGCCACATTTATTCTTCCAGCCCAGGCCCTGCTCTTCAATGCCTGCCCCACCGGGCTCTTTTCCCAGACAATCAGAAGGCTTGTGGGCACCGTGCATTTTACCAAAGGTGTGACCACCAGCAATCAATGCCACCGTTTCTTCATCGTTCATGGCCATACGTGAAAAGGCCACTCTGATGTTCTTAGCAGAACCCATTGGATCAGGCTTACCTTTGGGACCTTCGGGATTCACATAAATCAGCCCCATATGCGTAGCACCTAACGGGCGCTGTAGCTTGCCTTCACGGTCTTCACGGTCACTGGCCAGCATTTCCACTTCCGGGCCCCAGTAGACAATATCCGGTTCCCAGTCATCGGCTCGGCCACCGGCGAAACCATAAGTATCAAAGCCCATGTTTTCCAGTGCCACATTACCGGCCAGTACTATCAGGTCCGCCCAGGACAATGCTTCACCATACTTTTGCTTAACCGGCCAGAGTAAGCGTCTGGCTTTATCCAGACTGGCGTTATCGGGCCAGCTGTTGAGCGGGTCGAAGCGCTGCTGCCCGCCACCAGCGCCGCCACGGCCATCCAGAGTCCGGTAAGTACCGGCGCTGTGCCAGGTCATACGGATAAAAAACGGACCATAGTTACCAAAATCAGCAGGCCACCAATCCTGAGAGGTAGTCAGCAAGGCATCGATGTCTTTTTTGGCGGCCTCAAGATCGAGTTTGCTGAACGCCTGTGCATAGTCAAAGTCGGCACCAAGAGGATTAGAGCGACCGTCATGATCCCTCAGTGGCGATAAATCCAGTTGTTCCGGCCACCAAAACTGATTCGATCTGGCCTGACCGGGCTTAACACTGCCGGTACCTGAAGCACCTTTTGGCTTGGTCATCTCCGCCGTTTCTGCCAGTACCGGTCCGGACAAAAAAGTCAGGCTCACCAGCGTGGCCAGCGCAGAGCGCAGTAGCATGGGGTGTTTATTCATTTTCTGCTTCCTTCATTCACGATTGACTCTGATGATTCAGCGAATCTACCATCGTTATTCACCGGCCACCTGGGCAGTTACTGTCAGGGCAAGAACTGCCCCTTTGCCTGTGGTTTGATGAAAACAGCACAAACCCGCTGTTTTTAATCAAACAGAAGCATAGACACAAAGTTGTTAATTGGGAGTTAAATAAAAGCGATTGCCCTAATCGTGAAAAGCTATACCAGGGCAAAAGAGTAAAGGATAAAAACGAATCTGAGGATTAGACTGATTTGGCAAAAAAGTTGATACCCTCCACCCGGGAAAGCGGGCAGAGGGTATACAAAACATACTATCCTGTTCTACTGTACAGGCACTGGAACCCGAACTGGAGCTTCAGGCTGAGACTTAATCGGTGATTGGTATGTTTCAAGCTCTTCCAGACCAACCTCGATTGCTTTGTCCAGCTGAGGATCACGGCCCTGAGCTGTACTACGGGTCCATTGCTCAACATTAATATCAGGCGCAACGCCCTCGTTCTCAACCTGCCAGTTGCCTTCCATGTCGTAGAAACCTGAACGCGGTGCAGTCATTCTTCCTCCATCCACAAAGGCAGGCACCCCCCAGATACCAACCAGACCACCCCAGGTGCGTTTACCCACCAGCTTGCCCAGGCCGTAATAACGAAACATGTAAGGCAACATATCGCCACCGGAGCCGGATACTTCATTAATCAGCATGACCTTGCTCCCCCAGATTCCGAGACCGGGACTACTCAATGGTTCATCCGGTGAAAACGGATTATTAAAGAAGCCATTCAGCTCACGGCGCAGAGCATCAATAATGTGATCAGCAATAAAACCACCATGATTAAAACGCTCGTCAATGATCACACCAGGCTTATCCGCCTGCGCATAAAAGTAGCGATTAAATGAGTTATAACCTTCTTCGCCGGTGTTCGGCACCCAGACATAAGCAAGCTTGCCCTTCGACTGTTGCTCCACATATTGACGATTTTGCTCTACCCAGTGATTCTTACGCAAAGCATTATCGTCCTTAATCGGCTTAACCTCATAGTCTGTCCGGGTATCAGATGAATCGGGATGACCTATCGTGACTGTGGTTACCTGGGACAATGTACCTTCAAAATAAGAGTATATATTGCGGTCCGGATCAACAGGTTCTCCATTCACGGCAAGCAGATAACTATTGTCATCGATAAGATGAGCGACTTTACCCAGCGGCGCTTTGACATTGTCATTGGCAAAGAATGATTCCCCGGTATAAATATGGGCAAGTCTTACTCCTTCCTCGTCCATCACCATATCAACACCCAGCAAACCTACCTGAGTTTTTGCCACGTCCGGTTTGTCGCCAACAGAAGTGTAAGAATGGCCGATTGATACTTCACCGCCCAGAGTATCCAGCAAATACGTCATATCCACCGGATGTCTGACCGATTCCACCAGCGGTTTATAAGTATCGTATACTGCATCCCAGTCCGCTCCATGAAAATTATCTACATACAGGTAATCTCTCTGATAACGCCAGGCTTCGCGAAAGATTTGCTGCCACTCCTGCTGAAAGTTAACCCTTTTTTTAAGTTCCACCTTGAGCGTCTTATCCTTTTTTGAAGAACCTTTGGCAGCGTCAATCACGCGATAACTGGACTTGCTTTTCACCAGTAGCGACTTACCATCGACAGACACCCGAAAGTCATCGATCTTATCTGCCAGTTTTTTCACCTTCCGTGACTTGGGGTCGAAACTCATCAGATCAGAAGCTTTTTCTCCTTTGGCGTCCTTGTAGTTACTGATAAAAAACAGCTTGCCATCTTTACCGCTGGCAAGGTGACTGAAATGCCCTGCTTCGGCCGTAACAGGCTGGATACGACGGTTAAATCCGGCCAGGTCAAACTCAATATTGGCAATTTCCTGCTGAGCACTGTCATCCGCTGGTTCTTTTTCTTCCTCTTCGCTGGAGTTGTCTGTAGCAACCTCTTCTTCATCAGAGCGAAGGGGCAAAAGCGGCTTGCTATCATCGTTAACCGCTGCTGCATACAGATGATAGTCAGGCGTAAAGCTGATACTCGACATATCCAGCCAGGAAGCCTTAGGACCGTAATCAACACTGGCAAAGAAATATATGTACTCGCCGGAGGCATCCCATACCGGCCAGCGCGTTTCTGCCATCCCATGGGTAAGCTGCATGCTCTTGCGTTTCTCTACTGAGTAAAGATGTAACTCGCGGAACATATTAACATTCTGTTTTGTATACAAAATATAACGACTGTCCGGTGACCAGCTTGGCATCATGTCGGGTTCCGGATGCACTCTGGGATTGGTATCAATAATTTTGGTGGTCTGGTTTTCCCGGTTAGCCACCCAGAGTTGTTGTGAGGAATCAGTAAACAACAAGCGTTTCGAATCCGGCGACCAGTGTAAATCCTGGTAGAACCCTTTACCGGCCAGAGAAATCGTTGTCTGATGCTTGCCGAACTGATCACTGATTTGAAGCTCATACTCGCCGGATTCATCAGTAAACCACGCGATAAACTGGCCATCATCAGACCAGGCAGGTGCATGCTCTCTGCTGCCGGAGCTGTTGCTTAACGCCCGCGGCGAACCATGCTCTACCGGAACAGTAAAGATATCACCTCTGGCACTGAATACCGCCCGTTTACCACGAGGGGAGAAATTAAAGGCTGTAATATGCTCATGGGCATTTACATATCCCTCCCTGGCCCAGAAAAAATCTCCGCTGACGTCAATATTAAGTTTCACCGGCGCACCGCCATCGCGCTGAATGTACAGATCGCCAAGGTACTCGTACACCAGATTATCACCGTCAACGGTGAAGCCCATTACATCGTAGTCATCGTGGCGGGTAACCTGCTGAACCTGCTTATTCTGCGGGGAGAACTTAAAAACATTGGTCACTTTCGAACGATTAGATAAAAAGTAAATATCACCGTTTGACGACCACAGCGGATCCACCTCGAAGTCATTATTAAAAGGCAAATCGTATTCTTTCAGGTCATCCAGATTAATGATACGCAGGGCCTGGTTTTGCCCGCCGCGGTAATTGCGCCACCCTCGGTCCCAGAATCCGGCTCGACGAAAAACAACTTGTTCACCACTGGCATTGTAGTCCCCGTCAAAGGCCCTTTGCATTGGCAACATCTGCGGGTTGCCACCATCAATACTGACAGTGAAAAGCCTTGGCCAGTTGCGTGGTGCCGAGTATCTGGGTGAGCGAAACAGCACCTGTTTACCATCAGGTGTCCATCCCACCGCCTCATCATTACCGGGGTGAAATGTCAGGCGGCGAACATCGCCGCCGTTAATACTGACCAGATAGACATCTTTATTACCATTGTATTCGCCGCTAAAAGCAACATACTTACCATCCGGAGAAATAACGGGAGAATCCTCACTGCCCTGATAACTGGTGAGACGATGTACCGGCCCCCCCTTCAGAGTGGTCTTCCATAAATCATTGGCATAAGTGAAGACAAGCGTGTCATCATGAAGCGTTGGTTGCCTGAGCAACTGTGTTGCACCGGCTGTAAATGAAAGTGCCAGCAAGGTACAGACGTAACAAAAGTGTTTTAGACTCATCATTATTCCTATTATTGTTGATATTATTACCCTTTCCTAAGGCGAAAAATTACCGCAAACCCGCCACCGTAGTCTCAGCCTAATGCAACTTTCTATAAATTTCATACATATAAGTGAAGAAGAAATTTCTCAGCGACTTATAACTTAGCGACTAAATGGCATTGCTTTACAACCCTGTCAAAATAAACCACACTAGCGGCAAAGCTCACCATTGCCCGACGAATAATGCTCCGACAACTCAGTTTTGCTCAAAAGCAGCGCCTCGCATACATCGACTTCTGCTTATTATTCAAAGGGGCTATTTATCGCCAGGATCTGATCAACCGATTTGAAGTTGGTCTCTCAGCGGGCTCCCGGGATTTCAGTATCTATAAGGAACTGGCTCCGGCTAACCTGAACTATGATTCGCGGGAGAAACGGTATTTTCAGACCGAACAGTTCAAACCATTGTTTGAACACGATGCCCAGCGCACTCTGGTAAAACTGGCCAATGATATTTCTGATGGCTTTGATGCTATTGGCGACATTCACTTCCCGGTAGAGTCCCCGTCCAGTCTGAATATACCGGATATCTATATTGTTGCGCGCCTGGTACAGGCGATTCTCAGTGGCAAGTCGGTCAATGTAGTTTACACCTCTCTTTCCAGCGGTTCCGGAGATCGTGATTTAGTACCCCATTCCATTGTAGATAACGGCCTGCGCTGGCATGTACGGGCCTTTGACCGCAAGACCCAGAGTTTCAGAGATTTTGTCCTGACCCGAATCAGCAAAGTCACCATCAAAGCACCACCGCAACCTCACGAAGAAGTTGAAGCCGACCAGGAATGGCAACGGCTGATTCCCCTGCAACTGGTGCCTCACCCTAAGAACGTGCAACACCCCACCGCCATTGAAATGGACTATGGTATGGAAAATAGTCAGTTGCTGATTAACGTACGTGCTGCCATGGCCGGTTATCTGCTCAGACGCTGGAATGTGGATTGTACCGAACGGGCCACCCTAAAAGGTGCCGAATATCAGTTATGGTTACAAAACCGCTTTACCCTGAATAATGTGGATAATCTTGCTATCGCTCCGGGGTATAACCTTTAGTCAGTGACGCCATCACAGTAAAGCACTGTTGCCGCCGGCTGGCATTGACAACACCAGCTCAGCCCCAGGTGGATTGCAATGTCTGGTCAATAGCGATAGTTTCAGCAGTCGCAGTATTATTCATACAGAACAATGTCTCGCCTGTGATCGGCCAGCCTCATTCCAGCCGGTCCGGGTTGGCGACAAACATCCCCCATAAAAACATAAAAAGAGGATAACGATGAAAATTAAACAACAATGGATATCCGTCGCAATCGCCGCGGCGCTGGCCGGCCC
Organism: Lacimicrobium alkaliphilum; assembly: GCF_002591895.1. Classification (GTDB taxonomy): domain Bacteria; phylum Pseudomonadota; class Gammaproteobacteria; order Enterobacterales; family Alteromonadaceae; genus Lacimicrobium; species Lacimicrobium alkaliphilum. The sequence continues at coordinate 101,337 of NZ_NISX01000011.1, forward strand.
CCTTGTGGGTTGTGGGCCAAAAACCCCGTCACCCGAAGGCACTGCCAAGAGCACCATTGAGCAACCACAGAAAACAGAGAATCCGTTGCTGGCAGAGTGGTCAGGCCCTTTTGGTGGCGTGCCCGCGTTTAATAAAATGGAACTGGCGCTACTTAAACCTGCAATGGAAAAAGGCATCGAGTTACATCTGGCCGAGCTGGACGCCATTGCCTCTCAGGAAGCTGAGCCCACTTTTGACAACACCATTGTGCCTTATGAAAAAGCCGGCGCAGATATCAACCGGGTATATCCTTACTATGGAATCTGGCGTTCAAATTTATCATCCCCCGAGTTTCGCGAAGTACAGCAGGAACTGGCGCCCAGGCTGGCAGAGTACAGGTCCGCAATCAATCAGAATGATGCACTGTTCCAGCGTATCAAAGCCGTTTATGAAAGTGATGCAGTTAAACAAATGCGCCCTGATCAACAGCGCCTGGTGAGTCTGATTTATGACAGCTTCGCCAGCAATGGAGCCACCTTAAGCGGTGAAGCCAAAGTCCGTTATGCTGAAATCAATAAACAACTTTCGAAACTGCACACCGAATTCAGCAATAACGTACTGGCCGATGAAGAAGGGTATGTGCTGTACCTGAGTGAAGATCAACTCGGCGGCTTGCCACAATCTGTGATTGATGCCGCCGCCCAGGCTGCAGCAGATCGCGGTAAAGAAGGTATGTATGCCATCACCAATACCCGTTCATCCATGGATCCGTTCCTCACCTACTCCACAGAACGTGAGCTACGTGAACAGGTATGGAACGATTATTACAGCCGCGGTGACAATGACGGTGCGCACGACAACAACGCCATTATTGCCGAAATCCTCAAACTGCGGGATGAACGTGTGGAGCTGCTGGGTTATGAAAACTATGCTCAGTGGCGATTGGAAAACCGTATGGCCAAAACACCAGAAAATGCCATGGATCTGATGATGTCGGTGTGGCCCGCGGCACTGGCCCGTGTTGAACAGGAAGTAGCAGACATGCAGGCCATTGCCGATGAAGAGGGTGCCGATATCACCATCAAGCCCTGGGATTATCGCTACTATGCCGAGAAAGTACGCAAAGCCCGCTACGATCTGGACTCCGACGAAGTAAAACAATACCTGCAATTAGATAAGCTGCGCGAAGCCATGTTCTATGTAGCCGGGCGTTTGTTTAACTTTGACTTTAAACCGGTCGAAGCAGGCTCAGTGCCGGTCTTCCATGAAGACGTAAACGTCTGGGAAGTGACCGACAAAACCAGCGGCGAGCATATTGGCCTGTGGTATCTCGACCCCTTCGCGCGTCAGGGTAAACGCTCCGGCGCCTGGGCCTACAGTTACCGCAATCACACCACCTTTGATGGCAAGCAAACCGTACTGTCGTCGAACAACTCTAACTTTGTTAAGGGTAAACCCGGTGAGCCAGTACTGATCAGCTGGGATGACGCCGAAACCTACTTCCATGAGTTTGGTCATGCCCTGCATGCGCTGGCCTCAAATGTGGTTTACCCCACACTCAACAGCGGTGTACGTGATTACACCGAGTTTCAGTCACAGTTGCTGGAGCGCTGGTTGCTCACCGATGACGTGATTGATAATTATCTGGTGCATTATCAGACCGGCGAGCCGATTCCGGCTGAACTGGTAGAAAAGATCAAAAAGGCCGCCACCTTTAACGAAGGTTTCAAGACCACTGAATACCTGGCCTCGGCACTGGTGGATATGAAATTGCACACCACCGACCCACAGGGCATTGATCCAGATGCGTTTGAGCGTGAAACCCTCAAAGAACTGGGCATGCCGGAAGAGATTGTGATGCGTCATCGTACGCCACATTTTGGTCATATTTTCTCCGGTGAAGGCTATTCTGCCGGGTATTACGGCTATATGTGGGCCGAGGTGCTCACCTCCGATGCCGCCGAAGCCTTTGCCAGTGCGCCTGGCGGTTTCTATGATGAAACCATGGCGAAAAAACTGGTTGAGCATCTGTTCTCTATACGCAATGCCATGGATCCGGCCGAGGCCTATCGTGCCTTCAGAGGCCGTGACGCCGAGGTGGAAGCGCTGATGCGTGACCGAGGCTTCCCGGTAAAATAAGCCACCGCCACGTAAAACAAAGGCGAAGCAGATTAACTGCTTCGCCTTTTTTACTGGCCTGCGCACGGCTAAAAACTCATATCCTGTTTACCTGTAGTCAGTCCGCAACTGGCCTCGTCTTTTTTGCTTAAACCCGCTAATTAGCTTAGGCTCTGGTTATTGCGAAAATTAAACACTCTGCAATGTGACGCTGGTTTGGCAACCAAATCAGATCTTAAAAAACGAGTTCAAGGATATCTGAATGATGAGTAAATTTTTAAAAGCCGTTATCACTGGATCAGTTTTAATTTTCAGTCTCGGGCAGGTGTCCGCTGCGCCCTATAGTTCGGACCAGGTTATTGCCAGTCAGCAACACCAATATAATAAGCAGCAGGTATTGTCATTCTTAGACAATGCTGAAGTACAGAATAAACTGGTTGCTCTGGGAGTCAGCCCTGAACAGGCAGAGCAGCGCATTGCCAATATGACCAATGAAGAACTGGATGCCTTAAACAGCCAGATGAATGAGATGCCGGCAGGCGGCATTGTCGGAACCATTGTAACGGTACTGGTGGTTGTGGCTGTGCTGGATCTGATGGGTATTACTGACGTTTATCCTTTTATTCGACCTATCAGTTAAAAGCTTTTGGCAATCTCACTTTGGCAGGCCTGCCTTATGGCTGGCCTGCTGATATTACTCAGTGGCTGTCAGACGCCCCCACAGACTCAGCGGTTACTGTCATCCCCGCCTGAGATAGCACGCCAGCACCTTATTCCGGATATACCTTTTTATCCTCAGCAACAATATTTTTGCGGCCCAACTACACTATCTGAGGTAGCTGGTTTTTACGGGCTTGAACACAGCCCGACTGATATTGCCCCCAACACCTTTGTTCCCGGCCTGGAAGGCAGCCTGCAGGTTGAAATGACAGCCGCTACCCGGCAACTGGGTCTGCTGGCGTACGCACAGCGCGCCAATATGAAGCAGTTGTTAAGTCTGGTTGCCGAAAATATTCCGGTGATCGTGCTGCAAAACAACGGCATTGCGATGTTTCCGCAATGGCACTATGCCGTAGTGACGGGTTATGACCTTGAAACTGCCGAAGTTATTCTCAATACCGGCGTAACACAAAGGCATCGATTGAATTTTGCGACCTTTGAGCGTACCTGGCAGCGGGGCAATTACTGGATGTTAGCGATGTTACCCGGCGACAAAGCCAGTAAACACCTGGATCCCTTTGTTTATACCAAAGCCTGCCAGGATTTACTCAACACCAACCAGACTGACACCGGGATAGCCGCACTTAAAACCGCCACCAGGCAGTGGCCAGAATATTGGCTTCCCTACTTTTTACTCGGCAATCATTATTTCACAGCCGAGCCTTTGGTTGCTGAGACGTGGTTTACAAAGGGCCTGCATTTGGACAGCAACAGGTTTCCTATCTGAACAACTACGCGCTTTTCATCGCTGACTTACTGCGGATAAAGGCAACGGCCTCATCGGACAAACAACGATTGGACAAATAAAAGCGCGCCTGCCCCTGATACAATAACCAGCCTCGTTCGGTTGACTCAATCCGGGTCACATTCTCCCAGTTCAGCATGCTGTCAACATAGGCGGATTGGGTGTGAACCCCTTGTTCATCGATGGTCAGATCTACCTTATTACCTGCGGCCCGACTAAGCATCTGGCGGGCCAGCCACCAGGACTTTTTAAACCGCACATTTAACCCTTCGACCACGCCAAGCCCTACCAGGAACCAGGCCAGATAAGCCGTGAACGGGGTAAACAATAATACCACCAAACCGGCAATGGCCAGGCTCAGGGCCTTACCATAGGCTTTTATGCCGCTTTCGAGACGCGCTGACTCGTCAAAGGTTTCACTGAAGTGGCTCTTATCCAGCAAGTAAGTAGTGGTATAGTGAAAGTCGCTATTCATCTTATGGCTATGCATTGTTGAAGTATGGGCAATGTAACTCAGATAGATAACCCTTGGCGAGTCTAATCACGAGTTCATAGTCCGCTGTCAGCTTCAATACTGCTGCAGGGAAAGGAGGATAAATTCCCGTCGCTCTATGTACACAGGCTGTTGGAACAGCCCTTTACCAATCCGGGGGATAGCGCACAATACAGCAGCGTGCCGTTGACCACTACACCTGCCAGTCCCAATGCGCTGTGCTCTCAAGCTTTGGAAATACTCCCTATCGAACCAGCAGGGTCTGCCAAGTGCTTCACCACAATAACTTTAACTTTCGATAACCAACATATTGGTGTATTTTCTAGCGATACTTTATATAAAAATAGCAAACTGAAAGCTAATGAGGGTCAAATGCTCAATACAGTGGAAAGGCGCAGTGAAATTGTCAAACTCATCGAAAGTACAGGAAACGTTAAAGTTAAAGAACTGGCTGAGAAGTTCAATATCTCCACTGTTACCATACGAAATGACCTCAATGATCTGAGTCGCACAGGATTACTCGTCAGGGCCCGGGGGGGCGCCATTGCCAGTGGCCGCCTGGCCAAAGAACTCACCATCAACGAAAAACACAAGAAAAATCACAAAGTTAAGGTCGCACTAGGTAGATATACTGCGTCTCTGATCCAGAATGATGACGCCATCATTCTGGATTCAGGAACGACTGCAGAAGAAGTCGCCAATCACCTCAATGATAAAGAAAACTTAATCGTGATGACGAATGGCCTCAATATCGCCTATCAGCTCGCTCCCATTGAGGGTTGTGAGGTGTTCATGATTGGCGGGCAACTGCGTAAAAAGTCGATGTCTTTTTACGGGCCGGACACAGAAAAGAAACTCGAATACTATAATTTCAATAAGGTCATTCTGGGGGTTGATGGCATTGACCTTTCTCGTGGTCTGAGCACCCACTATGAACCGGAAGCCGTATTTAACCGGGTCATGTGTCAGAGCGCTGAGCAAATCATTGTCGTGACGGATTCATCAAAGTTTGGTCGCCGCTCGCTACATTCGATTATTCCGATCACGTCGATTGATATTCTTGTTACAGACACTAACCTGGATAAAGAAAGCCAGGATGAAATTCATCGACTGGGCATCGACTTGCATTTGGTCGATGTGGGCTAAGCAATGCTGTAAGCAAGAAAGCCACACACTTGCACGCACATCACCGGGACCATGTCGTGCGCTTATCCAACTCTGAAATTTTTATCTCCGGGTCGTAGTGCCCCGGTACGGGGTCAAAATTCAGTAACTGTCTTGCGACATACTCCGAGGTATAAAACCCGACCATGGCGAGTTGACGGATAGTATTGAGCGGCCCGGCAATCTCTTCGTCATCAGCCATTAACCCATCACCAATTAACTGCGTCATTGTTGTATCGGGCGCGCCTGCCATACGATTATATCTTTGGTACAAATGCTCAAGGCACCTCGTTATCTGCACTTTCTCACGCTGGCTTCTCGTTTGCTCGATAGCGCCATCAACAAACCTCGCCAGAGCAAGGTCAGCATTCGTTAAGTCCCGGGTTGGGATGAGATGCTCTACCAGGTGTGTAAAGAATGTCACTGTCTTTACCGGAACAAACTGATAGCAATAACCCTCCCTGTGTGACGTTTGACAAACCCGGGCCCACACATGTTCAACCTGAGCCGGTGCCAGACCTGCACCCAGCGCAGCAAGGGCGCCTGTTATAAATTCTCTGCGCTGCATAACATCTAAAAGCCCGTTTTAAATTGGCCAACCGCGTGCGCAGCAGCTCTGGCGGTAAAGGCCATGTATGTCAGAGAAGGGTTCTGATACCCCCCGGAACACATAAAAGCACCATCAGTGATGTAGACATTTTTCACTGTGTGAACCTGATTGTATTGATTCACAATCGATGTTTTCGGATCGTATCCCATTCGTGCCGTCCCCATCTCGTGAATGGCCTGGCCCGGATAGCTGCCCTCATCATAAGCCTGCACATTATCAAATCCGCATGCCGACAACATCTCAACGGCCTGAGATTGCATATGGCTACGCATCCGCTGTTCGTTTTCGCGAAACCGCGCATCAAAAACAACAGTGGGCAGGCCCCACTCATCTTTGCGCGTTTCATCAAGGTAAATGCGGTTACCTTTTCCCGGTAAGGTTTCACCAAAACCAATCAGCGCAACCTGCCAGGGCCCGGGCTTGAGCATGTCATCCCGAAATGCTTTGCCAAAAGACAACTCCTTAAATCCCCTTCGCCAGTCGCCCCTCGTTGCATAGCCCTGATAACCGTATCCCCTGATAAAGTCTAAAGAGCTATCTGGCTCTCGCGGTTTGAGGTTTACAAACCTCGGGATGTGAAAGCCCACAGGACGAAACCCCTGATAATAACTATCGCCGAATTTAGTCGTTGTGGCAGTGGCGCCAACTTTGAAGTGATGATCCATAAGATAATGGCCTAAAACACCACTGTCATTTCCAAGACCGTTGGGAAAACGTCGCGATTTCGACTGCAACAACAACGCCGTGCTGGCAATAGCCGACGCACAGCAAAAAATGACAGAGGCGTAGACCGCGCTTTTCTTATGGTTGTTGGTATCTATGGTTCGAACCCCGATGGCTCGCTGCTTCTGTTCGTCATAGATAATTTCTGATGCAATGGTATTGCTTCTGATGGTTAGCCTGCCGGTAGCCCGGGCCGCGGGCAGGGTAGAGGACAAGCTGCTGAAATACCCTCCTGTGGGGCACCCTCTCATACATCGTCCCCGGTAAAGGCAGGGTTGACGCGCGCCGAAATCCCCCGAGCCGATCAGGTGGGCGACACGACCAATTGTTAGTGCTCTGCCATTGAATTGACGATTCAGGACTTCACGCATATGACGCTCGACCCGATTCAATGGCATGGGCGGCAAATAGATGCCATCGGGCAATTGTTCAAGACCCATCATCTCGCCAGACACACCGATAAACGCCTCCACTTTGTCGTACCACGGAGCGATGTCTTTATATCGAACTGGCCAGTCATTACCGTTGCCATCGACACGATTTGCGCTGAAATCTATGTCACTGAGTCTTAAGCACTGACGTCCCCAAGTCAGTGATCGTCCACCCAAATGATAACCGCGAATCCAGTCAAATCGTTGTTGTTCCTGATAAGGGTGTTGCCTGTCATCAACAAACCAGTGTGCAATATCCGGATTAGTGGCATACCCGGTTCGGGCTTGCTTGTATAACCTTTTTTTGACGTCGTTGGAAACCAGACCATGGTTCGGCAACTGCCAATCGTGTTTATAGGCGGTGTGATAGTCAGCGCCATGCTCAACATAGCGCCCTCTTTCCAGCACAACCACACTCAGGCCGGCTTCTGTGAGCTCTTTAGCGGCCCAGCCTCCGGTTATTCCACTGCCGATGACAATCGCATCAAATGTTTGCATACCTTTAGAGCATGTTGACCTTTGCTGTATGAATTTTGTTCTAACTAAACGCTTTTTAATCGCGGCACTTATTTGTAGGCCTAATGGATTAAGTCAAAAATAAGCAACAATGAGTAAAAAGCGTTTAGGACGAACCCTTTGGGCAACGTTTGTGCGGCATTTCTACTGCTTCAGCACTCATTCATGTAGAACGACTACACCACATTCGCACTTCATTGTATAAATACCGCACAACTCGTTGCAAAAATATACAGCAAAGGTCAACACGCTCTAGTAGTGACTTGCCTTTTCACTCTCATCGGCGTTATAAACAAACCGGCCATTCACCAGTGTAGCTTTGACTCCGAGCTGATCATTTACCAGCGTTAAATTGGCTTTTTTACCGCAGGCGACACTGCCTGTTTTATCATCTATTCCGATATGCCTTGCGGGTACAATACTGGCCATATTAACAGCATCCAATAAGGGCACTTGTCCCAACCTGTTCATATTCAGCACCCCCTGGTTAAGGGTCAGGGTGCTACCGGCGAGCGAGCCGGATTGGGTTCTGGCCACACCATTTTTAACCTCTACGCTCAATTCACCGAGCTGATAAACGCCATCGGGAAAGCCACCAGCAGAGATACAATCGCTAATAAGCGCTATCCCGGAAGCGCCCTTTAAACGATAGATCAATTGTAGAATCGAGGGGTGTACATGAATGCCATCGGCAATGACCTCAGCCAGGGCTCGCTGATTTAGTAATACCGCACCCGCACATCCCGGATCACGGTGATGTATGCCACTCATACCATTGAAAATATGCACGCCACCCGCCGCGCCCTCTTCTAACGCCCGGCTGGCGCAATCAAAGTTGGCGTTAGTATGTCCGAGCATGACCTGAACACCCAGGCTGGCTAGATAGCGGATTTGCTCCATCGAATCTCCCAGTTCTGGTGCCAGCGCCATCACTTTTAAAGTACCTTTAGACGCTGCGTAAATCTTATCGATGCGCTCACGGGTCAAATCGAGAAAAAACGCTTCATTGTGAGCCCCTTTGTGAGCTTCGGCAAAGAACAGTCCCTCGTTGTATGCACCAAGGACTTCTGCGCCAGGCATACATAGCTCAGATGCCTGACCAATTATCTCATAGGCTCGCAAGGTTTTTTCCCAGTCGGCAGTAACGGTGGTTGCCAGAAAGCCGGTAACCCCGTATTTTGCCAGTGAGCGGGAAATGGTGCGAATGGAAGATAAACTGCCATCCATTACGTCGCATCCCTCCCGACCATGAATATGCAAGTCAATCAATCCCGGCAGCAGATTAAGCTCAGAATAATCTGCCACCTCAATACCTGGCCTGGGCTGGCTGCTAATATCGACGACAGAACCGTCATCAATGAGTACACAGTGGTTCTGTAACACTTCAGTTTCAGTTAAAACACTGCCCGCACGAATATAAAAGGGCCGTTGTCTGTGCATCTAGTCGCCTCCCAACATGGCCGCACCGCGCACGCCACTGGCATCCCCGAAGCGCGCATTAACAACCGGCGGCGCACTGAACCCCTTGAATAAGTACTTTTCGATATTGGCCGATAAGTGCTCAGCTATCTGCGCCACCTGAGACACTCCCCCACCGAGTACAATAATATCTGGCTCAACCAGCTTACACAGGCTGGCGAAGGTTTCTCCCAATATATCCAGATAACATTGCAAAATAGTCTGTGCTTGTGGGTCATTGGCGTCTAGTTGTGAGGCCCAATGGCTCGACGAGTGTCGCTGGCCAGTAAAATGCTGGTACAAAAATTCAATGCCTGGTCCTGCAATATACGACTCTGTGCATCCCACTAAGCCGCAACCACAGGTGAGCACCGGGAGTGCGTATTTCTGTTGCAGCTGAGCACTCAGAGGCAAGTGACCGTACTCACCTGCTATGCCCAGCTGCGTTTGCTGAATCTCTTTGCCAACACACAAACCACCCGCTGCGCCGGTACCAATAATCGCCCCGAATACACGGTGAAAGCCATCGCCTGCTCCCCGGTTCGCTTCCGAAAGCGCAAAACAACGCGTGTCATTCATTAATGCGACCTTTCTGTTGAGCTTTCGTTTAAGATCGGCCGCAATACACTGTCCCGTTGCGCAGGGAACATTGGCTGAAAGCACCCTTCCCTGGCTATTGATTAACCCGGGCATACCGATACCGACGTGGCTGTGCTCTCCGATCAACTCATCGGCTCGTACAACCTGGTCTCTGACAGCCATCAGAAACGACGCATAATCGCGCTTCGGTGTCGGGATCCGCCAGCTCTGAATCGCATTGAAATCGCGATCAAAGATCGCGGTCTCAATTTTGGTTCCACCGATATCAATACCTATATGCTTCATGACTATCGGTTACCTAAGCACACTCACTGATGGAGTGAATCTTCACCCCCTGCACAACTCTGTTAACCTCACCTGTTGGGCACGGGTTATCGGGAGATAACCCCAGCTTCAGTGATTGAAAGAAAGAGAGAATCTGGGCAAACACAATATAGGGTAAGCCAGCCAGAACATCCGGGGTGGATTCATCTATACCAAACTTCAGTAAATCAACGGAAACAACAGTTTGCGCAATGCCATCGGCCTGTAGTTCCGCCAGCAGGTCGTCATCATAAGCACGCGTATAGGTATTCAATGACGGAAAAATCAACACCGACGTCAATGGGTTCACCAGTGATTTCGGGCCATGGCGGAACCCTAATGGGGTCTCAAAGTAGCTCGTTTTTTTCCCTGCTGTTAATTCCAGACATTTAAGCGCGGCTTCCTTGGCAATGGCAGTCAATGACCCTGCACCTAAAAAGACTATTCTGTCGGCCTGTTTATTGGCCAGCGCCTGTATCTCGGGTACGCCTTTTTTGAGAATGTTGTCGGCACAGCGAATCACACTGTCTACAACATCAGAACTCACCGGTGAAAATACAGCCAGTGACGCCAGCAGCATTGACGTAAAACTACTTGTCATAGCAAAAGACTGATCGAGGGCCTGTTTCGGCATCAGCAAGGTGTAGGCGTTAGACTTCTCTTTTGAGGCGATCGCCAACTGCCCCTGTGGATTACATGTCACTATTAAATGAAAGCAACGCTTGACCACTTTTTCCGTTATCTCAACCGCAGCGACACTCTCGGGACTGCTTCCTGAGCGACCAAATGACACCAGCAGAGTAGGCACATCACTGTTGAGGGTGCTTTGTGGAGTGGCAACAATATCGGTGGTGCTTATCGATATGGCTCTTAGGCCAGTAGTCTTTCTGATGTACGGAACCACAGCGTCTCCGACATATGCCGAAGTCCCTGCTCCGGAGAATATTATTCGCAAGTCATCCAGCGCCAGAATCGGGTTCAGAAATTCCGCCAGCGCTTGTCTTTGTGCATCGACAGACGCCACTGTTTCAGCCCATACTTGCGGCTGCTGTTGGATCTCCCTGGCCGTCCAGAAAGCTTTTTTTTGTTTCAACATGTCTTGTGAAATGGATAAATAATCTGTCATTTCATTACTCTCCCTACGCGAAGCGCTCTGCTGCCTGTGACCACTTTTTCCATTCCACAGTGCGCTCTTTTCAGACGACGTTACATGATACTTTGACAAATGCACGGTCACTTACTGCTCCCTCGTTTTGTTTACAACTAACCGCACGCGTTTGCATAATCACGCAACACGGTTCGAACATTTTCAATGATTAAGCTTTGCGCACGAGGTGCCCCCCGGCCTTGTCTTATTTCCTGATACTGCTGCGGAAAGTACTGACTGATTAAGGGTAACGGAATCTCAACTGCGTCTATATTAGACAATAGTGTTTTTAACGCATCCTGCACGGGTTTGGTATTCCAATAATAGCGGATGCGATCACTGAAGCTGTACTTTCTCAGCAGTGCAGCAGCGCCCTGCTTATCGTCATAGAATTTTTCCCAGTATTTTGGATTGGCACACATCTCTGTCTCCAGAACATCCCGTATATTGGAACGCGTCGCCTCATCGCTAAGCTGGTCTTCTATGTGACTCAAACTGAATATTGCTTCACGCATAGCGAAGGTCAGCTGAGGGCCGACTTTCAAAATAGCGAAATGCGCCTTAACCAGCTCTGCATAGGCTGATGCCTTCTGATAATCAGTAGAATGAGCTTCAAACACAATCTTAGGAACAGTTTTCACAAAGTCTGATAACGCTGTCGCGGCGGACTTATCAAAATCAAAGACTTTCAGATGGTCAAACTCAACCCCTGGCTGAACGACCAGAGCAATGACTCTGTCCCAGGCTTGCTGCAAGCCCCGGCTCTGAAACGCCTGCTGATGACTGTCATAGGTTTTTTGCACGCGATGAGTTGGCGTGACATCAATGCTACTGATTTCTTCCTTAGCCCCTCCGGGCGGCGGCACTTCAGTACCAACCACATAGCAAATATCAGACTGACCAAAGCTGTCCTGCGCCGCTTTTTCCGCGATGTCACATAAATGGGCTGCGCGTTCGGCAACAACATCGTCAGTGAGCACTTGAGGATCATCAGCGCAAGGCATACTTGTATCCAGATGAATTTTTTTGAAACCCGCTCTGACATAAGCGTCAATAAGTTCCTCAGAACGTTTTTTCGCCTGCTCATAGGGCTCATCCGTCCAACAAACAGGCCCGAGGTGATCTCCCCCTAAAAGTACCTCGCTCATTGGTAATCCCACTTTTTGCGCTAACCCTTCAACAAAACGCACAAAATCCGAGGGCTTCATTCCGGTGTAACCACCGTATTGATTCACCTGGTTAGCCGTCGCCTCAATTAACACAACGGAGCCATTTTCCTGCGCTTGCAGCATGGCCGCTTCTATTACCATCGGCTGAGCGCAACATACTGAGTAAACGCCTCGCCTTTGTCCCTGCCGGTTCGCAGATGCCATATCAAATAAATAGCTCATTTAGTCTCCCAGCCTCGACTCATATCGAAAACCTTAACTTTTCGTTATACGCCCACACAATACATGGTTTCATTTTCTTTCTCAAATATATTAAGAAACACTTTGAAAGCCACCATGAGAATGTCTTTTTATATATAAAAATCGCCCAACAAACAACGAAAAAGGGTTAAAAGCCAGATAAAACGCCACGAACAGAAGCAATAATCATGACTTGCTGTTGATTTCAAACTTTAAAAGATTTATAAATACGAAACATTTTGTAAGCAAATCCGCTCTTATTTGGGTCGGAGTGAAGGAAGGGCTATGAGCGAACTAAACAGACGAAAATTTCTTAAATCAGCGGTAGCCGCAGCAGCTGTCGGCATTACGGCCGGATGCTCTACGACAATGTCCCAACAGTCCGCTAATCCTCTGGCACAGGGCAAAACGGTCATGGGCTTAACCCCCGAAAAGCTTGATACGGTGCGTATCGGATTTATTGGCTTAGGAGTGCGTGGCTACAATTATCATTTAAAGAACTTCCTGAAGATGGATGGAGTCCGGGTCACAGCATTGTGTGACACAGACCAGAAATCGCTGCAAAACTCGGTCAACTACGTGACCTCTTTGGGTTTACCCAAGCCTGCAACCTTTAGCGGTTCCGATTTTGCTTACAGAGGCATGCTGGAACGCGACGACGTTGACATCGTCATCATTTCAACCCCCTGGAAGTGGCATTGCCCGATGGCTGTTGATGCAATGGAGAGCGGCAAGCACGCCTTTGTGGAAGTGCCAATGGCCACCAGCATCGAAGAATGCTGGAAAATGGTTGACGCTTCTGAGAGAAACCAACGTCATTGTATGATGATGGAAAACGTCAACTATGGACGCGACGAACTGATGGTGCTCAACATGGTCCGCCAGGGACTGTTTGGTGAGCTGTTGCACGGTGAAGCGGCCTATATTCATGAGTTGCGTTGGCAGATGAAAGAAATTGAGCGAAAAACCGGCTCCTGGCGCACCTATTGGCATACCAGGCACAATGGCAACTTATATCCCACCCACGGCCTTGGCCCCGTCGCACAGTATATGAACATTAACAAAGGCGACCGATTCGACTTTGTGACCTCAACCAGCTCGCCAGCACTGGGCCGGGCCCGGTACGCAAAAGAGCATTTCCCGGCAGACCATGAACGCAATCAGCTGAATTTTATTGCGGGTGATATGAATACCAGCGTGATCAAGACCATAAAAGGGCGCACCATTGTTGTTCAACATGATACAACGTCCCCACGACCCTATTCCCGTCACAACCTCATTCAGGGAACGAATGGCATTTTTGCAGGGTTCCCGAATCGTATCGCCGTTGAAAAGGCACCTGCTGAAATACAGGCCATATACGATAGAACTTATCAACAAGACCTGGCCGACTGGAAAGCGTCAGGTAAACAGGGCCGCAAACCTTCTCCGGCAAGTTTTCACTCCTGGGATTCAGACCTGGATAAATGGTATAACAAATTTGATCATCCCCTCTGGAAACGCCTCGGAGACAGTGCAAAAGGCGCAGGTCATGGCGGTATGGATTTCATTATGGCGTATCGCATCATTTATTGTTTACGCAATGGCGAACCACTTGACCAGGACGTTTACGACGGCGCTGCCTGGTCATCCATCTTTCCGCTAAGCGCTGAGTCGGTGGCCGATCGCAGCAATAGCAAAAACATTCCCGATTTTACCCGGGGTGCCTGGAAAACCGGTAAGCCACTGGGTATTGTCACCTGACAACCTGCCGACAATAGCCATACACAAAAAAGCCGATAGAATCTCTATCGGCTTTTTTAATCCGTTAAACTCAACCCTTTAGTTTCGCACAGAGCGTTGCTCAGGGCAGCTCACTGAGTTCGATATCCGGTTTCACACCGGCTGTGCGATGTAACGTTGTGTTGTATTGTGTCGGGTTCGAGAAAAAGCCTGTATTTTTCAGGTAAAAGCCGATTTCGTTAACGCCCCCCTGATAGTCCAGACGGGATTTTTTTCTGGCGGTATTATCATACGTAAATCTGGCATTACGCATCTCCTGCCACTGCCCTGACGCGGTTCGCACCCATTGATTCGAATAGGTTGCAGTTCTCTCAAACTGACCTGCACCGGTAATAAAGTTTTCCAGAAAAGAGTATGGCCCCTGCAGGTATGTTTTGGTCTGAGGACGCCTGAAGCGTGCGATCAAACGCCATTTTTTTTCCTCTGGCGCAAAAAAATACGCGCTGAATACCGTTTTCCCCTTGGTCATATCGGGCTCGTAGCGCGTCAGAAACTTGTACGTTGTGCCGGTCTTCCAGGGATAGGTCAGATAGCTCTGCCCGCCTGAGCCCTCGTTGCCAAACTTTCCGGTCTGCACACCCTGCCCTTTATTGAGCAGTTCTACACGATATTGTTGCGGGATCTGCTCAGGATCATCCGTTGTGTACGGACTCCAGATCGAAAACAATACTCTGCGCTCAGTTTCAGAATTAACCTGTATTCCAAAGTAACCACCATCGAAGCCGTTAGCCATATAGTAGGAGCCCATTGTATCCGCCCCATCTGGCACCGTCACTTCACTATAAAACCACTCGTAGTCCTCTTTGCTGTCAGGCAACTGATACTGCAGGTGTACAGAGGGTCCGCGCCGGCCCCAGTAAAAATCATCTTTGACGAAATAAGGAGCTGTGTCAGTGGCCTCTCCGCCGATAACAATATCGGTAATATCAGGCAGAGCGTTTTGTGAAGCCGGCAGGCCTTTGATGACAATGGCATGATAGCCAATTTTTTTGATATCAAAGGTGCCCACAGGAAGGGTCTTAAACTGCCTGTTGGCAATACTCACCTCATGAACGCGATCACCAATGGACACCGCAACAGAGGATTGCCCCTGTTCTAACCTCGCGGTGAGCCCCAGATTCAAACGGCCTGTGTCATTAAAATAAACAAAAGTAACCAGTTTGTGATCTGTGTCTTGCCAACCCACCACTCCATTTTCTGTGATCAGAGCATGAGATTGCTCAATACTACCTTTAACCCAGCTATTGCCTGCGACGGGCACCGGGGTTGATAACCCCAGCTTCTCAACTGACTGCTCTGCGGCACTTACGCGACCCAGACCGACAACCATGTACACACAGACACAAGCAATAGCATGTATTATTTTTTTCATTGGATTTACTCTCTTGTCGTCCTTTTCCGCGGACAAAAAAAATGGGAGAGAGATGCTCTGCTCTCTCTCCCATTTGAGTCATTACTACGACTATGGATTAATGCGAATACCGAATTCAGACGCAGATGCCCATGCACCGTCGCCCTGCTCGCGCGTTGCTATAAACTTAATATAACGTCCGGCTTTTGGTTCGAATGCGGCAGTTTTAGTATCGTCATTGGCGGCCCAGGTGCCAATTCTCACCGCCTCTCCAAAATCGCTGTCATCATCGCTGACATAGACTTCGTACTCCACAACAGTGCCGTTTCCTGCACCAGGACGGGGAGTATACTCAAAGCCGACAACCTGTTCTGAACTGCCCAGATCAACAACAACTTCATGGGGATAGGATGGCAAGCCATTCCAGGGTGTATGCCAGTGTCCGTCGCCTCCGGTAATGCCATCAAAAGCATATAACAATTCATAGCCTTCCTGAGAACCCGAAGTGGTCGAGTACGATACGGTGCTGTTGTCTACTTTCACAGACATATTCACACCCACGTTGAATTCAGAAGCAGCAGCCCACTCACCTCCACTGCGCTCAGCAAGAGCAACGAACTTGACAAACTGACCAGGCTTATCTCTGAACGTTACCGATTTCACATCTGGCGTGCCTTCCCAGGCACCTTGTGCGACAGGTTCACCAAAATCATCCTGGTTATCACTCACGTAGAGCTCGTATTCGACAATGGTGCCATTGCCTCCTCCGGTTCTTGGCGTGTAATCGAAGCGATTCACATCATAGGTCTGACCTAAGTCAATCACCACGTCATGGGGATAGGCCGGTATGCCACTCCATGGAGTATGCCAGTGCCCGGCATCACCTGTCTGACCGTCGAAAGCGAAGAACAGCTCATGCCCCGCCTGCGAACCAGAGGTTGTGGAATAGTCCAGAGTACTATTGTCCAGCAGTGTGGTCACCACATCGACGTTCTGGTGCCCATCGCCACCATCCTGGCCGCTATCGGGCGAACAGATGCCCCCGGTTTCCTGTTCATCGTCATTCCCCGTATCGGAGTCCTCATCTACCACTGTGCCATCATCAAAACCGAACTTAATCTCAGCGGCAGACGCCCAAACGTTACCACCTCGTTCTTCTGTGGCAACGAACTTGATAAACCGGGCACTGATGGGCTCAAAGCGCTCGAGCTTTTCGTCCTGATTGTCTTCCCAGGTACCGACTATCTGAGGCTCAGATGGATAGCTGTCCGGATCATCTGAGAAGTACAACTCATACCCCACAATCGTGCCATTTACACCACCGTCCTGACGCGGCAGATAACGCATCCGATTAATTTCATACGATTCACGCAGGTCAATGGTAACGGTGTGAGGGTATGTGGGTGCACCATCACCCCAGATCGTATGCCAGATAGTGTCATTATCGCCATCAAAGGCATTGCCTAATCCATTGCCATCTGCGGTTTCCGAATCAGAGTTATAGATATAATTCGACCCCGGGATCCACCCTGGTTCACCATCCTGCGTCGTCGACAACGTCAGGCACTGTACATCAGTGC
Organism: Lacimicrobium alkaliphilum; assembly: GCF_002591895.1. Lineage (GTDB taxonomy): Bacteria > Pseudomonadota > Gammaproteobacteria > Enterobacterales > Alteromonadaceae > Lacimicrobium > Lacimicrobium alkaliphilum. The sequence goes on from NZ_NISX01000011.1 coordinate 118,467, forward strand.
GTGCCGTGACCAGAATGTTGAATGGGGTCGGTTCACGAACACTAACCGGCAACCGGCAGGTCTCATTGGCAACCCCGGAAAGTCCAACGCAGTCATACTGGTCTGGCGTCGGCTGGGCATCCTCCATCACGTAGATGTCAGCATCTCCCTCGTCTCCGGTAAGCGCCACCTCCATAATTCTCGATGCATCCAGCGCCATCACCTGATACAGCTTAGATTCACCGGCAGCGATAGACTCAATGGTCACCGCTTCATTCCGCTCAAGCAGCTCCGCTTCAGTAGCCACATTAACCGAATCTTCCTGGGTGAACTGTTCTGCTCCCGGCAGCACTTTATATACGCTGGTTTTACCCAGTATATTTTCAATATGAAGCTCAATTTCTGCTTCAGCATCGATAGCATCAAAGGTCACACTGTGGGTTTGTGGATCGACGCCCTCGGCCAGTACCTTGCCGCCGGATACAACCTTATATGAGAATTGTGGGACCTCACTGTCATCGACTGTCCATTCCAGGCTTGAGGATGTTGCAAACGACAGACTGACAGAGCTTGACGGATATACCGGTGAAACCTTTGAATACGGCCGTGCAAGTTCCCCTGTTGGTTCTTGGGGATCATCGCCATTTTCAACACCAGATGTACCTCCGGTAGTCATACGATAGTAATCGTAATTTGATTCGAAGCTGTAATTCTCATTATATTCAGTGGTCGCCTCTTCCTGCACGACTTCGTAATCAGCACTGGTAAACGCTTCCCAGGTGCCATCCATATGTCGCTTGCGCCCATTATTAAATATCGCAGTACGCTCGTGATTCCCGGTACCCAGCCAGTCTTCAACGAAAGAACCTGTCTCACTGCTAAAAACGATATAGGGCATGGGGTAATTCATGGTCACAAGGTGGGTCCATTCGCCAGTCGCCTTATCCTGAGACCAGAATGCAAAATGCGAATGACCGTCCTCGCGGGTATGCCACACGCGGGCGGCGAGGGTGTACCACTTATTGGCTTCCCAGCCTAAGTCAAAATTCATTGATTTGAGACCGGTTCCCTCTCCACCAAATGTTTCAACCTGGGTCCCTTCCCCCTGAAATTCGGCAGTAATCTCTTCACCATTAGATGGATCCCACAACGAAAATATGAAATTACGTCCATCGGGGTGGTCCTGAATACCAGCGTAGCCACCACCATCCATTCCCGCATTCCAGTTCAATACGGAGTAATAGGTATAGGGTGTGAGGCCACGCTCGGGAACAAACACATCCTGCATGATGATGTCACCATTAAAGCTATCACCAAATCTCAGCCATGTTGATGCCGCCCTGTCCGTTTCCCCTGGCTCAATAGAGACCGGCGGGGTTGGCGTTGATGTGTTGTTATCATTGGACAGCTCGTCATCGCTACCACCACAGGCGGCTAAAGCGCCAGACAGAATAAGAGAAATAAGTATTTTTAGTTTGTATTTTGAGTTCATAATCTACTCACTTTTAACTGTAATCTTTTGAAAGCTCAGGCAACGACCAGTTCATTGCCTGAGCACGCCGATATTGTTATTCCGGCTCAGAATCGATAGCTCGCCCCTAAATTGATCAGCCGTCCTGCCCGATACAAATAGGTAATCTGATCTTCATTTTCGATATACGCATAACCGCGTTCATTGGTGAGGTTTGTAGCCGACAGGCTCACATTCACCTGCTCTGTGACGTCATAGCTGGCACTGAAATCCAACTGGCCATAAGCCGCTTGCCAGCGAACTCCGCCCCAATCGTCTTCATTAGTCAGGTATTTATCTCTCCAGTTGTAGGCCAGACGCGCTTGTATTCTGTCTTTCTCGTAATACAGCACCGCGTTGTAAGAACGTTTGGACATGCCTCTGAATGGCAGGTCGCGAACACGGAAATCATACTCCTCGTGCGATTCATCGACTTCGTCATAACCAGAGTCCACATAGGTATAATTCAGCTGCACGCCAAGACCATCAAAGGGTTCCGGCAGGATGTCGTTGAACGACTGTTGATAGGCAACCTCAATACCTCTGATCTCACCTCCGGCATCACTGTTGATATAAGACTGAATCTCAAACTCCTCACCATCAATAGTGGTGGTTCCGTTGCGTCCCTGGGTAGAGAAGGTTTCAATATCCTTAAAGTACAGCGCTGCGGTTAACGCGCCATAGTCAGAGAAATACCACTCCAGGGTGAGATCGCCCTGATTCGCTCTTAATGGCTCAAGCCCCGGGTTAGATGCATGATATTCCCGCTCCGCAATGTTCAGATAGCTCCAGGCTCGTAAATTACCAATGCCTGGGCGGGTGATAACTTTAGATGCAGTAGCCCGGAACAAGAGTTCATCGGTAAGGTTCAGTTTAAAGTTGATGCTCGGTAACACGTCGGTATAAGAGTCTTCAAACTCCACTTGTTCCTGATAGTTTTCAACTTCTTCGAGGAACTGGATGATCTCAGGCTCTTCAGGGTCGGCGGCAACAAAGCGCACTAAATCAGGATTAAGTGAAAAGCCGCGACTGCCCACATCGGTTTCAATTGCCCGCACGCCGATATTGAGAACAAAGGGGAAATCCATAATTTGATTCTCAATATTGACGGAAGCATAAACAGCGCTGGTTTGCTCAGATACATCATACGAATCCCTCGGGCGAGGGGTCGCCTTAATCAGCTGATTCGCGGCTTCAGGACTGATAGATTGGTAAAAGGAAAATAACTGGTCGTAATCAAATCGGGGCCAGGGTGAGGGATGCTGGCCGGGCTCGCCATCCAGAAAGTTAGAAAAATCACTGTCGACGATGACCGAGCCGGGCAAGCGGAATAAATCAAACCCGTTAATTTCCTCGGCCGCCGAATAGTCTACAGAAAAGTCACTGTATTCATCAGACGACAACTGAGAACCCGCATTGCTGAACGCACTGGGATTTCTTGAGGCATTGGCCGAGGTGGTTTTGGTCTGCTCACCGATGTTAACGCCGAACTCGACTGAGCTTATCCAGTCCGATGCCAGGGGTTGCCAGCGACCATCGATACGAAATTCATTGACCTCATCTTTAATCCCGGTTCCGCTGTTGTAGCTGTAATGCGCACCGAAAGGTGTTTCGCGGCCAAGTGTTGGTGTAACTGATACATCGGGCAGTAAGTTATCCGTGGATGCATCGATAGAAATTTCATCCACAAAGCCTCGCGCAACAATATAGCGATTGTGACCATTGTTTTCATTCTTGGCACTGGAATGGGATACATCGAAACTCAGTGATAACTCATCAGTGGCGTACCAGTTGGCATTGATCCCAACCTGATACGTTTCGGTTATACGGGGTCTCGATACATTCAATAGCTCAGCCATGGCTCCGCCATCGTAAAGCACAATGCTGTCAACAATGCCTTCCTCGGCAAACCCGACATCTTTGACACCAGGTATACCCGGTGTCCAACTCTCGTCATAGGTTACAAACGAAATCTGAGACTCCGTCCCATTGGTTTCGTACGATGAGAAGATGCTGTCGAAGTTAACTTCCAGGTCGTTGCCAGGAAGCCATTGGAGTGCCAGACTTCCGCCGATACGCTCACGGGTGTCTTGTTTGTTTCCGTATCTCACATAGCCCGGAATGATAGAGCCCCATTCATTGTCAACGTAGGGATCAAATTCGCCATTACCATCGACATCCTGACGGATGGTTAAGTCGGCATCTTCCGTATTCGCATTGTAGAACCCCTGCCCTTCGTAGCTGTCAATTCTGAGCGTTCTCTCTGAATATACAGCGGTAAATAAAGCGCCGACAGTGCCATCCAGAAATGTATTACTAACGAGGAATGACGCTTGTGGCGTCACTTCTTTAGTACGATCTTCATAAATTCCTTCCGCAGAGGCAGAGAACGTCAATCCGTCAAAATCTAGAGGACGACGGGTTTTGATATTGATAACAGATCCAATCCCGCCTTCTTGTGTTTTCGCCACCGGTGATTTGTATACTTCAACGCCACCAAGCAGCTCAGAGGCAATCAGGTCAAAGTTAAAGTCACGGCTACTGTGTTCTGACGCCATTCGACGTCCGTTGATTGTTGTCACGTTGTAATCGCCACCCAATCCCCTGACAGTCACGTTCTGACCTTCACCGGCATTACGCGTAATGGTGATACCGGTAATACGCTGCAGCGCCTCGGCAACGTTCTGATCCGGAAACTTGCCAATATCCTCAGCAACAATCGCATCAACCACTTGCACTGAGTTTTGTTTAATATGCAGTGATTCTTTGATACTGCTTCTCATCCCGCGAACTTCAATCTTCTCCACATTTTCAGAGGCCGTCTCAGCCTCGCTTTCTGTATCTGCATCAGCATCCTGTGCGACGGCCGTCTGGGACGATACGACCAACAATGAGCTGATCAAAAGACCAAGGTAACTCTTATTAAAACCCGCCATACTGTGTTTCCCTCGCTTTTATTGTTATCAAGTGAAAGTTTATTCAATAGCCAATATCGATAAACGTAAACCATACGAAAGGCTAAAATCAACAAAAACTTAAAAAAACTTTCACTTCATTTTCATACCAGTGACAAATGGGCTGCATTAAGGCTCATAAAAACAGACCAAAAAAAAGTCAAAATCCCCGATAATACAAAGACATAGCAAACACCTTTTGAGCAATACACAGGTCTGCTCCGACCAATTTCAGCCACTCTGTCAATCAGACAACCCCTGGACAGCACTTTTCACTAGTGCAGGAAACAGTTAAATCGGGGGCTCCGGGTTTTTTCCTGAGTCATTGGTGGATCAGCTGAATGAACATTTAACCCGTTCAGCCGGGATAGCAATATGATACTCAAACCAAACAAAAGCTTTCATTTTGTTTTCTTGCTGTGTTAAAAACACATTTATCGAAACACTGTGAAATCAACCGTTGGATTTCACAAATCAAAAAAGGGCAGATAGAAATGACGGCACAATCAGATACATTGAATATAAAGAGACCAACGGCATCAGGAAGTCTCACGTCTATCGCCATTATCGGTGGGCTGTTCTTCATGTTCGGTTTTGTTACCTGGCTCAACGGCTCGCTGATTCCTTTTTTGCAGATCACTTGTGAACTCAATCACATGCAAGCCTATTTTGTGACGTTGGTGTTCTATATTGCGTACACGGTAATGGCGCTGCCGTCCGCCAGGGTATTGGTCAGAATCGGTTATAAGAACGGAATGGTGGCGGGCCTGGGGGTGATGACCCTGGGCGCTTTGTGTTTTATCCCCGCGGCAATGAGTGGTTTATTTTCAGTATTTCTGGTCGCCCTGTTTATGCTGGGAACAGGGCTTACCATCCTGCAGACGGCAGCAAACCCTTATATTGTCGCCATAGGCCCTCGTGAATCTGCCGCTGTGCGGATAAGCCTTATGGGAATTCTGAATAAAAGTGCCGGCGTGCTGGCGCCACTTATATTCACCGCGCTGGTCTTCTCAGATATGTCCCAGTACAGCGATGAGTACCTGGCAAGTCTGAGTGACATTGAATATCAGGCCGCATTGAGGACGCTATCAGAAAGGCTGATTACTCCCTACCTGATCATGGCTCTGATGCTGGCTGCTTTATCACTTTTCATGTATTGCTCACCCCTGCCTGATATTGATCTGGCTGACGATACGGCGGCGAAAGAAACTCAGGCTTGTGACAAAAAGAGTCTGCTGGCATTTCCCCAGCTCGTACTCGGCGTTTTCACCCTGTTTTTCTACATAGGCGTGGAGGTCATAGCGGGTGACACCATTGGTGTATACGGCAAAGACCTCGGTCTGAGTAATTTTGCTCACCTGACTTCTTACACCATGGCATTTATGGTCCTGGCATACATCCTCGGTATGGCTGTTATTCCCAGATGGCTGTCTCAGGAAAGAGCGCTGGAGATCTCGGCAGTGCTGGGCCTGACTTTCGTTTTCGCTATCGTTATCAGCTCTCAAGAGAACGCCTACCTTTGGGTTACCTTCTTCAGCTGGACCGGGGTTACTGCCATTCCCAATACGGTTCTGTTTGTTGCATTGCTGGGGTTCTCCAATGCCCTGGTCTGGCCGGCAGTCTGGCCCATGGCCTTAAAAGGTCTGGGTAGCCGCACAGCCGAAGGTTCCGCGCTGTTAATTATGGGCATTTCAGGAGGCGCGCTACTTCCGGTAGCTTACGGAGCTCTGGTAGAAGCAACGCATAACCCGCAGATATCTTATCTGATGTTGTTGCCATGTTATGGCTTCATCCTCTACTACGCGCGCTGGGGCCACAAAAAGGCCAGCTGGTAATCCGTATTATCCGGGGTCTGAAACGAATCACTGCCCGGGCAACGTCAAAGGAATTTGTTCAGTTATTGGCTTTACAACACTTTAAAAATCATCTGAAAGCAATGGAGAGTAAAATGAAAACAAAAACACAAAAAGTGTGCATTATTGGCGTACTTACACTTCTGAGCAGTTTGTACGGTTGCGGCGGCGGCAGCGACGGCAAGGACACTGAACCCCAGGCGGTGACTGACACCGAAGGTGATGATGGGACCGGTACTGGCACAGGGACTGATACTGGCGATGATACAGGTACTGACACGGAAACCCCAACGTCGCCCGAGCTGGTTTTCGAAAACCAGCTGCTGGTCAGCGCCGTTGACCCTAACCTTTGCATCGGCAGCGCCAATAATGAAGACGTTGCGTTGGTCGATTGTAACAATAGTGACAGCTCACAACGATGGAGCTACAACAAATCCGCCAGCGCGCTTAGTCATGTGCAATCCGATAAATGTATTGCCCGGTCAAACAGCCAGTTGGTACTGCAGGAATGTGATGACAGCGCGCCTCAGGCCTGGAGTTTCAGCGATAATATTTTTTCTCAGAACGGTGCGTCGTTTGACATAAACGTGTCCCAGATGACCTTGATCGTCTACCAGACCCATGGCGGTGCAAATCAGCAATGGATAGTGCCCTCTCTGGCCAGGGAAAGCATCAGTGAAGACTATGTAAGTGAATTCCCATTTCCAAGCTGGGATACCAATACCTATGAAACAGAACAGGCCATGGACGTTATCAACCGCAGAACGCCGATTGAAGAGGATCTTCCTTTTCCACGTGACGTCAGTGAATTTCCGGGCGAGGTCGGGGATTCCCAAGCCAGAGTGTCGAAACAAATAACGTTCAACCGTTACTTCCATGAAGATCCAACGCTCGACACCCTCAAGCGCAAACACTGGATTAGTACCGGAACCTATGCACCGGCGGGAGAAATCATCGAAATCGATGTTACCGCTGAGCATGATGTAGAAGAGCTATTTGCCATTATTAATGTACACACTGATGTTCTGGCGCTGAGCTCTGCTAATGTGACAAGCTCTGAGCTCGTTAAGCGCTACCCCGGCGTTTCTAAGAAGGTACGCCTGCAAAACGGTAACAATAAACTGCGCAGCCAATATGGAGGGCAGATTGTTATTGCTTCCGAGCGCTCAGAAGATGTTGATGTCACACTAAGCATTGCTAACGCTGTTGAAACAACACACTTTAAGCTGGGGCGTGACAAATACGTTGACTGGCTTGCCATGCGCGAAAAGAGTGCGCCCTGGGGCGTGCTGGAAGGCGAGCACGTTTATCTCGATTTATCGAAAGAGGAACTACAGAAAATTGAAGATCCGGAGGAACTGTTAAAAACCTTCGATCACACTGTTGAACTGGTACGTGACCTGGCGGGCTTTGAGGAAGGCGCTACCGGAGTGCACAAAATGCCCACATTAAAAGAGCGTTTCGTCTCTGATGTACAGATTACCGCAGGCTTTGCCCACGCCGGTTACCCTGTTATGACAGGACCTGGCTGGAATCTGTTTTCCGTAGACACGGCCAAAAACAATGGCTGGGGTAACTGGCATGAAACCGGGCATAATTACCAGCAGTTTTGCCTGTGGAGTCGTCCTTTTGGCACAGAGTCGTCAGTCAATTTGTTTTCTCTTTACGTTCAGGAAACCATCGGGCAGACCTCTCGTATCATCGAAGAAAACCGATATGCGAGCGCGATCAGCAGGTTAAATGACAACTTCTCTTTCGCCACCGATGCAAATGTCTGGGACAAACTGGTCTTTCTTATGCAGATTAAACATGCCCTTACGGATACAGGCTGGGATATGTTTCGTCAGTTGAACCGGCGTTTCAGAGAGCTGGACACGCAGCAACAACAAGCGATCTGTGCAACGGATCAAGCAAGCTTCGACAAAACCTTTGAATTACTCAGCGAAATTACCGGCTACGACCTGACTCAGCACTTTCAAACATGGGGTGTAGATGTGTCTGAACAGAGCTATAAGAAGGTTGCAGACATGGCGTTACCGCAGCCGCCGATTGATATATCAAGCGTTAACCCCGCCAACTGATGTCACAGACCCGGGCAATATAATGAAACTCATATGAGCGCAATAAACATCTTTGCGCTCATTGTTACAGCTTGCGTCAACTCTGTGACTATAATAAACGCACTGAGCTGTCACACCATGGCCGGGCACAGAACATTTAAAGACTAAGAAGCGGCAGACGCAGGAGTATGCGCTGTCGCATATGCAGATTTACTTAATGCTGACAAAGTGGTTATTGATTGGGTTAAGTCTTAGTACGGGAGTTGCGGCCGCCGAGTCGTATCATTTTGCCTCGATTAATCTGCTCGCAGAGCAGGAAGTGGGCAGAATTGTCCTGCCTGAGCTTTATAAGAAGCTCAACATCAACATTAGCATAAGCCCTTTCCCCGGCAAACGCGCAGAATACACGGCCGTGAGTGGCCAACTCGATGGCGAGATCATGCGCATTTATTCCTATGGTGAAGAAAACCCTGCCATGATTCGGGTCCCCACTGCGTACTACTATCTTGAAACCATGCCCTTTGTACTCAAAAGCCGTAATCTGCGCATTCTGGACAGAGACGATTTGCGACCTCTGAGTATTGCAAAAGTCAGAGGGGTAAAACACACCAATAATATAACGGCCGGAATGACCAACGTGCATAACTTCGATTCTCCTGCCGAGATCATGAGAATGGTAGCACAGGGCTTTGTTGACGTGGCTTTGACCAATACACTGGGCGGCTTACTGGTGATTGAAGGATTTCAGATCGAGACGGTCGTCCCTTCTGGCAAAGCTTTAGACAGGCTGGATCTTTTTCATTATATCCATCAGGACCACAAGGATTTAGTGCCCCGTATCGACGCTGTTATCGCTCAGAGTCTGGCCAGTGGCGAGCTGGAAAAAATGATTGCCGCGGCTGAGAAACAGGTGATTGAGCAAGGCACGACCATCTACTCCCGATGAATAGTCTTTTTTATTGCAAGCCGGATTCCGCCATGGCTCTCCCGCGCACGTTGGACGTTAGCCAGCGCAAGGTCGCACAGCTCAAAAATGGCGCCTACACTGTAGTGAGCATGAATCAAAGTACATTTAACACGATGATCAATCGGATGTTTTTTCACTTTCAGCTAAGTGAGCGCGCGCTTTCCTTTATACCAGAGACTGGAAAGCCTTTGTGCGCGGGTCATGCAGCCTAGCCCCTACCCTGAGAGGTCTTATGTTCAGTTTATCCAGTATCCGAAATAAGCTCATATTGATCAGTATCCTGGTCTTAGCAGGTATGGCTGGAATGTCGTTACTGCAAAGTATAACCAGCAGCAACATGGACAGGCTCAGCAGAATCGAAGTCGCGACGAACCAGGTGAACAGCGGCATGCTCACCTTACGACGCAACGAAAAGGACTTTTTACTAAGGGGAGATATCAGCTACCAGGACAAATTCAATACCAACTACAACACATTGCAGGCCACGACAAGTTTACTCAGGTCTGAATTAGCTGCAGCAGGGCTTCCTGAGCAAAAAGCACAAAGGCTTATTGAGATTTTAAGAGAATACAAAGACAAGTTTGACGCACTGATACAACAGAGTGTGGAAGTGGGGCTGACACCAGAGTCTGGTTATTATGGAGCGCTAAGGAGCGCCGTGCATAACGTTGAAGAACAGGTAGACACGGCTGAGAATGACGCCCTCAAAGCAGATATGCTGATGAGCTCAATTCAATCACCGCCAGTACCAGAGACGGGGTTAACCGGCAGCAACATGAAACCGAGTCTGTGGCGGCAGCGATGAATCAGATGACAACCACGGTTCAGGAAGTATCCCACTCGGCCTCAGAAGCGGCCAATGCATCGAAACAAGCAGATAACGAATCAGCAAAAGGCCGGCAACTGGTCAATGACGCGGTGGAGGGTATCCGTGAACTGGCGCAGCAGGTGGTAAAAACGGAGCAGGAAATCAACGTGCTTCAGGAAGAAGCGGCAAATATATCAACCGTGCTGCAGGTTATCAGCGAAATCGCCGAGCAAACCAACCTGTTGGCGTTAAATGCTGCTATTGAAGCGGCCAGAGCCGGTGAGCAGGGGCGTGGATTTGCGGTGGTGGCTGATGAAGTGCGCACGCTGGCGTCGAGAAGCCATGATTCAACTGAACTACAAAGTGTTGTGCAACAATTTAAGATTAGCCAGGTACGGGCATAGCCCGGAGGTTATGCCCACCTGGCTGAAGAAGGTCTGTAGTCGAACAGCAAACACTGACCGGCCCGGACACAAACTGTGAACAGGCTGCGAAAGCGAGCCGGTAAATGGCTGGAACAATCCAGGCGCGCAAATATATCATCTTATGCGTCTGATCTGGGGAGGAACAGCCTTACCGTCAATCCCTGCCCCTGCTCTCCAGAATCCAGGCTGACATGGCCTTTGTGCAGTTCGAGTACTGCTTTGACTATTGACAGGCCAAGTCCGTACCCTTTGTAGTGTCGGCTGTTATCTACCCGATATAAGCGTTGAAACACCTGCTCATGAAGCTCTGCAGGGATCCCCGGGCCATTATCTTCAATAACAATTTCACAGGCTTTTTCATGCTTTTCAATACGCAGGGTGATAGTGCTGTGTTGTGGTGAATATTTTATCGCATTCTCCAACACGTTAAACACTGCCCGGAAAAGCAGACTGCGCTCACCCTGAACTATCGGGCGGTCTTCATTTTCACAAAAATGACAGGTCAATTGCTGATTTTTATCCTCAGCTAAAGCGCTGGCCAGCTCAATCGCATCGGCACAGATTTGTGTCATATCCGTCGGCTTAAATTGCCCCTGCTCCACGCCTTTTTCTAAACGGGATAGCTCCAGCATCGCATTAAATGTCGCGATAACATCGTCCAGGCTGTCGATTAATTCATCTTTGCATTTCCGCTGGGCTGTATCGTTTTCGGTATCTTTCAGGTTATCTTCCAGTGAAATACGAATCCGGGTTAGCGGGGTGCGAAGATCATGTGCGATATTGTCAGTAACCTGCGCCACTGAATCAATCAAATCATCAATTTCATCCAGCATGCTATTGATTTGATAGGCAATAGCATTGAATTCATCGTTTCTTTTACTTAGCGGTAGCCTGGCCTCACGGTGCCCCGCCTGAACATCCATGCTGAGCTGTGCAATTTGCCTGACCCTGGACAACACTGAGCGATTAAACAAAAAACCGGTGACGGTTGTGATCAGTAAACAGGCTAACAGGCCAACACCGCTGACTGTAAAAAATGCGATATCACGTGTCATATAGTTTTCATCAATCACCCCAACCACCAGGTTACCAAAGGGGCTCGATAGCTCTGCTCCCAAAACCATCGCAACAGAGGTTTGTCCGCCAGGGTCAACCACGGCAATGGGAAAGTAGCTTAAATCCGGAAAAGTGCTGAGATTATCCGGTACTCTGCCCAGGTTACCGACATACTCACCATCGACCTCCAGCGCAAGAACCGCTGACGCGCTTTTATCGATCCGGCTTTCAATAACGCCGATAAATCCGTTTTCATTCATCTGCGGCGTTTGGGCAAGATCAATCAAAGACTGCATTGTCATTTCCACTTGCCGTGCTTTCTGGCGTTCCTGTTCTCCTATCGTAAAGTGGTACACCAACACCAGCAGACTGCTGGTAATTAAAAGCACCAACAGGGTAAACAACAGAGTAAAGCGCCAGACAGAGGTACGCAGTTTTTGATTAGGCTGGCCCAAGGACATAACCAGCACCTCTGATGGTATGGATCAATTGAGACTGGTCGTTCGCTTCCAGCTTCTTACGCAGCTTCGCGATGTGCACATCAATAACATTGGTTTTTGGATCAAAATGATAATCCCAGACCTGCTCGAACAGAAGTGTACGGGAAATCACCTGGCCGGGATGCTCCAGCAAATACTTCAGCAGTTGAAACTCTTTCGGTTGCAACTTGATTTCACTGCCATTACGGGTCACTTTGTGGCCGATCAAATCCATGCTTAAGTCACCCAGTGCTAATTTCGTGACTGGCCCTGCCCCGGGGGTTGCTGTCTGTTTTCGCCTTTCTGCGAGAATCACGGCCCTGACCTGCAATTCCTGAAAAGAGAAGGGTTTGGCCAGGTAATCGTCTCCGCCTGACTTAAGCCCTTTAATACGTTCATCTACATGCCCCAGTGCACTGAGAATGATCACCGGCGTTGTTATCGATGCGGCACGCAGTGCAGACAGCACTGCCAGCCCCTGCATTTTGGGCAACATCCTGTCCAGCACAATAACGTCATACTCGTTAGTGGTTGCCATAAACAGGCCGTCAGGTCCATCCTGGGCGGTGTCTACAATTGCACCGGCTTCCTGAAAGCCTTTCTGGATATACTCTCGTGTTGATGTGTCATCCTCAACAACAAGTATTTTCATTGGTCAACTACCGCTTAAATACAGGAATAATAGATTTAGTTTTACTATCCACCAAAAGCTCGCGTTCTTCATCATCGGAAAACACTTCGATTTCAAAATAAACCACACCTTGTTTATCTTCTAACTCAATATCCAACAGTAAATCTTCCCTGGCCAGTTCGAGCTTGTCGATCGCATCAAGCATGGAGTACTGGTTAGCAACAAGCTTTTTCACCGCTTTGACGTCATCATCCTCTGTAAACCATGACCACAGCTTTTCCTTTTTTTCAGAAACAACATTGCCATCATGTACTGAGATAACAACCTTGCGCTCTACGTCTTCATCCAGGTCAATCAGCTTGAGTTCGTGGAACAGCACACCGTCTTCGTCTTCGAGCTCGTATTCAACCAGGTGCCCCTGATAGTCAGACATCACCTTTCTCATCGCCTGAGTCGCCGGCATTCCGCTTGCGTTTACAATTTCCACAATAGCGTCGACCTCAGACTTATCATAATCCGCCCAGCAAAACTGACTTACGCCAACCGTAGTGATGAGGAGTAACAGTAAATTTCTCATATAATTTAGCCTTATTTGAATTGGTGATGGCAGTCTATCGCAGCTAAATTAAAAGTACGGTTAGCGGAAGATTAACGATAATTTATCTTAACCTTCAATGATTGCCATCAAAGCAGGGTATACGCCCTTCGTCGCTCCGACAACCAGCCCCCCGTTTCGCAGATAATCCTGATTAGCAAAAAAGTTAATTGCGCGACCTCCGGCTTCTTCAATCAACAACATACCGGCCGCACAATCCCATACGTTCATATGGGGTTCAAAATACCCAATCAATCTACCGGCTGCCACATAAGCCAGGCTTAGCGCCCCGCTTCCGCTTCGGTGAAACATGCCATTTGCAGCCAAAAGGCGCGCTTTTTGCTATCAGATCAACATGTGTGTCGGTTGAGGTTGCGATAAGAACTGCGTCAACCTGATCGTCGTCTAAAACAACTTCAACTGTATCGGCAATTCCACATTCGAACTGATTTGCCATGGCTTCAGCTGAAGGACGGTGCGTATCATAAACATAGCGAAGCCTGGCATCAGCAGAACCGGCTATCAGACCGGCATGCATCTTACCGATTCTTCCGGCCCCGAACAGTGCGATATTAATCATGGTGAACTCCGAATACAAAATCAGTTGGCTTTGTTGATCATCCATTCATGATCAGGGTCATTTTTAAACACCCACTCTCTGGATGGACCGGCCATCACATTCAGGTAGTAGAGATCATAACCATGGGCCGCTCCCACCGGGTGATATCCCCTGGGCACCATTACAACGCTGTTATCTTCACAGGTAATCGTTTCATCGATACTGCGATCGTCGGTGTAAACCCGCTGGAATGCGAATCCCTGAGGAGGATCAATCTTATGAAAGTAGGTCTCTTCCAGTGCACTTTCCTGTGGGATGTTATCACTGTCATGTTTATGGGGAGGATAGCTGGACCAGTGCCCATTCGGCGTGATCACTTCTACGACCAATAGCTTTTCTGCCTCTATGTTGGCGAACAATATGTTGCAAACATGACGGGTGTTTGTTCCGGAACCGCGCTGTTCATAGGTACAATTTTCCGGGCGGATTAATCTCACCGGAAATTTTCCCTTTGCAGGCGCACGGCATATGGCTACTTGCAACGCTGAGTTTGCAGTAATCTCGATGGCCTCGCCCGGTGGTGCATAGACACTGTAAGGCGCTTTCTTTTCAAAAACGGACATGCGATCGCCAATGTTTTCCCAGCTTTGTTCTCCGGCACTGGCGGATGCCAGACCGCTGATGATAACCAGACAGGTTTCCTGATCATCACTGTAAAACCGGTTCATCTCGCCGGGTAACATGTCATAGACTGCAAAGGATACATACTGCCAGTTTGCGGTTTCTGGGGTGATGTTCTGAATACAACCTGATTCACCTCGTTTAGTTGGCTTGCTGTGTAAATAAGACATGTATCTCCTTGGCTTTAACGTATAAAAATTAAATCAGTGTGCCAGGCTAATCGCCAGTGATTGCACCAGACACATGGTAGATGTCAGTGATCGGAATGAATGCACTTCGGCTTCTTTCACCGTAAAACACACCGTTGCCAGCTCCTTTAACGGACTCAGCGGGCTGTCAGTAAACAGAATAAGAGGAGTACCGGATGCAACGGCGGCCTCAGCAGCGGATTGTGTTTCATTCGCGTATGGATGGAAGCTGATAACAATAATTGCGTCGTTTGAACGAATAAGGTGTTCCTGCTCTTTATGCAATCCTCCTACCCCATCATGAAGATAGCAACGTAAGTTAATGTGATTCAGCAGGTATGCCAGGTAACTGGCAATAGGGAAAGACCGCCTTACAGCCTTCACATGAACCGTGTCAGCACCTTTGAGAATTTCCCGGGCTTTTTCGAGCTCACTTGCATTGATATTCTGCGTCAGATACTCAAGTGCCTTGCCATTGGCCTGGCTAAACTGCTTCAACACCTGCAGACCAACAAAATCTGTGTCCAGAGAATTATCATCCTGGAGTAGTTTTATTCTGTCTTCATAATTAGAAGACTCCTTGAGCAATTTGTGCTGAAACAACTTCTGCATATCGCTGAAGCCGCTGAATCCAAAAGCATTGGCAAACCGGATCAGCGTAGAAGGGTGTACTTTGGCCTCATTGGCGACCATGACTACCGTTCCAAAAGCAATGCCGTTGGGTTTTTCCAATACATACTTCGCAACCTGTTGCAGTCTTTTACTCAGGTCACCGAATTGACGCGTAATTGCCGCATTTAACTGTTCCAGATCCTTCGCCGCTTTAATGCTCATAACAGATAATCTCTAACACTCGATAAAATAAATTGGAACAATACTAGAGTGAATAAAACAAACATTCTACAGCTAACCCGCAGCAACCCGACAAAAGCACATCTAGCGCACCGTTCCCGACAAAAGCACATCTAGCGCACCGTTCCCGACAATTGCTTAATCGTTTCTAAGTTATCTCTGGTGATAAACGCAGGGCCGGTGTGCATATTATTCCTCGGTGACAATCCATATCTCACGTACAGCGTCATACTGGTGACAGCCATAAAGCCCTGCAAATAAGGTTGCTGATCAAGCGCAAATGCAATGACACCGGTGTTGATGTTCTGCGCAATATCGTCGCTCACATCAAAGGTGGAAAAGTGAACTTTTCCCCCCAGTCTCATCTTCTCAACCACTCTGATCGTAGGCGACGCCGATATGCGGTTAATGAAAATTTCATTCGAATTTCACTATTATGGAATATAATTTCTATTTTCAATGTAATCGGGAAGTTTGCATTTTGCAATGATATTTTTTTGCCTGTGTTAGCGGCCTGATGAAAACTGCGTACTGACCTTCCTTATCACCGCCTGAACCATTCCCGGGATCCGGTTGCCCATTAACGCTAAAAGTAACCTCAGCTGTACCTTACGAAGGCTCTGTTGTGACATCAGAAGCGCACGTAATTCCTTGTCATCAATGCTTCACTAACGGTTTTCCAACGGCCATTCCAAAAAATTCCTGTTTCAGTTATTGTCTATTTGGAATTTTTATTCTAAATTATGTCGCATTAGAAATTATATTTTGAACATTCCGGGTCGTCACGAAGCTAAACCGCAACCCGGTATGGGAAGTTGAGAATGACAAAGATGGAAAACGCCACCAATAACGTGCCAGCGCAGAGCCATAGCGTATCAAAATTGCAGGCGCTGTTTGCGCGTCCTGATTTTGCTGCACTGGCCGGTGTTGTATTCGTGTTTATCCTGTTCTCTTTTGTCGCCTCTGATACCGGCATGTTTGCGATCGATGGAGTGCTGAACTGGAAGCTGAACTGTCGGGCACCGACGCAGCATAATGCAGTCTGCCTGCACAATGAAACAAGGTACTGAAAACACATGCGAACACTAAAGTTTGGCTTAATAGGAACAGGGTACATGGGCAAATCTCATGCAATCGCATTGCATTCTGTTTCTGCCGTTTTTCCACTCAGCGCCCTGGTTAAATGTGAGATGCTGGCAGATATTACTGCGCAACAGGCCGCGGCGAAGGCAAAAGAAATGGGGTTTAGCCGTGCTACAGGAAACTGGCATGAATTAGTCAATGACGTGGATATTGATGTTGTTGATATATGCGCCCCTAACGGTCTGCATAAAGACATTGCGCTTGCCGCAATTGCGTCTGGCAAACATGTTTATTGCGAAAAACCCTGGCATTAAACGCCTTAGATTCTTTACAAATGGTGCAGTCTGCTGAACAGGCAGGGGTAAAAACAATGGTGGGGTTTAACTATATTAAAAACCCGGCGACGCAACTGGCAAAGCAGATTATCGATAGCGGAGAAATTGGCGATATTGTCCACTTTCGCGGAACCCACAATGAAGATTATCTGGCTGACACCGGTGTTCCCATAAACTGGCGGTTGAAACGCGCCACCGCAGGAGCCGGGGCTCTGGCGGATCTCGGCGCACATATTATCAATATCTCGCAATTTCTGGTGGGCCCGATTTTGGCAGTAAACGGAGATCTGAGCACGGTGACAAAAGAACGCAGCACAGCCGCTTCAGTCACTGATAAAGAACCCGTAGAAAATGACGACCAGGCCCATTCGATGCTCCGCTTTGACAGCGGTGCTATCGGCACCATTGAAGCCAGTCGTGTGGCATGGGGACGAAAGATGGGGCTCACCTATGAAGTGACCGGCACAAAAGGCAGCATTGTTTTCGACCAGGAACGCCTCGCCGAATTGCAACTCTACACGTCTGACCAACAAACATCCCGCCAGGGGTTTAAACGTATTCTGATTGGCCCGGAACATCCGGATTATCAGCATTTTTTGCGCATCCGCAGGCCACGGCGTGGGCTACAACGACCAAAAAATTATTGAAGTAAGAGATCTTATAGAAGGTATCTCCCGCGGTCAGGCTACCTGGCCCGATTTCCGCGCGGGATACGAAGTCGCCTTGATTATTGATGCAATCGAAGAATCATATCGTCTGGGACAGTGGGTTCACATATCAGAAGTGGATGCACAAACGCGGTCCCGATTACTCCATCTGGAGCATGGAAAGGAGAAAAACTAACATGAGCACGACGCATAAATTTGATGTAATTTGTTTAGGACGCGCCGGCGTAGATTTATATGGGGAGCAAATTGGTAGCAGATTAGAAGATGTTTCTTCTTTTAAAAAGTCACTCGGCGGCTCTTCCTGCAATATTGCGTACGGCACCGCTCGTTTAGGTTTAAAGTCCTCTATGCTTACGCGTGTCGGCGATGACCATATGGGCCGCTTTCTCACCGAGGAGCTGGAAAAAGTCGGTTGCGATGTCAGCCACGTAAAATCAGATCCCAACAGACTCACAGGGCTGGTACTTCTGTCTATAAAAGACAAACAAAGCTTTCCGCTGCTTTTTTACCGTCAGGACTGTGCCGACATGGCACTGGACTCGTCAGACTTTGATTATGACTACATTGCATCGGGCAAAGCATTGCTCATCACAGGTACGCATTTTTCAACGGAACACACCAAAGCAACCAGCCTGAAAGCCATCGAATACGCAAGAAGCGCCGGCACAAAGGTAGTACTGGACATCGATTATCGCCCGGTATTGTGGGGGCTGACTGGATTAGACGCAGGTGAGAACCGGTTTGTTTCTGATGACAATGTGACCCAGCATCTGCTTGAGATTCTGCCCCTGTTCGACCTGATTGTCGGTACCGAAGAAGAGATTCACATTGCCGGTGGCAGCACAGATACCATTGCATCACTCAGAACCATCCGGCAGATAACCAACGCCGAGATCGTCGTAAAAAGAGGGGCACTGGGCTGCTCGGTATTTGACGGCGAGATCCCCGATAATCTTGATCTGGGCTTTACCCGGTATGGCGTAGAGATAGAGGTTTTAAATGTTCTGGGCGCGGGTGACGCCTTTATCAGCGGATTCTTAAAAGGCTGGCTGCGCGATGAAAGCTACGCGAACTGTTGTGACTATGCCAATGCCTGTGGCGCTCTGGTGGTATCGAGGCTGTCATGCGCTCCGGCGGTACCTACTGTTGAAGAACTGAACAACTATCTTTGCCGCAGAAATGAGGTACTGCGCCCTGATCTGGATGAGGAAATAACACATCTGCACAGGGTAACCACACGCTCTGTGCAGAACTGGGATGAACTGTGCATTTTTGCCTTCGATCACCGCAAACAACTTTATGATATGGCTACAGAGAATGGCGCCGACCCGACCCGTATTCCCGAGCTGAAACTGTTGTTATTAAAGGCGGCCGAGAGTGCCGCAAATAACCCCTGTTTCACCTATCAACCGGGCGTTCTGATAGATGACACATACGGTCAGGATGCGCTTAACCACATTACAGGCAAAGGTTGGTGGATTGGACGACCGGTTGAACTGCCTTCCTCCAGACCGCTGACTCTGGAAGGAGACGCATCAATTGGTTCCAGGCTTGTCAGCTGGCCCACAGAGCATATCGTTAAGTGTCTGGTGTTCTTTCATCCCGAAGATGAAGCCGGATTAAGACTGGAACAGGAAAAAACCATCCGTGCCCTGTACCACTCCTGCTGCGCCAGTGGCCATGAATTTCTGCTTGAAATCATTCCTCCTGCTGATATGGCGACCAACGAAGACAATCTGGTTCGCGTTATAGAGCGGCTGTATAACCTGGGGATCCGCCCGGACTGGTGGAAACTTCCCGCGCCAGGTAAAACTGCCTGGGAAAAAATATCCGCACTTGTCAAAAACCGGGCCCCTCATTGCCGGGGTGTTATTCTACTTGGCTTAGACGCGCCATTACGCGATCTTGAAGCGGCCTTTCGGGCCAGCGCAGGTTTCGACCTGTGTAAAGGTTTTGCAGTGGGAAGGAGTATCTTCAGTGAGCCCAGCCGTGCCTGGTTCAGAAACGAAATCAGCGACAGCGAGCTGGTGCAGCGCGTCGAGGAAAATTATCTGCAGCTTGTCAGATCCTGGCACAACAGAAAATCTACAGAGGTAGCCTAATGGAAACAATACGTTTAACCGCTTCTCAGGCACTTATCCGCTATCTGGCGCAGCAATTTATCGACATCGATGGTCAGCAGACTCCGCTTTTCGGCGGTGCATTTGCCATCTTTGGTCATGGCAATGTCGCCGGTGTTGGCGAGGCGTTGTATAAGCACAAAGACGAATTCCCCACTTACAGGGCTCATAATGAACAGGGCATGGCTCATAGCGCAATAGCATTTGCCAAACAACAGAAACGCCAGCGCATGATGATGTGTACCACGTCTATTGGTCCCGGTGCGCTCAATATGGTAACCGCGGCCGGTCTTGCTCACGCCAACCGGTTGCCGGTTCTGTTTGTGGTTGGAGATACCTTTGCCAACAGAACACCGGATCCGGTCCTGCAGCAAATCGAGTGCTTCGGCGATCCCACTATATCGGTAAACGACTGCTTCAAGCCTGTAAGCCGCTACTTCGATCGTTTTGTCCGCCCTGAACAGCTAATAACCAGCTTACCGATGGCCATTCAGACCCTGTTGGATCCTGCAAACTGTGGCCCGGTTACACTGGCGTTTCCACAGGATGTACAGGCAGAGGCCTATGACTTTCCTGTCAGCCTGTTTGCTGAAACCGTACATAAGATTCGCCGGCCCGGAATAGAGGCAGCAGAGTTAGCTCATACGCTTGAATTGCTGAGTAAATCACAACGCCCGCTGATCATTGCAGGTGGAGGTGTACAGTATTCCCGCGCCACAGACGTACTCAGTGAATTCGCCGAATCCTTTGGCATTCCGGTGGCGGAAACCCAGGCGGGTAAAGGTAGCCTACCCTGGAACCACCCCATGTCAGTAGGGGCAATTGGTGTTACAGGCACGACAGCGGCAAATCAGTTGGCCAGAGAAGCGGATCTTATTCTGGCCATTGGCTCCCGGCTGCAGGACTTCACCACACAGTCACGAACGTTCATTGACGCAACCAAGCCGATTATCCAGATAAATGTGGGGCACAGCGACGCGGTTAAGCACGGCGCCCACCCTTTTCACGGAGATGCGAAGACGGCGATTGAATCTTTGCATGCTGCGCTGTGCAGCAAAAGGGACGTTAACTCTGGCTGGACAGACAGGATCGCCACTTTAAACCAGCAATGGCATGGGACATATGATGAGGTTACCCGCCCGCCCGAAAAAGGTCTGCCGAGTGATGCACAGGTGCTGGGCGCACTTAAACGTCGAACAGAACCCACCGATGTTATCGTCTGTGCTGCCGGTGGTCTCCCTGGCGAGCTGCATAAGTTGTGGCGTTGTGATGACATCAGCAGCTATCACGTGGAGTACGGGTTTTCCTGTATGGGCTATGAAGTTGCCGGAGGCCTCGGGGTCAAACTGGCCGACAGACACAGAGAAGTCTTCGTCGTTGTAGGAGACGGTTCGTACATGATGATGAATTCTGAACTGGCAACCTCTGTCATGCTGGGCGCAAAAGTCATTGTTATTTTGTTGGACAATCGCGGGTTTGGTTGTATCAACCGTCTCCAGAAAGCCACCGGTAACAAGCCCTTTAATAACCTGTTTAACGACTGTCTTTCACAACAGGGCGCACCCGCTATCGATTTCGCTGCCCATGCCAGATCAATGGGTGCCGATTCTGAAAAAGTCTCCACCATCGACGAGCTGGAACAGGCAATAGTCCGGGCCAGAAAAGCCACTAACAGCTATTTGATTGCCATCGACACCGACCCGGACATCTCCACACCAAATGGCGACGCCTGGTGGGATGTCGCGATTCCGCAGGTGTCCGACGTTAACGAAGTGAAGAGTGCGCAGAAAATGTACCTGCAAGCTAAAAGCAAGCAACCGTACTAATACCCGATATGGCCCTGAATATAATTTAACGGAAAACGCCTGATGACGATAAAAATTGGAATAAACCCTCTTACCTGGACAAACGATGACTTACCTTCTCTGGGTGCCGAAACGCCCTTGTCCACCTGTCTGCGAGAAGGAAAACAGGCGGGCTACGCCGGATTCGAGCTGGGAAACAAATTTCCCAGAGAAAGCGAAGCCCTCAATGCGGTATTAGCAGAACATGAGTTACAGCTTGTGTCTGGCTGGTACAGCGGCAAACTGCTTTCACAATCGGTTGAGCAGGAATTAGCCGATATCGAAGCACATTTACAGTTACTCAGGCAGGGCGGCGCCAACGTTATGGTTTACTGTGAAGTAACCGACTGTATTCATGGTCGCCAGGATATCCCAGTCAGCCGCAGGCCAAAACTAAAGCCAGAACAGTGGTCGTCTTTTGGACAGCGGCTGACACAAGTCGCTGATTACTGTCTGTCGCAGGGTGTGCAGCTGGCTTACCATCATCATATGGGAACAGTGGTCCAAAGCGAGTCAGATGTTGATCTGCTGATGAAGCATACCGGCCCTGCTCTGGGGTTGTTACTGGACAGCGGCCACATTACCTATGCGGGCGGCAATCCGGTGAATCTGATAAAAAAATACGCTAACAGAATCAATCATGTTCATGCTAAAGATATCAGAAAGAACATATTGGACGATGCCAGAAACCGTCAGCTGAGTTTCCTTGATGCCGTGTTAAACGGCGTGTTTACTGTACCAGGCGATGGTTGTATCGATTACACGGCGATTTTTAACGCACTCAAAGAATGTGAGTATCAGGGCTGGATTGTCGTTGAAGCCGAACAGGATCCGTCCATTGCTCATCCTCTTACTTATGCAACGCTCGGTTTCAAAAACCTGGTTAACACCGCGCGCCAGACTGGCCTCTCGATTGAATTCTAAGGCACTGTTTAAAGTGGAGTTATTTCTTTTTTATCCGTGCCCCATCAAAGATTAACTTTGTTTAATTTTCTGTCAACGGGGAGTTTACCAGCACCGGGGTAAGCTAAGCGCACTACATCAAAAAAGAGAGCCATTATGTTTACATTAAAATCCGTATCACATTCCATTTTAGCCATCAGCTGCCTATTACCCGCCACGGTTTACGCCGATACCCGCAATGAAATAGCCGAAGTCACCCCGGTTGTTGAAACCCGCGACCACTTCGATGACCTCAAAGGTAAATATACCGACGTTGACGATCCTGCTATCTGGATCCACCCCACTACAAAAGCGAATAGTCTGGTGATCACCACGCTGAAACAAGGTGGATTAGATATATACGATCTGGATGGCAACCTGATGCAATTTATCAAACCCGCCCCGGCCCCGGGCTGCGAACCAGGATCATTTGACTGTAACAACAAAGGCGGACGATTCAACAATGTCGATATCATCTATGACTTTGATCTGAATGGTAAAAAAACGGATATTGCCATCGCATCCGACAGAGGGCTGGATAAACTGGCAATCTATACAATTGATATCAGCGCCGATGGCCAGGCGGTATTAAACGATGTCACCGACACTGACGTTCCCTTATTGTTTACCCGCAATCAGAAAGAGGTTAACGAGGGCAGTACCGCCTACGGGCTGACCGCCATACAGACTGACAAACCTATGGCATTTGTCACGCAAAACGCAACGACCCGCGTAGAGCAAGTGGAGCTGTTTGATACCGACAACGGCCACATTGGCTACCGGAAAATGGCCACCATGACCTTCCCACACACTTTCCCGATGGATGACGGCAGTGAGTGGACACCGTGCTCGGACGATGATGGTGAACGTCCTCATTTTGAGGGCATGGTCGCAGACCCTGAACACAATGCGCTCTACCTGGCTCAGGAAGACGTGGGCATTTGGCGGGTTAAGCTGGATAACCCCACACAACAATCCAGCTGGAATCTGTTTGCCCGGGTAAGAAAGTTCGGCGTTCCCTACTCCCGGACCTGGCTACCCGGGGAAGAAGAATACGCATGCGACTTTAACTTCAGCAAAGGTAAGGAGCAACAGCGTCACAATCTCTGGGAGGATGTAGAAGGTCTGACCCTGTATAACGCCGGAGACGGCAAAGGTTATATTCTGGCATCCAGTCAGGGCAACAACACCTTCGCGCTTTACGACAGAGAGGACCAGAACGACTTCGTTGATTCATTTACCGTGGCGGGTGGCGATATCGACGCAGTTGAGGAGACTGACGGGCTGATGGTGGTGAATGTTAATCTGGGCGCAAAATACCCTCAGGGCTTGCTGGTGATGCAGGACGGGCAAAACATCTACAACCAGGCTCAGAAAGGCGCTGAGCGCGAAAGCTCCAACTTTAAGTATGTATCCTGGAAAGATGTGGCAGAAAAGCTGAATCTGAACGTCAGTACCAAAGATATGACGCGCCACTAAACCTCCCACTGCCAGATAACCATTCAGGCGCCATAGATGTCTGTCTATGGCGCCTTCATGTTACGAATTGATTTATTTTTTCTATTTTTGTATATTGTAGAATATATTTTCCAATATTGAGGCTGATATTGCCTCAGGAACAATGAATCAGAACCCAGACAAATCTGACTATACACAGAGGTAATGCATGAAAAGACTAGGCAACTACATCAATGGAAAACAGGTAACAAGCGAAAGCAGGAATGTCGGTCAGGTTTTCGACCCTGCAACCGGTGAACCGAGCCTTGAAGTCGTTTTATCGACGGCTGAAGAAACCGAAACGGCCATCACTGCTGCGGAACAAGCGCTTCCGGCGTGGAGTGCAACAACACCGCTAAACAGGGCCCGTATTATGTTTCGCTTTAAAGCCTTGTTGGAACAAAACCTGGATCATTTAGCCAGGCTCATTACTCAGGAGCACGGAAAAGTTCTCTCTGATGCCAGGGGCGAGCTGACCCGCGGCATTGAAGTTGTTGAGTTTGCCTGTGGTATTCCACACTTACTGAAAGGCGAGCACTCTCTAAATGTTGGCCGCGGTGTGGACAGTTTTTCTCTGATGCAGCCAGTGGGAGTGTGTGCCGGAATATCTCCTTTTAACTTCCCTGCAATGGTGCCATTGTGGATGTTTCCCATTGCCCTGGCATGTGGCAACACCTTCGTAATGAAACCCTCAGAAAAAGATCCCAGTGTATTGATGGAGATCGCCCGGTTGCTGAGTGAAGCGGGCCTGCCAGATGGTGTGTTTAATGTGATAAACGGCAACAAAGAATCTGTCGATACCCTGTTGCATGATCCCAGAGTGCAGGCCGTCAGCTTTGTGGGCTCCACGCCCATTGCTGAATACATTTATAAAACGGGTTGCGCAAACGGCAAACGGGTTCAGGCGCTGGGCGGAGCGAAGAACCATATGCTGGTGATGCCCGATGCACAGCCCGAGCAAGCGGTGTCGGCCTTGATGGGGGCAGCCTATGGCTCAGCAGGTGAGCGATGTATGGCCATATCGGTGGCGGTATGTGTGGGCGACCAGACAGCAGACGCTTTAATCAAAGCGATAAAGTCAGAAATCGCGTCGATGCGCGTAGGGCCCGGCCTGGGCGCTGATGAAGAACCCGATATGGGACCGCTGATCAGTAAAGAACATGCGCAGAAGGTACGTGCCTACATTGATAGCGGTGTTGAAGAGGGCGCCAGCCTGTTGGTTGATGGCAGAACCTTTACCGTAGAGCAACATGAAAAAGGTTACTTCGTGGGCCCTACCCTGTTTGATGATGTGAAACCGGGCATGCGTATTTACCAGGAAGAAATATTTGGCCCGGTACTTTCAGTGGTCAGGGTTGAGACCTATCAGGAAGCCGTTGATTTAATCAATGCCCATGAATATGGCAACGGCACCTCGATATTCACTCAAAACGGTGAAAGTGCCAGACAGTTTTGCGAACACATTCAGGTGGGAATGGTTGGGGTCAATATCCCAATACCGGTACCGATGGCGTTTCACAGCTTTGGCGGCTGGAAAAGATCTGTTTTTGGCCCCCTGAACATGCACGGAAACGATGGTGTCAGGTTTTATACCAAGATGAAGACTGTTACAGCCAGATGGCCCAAAGGTGGCCTGGTTAGCAGCAGCTTCTCCATGCCCACGATGAAATAGCGAAGCAGATCAAAAAAATCTGCTGGTTTTTGTCCTGGATCATACCGAAAATCGAGAGAATAAAACGATGATTAAAAAGAATATCAAACCCATTAGTGGCCTCTCACAGCCCTCTGTTCGCTTAGCGCTGGCCCTCGCCGCTATCGCGACCATAAGCAGTGGTTGTTCGCGCAATGAGCAAAGCAACGCGGATTCGACCAGTATTGGCACCGAAGTCAGGCAAACAGCCTTTCGCATACGCGCCGATGCTGATGCAGCGCTCAATTCCGACTCTGGGTGGGCTGCCGCCACAAACCAGAATGCCACAATTGACGTAGACAGCCCGTTCCGGGTTCGTTTCGAAGTGGAGTCTGTATCTGAAGCCCAACAGCAACACGCGTTTAGCCTGGAATACAAATATAACGATGGTTTATGGCAACCTTTGCTTGCTGAGGACTTTCCCTACCCCATCAAAGATTATGCACTGGAATTCTCAGACAGTAATGCTGCTGACGCCCGCAACAGATTTAACATCATCAACGGCGATAACGCAGACTTCATCCCTGATTCCGAAGACAACAGCCATTATCTGAAGGTCAAAGCCGCAGACCAGCCGTTGCTGGCATTAGGCCGCTACGATACACGCTGGGAAGCGGTAGAGTACGGTGCGCTGTTACGCCTTTCTGAAGGCAACACAGCCGGTGTCGTGTTTGGTTATCACGACGCGCAGAATTACCTGCGCGTAGACGCCAGCGCCGGCGGTGACATTAATCTGGTTAAAGTTGCCGGCGGTGCCGAGTCAGTCATATCGTCACAACCCTTCGCGGTTAAGACTGGTCAATGGATCCAGATAAAAATTGCTCGCCAGGGCAGCAATGTTGAAGTGGAGTATGAATGGGATGATATTGTTCAGGGCCTTTCATTCAGCACAGATACTGCTGAGCAAATTCCCGACTCCAGAATGGGGCTGTATTTGCCTGCGGGAAATAGCGCTGACATTGAGACGTTTGAGGTCGAAGGGCAAACGGCCTCACCCAGAGTAAGTATTATCGCCAGCCAGCACTTTGATTATGGCGACCCGACTGAGGATCTGATCGACAACTCTGCATTACCTTTCCGTGAAGGAAGTGGTATCAGCTATGGTGATACCACACCCGGCTGGTCGGCATCAAAAGAACACGGAGAGTGGGAATTTCCCATTGTGATCCGCTACTTTTCAGACGGTGCCAATCGCAACCTGACAGGCGATACGTTCGCTTTCCGGTTAACGGATGCTTCGGGCGAGCCACTTACTGGCGCTGCAACCCCCACCATTACGGCTAACGTTCCCGATGGGCATATTGGTGGCACATTTGTTGAGACACCTGTTCGGATAGGGCCATGGGAGGCCAGCAACGGCGATCTTTATGTACTGATGGAGCCGTCGGAAACCGACAATATGATGATGATGGTTAAATCTGAAGATGGCGGCAAGTCCTGGTTTGAAGCCGATGGTGACAATCGTCCACAAACCGGTGATCTGGAAGGGGTTGCGCAGACAAAATCGGGCAACCGTATCCATACACTTCATCAGACTTCAGAGCATGTTTTTTACCACTTGTTCCGTACCTCGGACCACCCTGAAAAACCAGACACCTGGGCGATAACCGATGAACAGCTTGCGTCACCCGTAGAACCGCCGACGCAAATGTCTGATCTGGCGGTTCGTTCAGACGGCAGCGTAGTGGGTGTATACGCTACACTGGAAAAGCTGCTGTATAAAATCCGTACGCCGGACGGCACCTGGGGTAAACAAAGCATTGTAGATGCGGATCTTAACCCGGCACTCTCAGGACCGATGGTGGTTCTGGGCAAAGACGATGTGGTTCACTTCGCCTACACCGGCACTGACGGAACGGCGTGGTATCGCCGGATTCTGCCTGACGGAACGCTCAGCCAACGTCAGAAGGTTGCCTCCGATACCGGCACCGACGTAGAAACCAATGGTGCAATACTGCCACTGGTATACCTGCCGCAATCAGACACCGTAACCATGGTTTATCGCCTGTCAAATGGTGAGCTGTGGGAGCGCACAGCCAACAGTGCGGGGGAATTGTCGGACGCCAGACAGGTAACGTCACATGCCGTTGTCACTAACGCGGCCGACTCAGAACAGGTGGGCGCCGATGCGGTTGGCTTCGGTTCAGATGTGCATGTACTTTATATCGAACAGGCAAGCGGCCGCATCTATTACACCTATCGGGACGATAGCGGTAACTGGCACCAGCCTGAGCTTCAAGTAGAAGGTGTCAATGCATTGTGGGTTCGCGGACAAATCATTAAACGTACCAACAGTGGCGCCGTCTACGGTTACGTTTACGACGCTGGTTCTTATGGTGGTTCGGGTATGAACAAGTACAGCGAAGTCGTCTTACCTGCCTCAGATTAGTTGCATTAAGAATGCTCAGGGACGAGCTTCTGCACCTTCATCCTGATCCTGAAAAAGGTGCTGGGTGAAGACACCGACGTGCTTAAACAATACTCTCCGATTAACCATGTGGATAAAATCAAAGCCAGAGTGATGTTAATTCATGGTGCTCAGGATAAACGCACCCCTGAAGTGAGTGCGCAGAAACTCCAGGATAAACTCAAACAAGCGGGTAATGCCCCTGTTTATCTGCGTTTTCGTCAAAGTGGCCATGGCGTTTATGACGAAACCAGCCGGTCCGAGCTTTACGAGGGCCTGCTGGCATTTTTAGGCGAGCATATTGGCGTATAAAACCTGAGTCAGAGCTGGCCTTAATGTGCCTGCTTAAGCAGGCACACTATATAAAACTCACCCAACTGCACTACTGCGTCAAACAGCAAAAAGTCTCAACGTGTTACCTGTGGTGACTAGTCTTATGGCCGTATCAAATAAAGTGACATCACTAAACCAAGGCCATTCTTGCCACAACAATCACCAGGCCGTACAACGTCACGCCTGCCACCACTGGCCAGCCTAAGGATTTAGTCCACAGCCAGGCCATCAGTGCCGCCATAGCGCCCAGCGCTGTGGCCAGCCATTCCGCGATACCGGGCGTACCCGGCACCAGAGACACCCCCAGCATGGCGGCAATCATTAACGGGCCAAGCACGCTCTGCCAGTCAGGGATCGCCGCGAGCCCTTCTTTGCTCTGCTGCTTCAGCAAATGGCGCTGCATCCACAAAAGTGGCAATAAACGCATCAGTAAGGTTCCTGTACTTGCCAGCAACAGGGTTAACCACCAGTTATTATCCACTTTGGTTACCTCCTGCTCTTGTGCTGGCTCTGACCAGATAAAAACATAAGGCACCGGATACAGCCGCCAGGGGGATCGCGGTATTGGTAAAGCCGTAAAGGGTAAGCAGCATGGCGACCATGATGGTGCAGCCCAGTGCGATGCACCAGATCACGGAGCTGAAACGTGGGGCTAACAGCACCAGAAACAGCGCCGGCAACGCAAAAGGCATAATCTCCCCCAGTAAAGGCCAAAGCCGGGTGAGCTCTTCACCTGCCACCGCCCCTAAGGCGGTGCCGGCAATCCAGCTAAACCAGGCCAGCAGCATGGCGCCGCTGTACCAGCCAATACGTTCAGAAACCGCTAACTTCGGCAGCCGCATCAATGCCAATGCAAAAATCTGATCGGTTAAACCGTGGCAGAGTAAAGGCGACCAGCGGCTTTTTGGCAAAAAAGGGGCCAGGCTTGGCCCGTAGACCACATGACGGGCATTAATCAGCAGGGTCATCAGCACCACCAGCCACCAGGGCGCCCCCGAAGCGACCATAGCCACAAACAAAAACTGCGAGGCACCGGCATAGATAAAAATTGAGATAAGAACGGTTTGCCAGACACTGAAGCCCGCCTGTACCGCCACCATACCAAAAGAAATCGCCACCGGTATGTAACCACCCAGTAAGGGTAAGGCTTCACGTACCCCGCTAAGCCAGGCAGCCCCTTTGTCAGTTACCAGGCTCATAGCTGCGCCTCTGTGGTGGCATAAACAATGGTTAACTGCGCCGTGGCCCGGGTGTCGGTAGTCTGGTAACTGTGCGGCTGATCGGCCGCAAAGTGATAGCTCTTCCCGGCAGTAAGCAGTTTGGTATTGTCAGGTGTGCCCACACTGAGCTGGCCGCTGATCACGGTGATAAACTCCGAGGTACCGGCTGAATGGGCTTCTGAGTGTCGCAACGTATGGGGAGCCAAAGACATCCAGTAGGCATCAACCTGAGGATTATCTTTGCCCTGGTCAATCAGACGCACCTGAACGTTTTCGTCCCCCAGGGGCACACTGATGGGGGACACCAGATTACCAAAAGGCACATTTAACCTTACGGCAAGCCGCCAGATGGTGTCCAGCGTCGGATTCCCCTGCCCCTGCTCCAGGCGAGACAGGTTAGACTTGGCAATGCCGGCATCTGCGGCCAGCTGCGATAACGACAAACCGCTGGCAAGGCGCAAACTTTGCAAATGCCTGCCTAACGTAGCGAGTGTGTGCTTATCCACCAAAGACTCCGGCTGTTCCTTATATGGAACGTTCTATATAAGGAACAGCCGGTTGTCAACCATAGCCTGAGTTTATTAGCTGCCTTGATCGGCTTTGTACAACTTGCGGATAGAGACTTACAACCCTGCCCCTTTAACCGGTTGTTCGGATATTGTCTTGCCCACCCCCTTGAGATATATTCATATTTAACAAATATGAATAGTTGAGGCGAACTATGGCCACTACCAGCTTAAGCCTGGGTGAGCACTGGGAGGTGTTCATCAAAAATGAAATAGCCAGCGGTCGTTACGGCTCCGCAAGCGAAGTCGTGCGTGATGCCCTGCGCGCGATGGAAGAACGTAAGAGCAAACTGGAAGCCTTGCGTTCACACCTGTCTGAAGGTGCTACCCAGGCTAAAAACGGAGAGGCTATTGATAACTTTTCTATGGACTCATTAATCAACGATTTGGATGCAGAATCCTGATGGCGAAAAGCCCGGCTAAGAAGGTCAGAGTGACCCCTCGCGCCAGGGAAGACTTAAAGAATATCGGCCGATACACACAGCAAATATGGAGCAAAACTCAACGAAACCATTACTTAAAGCGTATTGAAGCGCGCTTTCATTGGCTTGCCCAAAACCCGTTAGCAGGAAAATACCGGGCAGATATTTGCCAAGGCTACTACAGCTTTCCCGAAGGCCTGCACGTGGTGTTCTACCTGATTGGCCCGCACTCTATTGATATCATCGGTGTTCCCCACAAAGAAATGGACATCATCAGTTACTTCCCGCATATCTGAGTCCAAAGCAGAAAGCTTCAACACTAAAATTTTTCTGACGATTTAATTAACCCAACGTACGTTTTTGACGTGAATTGCTGAGACTGTGCATAGTGCAAGGCCTTGCTCCTGTGGATCCCCCTGCTCATAAAAAATAGACGTGTGTTTAAACTTTTTAGCCCTGAGGTTCGACTGAATAAAAAACCAAAGCGAAATCAGGAAAAGTAAACATGCACCAACTCATTAAAATCTCTGCCCTTATCTTATTGTCTGCCACTGTTGCCCAGGCAGCACCCGCCAAAGAAAGGCATGACGAATACAAAGTCAGAATCTATAACCATTGTCAGCTGGTGAGCGAACACAAGATGACGGCACAGCAAATAGCGGTGTACCAGCGCCTGATGCAGCATGAGCAGGCCATGCACAAACTTAAAAATCCAATAAAAGCCATCGAGCCCCAAATGGAGAAACTGACCGATCAGATTGAGAAAGTTTCTGAACTGGCGATCCAGGAAACAGACGAAACCATACACATCAACAAAAAGCATCTCAGACAACAGGAACAAATTGCTCACCAAATTGAACAACTGGTAGCGCAACATCAGGCGGATTTTGATGCACTGGAACAACAGGGTGAAAAAATATCCGCCGTGGCGAATGAATTCGAACAGCAGATGAAGCCGTTAACCGAAGGCGTCGAACACGACAATATTCAGATCATTTCACCCGACAAAGCCCCTGAACCCTACCGTTGCTACAGCAGTTTATAA
The DNA here is from genome assembly GCF_002591895.1 of Lacimicrobium alkaliphilum. Taxonomy (GTDB): domain Bacteria; phylum Pseudomonadota; class Gammaproteobacteria; order Enterobacterales; family Alteromonadaceae; genus Lacimicrobium; species Lacimicrobium alkaliphilum. Next base: position 150,236 of record NZ_NISX01000011.1, read on the forward strand.
TCCGGATATAAAAGGTTAGAAGATCAAGGCAGGCGGCACTCCAGTCCGCCTGACATTCCACTGATTTTCACCGCAACGGCGAAGTCGTTGAAAGCTCCCCACCGACCACACTCACTAAAACTTTGATATAAATAAATTTATTTTGTATGGTGGTTACTTCTTGGCCAAAGTGTCTGCCACAGCAGACTAGGACGTTTTATGAAACTCAGCCAGGTGCTCTCCAGCATCAACCAGATTGAAAAATCTGAGTTTATTAGCTGTCTTGATAAGCTCTGTACTACAGCAGCCGAAACAGACAAGGTACTGGCCAAAAGCATTGAACGTATCGACGGCCAGATTAAGAACGCCTCAGGCAGTGAGATTACCCAACTTTTTAACGCTGTTTCCCAACATTTCAAAGCTTCGGTGAAAGAACAACTGGCCATGGCTGACGCGCAAATAGCGCTGCTGATTAATATTCTCTCCCGGGACGGCAACAGCATTGCCAGAACATCCTGGATTGAAACCCTCTACACTAAAGAATGGAATGCCCTGTCGGCCCTGGCAAAAGAGCTGTTGCAGGAAATAAAAAACGCCGAAGAAACCGAGCCGTTCAGTCGGGCAAATAGGCTGAGGATTTACCGCGATTGCCTGGATACTGCCTATTTCAACGATGAAAAGGCCAATCGTGAAGCAAAGATCACTGATGATGAGCGCAGCATCCTCAACGTGCTGGCTGACCGGCTGGAGATTTCCATAGATGAAGCGGCGGCCATCGAACATCTCTCCAATCCCATACCTAAAACCAAAGTCATAGACGGGCTTAATACCCTGCGGGAAATGGGCGTGCTGTTTATCAATCGCAAACGCTCAGAAGTGCTGGTTGCCGATGAGGTGGTGAATATTCTCAATGATATTCAGCACAAAGAGCTGTCTGACAAACATGTACTGCGGATCTTACGAACCCTCTCAGATGCAGAACTGTCGAATATTCTTAAACGCTATGGGAAAAAGATCAGAGGAGTAGACCGGGCCGATAAGATCAGCCAAATTATTCACTCCGGCATCGGCATTCGTCATATCTTATCCAGAGATATCTTCGCCGCCGAACAAAACCAGAATGAACGTAAAGAAAGGCTCAAAACACTGATCACCGATCTCGGTATCAACGTCGATAAAATCGGCACGACTCTGGATGAACGTATCGATGTCATTATTCAATCACTCAAAGGTGCCACCGAGCAGGAATTTAATACCCTCAGTGCCAGTGGCTTCAAGGATATGTGTACCACTTTGCTGCAACATATTCCCTCACTGGATAAACAGCTGAAAAGGGAATACGAACTGGAAGAGCGGGACGAAATCGATACCGACAAACTCAGAGCTTTAAGTATCACACCGTTGGATATCCTGTTTCTGTTACCCAATGATGATATCAGGGCCGTCAGAGACAAACTTGGCCTGTCAAAGCGTGGCAATCCCCGTTTTGTGATCCTCGAAAGCTTCGCCAGCGCCAATGACAAACTGATTGAAAATTACGATGCACTGGCCCGCCGCGATCTCGCCGCGCTTAAAGAAGCAGGCGTAGAGATCCAGGAATCGGAAGTCGGTATCAGGTTCGAAGAAGTCACCAAAGCCATTTTCGAACAACTGGACCTGCTGGTAGACGAAGAACTGCGTAAAAGTATCAATACCACCAAGGATCAGGCCGACATCATTATTTCTATCAGTGAAGATGATGTGATTATCGGTGAAGCCAAAACCTGCAAAAACGGCGACTTCGCCAAGTACTCGACCACTTCAAGGCAGGTTAAAGCCTACGCCACCCGCTGTGAAAACCAGGGCAAGCGTGTGGCCCAGGTACTGATCGTCGCCCCCACCTTCTCCAAAGACTTTGTTGAGTCGGCAGAAATGGACACCGAAGTGAATATTTCCCTGCTCGAAGCCAGAGGCCTGAAACTGATATTGGATGCGTATAAATCCAGACGCAATCCCAAATTTTCACCCAAATTATTTACCAAGGGCGGACTGCTGAAAGCAGAGCTGATTGCGAAGAATATTTGATAAGCCGCACCCATTAATTGGCAGGCTGTAGCCTTAGTGAGGTTTATGTATAATAATTGACATAAATTTGGTGTATAAAATTAGAACTTTGGGTTGCTAACAAATTACTTTGGCGTGGATCAATATCATGGAGTATGGGAATTTTGATAGATGCGGATGCCGATCTAATTGTTCCGACAATGAGCCGAATTGAAACATCCAGAATTTCTAGATTTATATAGTGCAACCAGCAGTTATACAACGATCAAACCCTATAGGGTATGCGCTGAACTTTACACCTTAAATCATTATTAGGCGAGAAGATGATTAAAGAATTCAATTTTAAAAATTACGGTCCAATAACTAATGCCTGCGGCAATAATTTAGGGAAGATAAATCTCATTCTAGGAGCTAACAGCACAGGAAAGACATTTTTATTAAAGGCTCTATATAGTGCAATAAGAAGTCATGAGGAAGCTAACAAAGGTAACAGCAATGAAGATTTTTCTGAAGTACTAAGTGACAAACTCTACTGGACATTCCAGACGGAGAAAATCGGCGAAATTGTTACTAGAGGTGAAGGCAACAAACTTAATGCATCTATTTCTTTAGATGACAACAGCTCATTAGTATTTAGTTTCGGAAGAGATACTACAAAAAAAGTTACTCCTACACACAATAACCTACAGAAGCGTGAGTCTAACTCAATCTTCCTACCACCTAAAGAGGTATTATCTTTAATTGATGTTATTTACAAGTCAGCCGTAGTTGACAAACTATTTGGATTTGACGCGACTTACGTCGACCTTGTTACAGCCCTTAAAATACCAACTCAAAAGGGACGAAATTTAGACGCTTTTGCTGATTCTCGAAAGAAACTAGAGAAGATGTTTTCTGGGAAGGTAGAGTTTGATAATAAGAGTAATAGTTGGATTTATAAAAAAGGCAACAGTAAGTTCTCTATGATGATTACTGCCGAAGGTGTGAAAAAGGTTGCCATTTTGGATACGCTCCTAGGCAACCGCTTTCTTGATAAAGGCTCGATTGTATTTATTGATGAGCCAGAGTCAGCTCTACATCCGATCGCAATTGTTGAGCTGTTGGATATAATTACAGTACTGGCGCAAGCTGGAATTCAATTTTTTCTTGCAACTCATTCCTATTATGTAATAAAGAAGCTAGCACTAATTGCAAATAAAAACTCATTAGAAGTTCCAACATTTATTGCTAACGATCAAGGAGAATGGAGTCAGAGTTGCTTATTGAAAGATGGCTTACCTGAAAATGAAATTATTAATGAGTCGATACGGCTTTTCGAGGAAGAGTTCGAGGGTAGTTTCAGATGATTGAAATAGTAGAATCAGGCATGACCTTTGGTCCTTTCCAGCCCCAGGACTTGTATCAAGTTGAAAAATCTGACTTTCTTCCGAGAAATGTTAAATCTGTGGAATTCATTTGGATTACTCCAGAAGATAAGAAATTGCTATTTGTAGAAGCCAAATCCTCTTTTTCGAGTCCCGGTAACGTTAACGATTTTTCAAAAAATTTACAGAATGTATATATAAAAATGCTAGACAGCTTAATCTTATTGTCCACTTCAAAAATAGGTCGACATGCCGACCTACATAGAGACCTTCCTGATAAATTTCATCAGATAGACTGGAGCAGAATTGATATTCATTTCAGATTGGTTGTTCCAGAATTTAGAAAAGAGTGGTTGGGACCAATTACCGATGCTCTGCGTAGAGAAATGAAACATTTTTTGTCTTCGTTTAATATCTCTACACTTAATCTGAGAGTGATTAATCGAGAAATAGCATCGAAGGAAGGGCTATTAAGAACTTAAGTATGACTGAGTTCATACACAGGATACTTGAAATATAATATCCATCCACCAACCTTATCCGCGTGAACTCAAGGATAAAAAAAACCGCTATCCGTGGATAGCGGGTTTTTAGTTTTACTCAATTTGCCTGGGAGCCGCAACCGGAGAGTTGCTTCGCCTACCGATAACTCTCCACACTAGGGCAGGAGCAGATCAGGTTTCTGTCGCCGTACACATCATCGATGCGGTTTACCGTGGGCCAGAATTTACTCTTGCCCACAAAGCCTACCGGATAGGCGGCGGTGTTGCGGCTGCAGCTATGCGCTCACTATCTTCAGTTCAACACTGCCCTCTTTGATTCGAATGGTTTCCCGAAGGTTGTGTGTCAGATTACTTTACAAAACTTAAGAAGCTATCGTTAAAATCCTAATAAAACAATCAGTTACATACTGGCTTAACAATTGCTTGAAATGTACCTTTAATTATAAGGATAAAAAGATGTTACTCCGATTAACCGCAATGTTTTTCTGCATGCTACCCACACTTTCACATGCTATTATTATTGAACTAGATTTAAACTCGGATACTTATTACCAATTTACTGAAAGAGATGAAAGTTCTACTATAATTAACCAAGAATACGTCAACGTTACTTCTGAAAACTTTGTAAGTAACTTGGAAATTGATTTAGGCTCAGCAACAGGGCCAGTTGTACAAAGTATAGATGCTGGGCCTTATGTACAGCACACAACCAGAACAGATTATCACAATTATTCATTTGATATTTTTTCTCCTTTCTTGAGTGTATTTAGTCCATTTATTAGCGACGATATTTCAGATGATGTTGGTGCTTTAACCCCGAGCTCGTCTTATTTAGACTATTCAGTATTTTTTAATGAGACCATAGATCCCAATTATTTTGGCGGTAATGCGTCAATTAGGTTTGGACAAAACCTCTACTATGAGACGTTTGACTCGTTAACAGGCACACATTATCGAGAATCTCTTTGGATGAGTGGAAGACTCTTCTTAACCAAGATTGAAAATAAAGGTGAATATGATACTTATAGTCAACTAAGTTTAAATGAAGTGTTGGGTTATATTAATGGCAGCTTTATTCGTTGGAGCGCGAGCGTAAGCAATTTTCAGTACTGTGACACATCATGTCAGGAGCCATTTTTAGATCAAAACTATTTGGGCAATTCCTACGGAAACTCGACGCTTGTGCAAGTGAGCGAACCCTCTTCGATATTTATTTCTTTAATCACACTCCTTGGTTTTGTCACTATACGCCGACGCCTATCCTAAATAATCACATCCAACTGCCAATTTGGTTAAGTTTAATTATGCAATCTCGTATATGAGCTTAATTCGGATAAAGAAGCCAGCGTTGTTGATATACGAAAACCCTATATAATAACCAGACTTTATTAATAAAAACCCGCTAGCCTTAGCTAGCGGGTTTTTATTATTACGACATTTACCGTAAGCATCCGGGCAACCCCACCTTCATTTCAATCAGCTGGACAACCAAACTGGCATCTTCTGAGAATTACAGGAGTTTGCCAGTATGTTTCCGGTATCAAAATCAACGGGGGCAGAGACGTTGATCCGATCAAGGGGCCACCCATTAATCAGCCGTGTCAA
>NZ_NISX01000012.1 GCF_002591895.1 Lacimicrobium alkaliphilum
AAAAAGTAGGATCTGACCCTGGCCCTGGCCGGAGAGCAAGGTTCGGATACCATCAACGGAGTCAACATTTCCGTGGTTAGCTAGACCAACAACTTTAATGTTTTCTTCAAGGCAAACTTCGAGAAGTTTGTGGTTGTAATCGTCCTCAGATAATCCTTGTTGCGCACCTCTATAGCCAATGTAACTTGCAGGATTGACCTGTAGTGCACATTTCCAAAATCTTGCTTTTGTGAAAACACCCTCATTCATAAACATCCCTTTTTATTCTGGCTAGATTAAGCTTAAAGTATCATACATACTAATGCGTTTTTTTGATCTGACGCTTAAAACTGTAATCTGTCTGAGATTAGTTCCGGTCGCTATTGTGCGACTTATACTTTACGTCCGCTTCTCGCTCAAACCGGACAATTCCTCTGCATATAGCCAACAATTTCTACAGAATACTCCCAGATTTTGAACAGAGCTGACTAAGATAGGGCAATACTTAGTCAGCGGCGCAAATAGGTATCCTGGCTCCAGTCATAATACAAAATTCCAACTTACTCTCTGCGTCTTAGCGCCTCTGCGAGATCCCATTCTCTTTGCCGAGGCCTGGATATCCCGAAACCCCTGGCTAAAGAGGATCAAAACACCATAGCCTTACCGCGACCACTGGTCTCTGATGCGGCATCCAGGTTGCCATTGTTATCCCGGCTGATGACCTGTAGATCGCCGAAGCGTCTGCCACTGAGTTTGTAGCCCATTTTTTCAAGCTGATATTTTGCCCGGGCAGAGAGGCCGGGATGGTGGCGGATCACATCTTTGGGCAACAACTGATGATGCACGCGAGGTGCATTCACCAGCTCATCGGCGCTCATGTCAAACAGCACCCGGTTTAAGATGGACTGAAACACCGAGCTGATAATGGTGGTGCCGCCCGGTGAGCCCGAGACCATCTCCACCTGATTGTCTTTTAACAGAATGGTTGGTGTCATCGAGGAGAGCATGCGCTTTTGCGGCTCTATCTTGTTGGCTTCTTTGCCGATGGCACCAAAGAAATTCGGCACGCCGGGCTTGGCACTGAAATCATCCATTTCGTTATTCAGCAAAAAGCCCGCCCCTTCTACCACCACGCCATTACCGAAACCTAGGTTAATCGTCGTGGTATTGGAGACCGCATTACCCCATTGATCGATGACCGAGTAATGGGTGGTATCTTCACTTTCTTTAAGGCCCGGTTTGACCTCTTCGGTAACAGAAATACTGTCGATGGATACCTGCGCCGCTCGTCTGGCAATATAGGTATCATCAAGTAATTTTTCTGTGGGTACCGGATGGAAATCCGGGTCGCCCATATATTCTCCACGGTCGGCAAAGCCGAGTTTGCCAAGCTCCGCCAGCAAATGGATATATTGCGCCGAATTATGCTCCAGATCCTGGAAATGCTGTTTCAGTTGCGCCTGCATTTTCAGCATCTGCACCAGTACCAGACCGCCGGAACTTGGCGGCGGCGCGGACAGAACCTGATAGCCATTCCAGCTATCGCTGATGGGAGTGCGCCATTTTGCCTCATAAGCGGCCAGATCTTCGCCAGTGATCAGGCCACCCTGTTGCTGCATAAATTCTGTAATCAGTCTGGCCGTTTCTCCGTCATAAAAACCTTGTGGACCGTGCTCAGCAATACGCTTTAGGGTGGCAGCTAACTGCGGCTGTTTAAATAACTGATCTTCACGCATGCGGCCGAAGAAATAATCGAAGTTTCGCCCGTGACGATCCTGCTTAACCCTTCTGATATAGCGTTTAACTGACCTCAGCAATTTGGGGTGCGGCATAAAGCCATCTTCTGCCAGTTCGATGGCCGGAGCCATCAGGGTTGACCAATCCTTCGTGCCGTATTTCTGGTGCGCCTGCCACATGCCCATTACCGCACCGGGCACACCGGATGCCAGAATGCCGTACAGCGGCTTTTCCTGAATCACATTGCCCTTTGCATCCAGATACATGTCTTTATGAGCAGCCAGTGGCGCTTTTTCGCGATAATCGAGGAAGTCAGCCTGATTATCCTTGTAAATCAGCATAAAGCCGCCACCGCCGATATTGCCAGCCTCGGGTAGGGTGACCGCCAGTACAAAGTTTGCAGCCACCGCTGCATCAACTGCATTACCCCCTTCTTCGAGCACCTGTCTGGCCACATCAGCACTGTAACTGTCGGGCATGGCCACTGCGGCTTGCTGTGTCTGCGCAACAACAGGCTGGCTTACCAGCAAAACTACAAGAATAAATAGTCTCAACATTGTTCATCACCTTAGGGCAGGAATAGAGAATAAGAACAAAGGGTTAACCTATCCCGAGTCGACGCGAAAGTCCATGCCAGTGGCACAGGTATTGAGTATGGCAGGCGCAATAAAAGCATAAACAAGAACAGTTTTATGGGCAGCGATGGCTGACACAGCTGCCCCTGATTGCTATGCAGCCAGAAAGACCACAATAGCAACAAGGCAGGGGACAAACAGAAACCATTTAGGGCGCCACAATATGCCGGCCAGAGCGCCTGTGTAAAACAATAGCCATAGCCCCCATTGGACAACTTCAAAGATACCCGCCAAGGCGATCAGTATGACGCCAATAAGGGTTTTAAGAAACACGTACGTCACCCCCCAGGCCAGTTGTGCGAATTCACCGCCGGATAAGCTGCGCAGGTAAAGGTGGTAGCGCTCTCTGAGAGCCTGAATACCAAACAGGCTGCTTGCCAGTATCAGCGCGCTGAGGAAACAGACCAGATTTAACAAATAAGGCTGTACGTCTGGATGCAATGAAGAGGCACTGATGCGGGTCAGGGCAATCAATAGCAATAGGGCAATAAGCCGCAGTTTTTCGCCGCCGGGAGACGAGATATCCGCCCGCAAAAACAGTCGGAAGAGCCCGTGCGGCCAGTTACCGGATGGGATTGAAACCGCTGGCATAAAACGCTCTGTCACAATGGCAATGACCCAAAGCAGCAACCACTGCAACTTGCTCAGTTCCTCTGGCCAGGTAAAGGCGAGAAAAGGAAAAACCAACAGGCTGATCCACGGCAGTGTATTGTTCACTGCGATAAAGCCGTAATAAGCAGACAGTATCACCAGAGCCAACAGGGGAATCAGTTCAGCCAGAAATGCTGGCGAATTTGCTGATGTCAGGGTACCGCTTTGTTGAACCAGAACGATGATCAGCAGCAGTACAGGCCCCAGAATAAACACATTTGCGGCATAAATTATCAATCCCCAATCGCAGAGGGATTTAAAGGCCGGGTTTGTGGGTAGTGCTTTCAGATAGAGCTGATAGCGGGCTGCATAAATGCCGTCGCGCTGAAAATTCATCCAGCTGTAGAGCAGTAACAGATAGCCCCACAAAGTATTCAGGTATAACGAGGATTGAGTTTGCGGATCGGCCAGTACCCCCAATGACAGCAGTGGTAGCATCACCAGTGCAGGTAAGGCCATAGGGAACAGTGCCACCAGTCCGATTCCCATTTGTCTGAGGCTGGTCAGCCACTGCTTTAATGATTGATGGTAAAGCCTGATCCTGAATAACCAGTAGCTCACATGACACCGTTGGCAATATCTTGCAGTGGAATATGTTGCATTTCGGTATTGCCGGATGACAGGTTGTCGTGGCTTGCCACAATAATCTGCCCCGGGTAATTGTCCAGGATCCCTGCCAATACAATTCTGGCCTGATCATCCAGGCCATTGCCAGGCTCATCCAGTATCAATAAATCGGGTTGATGCATCAGGGCGGTGATTAAACTGAGCTTTTTATAATTGCCCAGTGACAGGTCCTGCACTTTAGTAAGAAGGAATTTCCCGAGGCCAAACTCTGCTACCCAGCCCTGATCATCCTCGCAGCCGAATTGTTGTGCGTGAAAACGCAACAACTCTTTTACCGGCATAAATGCGGGCAGTGCCACTTTGCTGGCGCTGATGCCGATGCTTTGTTTACTGCCAGCGAGAAGCACATCCTGCTGATTAAATGTGATCTTGCCCTGCTGAGGTTTAAGTAAACCCGCGGCCAACAGCAATAAGGTGGTTTTGCCACAGCCATTGGGGCCACTGATTAGCGCCCGGCGAGCATCAATAGTTATCGACAGGTTGCGTAACAGCGATTGATGCGGATAACTCTGGCTGACCTGATTAAAAGTTAACAACTGGGCAGGCTCCCTAACGCTTTGGCAGAATGGTTGACTCTGACTGACATCGCCTGGCTAATCCTTGGGCAGCTTATCCCGCTCTTTTTGCTGGTCCGGTTTCACCTTATATTCTCCTTCAATGGTACTATTGTCGTCGTCCTGATTCGGACGGCGATAATATTGTTGCTGTTGTTGTGCCTGCACTACCTGAACCTGCATTTTATTCAGCAGCCAGCGCGCAATCAGTGGCCGGGAGAAGGGGGCCACCAGTAAAAGACCAAAGGCATCGGTGACAAAGCCCGGCGTTACCAGTAACACACCCGCAATGGCCAGCATCAGGCCTTCGGCCATTTCCTGACCGGGGATTTGGCCCATGTCCATTTTGCGTCTGGCCTGAAACAGCGTGGCCACGCCCTGCATCCGCACCAGTGCAGCGCCTACAGCCGCAGTGAGTATTACCAGGCCAATGGTTGGCCAGCCGCCAATGCGATCGCCAACTTCGATTAACACAGCGATTTCAATAATTGGCATAATCGCGAACAGAAAAAATAGTTTTCCCATGGGGTATCCTTGCAAAGGTGTGCACAATAGAACGGGTATAACAAAACTATGTTGGGGCCAACTATAGCAACACAAGCCACGAGTACCCACAACCGAAATGTATTATGCGAACCGCGGGAATTTAACATGCCCGCAGACACCGGCCACGCGCCCAATGGTTAATTGTGGGTATGAATTGGCATAAATGTTACAAAGTATAAAAGTTGAAAGACAAAGTGAACAGGAAGGGTCTTATGACAGTATCTGATATTTGCCTGGTGCTTTGCACCTGTCCTGACAACGAGACAGCGGCTCAGATTGCCCGCGCTGCGGTGGAGCAAAAACATGCCGCTTGTGTCAGTATACTCCCCGGCCTGACGTCCGTTTATAGTTGGCAAGGCGAGATAGAGCAGGACAGTGAAGTACAGTTACTGATAAAAACGACAAAGCGCAATACCGATGCACTATATAAGCTGGCGTTAAGTCTGCACCCGTATGATGAGCCGGAATGGCTTATTGTTGATATTGCCGGTGGCGCTGCCACTTACCTGAACTGGATTAAAAGTAGTACAGAATGATTACAAAGTATTTGCGGTTTTTTATTGTTGCGCTTGTTCTTTATTTTCCCGCCCTGGCTGTTGCTCAGGATCCTCTGGCCGATTTACTGGGTGAGCAGCAACAATTTTTACCCGTCGAAGAGGCGTTTCAATTCGAATTTCGTCAACAGGATGGCAAGTTGCATCTTAGCTGGCAAGTGGCCGAGGGATACTATCTTTACAAAAAACAGTTTAAGACGGCGCTTACCGATGTAAACCTTTCAACGCCGCGTTATGCCCCGGAGCAGGGCGAAGAAATAGAAGATGAATATTTCGGTGTATCCGAGGTGTATTTTGAGGATGTCAGCATTGAGTATGATATTCATTCCTCTGCTCAGGACGGTGTCGTTAAAATCCGTTATCAGGGCTGTGCCGAAGCCGGATTGTGTTATCCGGCCACCACTCAGGTGGTGTATCTGGATCAGGTGAGCGATAGCGCTGACGGCAGTGAGGCTGCGGCCGCCGAGCAGGAGCCGGAGGCAGGCAGCCGCTCCGAACAATTTGAGCTGGCCGATCTGCTCTCAAGCGATCAGCACCTGCTCTGGACCCTGCTGATCTTTGTGGTGCTTGGTGCCGGTCTGGCACTGACACCTTGTGTTTTCCCTATGTACCCTATTCTGTCCGGCATCATTATCGGTCAGGGCAAAGAAATTAAGACTTCCAAAGCGTTCAGTCTGAGTTTTATCTATGTACAGGGCATGGCCATTACCTATTCTTTGCTGGGGCTGGTGGTCGCGTCGGCAGGGGTGAAATTCCAGGCTGCATTGCAGCATCCTGCCATTCTGATCACCTTTATTGTTGTGTTTTCTTTGTTAGCACTGGTGATGTTCGGAGCCTGGGAGCTGCAATTACCGGCTAAATGGCAGGAAAAGCTGAATAACGTCAGCAATCAGCAAAAAGGTGGCCGGTACTCCGGGGTATTCCTGATGGGAGCCATTTCCGGTCTGGTGGCATCGCCCTGTACTACCGCACCACTGACTGGGATCTTGTTATTTGTGGCCCAGAGCGGCGATCTGGTGCTTGGGTTTTCAGCCCTTTATGCCCTGAGTATCGGCATGGGCATACCACTGGTGCTGTTTGGCATGACCGGAGGAAAACTGTTGCCCAAAGCCGGCGCCTGGATGAATATCGTCAAGGTAACCTTTGGCTTTATGATGCTTGCGGTGGCCTTATTGTTTGTTGAACGCATGTTCGATAACCAGTGGACCGACCTTGCCTGGGCGATTCTGGGACTGTCCACTTTTAGTTACTGGCAGGTGATGAATCAGGGGACGGCGACAAGTTTTTTCAAAGGGATTCGCAGTCTGATTATTTTCCTGGGGCTGTTTGGCTCGGCGCTGTATGGCTATCAGGCGGTGCTGCCCGGTGTTGGCCTGGTGCAGTCTGGCAAGGTGTCAGATGCTGAAAACGAGGTCACCAAAGGTGAAGAAGTGCATTTTATGCGGGTCAGAGATCTTGGTGATTTTGCCGCAAAATTGCAGGCCGCCAATGCTCAAGGCAAGTCGGTGATGATCGATCTTTATGCAGACTGGTGTGTGGCGTGCAAGGAATTTGAAAAATACACTTTTCCCGACGAACGAGTGAAAAAAGCACTGGAAAATACGGTGTTGATGCAAATTGATTTGACTGAAAATACACCAACCAGCCTGGCATTTCAGGAAGAATTTGCGGTACTCGGATTACCGACCATTCTGTTCTTCGATGCTAAGGGAAATGAACTCCAGCGCGCCAGAGTCACAGGCTTTATGAACGCAGAGCGCTTTGCCGCCCACCTCGAAAAATTGCCGTTGTAGGGGAAAGTTTTCAATTTGCATGAGTCGCCCAGCAACCTTTGAATTAACCAATGTGCTTACCGGCAATATCCTGTTGTCAAAGGTGCTGGATATACCCGGGTGTAGCGGAGCGGAATCCGGGGGCTTCCTGCTCGCAAAAGAAATTTCACCACAGAGGCACCCCGCACCTTTACTTTTTCGGTTTGAAGTATGTCCCTGAAGAAACAGCTAAGCAAAGGGGCTGGGCAGGCAGAGGGCACAGAGAAGTAAAGGGCATTAAACCGTTATTACCTCTATGTACTCTGTGTTTATATTGAATCGCGCAAGGGCCGCAGAGAAATATGGAATTGGCGTTATCAGCCCCCTGCGTCTTAGCGGCTCTGCGAGAGTAATGTATTTGTTCGTGTTTTTAGTGGTTTATTCAGCCTTTTTCCAGGGGCGCTGGATGCCCAGCACTTTTGAATTAGCAATGTGCTGTTAAATAGGACCGTGCAATCAAAGATGCTGGACAGGCCCGATAACAACACTCGGGCATGACGGGCTGTCTTTCCCCACGTGTAGTTGGCGGGAATCCAGTGTCTTAATGTTTTTTAACCTTCGTGTTCCTTGGCGATGTTTGTGGTTAACTTACTCATTTCTTCACCGCAGAGTCGCAGAGCGCGCGGAGAAAACGGAGATGGAACGCCTTCTGAATCTCTGTGTTCTCTGTGCCTCTGTGGTTAATCTTATAGCTCTTAAAGGCCGTAGGACGCCAGGATAGGACTCAGTTTAATCGGCTCATTGAGTCACTCCCGTCTCTGATGGTCGAATAAATTCAACCCTGGTCTACACTTATCCCCAGCTTAATCGATTGGGGCGGAAGATGAGAGGCTTACTGATAATACTGTTGTGTTGGGTTTTCAATGCTCATGCAGATGTGGTGCGTAGCCAGCTTACCAGCGAGATTCAGAATCGCGAACCTGTGGATGATTTACAAGATGAAGTCGTAGGCAGGCCCGGGCAGATCACCACGGTAATGTTTTTTACGCATATTGAAAATCGTATGAATCAGCAGGTGATACATAAGTGGCTGTATCAGGGGGAAGTGAAAGCAGAAGTGCTTTTCGATATTGGCAGTAACAACTGGCGGACATGGTCCAGTAAGAATCTTTTGCCTAAATGGCAGGGTGACTGGCAGGTGCAGGTCTGGGTTGGAGAAAAGATGCTGGTCAGCGAAGAATTCAAGTTTACCCTGGCTATGGATAATTACTAATCTGACCGGGCATGAGCAAAGCAAATACCTATTCTGCGTTGATGTACTGGCTGTTAAAGTTAAGGTGCAATGTTATTATTCGCTATATCTGAATAATGCGTTAAGAGAATTGAATGCACCCATCCCTTGTTCGTATCGCTACCCGTAAAAGTGCCCTGGCGCTATGGCAGGCTGAGTATGTCAAACAGGCTCTGGAAAAGGCCCACCCTGGGCTCAGGGTAGATCTGGTACCCATGTCCACGCAGGGGGATCGGGTGCTGGACACTCCGCTGGCGAAAATTGGCGGCAAGGGATTGTTTATCAAAGAGCTGGAAGTGGCAATGCAGCAAGACAGAGCCGATATTGCCGTGCATTCTATGAAAGATGTTCCCATGGAAATGCCACAAGGTTTTGGCCTGTATGCGATTTGTGAGCGAGAGAATCCCTTTGATGCCTTTGTGTCCAACCAGTATGCCGATTTACAGTCGCTGCCCAGAGGGGCGGTAGTCGGTACCTCCAGTATGCGTCGCCAGTGCCAGCTCAAAGCCTGGCGTGATGATTTGCAGATCCGTGATTTGCGCGGCAATGTGAATACCCGTCTGGCTAAGCTGGATGCCGGTGAGTATGACGCCATTATACTCGCCTGTGCGGGGCTGATTCGTCTGGAAATGGGCGAGCGTATTCGTCATGGTATCGAGCCGGAATTCTGTCTTCCTGCCGTCGGACAGGGCGCGGTCGGTATCGAATGCAGGGATGATGACAAGGATCTGATCGCACTGCTTAAACCTCTTAATCATCAACATACCGCCATTCGTGTGCGTGCTGAGCGGGCCATGAACCACACCTTGCAGGGGGGCTGTCAGGTGCCCATCGGTGGTTTCGCCTTGCTGGAGAGCGACAAAGTCTGGTTGCGGGGCCTGGTGGGCGCTGTGGATGGCAGCGAGATTATCAGTGCTGAAATCCGCGGTGATGCTGCTGATGCCGAGAGTTTAGGTCAGCAGCTCGGGCAGATGTTACTGGAAAAAGGCGCCGGCAAAATACTCAAAGCGTTGTATCAGCAACATGAGTGATTTTTTATTACTTCGCCCCGAAGGTAAATGTCAGCAAAGCTGTGAGCGCTTTGCCGCTGCCGGTATTCCGGTTGTTGGTCTGCCCCTTTTGCGTATCGAACCTCAGGCTGAACAGCTTGAGCAACTGACAGAGACGTTGTTATCACTGCCAGCCCAAAGCAAGGTGATATTTACCAGTACCTCTGCGGCCAACCTGGCGCTGGAGGCCATGGCGGATAAAACCTGGCCGTCACAGTTAAGCTATTTCGCGGTTGGCAACAGCAGCGCTGAAATCATCCGCCAAGCCGGGCTGGCGGTACAGGTGCCAGAGCAGCAGGATTCCGAAGGCTTGCTGGCATTGGCGGAATTGCAGGCTGTTAACGGCCTGCCGGTGTTACTGGTAAAAGGTGAAGGAGGCCGGGAGTTGCTGGCCGAAAGCCTGGCAGAACGCGGCGCTGTGCTAACGCCTTTGAGTATCTACCGGCGTCAGCGGGTTGAGCAGCCAAAGCCGACTCAGCAATGGAAACCAGAACAGATTCAATGCATTATTACTACCAGTGGTGAACTGATGGATGCGGCGTTTTCGCAGTTTGATCGCGACTGGCTTAAAACGCTGCCCTGGATCCTGGTCAGTGACAGGCTGATACAACAGGCCACAGAGCGCGGTATTACGCAGGTTATCCGCAGTGAAAATGCCAGTGACGATGCGCTGATTAACACTGCCCGGCACTTTATGGAGCAACAATCTATGGCTGAGCCAGATAAACATTCAAGTTCAAAAGCAGCGCAACATAGTGCAAAACCCGAACCTGAAAAGGCGCGGGATAACAGCTCTGCTGTGACCTCTGCTTCCTCAGGTTCGCCCAAAAATAACAAAACAGAGAATAAGCCCGCTACCAAAGCTGCAGACAAAGACCCGAAACCTGGCCGTACTGGTTTTCTGTGGCTGGTGGCAATACTGAATCTGTTAATGGTGCTGTTGCTCGCTGCAGCCGGTTACTGGGGCTGGCAGCAATTCCGGTTCACCCAACAGGCTGAAGACAGTGGTCTGGAGCAACTGGCGGCTGATGAGCAACGTCAGCGTCAGCAGCTGACGCAACAGCTCAGTGAGCAACTGGACAGCGCGGAACGGACGCGGCAACAGGATATGCAAAGCCAGCAACAGGCATTGCAACAGCGTCTGGCGGAATTTGAACAACAACTCAGTGCTAACCAGCAACAGTTGCAGCAGGTCAAAGGCCGTCGTCCTAATGACTGGTTGCTGGCTGAGGCCGCCTATCTGGTGCGTATGGCGGGTCGTAAGCTGTGGCTGGAAAAAGACGTGCAAACCGCCACCTTGTTGCTTGAGTCTGCCGATACGCGGCTTGAAGATCTCAGTGATCCCAGCCTGTTGCCGGTTCGCCAGGTATTGAGCGATGATATTCAGCAACTTCGCCAGATCAACCCGCAACCCCTGACTAAACTGGCGTTGCAACTGGGCGCTCTGGCCAGTCAGGTGGATGCGTTGCCACTGGATATGGTGGTGTTGCCCGATGCGGAAGAACAACAGGTGCAGGAGGAATTATCCGATTCGGTGTCAGACTGGCGTATGAATTTAAAGCGCAGCTGGCAGGGCATAGTCGATGATTTTATTACCGTTCGCCGGCGCACCGAGCAAACCAAACCCTTGCTTAGCGACAAACAGCAGTGGCTGGTGCGCGAGCAACTGCGTTTGTATCTGCTGCAGGCGCAACATCTGGTATTAAGAGAGCAGGCAGAGCTGTATCAGTCATTTCTGAGCGAAGCACAAAGCTTACTGGAGATGTATTTTGCGCCCCAGGCTCCGGCGGTGGCGGGATTCAGCAGCTCTCTGGCCGAGTTACAGCAAACCGAACTCCGTCGTGATTATCCGCAGCAACTGCAATCTGCAGCGGCACTGGAAGATATCCTGCAGCAGCGCCTGAGTTCACAATATCAGGGTGAACAGCCATGATCCGCCTGTTTATTATCCTGGCTATTTTGCTGGCAGGGCTGATTGCCGGGCCATATCTCATAGGCCAGAAAGGTTATGTGCTGATTGCGCTGGGTCACTGGACAGTGGAAATGAGCGTGATTTCTTTAGGGCTGATGCTGATCGGCGCAATCCTGGCCTTTTTGCTGCTGGAATGGCTGATAAAGCGGATACTGACCCTGGCGACCGGCTCAAGGCAATGGCTGGGTAACTGGGGGGAGCGGCGTCGGCGTAAAGCCTTCAGTGAGGGCCTGATCGCGCTGGAAGAAAACAATCTGGCCGAGGCCGAAAAGCAACTGGCCCGGGTCGACAGCGATCGCTTTTCCGGTCTGAATTTATTGCTGGCGGCACAGGTAGCACTGCGTTTCGGGCAGGCGGACAAGGCGAGAGAAAAATGGACTCAGGCACTGGATTATCCTTCCTGTGTATTAGCGGCGCGACTGCATTTAAGTGAACTGGCGCTGGCGCAGCACAATCCTGCTCAGGCACTGGCCCTGCTCGGTGAGCTGGATGATAAACAGCAGCACCATCCGCAGGTGGCGGCAGTATGGGCAAGGGCACTGGCGGCATCGGGTAAATGGCGGGTATTGCAGGAGAAGCTGGCTAACTGGAAAAAAGTGCTGGGCAAAGACGCGTATCAGCAATGGATGTACAGCGCGGCGCAGGGCATTCTTGCCGAAGTGGCCAGTAAAGAAGGGGCCAATCAGCTGAAGATTTACTGGCAGCAACTGCCCCGCATACAGCGCCAGAACCCTGCCTATCAGGCGGCTTATATTCAACAACTGCTGGCGCAACGTATGGATAGCGATGCCGAGCAATTGCTGGTGGACTGGCAGAAAAAAGGCCCCCATGCCTTATTGTTACCCTTGTTTCGGGAGTTGAAACTTCCCAATCCGGTTAAGGCAGTCAGGGCATTGGAAGGCTGGCTGAAAACCGATGAAAAGAATGCTGAACTGCTCTCTGTGCTGGGACAATTGTCGGCTCATGCCGGGGATCTGCCGCTGGCTGAGAAGGCTCTGACTAAGGCATTACATCTGCGCCCGGATCATAAAGAAAGTCAGCAGGACAGATTGCGTCTGGCTCGGGTTAAGGAACTGCAGCAGGATGATAAACAGGCGCTTAGTCTGTATAAGAAGAGCCTTGCAGTTAGAGAGGGGTGAGGAAGAGCCAGTCTCTCGCAGAGGCGCAAAGTCGCAGGGTAAAAAAGGACTTTCCTCAGCGGGCTCTGCGCCTCTGCGAGATAAAAATCAGTTAGTGTAGCCCGGCAACCTTTGAATTTACCAATGTGCTTACCGGCAATATCCCAGTGTCAAAGGTGCTGGATATACCCGGATGCAGCGCAGCGGGATCCGGGAAGCTGTGGCTCAGTGGTTATATTGAATCTCGCAAAGGCGCAAAGTCGCAAAGTCGCAGGGTAAATCTAAAGGGGCTTTCCTCAGCGGGCCCTGCGCCTCTGCGAGATAAAAAGCAGTTGGTGTAGCCCGGCAACCTTTGAATTTACCAATGTGCTTACCGGCAATATCCCAGTGTCAAAGGTGCTGGATATACCCGGATGCAGCGCAGCGGAATCCGGGAAGCTGTGGCTCAGTGGTTATATTGAATCTCGCAAAGGCGCAAAGTCGCAAAGTCGCAGGGTAAATCTAAAGGGGCTTTCCTCAGCGGGCCCTGCGCCTCTGCGAGATAAAAAGCAGTTGGTGTAGCCCGGCAACCTTTGAATTTACCAATGTGCTTACCGGCAATATCCCAGTGTCAAAGGTGCTGGATATACCCGGATGCAGCGCAGCGGAATCCGGGGCTTCCCGCAATCCGCTTCTCTCCTTAACGGGCTACGCGCAAGGTGTCCGGGGTCTGCGGTTATTTCCCGTTTTCATCATCTTCCAGCCAGCGATACAGTGTCCGGCGGGTGATCCCCAGTATTTGTGCCGCCTTTTGTTTGTTGCCGCCGGTATGCTCAAGCACCTGAGCAACATATTGTTGCTGCATGTGTTGCAGGCTGGGCCAGCTTTGGCGCTGACTCTCACTGATGACCGAGGGCTCAGCGGGTGCTGATTGACGGATCCGTTCAGGCAGATCGGCCAGCCCAATATAATTATCCTGGCAGAAGGTATAGGCTCGCTCTATGGCATTTTGTAGTTCTCTGACATTTCCGGCAAAGGGATACTGATACAGGCAGTCCAGTGCTTCGGGGGCAATGCCCCGCACCTGCTTAGGCTGAGACAGCCTGAGTTGCTGTAAAAAATGCTCGGCCAGCAGTTCCAAATCCTCGCCACGCTCACGCAGTGGTGGCACTTTGATGGTAAAGGTTTCCAGGCGGTAGAACAGGTCGGCACGAAAGGCGCCATCGGTGACCCGCTGCTCGAGATCCTGATGAGTGGCGGCGAGAATACGCACATCCACAGGTTCTTCCTTATCACTGCCAACAGGGCGCATGGTGCCTTCCTGCAATACCCTCAGTAATTTGGCTTGTAAAGACACCGGCATCTCGCCGATTTCATCCAGCAGAAGGCTGCCGCCTTGTGCTTCTTTAAGCAAACCGGCCCTGGCCAGTCTGGCCCCGGTAAAAGCACCGGCGGCATGGCCAAAGAACTCGCTTTCCATTAACTCGGCA
The DNA here is from genome assembly GCF_002591895.1 of Lacimicrobium alkaliphilum. GTDB lineage: Bacteria > Pseudomonadota > Gammaproteobacteria > Enterobacterales > Alteromonadaceae > Lacimicrobium > Lacimicrobium alkaliphilum. The sequence continues at coordinate 13,934 of NZ_NISX01000012.1, forward strand.
GGGATCCCGGCACAGTTAATAGCCAGAAAGGGTTTATCCTGACGGGGGCTCGCCTGATGCACGGCCTTGGCGACCAGCTCCTTGCCGGTGCCGCTTTCGCCGAGGATCAGTACGCCGCCATCGGCGGGGGCAATATGTTCAATCTGATGGCACAACTGGCGCATACTGCGGCTTTTCCCCACCAGACCATAGGTTTGAGCCTGTTGCTGTTGGCGATACTGGTTCACTTCCAGATACAGCGCCCGGTGTTCCAGCAGACGTTTAACGTTTAACAGCAGGTGCTCAAGATCCAGCGGTTTGGTAATAAAGTCATCGGCACCCTGTTTGAGGGCAGAGACGGCTTCGTTCACCGAGGCAAAGGCGGTGATCAGCAATACCGCCGGGGCCGGATCCCAGGCCTTGAGTTTGGGCAGCAGTTGCATGCCACTGATCCCCGGCAGACGAATGTCGCTGATCACCAGATCCGGCTTATCCTCAATATGATGTTGTAAGGCGAGCTCGGCAGACTCAAAGGCATTCACCTGATAACCGCAACTCTCCAGTTCTTCCTGGAGTAATTCGCGCAATCCGGGATCGTCTTCTACAACGGTAACCTGACTAAGATTCATGTTCTGAATGTTCCGGCAATGGGAGTCTGACTGTAACCCGGCAACCGCCATTTTTACGGTTTCCCAGGCTAAGTTCTCCGCGGTGGTCTTTGATAATATGAGCAGCAATCGTCAGCCCCAGTCCGGTGCCTTCTCCCTGATTTTTAGTGGTATAAAAGGGGCTGAGTAATTTTTCGCTCTGCTGTGGGGTGGCAAGTCCCGGCCCGTCATCTTCTATATGGATCAGCAAAGATTCCGCAACCTGATGCCAGTGAATGGTCACTGCATTTTGTGCCGCCTGCACTGCATTGCGCAGGATATTGATCAGCGCCAGCTCCAGGCGCTGAGGATCGCCAATGAGCATCTGTGCCGACGAAGATGTGATATCTATTTTGCAGCTGTCGATCAGCATTTCATAACCGAGGTTTTCCACCGCCTGGTTTACCAGGTCCGTAATATCAAACTTTTCGGTCTGCACCTGTTGATGGCGGCTGAAATCCAACAGTTGTTGCACCATTCGGGTCAAACGTTTTACCTGGCCTCTGACCGCCGCAAGCTGACGCAGACTGTCGGCATCGTCGGTCTGACGGCTCAGGCGCTGTGCGCGGCCATCAATTACTGTTAACGGGGCGCCCAGTTCATGGGCCACACCGCGGGCCACCTGGCCAATGGCCGCCATCTTCTCTTTCTCTTTAAGTTGCTCCTGTAAAAGATACTCCTGGTGTCGGTGGGCGCTGATCTCGGCTTCGGCAGCAGTAATACTATCGAGCATCTGATTTAATCCGTTTATCAGTTCACGTATTTCTCTGGGGCCGGACTCGGTGGCTCTGTGCTTGTGATCCCCCTGTGCCACACGGCGCATGCTGCTGACCAGTTGACTGACATAGCGACCGATAGCGCGATGGTGGCCGAGAAACAGGATCCCCAGCGTCACCAGCACCAGGCCAGCCCAGCTTAGCCAGGCAAGGCGGGCGAGTTTGTCGAATGAGCGCTCAAAATCGCTGGCACGGCGAGTGATCTGTAGCAGCCCGCTGACCTCACCATGGCGGTCGGTGATGGGCAAAAAATAAGAATAAACATCCCGCCCTTCAACAGAACGGTAGCCATCCTGTTGCTCGCCGGTTTGTACCACCAGCTCGGCCATATTGCTGCGGCTGAGATCTTTTTCTGTGACGCCGGAAAAGGTTACCAGCTTACCCTCTTTATCGAACACAGAGGCACCATAGACACGGCCGATACTGAATACTGACTCAAGGTTTGATTGCAGGGCAGTGAGATCATTTTTGGCTAGCGCTTCACTTACCGGCAGGCGGATAGCGCGACCTACCAGTTCCAGATCGCTGCGCAATTTCTCATTGGCCATCTGTTTGACAAACGCCAGTCCAAACCAGGTCACCAGAGCGTAAATGATCACCATGGGTAGTACCAGATATAGCGTCAGCAGAGGTTGCAGCCCCATGGCCTTGAGTTTGTGTATACTGCGTGAAAATATGTTCAAATTTGTCACACCGCGACACCTTTCCATGTCAAAAGGATACACTATTAATTGGGGGATTGCAGGATGCCGGTCACATGAGATTTATATAATTATTATAAAACAATGAGTTAAGTCTCTACTGCGAAACTGGCACGACCTTCGCTTTATTTGGGATGAAATGTCGTAAATCGAATTGGCAGATTTTTGCCAGCAAATAACAGGAGACTTACCTATGCGTAAATTAATGATTGCTGCTTCTACCAGTATTGCATTGATGGGCTTTACCACAGGTGCTGTAGCACAGGATGCACCGGTACCTCAGCAACAGCAGGCGCAACCTCAGGAACGCGTATCGGATGGCAAGTTGCAGCAAGTGGTAGATGCTATGAGTGAAGTGCGCGCCATCAGTGGCAAGTATGCCGAAGCTTTCCAGAACGCCGAGGATCAAACCAAGGCACAGGAAATTCAGCAAAAGGCTCAGCAGGAAATGATTAATGCAGTTTCTGAATCAGGCTTGTCTACTGACGAGTACAACACTATTGTTCAGCGTCTGCAGACCGACGAGCAGTTGCGAGAGCGTATGAACGAACTTGCCGGTGAGTAATCTGGCCGGTTGAATGGTAAAAAAGGGGAAGCTTTTTAGCTTCCCTTTTTTATTTCGGGCATCCAGCTCTTCCGCCGTCCCAGGCGGTCGTATGCCGGAGTTGCGGGGAGTATTCTCCGGCGATACGGTAATGCACTTCAGTTAGGGATATGTGGCGTTTGTAAGTTGAGCTAAACGAGACATTGACCTCCCTGTCTTTGATGTCTTTCGGTTAGTACGTCATAAATGCAGGGACAGCCAGGCTATCAGCTTTGCCGGCCTTTGAAGAGGTATAAAAATGCCAGTCAGCTTAGCTGACTGGCATTAGACCTTGTGGCCGATACTTATCGCGGGCATTAAGGATTGTAACGCTTATTCGTTTACGCTCTGTGAGCGGTTAACGTATGATAGCCTGCTCTCGGAGAATTTATGCAGGCATCTCAGCCACAAACTCTCAACCCGGATTCCCGGGTTACGCGCGAGGTGAGAGTACAATTGTCTGATTTGGATGGCGTAATGAAAAAATCCGTGGTCATCCTGTTGGTGATGAGGCATTTTTTCATATAACCAGACGAATCAAGGAGATGCGCTATCGCTCGTGTGCCAACTGCCGAATCCAGGTTTAATTGGGTCATACTTTTACTGGCCTCAGTCACCGCTGTTACCCCGCTGGCAATCGATATGTATTTGCCGGCTTTTCTGGCGATCTCTGAAAGTCTGAATACCGAGATCTCTCTGGTCCAGGTTTCCCTGAGCTGTTATCTGGCGGGTTTTGCGTTGTCTATGCTGATCTTTGGTCCTATCGCCGATATTGTCGGCCGCCGACCTCTTGCGCTCTGGGGCCTGTGCCTGTTTATGCTGCTCAGTATCGCTATCGTGTTTGTGCGCCAGATAGAGTGGTTTCTGGTGCTGCGTACCATGCAGGCCATGGCCGGGGGAGCGGCCGCAGTGGTGGTGCCGGGTATTGTGCGTCACTTATATGGCCAGAATACGGCTAAAGGCATGTCCTATGTGTCGATGATTATGATGATAGCGCCATTGATTGCACCCAGTGTTGGCAGTCTGATCCTGCAATGGTTCGACTGGCGTGTGATCTTTGTGGTGCTGGCCTGTTATGCACTATTGCTATGGCTGCCAGCTTTTCGTTGGTTACCGGAAGTCGCGACCCGTACTCAGCACGGTCCCTGGCTGAAACTGTTCTTCTCAGGCTATGTGACGGTGCTGGGTAACCGTGCAGCCCAGCCGCATATTGTCATTTCCATGCTGGTATCTTTTGCCTTTTTCGGCTATCTGACCGCAGTGCCTGTGGTGTACATGGAGGCGTTCGGTGTTTCCGAGCAATTGTTCGGTATTCTGTTTGCGTCCAATGTGGCGGCGTTAATGATGGTGAACTTTGTTAATACCCGGCTGGTGGTGCGCCATGGCTCGGAGAAAATGCTTAGCATAGGTCTGGTGATGGGGTTGCTGGCCGCTGCCAGTCTGCTTACCGTAAACCTGCTTGGACTGGGGCTGGCCTACACCGTGGTCAGTATTATTCCGTTGATTGGCTCGCTGGGCCTTATGGCAGTTAACGCTGACTCCCTGATCCTCATTCGTTTTCCCCATCATTCGGGTACGGCTACTGCGGTAATCGGCAGTCTGCGCTTTGGCAGTGGTGCCCTGGTGGGGCCGGTACTGGCGTTAACCTACACCGGTACGGCGGTGCCCTTTGCCACGCTGATGTTCTGTGCATTGGTGGTGGTGTTGCTGACCAAAGTCGTTACCCGTGGCAGAGCTGTCCCTGCCGAACAAGAGCAAAATTAGCCAGGTTCTGATTACGTTAGCTATTCAGGCCCTTCGTTTAACTAGCAGGGGAATCTCTTCGTCGCTGGTTACCGGTGCAGATTGACTGGCGGTTTTACGTGGTTTGATTTTCTCGCCCAGTACCAGCATACAGGGGGTCAGAAATAAGGTCAGGGCGGTGGCAAATACCAGCCCACCGGCAATGGCGCTGGACATCTGTGTCCACCATTGAGTGGAGGGGGCGCCAAAGCCAAGGCTGGGCTCAAGCAGATTGACGTTGACCGCCAGCACCATGGGCATCAGCCCCAGCACTGTGGTAACAGACGTCAGCAGTACCGGCCTTAAACGCAGACAGCCGGTTTCCAGTGCTGCCTGTTGTGGTGACAAGCCGTTATCGCGCATCTGATTATAGGTGTCGATGAGTACAATATTGTTATTCACCACAATGCCCGCCAGCCCGATAATACCCATGCCTACCATGACCACGCCAAAGCTCTGGCCATTGATTAGCAGGCCCAGTAACACCCCGGCGGTGGAGAAAATGATAGCGGAGAGCACCAGCAGGCTCTGATACCAGCTGTTAAATTGCACCAGCAGGATCATCAGCATCAGAAATATCGCGGTAATAAAGGCGCGGATCAGAAAGGTCATGGCTTCCTGCTGATCGGCACTTTCCCCGGCGGTTTTAATCGATACATTGTCCGCTATATCCAGTTCACTGGCATACAGGGCCTGCAGCCTTTCACTGACCTGATAGCCTTCACTAAGGTCGGCTTTGATGGTGATGGCGCGGTTACCATCGATGCGTTTAACAATACTGGTTTTTGGGGCGGGCTCCAGTTTCACAAAATTGCTCAGCGGTACCTGCCCACGGGGGGTGTTAATGGTCAGGCGACTGAGCTGATCCAGTGAACGCCAGTTCTGGGGAAAACGCACGCGGATATCCACTTCATCACTGGCGTATTCGGGGCGGAATTTGGCCAGCAGCAGACCGTTACTGATCATCTGTACGGCGTTACCTACAGTCAGCACATCGGCACCGAAGCGGGCGGCGGCGGCGCGATCAACCAGCAGCCGCCATTCCACCCCTGGCAGGCTGCGATCATCTTCAATATCAACAAAGCCCTCCATTTGTTGCATCTGAGCGATGATCTTCTCCACTGACTGTTCGGTGGCTTTGTTGTCCATACTGCTGACCTGCAACTCGACCGGTTTGCCTGCTGCCGGGCCGCCTTCCTGCTCACGGAACTCGAGAATAATACCGGGAATATCTGCCGTCAGGCTGCGCATTTCTTCCAGTATCTTTGCTGCCCGTCGGCGCTGATGCCAGTCGATAAACTGAAACTGCAGGGTGCCAATCACATCCGGCGCCAGTTCACCGCTGGCACTGGCCAGCGAGCGGGCATACAGGGCCTTGACTTCAGATAAGCCAAGCAGCCGCTTTTCGACCTTTTGCAGCAGGGCGTCTTTTTCATAAATTGACATATCGCCACGAGCTCTGACCCAGACCTGGGCTGACTCAGGCTCAACGGAGGGGAAAAATTCCAGGCCATGGTTGTATTTACCATAGGCCAGGTAAATCACAACTATGGCGCCAATCGCACCGATAAAGGTCAGGCCGGGACGGCGTAACAGCCAACCCAGCGCACGGCCATAGGCTTTACCCCCGGCGCTGCTTTTAACCTCGTGAGCCAGGCTTTGGGTACGACTGACGCTGCCCATAACCGGCAAAAATATCAGTGCCATAAGCAAGGATGCCAGCAAGCAGAGGATTACGGTGGCTGGCAGATACTTCATAAACTGACCGACAACACCGGGCCAGAACAACAGCGGTGTAAACACCGCTATGGTGGTGGCCGTGGAGGCAATAATAGGCCAGGCCATGCGGTTGGCGGCATTGGCCCAGGCCTGTTTGGGTTTCTGGCCTTCGGCCAGATTCCTGTCTGCCAGCTCGCTGACCACAATAGCGCCATCCACCAGCATCCCGGCCACCAGGATCAGGGCAAACAGCACGATAATGTTCATGGTATAGCCCAGCATATAGATCATCAGTATGCCGGCAAAAAACGCACCCGGTATGGTGATGCCCACCAGTACCGCTGAACGTATGCCCATGGTAGCAATGATCAGTATCAGCACCAGCACCACCGCGGTAAGCACATTATTGAGCAGATCCGAGAGCATGATTTTCACATCCTTAGACTGATCCATGATGTAATTCACTTCCATGCCTTCGGGCAGCAGGCTGTCGGCCTGTTCAATAATTTGTTTGGTCTGCTCTATGGTCGAGATGATATTGGCGCCACTACGTTTCTTAATTTCCAGTACCACCGCAGGCTGACCGTTTATGCGGGCAAAGCCAAGGGGATCTTTAAAGCTGCGGCTGATGGTGGCCACATCGGCAAAAGTAATTACGGTGTCGCCATCTACCTTGATGGGTATAGACAGCACATCATCCAGATCCTCTATCACCCCCGGCACTTTCATGGCCATGCGACCGGCACCGGTGTCCAGGCTGCCTGCCGCCACCAGGCGGTTATTGTTGGAGACCAGGCTGAAAAGTTGCTGATAATCCAGCCCGTAGCCTTCGAGTACCTGCGGATCGACCACGATTTCGAGTAAATCCTCGCGGTCACCACCGATATCCACTTCCAGCACTTCGGGAATGGACTCGATATTCTCTTTTAACTGGCGGGCAATAAACACCAGTTGGTTTTCTGAAACCGGGCCGGACAGGCCCACAGACAATACCGGGAACAGACCCACATTAATTTCGTTAACGGTTGGCTCTTCCGCTTCGCTGGGTAATTTGGCCCGGGCGGCGTCCACCTTGACCCGCACATCGGTCAGCGCCCTGTCGGCGTCAAATCCGGCATCGAATTCCAGCATTACCGAGGCATGACCTTCACTGGCAGTGGAGGTCATCTTCTTGATCCCTTCCAGGGAGCGCAACTCATGTTCCATAGGCCTGACAAGTAAACGCTCACCATCTTCCGGGCTGATGCCATCCAGGGTCATGGACACATACATCATAGGAATGGCCACATCCGGATTGGCTTCCTTGGGAATGGATTGGTACGCGGTAATCCCGGCGATAAACAAAAACAGCAATAACATGATGCTGGCGCGGCTGCGTTGTATCGCCGCGCGAATCATCTGATTCATGATTTTGCCTCAGTGGTATGCACCACGTCTCCTGGCTGCACAAAGCCGGCGCCCTGTATGATGATTTGTGCCCGTTCAGGCAAACCGCTGATCCAGGCGCCATCATTGGTGGCGGAGAGGATGCTGATCGGATAAAACTCCACCTGCTGTTGTGCGTTAACCACCGAAAGCCCCAGGTTACCGCTGTCATCCAGGCTCAGCAGCGCCGGTGATACATGATGAGCGGGCACACTGCCAAGGGCTATTTCCACCGTGGCGCTGCCACCGGCGATGCGCCAATGTTGCGGGTTGGGGGCCGTGATCTCAACATAAAAACTGCGGGTGGCGGTATCGGCAGCCGCGCTGATAAAGCTTAAGGTGCCTTCCAGTTTGCGGCCATCGAGCAGAGTCAGGGTTGCGCTCTGGCCAATTTCCAGTTCGCTTACATGTTGCTGTGGGATCTGTGCGGTGACTTTGAGCTTGTCCAGTTGCACCAGTTGCATCAGGGCCGTGCCGCTTTGCACCAGGTCGCCCACTTCGATATGGCGGCGGTCGACCACACCATCAAAGGGGGCGCCGGGCTCAGTTTGATTGAGGTTAAGACGGGCGCTTTGTAACTCGGCTTCGGCTTTTGCCAGTTCACTTTCCAGCCGGGTCAGTTCAGTGGCCGAGGAAAACTGCGATTCCTCCAGGGAGCGCGCGCTTTTCAGTTCGCTTTGGCGTAATTTCAGGTTGGCCTGAGCCTGGGCCAGCAATGCACTTCGGCCTTCATCGGAAATACGCAACAGCTTTTCCCCTTGCTGCACGGGCTCGCCCTGTTGCTTGTATAGCTGTTCTACCCTGCCGCTTTGCTGTGACTTGATCTCCACCAGACGCCAGGGCAGCACCTGGCCCTGTGCAATTGTTGTGGCTGCATAGGGCTGGGCCTCAGACCAGCGCGTTTCAACACTGGCCAGCTGTGCTTTCGGAGGTTGTTGTTCAGCGGGCGCTTCTGTACGGGCACTGTAGTCGTCACCACTTAACAGCCAGATAACCAGCGCTATGGCCAGCACTACGGCAATGATCACGGGAGATAACGATATCTTTTTCAACATAAGTGCATCCCTGGCAACAGGCGCGGATAATTGGACAGCATAGCCTGAATATACCGATGGACTTGAGCACCAGCAAGGAAGCAATTGTAAGCTTTAGTTATTAGCCACCAGCGCTGCGAGCCCTCAAATGCCCGCTACACTCTGGATCGCACCAGTAAGTTGTGTTGTAGTTGGCTTACCCAACAAACGGCTGTGTACACTATGTTTGACTGGATTCTCCGTCAGTTTTCAATTCCGCAGGACAGCATTCTGCTGTATGGCGACTATAACCTCTGGTTAGTCATACTCTCTGTGCTGATTGCCGTTTTTGCTTCTTTTATGGGTTTGCAGGTAATGTCCCAGGCCGCCGTCAGTGGCTCACCCAGGCGCCGACAGATTATGTTGCTGGTTGGCGGCATTGCGCTGGGCGGCGGTATTTGGTCGATGCATTTTATCGGCATGCTGGCCTTTGAACTTTGCACGCAGGTAGAGTACGGCTGGCTACTGACATTGCTCTCGCTGTTACCGGGAATCTGTGCCTCATGGATCGCCCTGAACCATATTAACCGCCACCGGCAAAGCTTTGTGTCGCTGCTGATCGCAGGGGTACTGGTGGGTGCCGGCATTGGCACCATGCACTACACTGGTATGGCGGCGATGCAAATGGCACCCCTACTGCGATATGACCCCTGGATGTTCAGCCTGTCGATAGTGGTTGCAGTAACGCTGGCAATGTTGTCGCTGTGGGTACGCTCCGGTTTGCACCGGGTCTGGAAAAGTGGCTACCGACCATGGCACGCAAACGTTGTTGCCAGTGTGGTAATGGGCTGTGCCATTGCCGGTATGCATTACACCGGTATGGCGGCTGCGCGCTTTGTCAGGCCGCCGGGGATGGAATTAAGTGAACAGCCTGCTGAGATCTCCATATATCTGGCACTGGGGGTAGCGGCTGTCACTGTTGTGATTATCTTTCTGGTGCTGGGGATTAATCTTATCTTCCGCTACAAAGATATATCACAACGGGCATCAGAAAGTGAACGCCGGTTGCTGGCCACAATGGATACAGCAGTAGATGGCATAGTGACAATCGACAGCCATGGTGTGATTACCAGTGTTAATCGCGCCGTACAACAATTGCTGGGCTGGTCAGCAGCTGAGCTGGTTGGTAACAATGTCAGCATGCTGACTCCTGAGCCGGTACGTTCTGAACACGATAGTTATCTGCAGCGGTATCTGGATACCGGAGAGGCCAGGATCATCGGCCAGGGAAGAGAAGTGCAGGCGGTGCATAAAAATGGCGAAAGGATAGATATTCGTCTGGCTATCGGCCATGTGCGCATGGCTAACGACGATTTTTTTGTCGGCTTTATTTCCGATATTCGTCAGCGTCTGAAGATGGAACAGTCACTGCGTGAAAACGAAGAGAAGTTTCGCTCATTTATCACCAATATCCCCGGAATTGCCTATCGTTGCGAAAGTACACCAGAGTGGCCGATGGTATTTATCAGCGACGGGGTTGAGGGGATCACCGGCTATCCGCCAGAAGACTTTGTGCTGCCTGATCCTAAACGCAGTTTCGCTGATTTGATTCATCCCGAAGATCGTAAACGGGCCGAAGTCGAAGCATCTGCTGAGGGCGCCTTTAATATTGAATACCGGCTGATCAGGCGTGATGGTGAAATTCGCTGGCTGATGGAACAGGGGGTTACCCTCAAAGATCGGCAAAGCGGAACCACCTGGCTGGACGGCTTTATTATGGATATTACCGAGCGGCGGGAAATGGAACAGGCGCTGCGGGAGGCCAAAGAAAAAGCAGAGCAGGCGGCGTCGGCCCGGGCCGCATTTATGGCCAATATGAGCCATGAAATTCGTACACCGATGAATGCGATTATCGGATTCAGTGATATTTTGCTGGAAAGTTCGCTGGAGGATGAGCAGCTACGCCACCTCAAAACCATCAATCAGTCTGCCAGGTCACTGTTGCACCTGCTGAACGATGTGCTCGACAGCGCCAAACTGGATAAGGGTAAGCTGGAGCTGGAGGTTCGCGATTTCTCGCTGATTCAGGAAGTCGATGCGGTGATCTCTACCTTATGGTTACAGGCCCGCAAAAAGGGGCTGGAGTTAAACGCTGATATCTCGCCTAAGCTACAGACCAGTTATTCCGGTTCTCCTGAGCGGATCCGGCAGGTACTGACTAACCTTATCAGCAATGCGGTGAAGTTTACTCAGCAAGGTCATGTAAGGGTCAGCGTTAAACCTCTTGCCGCTGAGCAGATAGAATTTCTGATTGAAGATACCGGTATCGGTATGACGCCGTCACAACTACAGGCGGTGTTTGAACCCTTCACCCAGGCAGATGCCTCCATGAGCCGGCGTTTTGGTGGTACAGGACTGGGTACCACCATCAGCAAACAGCTGGTGGAGCTGATGGGTGGCGAGATCAGTGCTCAGAGCGAATCGGGTAAAGGCAGTCAGTTCCGCTTTGTGCTGCCCCTCAAGCCCGGTCAGGACAAGGAGACAGAACAACAGCAGCAGATTCGTTTGCCCGCCTTGACGATTCTGGTGGTGGACGATATTCAGCAGAATATAGAGTTGTTGACCCTGTTACTGCAAAGGCAGGGGCATAAAGTGCTTAGCGCCCGGGATGGTAAACAGGCGCTGATCCGCATGCAGGCAGAGCAACAGATTGATCTGGTGCTGATGGACGTGCAAATGCCGGTGATGGACGGCCTGGCGGCAGCCAGACAAAGGCGCCAGACTGAACAGCAGCAGGGGCTTAAGCCTGTTCCCATCATTGCTCTGACCGCCAGTGTGCTGGAAGATGACAGAAAGGCGGCAAAGCAGGCCGGTATGGACGGTTTTGCCAATAAACCCGTTGATATGCAACTGTTGTCGGTAGAAATTGCAAGGGTGCTGGGCCTGGCACAAGGTGGCAGCAACGTGGCCGTTGTACAGGAAGAGTGCTCGGGTAAGCTGATTGATGAGAAAAAGGGAATTGCCCTGTGGGGCAGCAAGGAGGACTACTATCGACAGCTGAAGGCTTTTGTTAAAGAACAGGAGTCTGCTTTTAAACAACTTGCGCACAGTTGTGAAAATCAGGACTGGCAGGACCTGAAGCAAACAGCTCATAAGCTCAAAGGGATATGTGGCAATCTTTCCCTGACCAGCCTGATGCGCAGTCTGGAAAAGCTTGAAGCGGTTCTTAACAGCCACCCACAACAGTGTGACAGCCTGGTTCCACCTGCACTGACGTTGTTTGATCAAATCCGCCAGGCAATCCGTAGTGATAAAGATGCAGAGCGGAAGCAGAAAGCGACGCAATCAGCGGATCCTGCCGTTCTGATAGGTATGCTGCAAAAACTCCGCCAGGCCGCGAGCCAGAATGAGATTGACGAAACAGCACTGGATGAATTGATGAGTCACTCACTGACAGGGCATGCCAGTGAAATTAATGCAATTTATCGGGCATTGAATGATTTTGAATTCGCTCAGGCTATTCAGTCAATTGACAGCTTGATACAAGAGCTAACTCAGAGGTAATCCATCATGCAGGACATGCAAAATACTATTCTGGTTGTCGACGACGAACCAGCCAATTTGCGGGTACTCAAGCAAATCCTGCACGATGACTATCGGCTGATATTTGCCAAAAGTGGCAATGAAGCCTTGCGCCTGGCACAGCAAAATAAGCCGGATTTGATTTTGCTGGATATTATGATGCCGGATATGACCGGGCTGGAAGTCTGTAAGACCCTGAAGTCACAGACTGCTACGGCGGCTATTCCGGTGATTTTTGTGACTGCACTGAGTGATGAAACAGATGAAGCGCAGGGGTTTGACATAGGCGCGGTGGATTATATTACCAAGCCGGTATCAAAGGCGGTGGTGCGGGCAAGAGTACGTACGCATTTGTCGTTGGTGCAGGCCGATGAGCTGCGCGCAACACGTTTGCAGATCATTCAGCGACTGGGGCGGGCGGCAGAGTTTAAAGATAATGAAACCGGCATGCATGTGATGCGCATGAGCCATTATTCCAGAGTACTGGCGCTGGCTTATGGTTTCAGTGACAGCCGCGCCGATATGTTGTTGCATGCAGCACCGATGCATGATGTGGGTAAAATCGGCATTGCTGACAGCATTATGCTTAAGCCGGGTAAACTCACTGCGGAAGAGTTTGATGAAATGAAAAAACACCCACAGATTGGTGCTGAGATCCTGGGTGAGGAAGACTCGGATCTGATCAGCCTGGCGAAACAGGTTGCGCTCACCCACCATGAGAAATGGGATGGCAGTGGCTATCCTGCGGGATTAAAGGGCGAAGATATCCCTCTTGAAGGGCGAATAGTGGCAGTGGCCGATGTATTCGATGCCCTGACCAGTAAGCGCCCCTACAAAGAGGCCTGGAGCGTTGAAGAAACCCTTATCTTTATGCGGGATCAAAAGGGTAAACACTTTCAGCCCCGCCTGATTGAGTTACTGGAGCAGGAACTCGACGCCATCCTGGCGATAAAGGCACGCTTTAAAGACGAGTGACTTGCACTAACCTGATAACCGCTCGCTGTATTTACGCATCCCTGAAAATATGGGGTCAGAAATAAATGCGGGGAAATTTTCAGGTAAATCTTTCGCTACCTTGTTAATAACCCCCTCTGTTGCCAATGTCATCTCATCAAGAATTTTGTTCATTGTGTTTTCGCTGAAGCCCACTTCTTTTGCTGTGGCCAGAAAGTGTCTTCTTTGAATCATCATGCATTGATACTTTCGGCCCTTGCTTCCCTTTAAGGACATGGCCAGTTTAAGATCCCGCTCATGCAGACCTTTGGGGCTGATTGCCGGATAGGCTGAGAGAATGTCATACAGCGGCGTGAGACGGTATTGGTTGGCGGGTTCAATAAATATGGAGAAATTCTTCGCATGTCCGTCAGTTGCGCCAAGTAGCCAGAACAGAACCTGCGCACGCATGAATAAGCTGCGATCTGCTATAGGGTCACTCGCCCCCATCAACTCTTTCATAATCTGTTTAATGGCTGGGCCACGGTCCGATTCATACTTTTTTGCTGGCGATGTGCCCGTAACCTGACAAAAATCTTCCTGGGGTAAGCGCATGATCCAGGATCCATCCGCTGCGAGCTTTCTGTCGAAGCGTTTAACCGCCAGCGCTTTCATATCATCAGGGGTAATGATTTCGCACTCCGGCACCTCAAAGCCATATTCCCTGGCAATCTTAAGACATAAGTACTCATTCTCGACACTGTGTGTCATATCAATGATACGGTCATGAGATTGAATTTCGCCGATGGGAAGTTTAATGATGTGGGTGGTTGGCGTTGCATGCAACGGCAGGCACCATTGTCCGTCGTGATACAACAGCGCGGTTTTTTCCTGTGCTCCGGCCAGAGAAATGCGGAAATCATTTTCCTCTTTGAGCATGCCAAGAGGTGTCTGTGACTGATAGCCTTTAAGGATATTCGCTACCTTCTCATCATCAAGAGGCTTTGCCTGAATCTGTTTTACCTGAGGGGGGGAAGAACGGTGCGGAACAAGCTGAACTGCACCCACACAATCCCGGCCGATTTGCTCAAGAATATCAAAAGGTTCTGTTGAATCCGCATTATATCGGGCAACAATACGCTCGCGAATTTCCCGTGAGTCCGGCAGAAGATTGTCAAAATAGTTATATACCTCAGGGCCATTATAGGGTGCCTCACGTAAGGGTAAGGACAATGATATACAGCGTGTGCCGGGCGAAGTCAGCCAGCTTTTATCATAGACGAAGCTGTTTGCTCCACTGCGGGACCGTCTGTACTCGCCCACCTTTATACCATTCATATAGATATCAAGGGTATTCACTGTCACCAGCCCTCATTCCATTGTCCTGGTTCATTATGAGGAAGGCTTTGTGAGCGTTTTCCACGGGGGGTAACATCAAGCTGAAGGTCAAGGGCGGCCAGGATTTTAAAAAAGGTTTCCAGCTTGCAGGACTCAGGTTTATTCTCAAAGTCTGAAATTGTGGCAATGCGAATGCCAACCCGATCAGAAACCTGCTTTTGAGTCATACCGGCTTTTTTGCGCTGCTCTTTTATATAGGTGCTTAATTGTTCAGGCCTGGTGATATTCATAATTTAACCATTTGTTGATACGCTATAGCGTAAATAATGGAAATATACGCTACAGCGATAATTCTGTCAATATACGCCAAGGCGTAATAATTGGTATATTACGCTGCAGAGTAAATGTCCGTACTATCGCTTCAATATACTTTTTAAAAGCCGTTGACTTGCTGTGGATGTTAAAAAATCGCCGCCAGGCCAGATAGTTTGCCGACTGTTGTGTAGTCCCCCGTGCCAGCTGTTTATGCAGTCTGGCAGTCGTTGTGAATTTGGAGTGGTATTAAACTCCCGCTTTTTTTAATCCCAGAATAAGCAGGCGACGATCCAGCCAGGCCTTAAATCCATGCACTTTATCCAGCTGCATGCGCTGCAATAAAAAGGCGTAGTTTTCGCCAGCCGAGCCATAAATCAGAGCCTGAAATAAGGTTTTTACTTTACCTAAGCGGGTTGAGGTGCGGGCTTTCAGGAGCTTCAGGGCTTTGCCAATCTTTAACTCATCCTCTGTGAAGTCACAGCCAAAGGGAAATGCCGGGAACAGCCCCTTTTGTTGAAAATCCCCCAGGATTCGCTCTATAGCCTGCGGTGTATTGTTTCGCCAAAGTGCCGGTAAGCTGAAATCCTGAGCGACTTTACCGGCCTTCTGCGCCTGTTTTAATAACCCTGGCTGGAATCTTGAGTCGGCAATGCGGATTAACGCCAGGTAAACCTGTTCGTCGGCTTTTCCGCGAAGATCGGCGATGCCGTATTCGGTGATAACGATATCACGCAGATGCCGCGGAATAGTGCAGTGAGCGTAGGAAAATAATATATTGGACAGCGTTTCGGTGCCTGAGGTGCGGGTGCTGCGTATGGTTAGTATGGAGCGGGCGCCTTCAAGTTCATGGGCCATGGCGACAAAGTTATATTGCCCGCCAACGCCACTTAACACCCGGCCATCTTCCAGCCCGTCAGAAACCGCGGCGCCATCCAGCGTGCATTGCATCGCGGAGTTGATAAAGCGGCCGGCAACCCGCTGCGCCACCTTAAGGCGCTGATCGCCAAAGCGATGATCGTTAAGATCATTAATATAGTTCACGCTGCTCATGCAGATAAGCCTGCGCTGTTCGCCTGTCAGTTGCGCCAGTTTGTGATAAAAATCTCTGGGCCCCAGATAAAATCCGCCATGCATGACAACACCCTGTCGTAACCGGGCATCATCGTTGTGCTTTGGATCTAAAACCCCCTGGTTGATCTGCTCCTGTAGCCCGGCGTCTGGATAAACCTTCCGGCTCAGGATGCCTGCTTCCAGCAGATGGATAAAACCATCTACCATCATCTCACTACAACCATACAGGCCTTTTTTAAACGGGGCGGTACCACCGTATTCTTCGGCGACCGGGAAACGCTCTGCGACTCTAAGATTACGGTAAAGTTGTTGCCAGTAGTCGTTATTCTGATGCCGCAGGCAGGTGCTGTAGATTAATGCCGAGCCTAATGAACCGATACCAACCTGCAATGTACCACCATCTTTCAGCAGGCTGCTGGCATAAAAACCAATCATATGATCCTGAGCACTGATCGGAGTTTGCGGGACGGAGAAAAGAGGATACTCCGTTTCTTTATTGTGTAGTACAAGGTCAAACGTGGTGACAGGAACAGCAGCATCGGGGCCGAAAAAAGGCAGATTGCTATTACACTCCGCTACCAAAGCTATCGGCTTGTCTTTGGTTTCTGCTGCCCGCAGATTCCGGAATAAATCCAGTGACAAATCAGGGTTACAACTGAGGCTGAACTGCTGCGGATAATCGGGGGCTGTATCAGGCGCGACCAATTGCCCGACAACATTAACACCCAGTGCGATTAAATCACGCATCGCGTGAGTGTAATTGGTGCAGATATACCGGCGCTGCTGTTCAGGATGATTGAGAAAATTACCGGCCTGGAAGAAAAACTCTGAAACCTTAACGTTGTCAGGCAGTTCACGATTGAGCACATCTCTGGCATACGCCAGCTCAGGTATATCGCCGTACAGACGTGCAACAAAAGGATCCATAAAGCGCTTTTCGAGACCCTGGGAAGGCTTCGGCGGCACCAGTGACAGCGCAGTGACAATATGCAGCTCTATGCTGGGATCTTGTTTGGCGCGCCGATATAAGGCGTTAGCAAAATGAACGGGCTTGCCCAAACCGAGCGGCAGACCCAGGGTAATTTTCTTGCCGACCCGTTGAATGACCTGGTCAACGCCTACATTGCTGCTGAAAACTCTTTGTGGGCGCTCCTGGGTCATAGTGAAACTCTTTTGTCTTTGCGTACAGGCTATCAGCTTATCTGCTGCAGACAAAGCTCAGGCAATGGGAGGTTTGGCGCCTGTGCGTTATCAAAGGTGACTATAAAGGCCGACATGGCTTGTTTAGAATATTGGCTGTCAGAGAGGCGAAATTGCCGAGGAAGAAAATTTTGGTCACGGTGAGTTCAGGGAGTCACCAGATGTTAGTGATGGCTCTCGGTAGAGTGACTGGAAGAGATGGCCCGCCCGAGAGGATTCGAACCTCTGACCTCTGCCTCCGGAGGGCAGCGCTCTATCCAGCTGAGCTACGGGCGGTTTCAGATTGAGCCCGGACGTGGAATCTGTCAGTGGTTGAAACCGGTAAGGCCCAGGCGCGGCGTACTATGCCGCAAACAGCAGGTGAAATCAATCCGGATCTGTTGTTTAGGGCGGCATTTTTGTGCACAACGCCTGTTCGGATAAAGTAATCAAATATGCCTTATCGGGTCCGGAGGGATTCGGGCGCGGGGCAAGTCTCTTGCTTTCTGATTTGAGCCAATCTCCCTTTGCGTGAGTATTAAAAGGTTGTAGGGCACTGATTAACCGTTATAATCTTGGCCCAGAAAAAATTGTTTATACAGACCAGTGGCAGTGGGAGTCCGTAGTGAAGATTAAAACGTTAATGATTTTTGGAATTGGATTGATAGTGGCGTTTGCCGGTCAGGCATACGATTCTTCAGATGATGCCATTAAAGATCGCATTAAACCTATTGGTCAGGTGCGGGTTGCCGGTGCTGAAGCCGAAACTGCAGCTGCAGATTCGGGCCCGCGTTCAGGTCAGGAAATTTATCAGACTTCCTGTTTCGCCTGTCACGGAACCGGTGCCATGGGCGCGCCAAAATCAGGTGTGGCGGATGACTGGAAGCCACGTATGGAGCAAGGGTTTGACACCATGCTGAGTAATGCCATTAATGGCATTGGCGCGATGCCACCAATGGGAACCTGTGCGAATTGTTCAGATGATGATATCAAAGCGGCTATCGAACATATGATCGATGGGCTCTAATCTATTCAAAGATAAGTAATTTCTGAGTAACACAGGCCACCTTTTTGGTGGCCTTTTGTTATCAATTGCGCTATTTTTGTCCGGTTGGCGATACTAATATAAAGACATAAAACAAATAACTCGCTTTCATAAAAGGCATTATGAGCAACGACAAAAATGCTGAAGCCCTTAGTGCAGAGGAGTTACGGGCACTTGTACCGAAGCTTCAGCAACTGACAGAAAAATACAGACAGGCAGAGACTTTACAAAAGGCTCTGTTTGATATTTCCGAACTCGCTAATTCTGTGAGTGAGCTGTCGCGCCTGTATCCCGCTATTCACGATATTATCAGTGGCATGATGAATGCCCGCAATTTTTTTGTTGCCTTGTATGAACAGAATACTGAATTGGTGGACTTCGTTTACTTTGTTGATGAATTCGACGAGCTGAATGTTCGCCAGTTGCCCTCATCTGTTTTGAAAAAGGGTATAACAGGCCACGTATTGCGAACCGGTGAGCCGTTGTTCCTGCCCAAAGAAACTTATAAACAACATCTGAAGCATATTGGCGCAGAAGAGCTCGGTTCAGATCCTGTAGATTGGATTGGTGTGCCGTTAAAGCGTGGTACTCAGGTAATTGGTGCCATGGTGGTGCAGAGTTATGATGAATCAGTGCGTTACGGCGAGCAGGATCTGGAATTGCTGGTGTTTGTCTCCCAGCATATCGTTAACGCGGTGGATCGTGTCAAGAGCCGTGAGATAACCGAGAAAACCATTCGTGAACGCACCCGCCAGCTGCGTACTATTAATGAAGAGCTGCAGGAAGAGATTCAGGAACGACAGAAGATTGAATCTCTGCAACAAGCCCTTTTTGAGATATCTGAGCTGTCTGCGAATGTCGAAGGCGACATGCTGTCTTTTTATGCCAGCCTGCATGACATTTTGTCGCGTTTGCTGAGTGCGCCCAACTGCTATGTGGCGCTACTTGATGACAAGAGCCAGCACCTCGAGTTTCCCTATTACAGTGATGAAAAAGAGCAGCAGATTGAATCCCGGCCGCTGGGTAAGGGGCTGACCGAGTATGTACTGACTACCGGGCAGGCTGCGTTGATTGATCTTCCAAGAGCCCGGGCCCTGGCATCCAGTGGTGAACTGGATGATGAAGTCAGTGAGCGGATGATTGAACGGAACAACTGTTGGCTCGGTTCACCCCTGGTTGTCGAAGGGGATATTTCCGGGGTCATTGCCGTACAGACGTACGAAAATGATAAAGGCTATTCCCTTAAGGATCTGGAGTTACTGAAATTCGTTTCCCATCATATTGCAGTGGCTATGGAGCGAAAACGGGCCGCCGAAGCGACTCAGGAAATGAATCAGCAACTGGCTGATAAAGTGAAAGCGCGTACCGAGGAATTATATAAAACGAATCAGCATCTGAAAAAGCAGATCGAAGAGCGTAAAGAAATAGAGCTCAAGTTAATCCATGATGCCCATCATGATGCTCTGACTGACCTGCCAAACCGGGTACTCTTTACAAACCGCCTGGAACTGGGGGTTGCTAATAAGAAGCGTCATCCGGAACACAATTTTGCGGTACTTTTTATCGACCTCGACAGATTTAAACTGATCAACGACACCATTGGTCATCATGCTGGCGATATGTTCCTGATCGAGGTGTCTAAGCGCATTGGTCAGTGTATTCGTGGCCATGATTTGCTCGCCCGGCTCGGTGGCGACGAGTTTGTCATTCTGCTGGATTGTCTTGACCATGAAGACGATGCAGAAGAGGTCGCAACCCGCATTATCGAGTTACTGGGTAAGCCCTTTATCCTGGATGACAAAGAAATGTACTCGGGCGCCAGTATCGGCATCGCATTTCTGCAAAGCTGGTACTCGAATGCTGATGAAGTGATTCGTGATGCTGATGCCGCTATGTATCAGGCCAAGGCCTTCGGGCGAGGCCGTTATATGACATTTGATTCGAGTATGCGTGACCGGCTGCTCGAAGAAGTGGAGCTGGAGAGTGAATTCCGGCGTATGCTCAAGGAGGGGTTGTTTGAATGCTTCTGTCAGCCTACCGTTGATCTTACCAGTAACGAATGGATCTATCTGGAGTGCTATATCCGCTGGTTACACCCGACGCTGGGCAAGGTGAAAAGAGAGCAATTCTGGAATGTGGCGGAGCATACCGGGCTGACCATAGAGATGGATAACTTTATGCTCGAAAAGGCCTGTGAAAGTCTGAGTAAGCTCCAGTCTGAGGCAACTAAGCCCCTGCGCGTTGCCATGAACCTGAGTATTAATCATATTTTACAGACCAAGCTTGTAACTCAACTTCTCAATCAGCTCGGTGAATACCATATTTCACCTGAACAACTGGTATTGGAATTTGATGAGAATGCTCTGAATCAGCGCTCTCAACACGTATTACCGGCGTTGAAGAAGCTTAAAAAGGCGGGTGTGACCCTGGTGCTGGATAATTTCGGAAGTGGCCTGGCATCATTGAGTTATCTGTATTCCTACCCCTTTGATTATGTGAAGATCGACCATCGATTTGTGAAATCTCTGCCCAGGTCTCAAAAGAATCTTAAGATGATTCAATCTGTCCTGAGTATTGCCGAACACCTGGGTTTCAAGTTGATTGCTGAAGGTATTGATCGGGAAGAGCAGTTAGCGGCGCTACGTGAAATTGGTTGTGAACTGGGGCAGGGGAATATTGTGGTACAGGCTCAACGACTGGAAGACTTACAGCCTAAAGACATTGGTGTAGTGGTCGCCGGTTAACCAGTTATCAGTTCCCAGTCCTCAGTGGTCAGACAGGGACTATATCTTTATGATTATCCTGGATCCTGCAGATGTGCTACCGCCCGTGAGTCAACCGCCGAATCCAGGATTATATCAACTGAAACAGATACGACTGATAACTGAATACTGATAGCTGAAAACTCACTTGTTCAGCAGATTACGCAGGTTGGCAATACCTGTTTGTCCTTTTTGCTGGCGCTGTTCAGCACTGACCTTCGGCTTTTTATCTTCCCAGACTAAGTCATCCTGAGGTAATTCGTACAAAAAGCGACTCGGTTCAGGGTTCAGGAGTTCGCCATATTGGCGTCTTTCCCGTGTCAGGGTAAAAAACAGCTCACGCTGTGCCCGGGTTACACCTACATAGGCCAGTCGACGTTCCTCTTCTATATTATCTTCATCAATACTGCTTTGGTGTGGCAGCAACCCTTCTTCCATGCCAACCATAAATACATAGGGGAATTCCAGGCCCTTGGATGCATGTAATGTCATCAACTGAACCTGATCGGTATCTTCTTTATCTTCCCCCCGTTCCATCATGTCCCTTAAGATCAATCGGTTAACCACCTCTGGCAAGGTCATCGGAGGTTCAAGCTCATCGCCTTCGAGCATATTAGTGATCCAGCCAAACAGTGTGCTGATATTACTCATGCCCATTTCCGCAGCTTTGGGGCTGGTACTGGTGGCATACAGCCATTCTTCATACTGCATGCTTTTGATCATTTCCCGGATCCCTGCCTGAGTATCGCCCCGCATTACATTGTCGGCGAGCCCGACAATCCAGCGGTTGAAATTCTCGATCGCTGTCAGACCTTTGCCGGATATAACGCTTCCCAGTTGTGGATGACAGGCCGCTTCAAACAGCGATACGTGCAGTTCGTTGGCGAAATTTCCCAGTTTTTCAAGGGTTGCGCGGCCAATGCCACGGGTAGGGGTATTGATGATCCGCAACAAGGCATTGTCATCGTCCTGATTCACCAACAGACGCAGATAGGCCATGATGTCTTTTACCTCAGCGCGGGCAAAGAATGACATGCCACCATTTATCTTGTAAGGAATACGATTACTCATCATCACCTTTTCAAACAAGCGTGACTGATGATTACCCCGATACAAGACTGCATAGTCTTTATATTGAGTATTGTTCATAAACTTGTGCGCCATCAGTTCTGCCACTACCCGCTCAGCTTCGTGATCCTCATTTTTTGCCAGCAGGATCTTGAGGGGCTCGCCATAACCCAGTTCTGAATACAGCTTCTTGTCAAAAACATGGGGGTTGTTCTGGATGAGGATATTAGCGCAGTGAAGAATACGTCCCGAAGAGCGATAATTCTGCTCCAGTTTGACCACTCTGAGCGCAGGGAAATCTTTTTGCAGCAGCACCAGGTTCTGTGGCTTAGCGCCACGCCAGGAGTATATGGACTGGTCGTCATCACCAACCACGGTAAAACGAGCCCGTTCTCCGACTAGCAGGCGCACCAGTTCATACTGACTGGTATTGGTATCCTGGTACTCATCTACCAGCATATAGCGTATGCGCTTTTGCCACTTCAGGCGTACATGCTCTTTATGCCTTAGAAGCAAGGTTGGCAACATAATCAGATCGTCGAAATCTAATGCGTTGTAGGCCCGCAGGTTTTGTTGGTAGCGGAGGTAAAACTGGGCGAACTCCAGTTCGCCAGCAGACAGTGCCTTTTTCTGCAGTTGCTCCGGCATAATCAGGTCATTCTTCCATGAAGAGATGCAGTTTTGTAACAGGAATAATTGTTCTTTATCACCGTCCAGCTTTTCCATGGTCAGATCTTTAAGCAATGCCATGCTGTCTTTGTCATCAAACAGGGAAAACCCGGGTTTAAGACCGATTTCTTTCACCTCAGACTTGATAATGTTGAGACCGAGGGTGTGAAAGGTAGAGATTTTGAGCCCACGGGACTCCTGCTTGCCCAATGTCAGGGCAACACGTTCTTTCATTTCCCGTGCAGCTTTATTGGTAAAGGTTACCGCGAGGATATAACGGGCGGGTACATCACAATCACGCACCAGATACGCAATTTTATTGGTAATCACCCGGGTTTTCCCGCTGCCGGCACCGGCAAGCACCAGACAAGGTCCTGAAATAAAGGTGACCGCCTGATTTTGTGCCTGGTTAAGTTTCATGCGTGATTAATACCAAAGCTGATAACATCGTCGATAGCGTTTTGGCCTAATGCCAGCATCATCAGTCGATCAATGCCGACCGCCACACCGGCGCAATCCGGCAAGCCAGCATGAAGTGCGGCGAGCAGATGCGTATCAACGGGTTTCTCTTGTTTGCCGTTTTGTCGCCGCTTCAGATTATCCTGTTCGAAACGTTGCCGCTGTTCATCTGCATCGGTCAGTTCATGGAAACCATTGGCCAGTTCGACCCCCTGATAATAGAGCTCAAAACGTTCAGCCACACGAGCGTCTTCGGGACTAAGCCGGGCTAGTGCTGCCTGTGAGGCAGGGAAGTCATAAATAAAACAGGGTGCCTGCCGACCAATTTGTGGTTCAATCACTTCACAAAACAGCAATTGTAAAAGCGTGTCTTTATCCTCTTCGTGTTCGGCCAGTTCGTTATGGCCCAGGCCAATAACGGCTTGTCGCAGAGTCTGTAGATCGGCGATCAGAGGATCTATGTTCAGATAGTGCACAAAGGCTTGTTGATAGCTAAGCCTGCTTGCGGCTGAGGTGTTGCAGATACGCTGCATCAGCTCATCCAGTTCCTGCATCAGCTGATGATGATCAAAGTCAGGCCTGTACCACTCGAGTATGGTGAATTCCGGATTATGAAAACGGCCGCACTCTTCATTACGAAAAGCCTTACAGATTTGATAAATTGAACCACTACCCGCTGCCAGTAAACGCTTCATGGCAAATTCCGGAGAGGTTTGCAGGTAAAGGGTCTTGCCGTTGGCTAAACCGGGGCCGGTATACCGCGTGCTGAAACTTTGCAGGTGCAGATCGGTCACCGTGGCCAGAGACAAACAGGGAGTTTCTACTTCCATCACCTTGCGGTGTGCAAAAAACTGTCTGATCTGTGCAATTAAACCGGCCCGTTGAGCTAATACTGATATTTGTGCGCTGGGACGCCAGCTATTGTTGCCGACAGGGTCTGTCATGGAGATGAAGAATCCTGAAAAGATAAGCCCACCACAGGTGGGCTGTTTGGGGATAATAACGCCTATTTCTGAGCCCGGGAAACATACTCGCCGCTGCGGGTATCGACCTTGATCACTTCGCCGGTTTGCACAAACAGTGGTACCCTGACTACAGCACCCGTTGCCAGTGTGGCGGGTTTACCGCCCGTTCCTGCGGTATCACCCTTGAGACCCGGATCCGTTTCGGTTATCTCCAGTTCGACGAAATTCGCCGGGGAAACGCTAATGGGGGCGCCATTCCACAATGTCAGGGTACAGACATCGTTTTCTACCAGCCATTTGGCGTTGTCGCCAACGGCTTTGCTGTCTGCGGCAATTTGCTCGAAGGTTTCATTATTCATAAAGTGCCAGAATTCGCCGTCGCTGTATAAATAAGCGAGATCGATATCGATGACATCGGCACCGTCTACCGTATCACCGGACTTAAAGGTTTTTTCCAACACTTTTCCGGAGATCAGCTTGCGGATCTTAACCCGATTAAAAGCCTGTCCTTTTCCCGGTTTGACGTATTCATTTTCCATCACGTTACAGGGCTCACCATCAAGCATGATTTTTAACCCAGCTTTAAACTCATTTGTGCTGTAAGATGCCATTTTTTCCTCATTACTATTCGAACGCACAGTACTGTCGCAGATGATACCTAATATTATCGATCCTGTAGAGGTTTCCTGGCAAAAAGAATTGGCTCAGGCATACCGGGATCCAAAAAAACTGTTAACCGACCTGAAACTGGACCCTGTCAGTTTTGAGTCTGGCTTTGCTGCCAGAAAGTTATTTCCGGTCATGGTGCCACGGCCCTTTATGCGTCGCATGCAACAGGGTAACCCCAATGACCCATTGCTCAGACAAGTCATCACTGATGTAAAAGAGTTTACTGCTGCGCCGGGTTACAGCGAAGATCCGCTGGAAGAGCAACAAGGCGCAGTGCCCGGTTTGCTGCATAAGTATAAGAGTCGGGTGCTGATGATTATTCGGGGTGGTTGTGCAGTAAATTGCCGATACTGCTTCCGGCGCCACTTTCCCTATGAAGATAACGCGTTGTCTAAGCGGGGCTGGCAGCAGGCGCTGGACTATATTGCAGCAGATCAGAATATTAACGAAGTCATATATTCCGGCGGTGATCCGCTGATGGCTAAAGACAACTTTCTGGGCTGGATAACTGAACAGCTTGAAGCCATTGGGCATTTACGCCGGTTACGAATACATAGCCGCTTGCCGGTGGTCATTCCTTCAAGGCTTACGGCGGAATTTCTGGACTGGTTTATCAACAGCCGTTTGACCCCTGTGTTGGTATTGCATATCAATCACGCGAATGAAATCGACGATGAGCTGACAGCAAAACTGCAACCTTTAAAACAGGCAGGCGTGACGTTATTAAATCAGGCGGTGTTGCTTAACGGTGTGAATGATTCAGTAGAAGCGCAGGTCAGACTCAGTGAGGCGTTATTCCGGGCCGGCATTCTGCCCTATTATTTGCATCTGCTGGATAAGGTGCAGGGGGCAGCACACTTTGATACACAGGAGCAACAGGCAAGAATTTTGATGGAAGGAATAATAAGGCGTTTACCGGGTTACCTGGTTCCCAAACTCGTCAGAGAGATTGGGAACCAGCCCGGTAAAACACCTTTAGACTTACATCTTCATCCTGGCTCTGGAAAGCCAGGTGACTTATCAGGCGAAAGTATCGATAGTCGAGCCTAACGCAGGATCAGCCGAAGAAGGTTTTGGTACGCCAGCTGCTGAATCCAGCAGCTGAAGCGCCTGTTTGCCTTCTTCTTCCTGCTGATTCTTAGCAAGTTTTGCAGAACGCAATTCTACAGACGCGTCGGACATTCCAGAGGTGCGTGCACCTTGTAGTTCCATACCTTTATTCCTCTAACAGCTTGTGAGTAAAATGAAAAGCAGGCAGAATTGCCCGCCTTCGATACCTTATCGACCATTCCTGAGTAATCTTTAGAAAAAAATTTGGAACTATGCAGCCAATCATCGACAAACTGAAAGAAAATATGCAGCTGATATATCGCCGTGCACTGGATGCTGATAATGCGCTGGCCAGACTACAGCAGTCTGGCAAAGGGAAGTTCAAGCATGTTTTTGCCAAAGATGCCGGTTTTACCGTAAGCAGTAAACGCTTTTCTCCCTATGTGGAGGAATTGGGTAGAGAAGTGGTTGAGCTGGAGTCTGTGCAGGACCAGGCCGATTTTGAGGCGAGACTGGTGCCCGTCGTCAAAAAGATGGAATTGATGTTACTGACCCTTTCTAATTTTCGGCAGAGCCTGAAAGATAAGCCATAGAGACAATTGGCGGACAGAACCGGGGCGTTCTGAGTTCGCGGGTCATGATGACGTATTTGCACCTTCTGTTGGTTTTTTATACAGCCTGAACCATACTTAGTTAAGCAATGGTCGTAGGGGCTTGTCATGGAAATTAATGCAACAAGTGCAACGCTGAAGAATGATGTCAGGTTGCCGGCTGATAGAGTTGATGCCGGGAATAAAAGCAGAAACCTGAATGCTTTCGGCATTGGTGAGGCGAATAAGCCTCAGGTTGAGCTCTCTGCTCAGGCTAAAATTTTGCAGCAGTCAGAACAGCGCCAGCTGGAACGCCAGCAAAGTGCGCCGGTCAAACAAGAGAAAGAGCAGGAACCTCAGGAGCTGAATAATAATTTCGTCAGGGTGTCGAGTAGTATAGGGGAATCTTCTCAGGCCAATAATCTGAACAGCGAGAAGGCGGCAGAGCTTTATCGCTCTATTGAAAAATTACTTTGAGCGAAATTAACCAACAAAGGCCGCTATTTCAGCGGCCTTTGTTTATTTACCCGCAACTTCGTACTCAGCAAAGGTATCCCTGAACCATTCCCTGAGCATGTTTTTCTCATAACGCAGGGGTTCGCTGTCAAAGAACGGATTGTGTTTGTCCTGAAACGACATGTCTTTGAGTTTGACTTCCTCTTCCTGTTTCAGCGTTTGTCCCTGTGCATCCATCAATTTGTACTCAAAGGTGATACGCGGAATATCAATGCGTTTTATCAGTCTGACATCCGATGCGGAGTTGAGGCCCACGAAACTGCCTGGCCATACCTGCCCGGCCAGATCCAGATCTGTGACTGTCATCGTCAGTTTATACCCATCAGGCAGGGATTCGCTTAATTCATTGATATACTCTTGTAACTCTTTAGTGGTTCTCTCTCTGAATTTAGTACGTGATGCGTTGGCAGCCCGAATGTCGGTATAATTTTCTGGCTCATGCCAGGTAACTTCTACATCCGCCTTGGCCTGCACATGGCCACTGGCTGCCAGTGTTGATAAGGTCAGGATTGTTAACAGGGTCTTCATTCTTTTCTCCGGGTTTCTGATTTGATTACAGGTATTATTGTTTTCTGACCATTAGTTTAGATGTTGCAACTGAATTTACCCTGAATATCGGGTTATACCAATTGAACGAAATAATTGATCACTTAGCGAGAGCTAAAAAGTTCACTGGCAAGGCATGGTCCTGAAGGTCTGGTGGGTCTAAATCGAAGGGCCATAACACAGCCAGGGGGCTTTTTAGCCTCGCCCGCAGGGAGCAACCAGAAGGGCTTATCTCTTCGTTGCCGTTTCTTGACGTAGAACGACTATGCCTTCGAAGCGCCGCCTTGACCTAAGCCCTTCTGACTAGCTCTAAGTTGACCAATTATTTCGTTCAATTGGTATTAATGCTTTGGGCCAGGCATTTGTGAGGATTTGTAATTTCCAGGTGCCTGTCGCAGCGCCCTCTGATACTCTCTCCCCGGATATTGCAGAGCACCATATTGTTTAATAAACCTATGTCAGAGCAATCTGAAAAATGTCTTATCTGAGTCTGATTGCGAAGAGATAAGGGTGCTCAATCAGGATATCCGAATAAAGAGTGAGGTTTCTCAGGTATTCCCTTCAGGCGAGATCCAAAAAAGTGCATAAGCTGATGTTATTTTTTGATTCAGACTCACTATACCTTCAAAGGGTTACCTGGCCTTTGCACTATCTGAACTCTCACTTGAGGCGTTTTTTATTTACATGGCACTTTTAGTATGAAAACCCTGTTACTCAGCCTATGTCTGTTTTTATCTGTATTGACATGCCGCTCCGCAGAAAGCTGCGAATACGGTGCCGGGCAATGTGTCGATAAACAAGACTGGCAGTTTGGCCTTGCTCTGGGCATTGGTGTGCGCACGAATCCGCTGGTGGACGGCGACAATATACCTTTGTTGTTATTGCCCGATATTGCCTGGTACGGTGAGTCATTTTATCTGGATAATGATGAGTTTGGTTACCAGTGGTATGATTCAGGAGAGGTGGCACTGGAGACGTTTGTTAACCTGAACAAAGAGGCAGCTTATTTCCGGTATTTTCATCCGTCTAATGTGTTGTTTTCGAATTTTTCCCTGAGCGCGAGTTTTATCGGGCCAGCCAGGGTCCCCCCACCTGAAGTTTCCAAAGACGATGTAGCAACGCGTCGCTGGGCTGTAAATGGTGGTGCCCGCATACACATCCGGCAGCAGCAGGGAGAATGGCAACTCGCCGCATTGACCGATGTCAGCAGCGTTCATCACGGGCATCAACTGTCACTGAGTTACAGCAGAATGTGGCAGGCCGGGGGGTGGCGTATTGTTCTGACTCCTTCCCTGACCTGGAAAAGCGCTGCACTGACGGATTACTATTACGGTCTGGGTGAGCGGGACGGTGTCCTTCTTTCGTATTATTTTAGCGGTGGCAGCGGCTGGCAGCCCGGATTGGATCTGACTGTGACAAAGCCTCTGTCTGAAAAGTGGCTGATGTTATTTAAAGCGAGCCATACAGAACTGCATGATGGTATGACTGGCAGTCCATTGGTTCAGGAAGGCTCGATTAACACCCTGTTTATGGGGGCCGCTTACCGGTTCTGAAGAGAGTATACGTGAAGCAAAATGGATTGTGGCTGACATTGTTGTTTATGCTGGGCTGGTCACAGGCCCTTCAGGCGGAACCGGCAGGTTGGCGGATTAAGCCTAACATCTGTGTGGTTGAACAGATTGGAGATGCCTGTGAACTGCAACTGGATATCAGTTTATGGGGCGAAATCCCACAACACAGTTGTCTTTTTATACAAGATTCTCAGGTTCAGTGCTGGGCTATGCCCGATGAGAAAATCAGTATCACACTGCAATTTCGTGAGGCGTCAGTGATCAGTATGCGTGACAGTGACGACCAAACACTGCTGCAGGAAACACTGGAAATTAAGTCCCTGAGCCGGATTCGTCAGCGAGTCAGAACCCCCTGGAGCGTATTTTGATGGCTAATGTATTTTTAGTTGAAGATGATATCAGATTGAGTCAACTCACAGCCGACTTTCTGAACAACCATGGTCTCAGTGTCAGGCAGTTTGAAGATGGTGCCGATCTGATCGCACAGGTGCGGGAGAATCGCCCCGATATTGTGCTGCTGGACGTGATGTTGCCCGGTGAGGATGGTTTCTCCCTCTGCCGTTCTCTACGCAAGGAATATGATGGCCCGATTTTGTTTCTTACCGCCCGGGACACTAATTTTGATCAGGTTTTAGGGCTGGAGTTGGGGGCTGATGACTATGTTATCAAACCCGTTGAGCCCAGAGTGCTACTGGCGAGAATTAATGCACTGCTGCGTCGGGTGCAGAAGGAAGCGGGTAACAGGAACCAGGACAAACTTGAGTTCGGTAAGCTTAAAATTGACCGTGCATCGAGAAAAGTAATGCTCGGTGGTGAGCCAATACAACTTACCAGTCATGAGTTTGATTTGTTGTGGATGCTGGCCGAGAACGCCTCTGAACTGGTGGATAGAGAACGTATCTACAGTGAGCTTATTGGTCGTGAGTACGACGGTCTGGACCGTTCGGCTGATGTGCGTATCTCAAGGTTGCGCAAGAAGCTTAATGATAACCAGAAGAATCCTCAGCGCATTAAAACCATCTGGGGCAAGGGATTTTTCTTTGTTGCTGATGCCTGGGATTAATACCCGAACGCCGCAATGTATTTAGGTACTATTATCTGATGGCACGCCTGTTTATCAGTCTTTATCTGTTTATTGTGTTATCCCTTGTGGGGCTGGCAGCGCTATTGGATCAGGTATTCTTCGCCTCTGATAACACGACCGATCCCTGGATCACCGCCAGCGCTGCTTTATTGTCATCCCCTGAAGAACAATCACCGGAACACCAATTAACGCGAGCAGGCCTGGTGGTGCGCTGGATGGAAGCGGATTCGATTGCCTGGCCCGATGATATGCAAAAGCGCTTGCAGCAAGGAAAGTCGGTGATCCTGCATGATCCCAATTATGGGCAGCAAGTCTATAAGCTATACCCTGACAACCAGTTGATGCAGGTCTATAGTCCGGATAATCGCACCGCCGATTTCTGGCTGTACAGTAGTGTATTTTTTGGCTTGCTTGCCGCGTTATTGTCGTTGTGGATCTGGCCACTATGGCGGGATCTGTTGAAGCTCAAGAAAGCATCCAGCTCATTGCAACAGGACGGTTCTTTACCCGCTTTGTCGGTGAATCCGGCGTCGGCGCTGGCCGGGATCATGGGATCTTTCAATCAGCTCAGCATTCAGATCAAATCCCTGCTTCAGCGTCAGCGTGAACTTACCGGTGCCGTGGCCCACGAGTTGCGTACGCCGTTGTCCAGACTGAAGTTCGCGCTGGCGGCCGAGCCTCAGCCTGGCTCTTCACCCTGGCAGGATATGAACCGGGATGTGGCCGAACTTGAGAGTTTGATTCAGGAAATGCTCGACTATGCCAGCATGGAGCATACGGCACCGGAAATGGACTATTCAGTATTACCCCTGAATGAGCTGATTGATTCTGTAATCGGACGACTCAGGTCGCCCGAAAATGAAAACATTGACATTGACGTGCAGACAACCCATGTGGAATTGCTCGGTGATGGCTATTTTGTGCAGCGGGCGCTACAGAACGTGTTACAAAATGCTCTGCGTTATGCCCGCCACAGAATTTCTGTGAGTATTGAAAAGAGCAGCGACTCAATCACCATTCTGGTGGACGACGACGGCCCGGGAGTAGCAGAGGAAGATCGCGAACGGATCTTCGAGCCATTTTTTCGTCCCGATAACAGCCGCGCCAGAAAGCGCGGTGGGGCGGGGCTGGGGTTGGCGATTGTTAGCCGCATTCAGCAGTGGCACGAAGGCCGTTGCGAGGTGCAGCGCTCCCCGTCAGGCGGCGCTCGCTTTATGCTATCGTATCCGACCCGTTACCAGGAGCTACAATAATCTAGTTTTTGTGCTCTCTGGCAATGGCGCGCCAGGCAATGTCTTTGCGACAGAACATGTCTTGCCAGCTGATTGTGGAAGTCAGCTGATAGGCTTGCTGCTGAGCTTCGCTGACCGTCTTACCCAAGGCCGTAGCGCAGAGCACGCGGCCGCCATTGGTCACCACCTTACCGTCCAGTAAGCTGGTACCGGCATGAAAAACTTTCGCGCTCTGAGACTCACCTTCGCCAAGCCCACTGATTTCAAGTCCTTTGGCGTAGCTTCCCGGATAACCGCCGGCTGCCAGCACGACGCCGACAGCGGCACGAGGATTAAAGTGTATTTCGGCCTGATCCAGCTTCCCGTCCAGAGCCTGATTGCATAATGACACCAGGTCTGATTCCAGACGCAACATAATTGGCTGCGTTTCCGGGTCACCAAATCGGCAGTTGTACTCAATCACCTTAGGGCTGCCATCTTCACCAATCATTAATCCGGCATATAAGAAACCGGTATAGGGATGGCCCTCAGCGGCCATGCCTTTCACCGTAGGGTAAATGACTTCATCCAGAATGCGTTGATGGATTTCGGGAGTGACAACAGGCGCCGGAGAATAGGCGCCCATACCACCGGTGTTAGGCCCGGTATCGCCATCACCCACTCTCTTGTGATCCTGGCTGGTGGCAAAAGACAAAACATTTTTGCCATCCACCATTACAATAAAACTGGCTTCCTCACCTTCGAGGAATTCCTCAATGACCACTCTGCTTCCTGCATCACCGAAGGCATTATCAGCGAGCATATCGCGAATGGCGGCTTCGGCATCGGCTTCAGTAGTCGCCACGATCACACCTTTGCCTGCAGCCAGACCATCGGCTTTAACCACAATCGGTGCACCCTGGGCTTTTACGTAGGCGATAGCGGAATCAATCTCAGTAAAGGTCTGGTAGCTTCCGGTAGGAATCTTATGTCGGGCAAGAAAGTCTTTGGTAAAAGCCTTCGAACCTTCTAGCTGTGCGGCACCCTTAGTTGGGCCAAAACAGCGCAATCCGGCTTCTGTGAATTTGTCTACAACGCCCTCAACCAAAGGTGCCTCCGGGCCGACTATGGTCAGTTCAATGTTATTTTTATGGGCAAAGTCCAGTAAATTATCGATATCTTCGGCGCCGATAGCGACATTTTCCAGTTTGTTCTCGGTGGCAGTGCCAGCGTTACCCGGGGCAACATAAACCCTGTTAACCTGAGCCGACTGTGCTGCTTTCCAGGCCAGAGCGTGTTCACGGCCACCACCACCAATAATCAATATATTCATTTTATTTCCCTTAGATCCTATAGCGCAGAATTATTTAGCATCGTAGCCCGTCAAGCAACGCAGTAATTTGTGAGTTTTCCTGGATGCACTTCACTCTATACAGACTATGTTTAATTACCTCTCGCAGTGGCGCTGGGGCTTTATAGCGCCAGATTTGTATTTCTCTGCGGCTTTGCGCCTCCGCGAGATTTAATATAATCACAGGACCACGGAGTTGTAGGGGCGAATTTATTCGCCTGACAACGCCAGTTTAGGCATACCAGCCAATAATAAATTGAACCCTATAACAAATGGCTCTTCTGTGCGCTCTCAGCGTCTTTGCGAGATCGAATTTAACCACGAAAAACACTAAACCCACGAACAAATAACCATCTCTCGCAGAGGCGCAGAGAAAACAGGACTTAACCCATTAAATCTCTGCGAACTCAGCGGCTCCGCGGTGAATATTGTTTTAAACCTCCGTGCCTCTGTGGTTAGTAATTCAGATCAATGTCTGAAATGGCGCATGCCGGTAAATACCATGGCCATGTCATGCTCATCGGCGGCGGCGATAACTTCGTCATCGCGCATAGAGCCACCCGGCTGGATCACTGCAGTGATGCCTGCAGCGGCGGCTGCATCAATACCATCCCGGAACGGAAAAAAGGCATCGGAGGCCATAACTGAACCGGCCACTTCAAGGTTTTCATCGGCGGCCTTGATACCGGCGATTTTGGCCGAGTAGACCCGGCTCATCTGACCGGCGCCTACACCAATAGTCATACTGTCTTTGCAGTAAACGATAGCATTGGATTTGACGTACTTGGCCACTTTCCAGGCAAATAGCAGGTCTTGTAGCTGCTGCTCGTCAGGCTTGCGCTTAGACACCACTTTGAGATCTGACATGTCTACCATACCGATATCTCTGTCCTGTACCAGTAGGCCCCCATTGACCCGCTTCAGGTCAAATTCCTCAGTCAGTTGTCCCTGCCAGTCACCACATTCCAGCACGCGCACATTTTTCTTGGAGGCAAAGATTTCTGCGGCAGTGTCGCTCACCTGAGGGGCAATGACCACTTCTACAAACTGGCGGTCGACAATAGCTTTAGCCGTTTGCTCATCCAACTCACGGTTAAATGCGATAATGCCACCAAATGCAGAGGTAGGATCGGTTTTAAACGCCCTGTCGTAAGCACTAAGCAGGTCATCGCCCAAAGCCACGCCGCAAGGATTGGCATGTTTGACAATCACACAGGCTGGCTGCGCAAACTCTTTGACACATTCCAGCGCGGCATCGGTATCGGCGATATTATTGTAAGACAGCGCCTTGCCCTGCAATTGCCGGGCAGTGGCTACCGATGCTTCAGCAGGCTCGGCTTCAGTGTAAAACGCCGCTGACTGATGACTGTTTTCTCCATAGCGCAAGTCCTGCTGTTTTATAAACTGCATATTCAGAGTGCGCGGGAAAGCGGAATCATCAGCTTCTTCATCACCTTCAGGTTGCTGGTAACCCGGCACCATGGTGCCAAAGTAATTGGCAATCATGCCATCATACTGGGCGGTATGTTCGAAGGCAGCGATGGCCAGGTCAAAGCGGGTTGCCTGAGTCAGACTGCCGTTATTGTCCTGCATTTCGTCCAGTATCCGCGCATAATCCTGACTATTGACGACAATGGTCACATCATTATGGTTTTTTGCCGCGGCGCGGACCATTGTCGGGCCACCGATATCGATGTTTTCAATTGCATCTTCCAGAGTACATTCTTCGTTTGCTACGGTTTTGGCAAAGGGATAGAGGTTTACCACCACCATATCGATAGGCTGAATCTGGTGTGTTTCCATTACGCCGTCGTCCTGGCCGCGTCTGCCGAGGATACCACCATGAACTTTGGGATGAAGGGTCTTTACCCGGCCGTCCATAATTTCCGGATGGCCGGTATAATCGGACACTTCGGTTACATCGATTCCATTTTGGGCCAGTAAGCGTGCGGTACCGCCGGTAGACAGTAATTCTATGTCCATGGCCGCCAGTGCGGCAGCAAACTCGACGATCCCGGTTTTATCAGACACGCTTAGCAAGGCGCGACGAACGGGTTTAGGGTTTTCCATCAACGGGGTCCTCTTGGAAATCATCAGAATACAGATAGTGGAAGTGAAAAGAGCACCAGTTGGTGCTCTTTCAGAAATTGACGCCGGGCGTCTTAGTTCATGCCATATTGTTTAAGTTTCTTACGCAGGGTACCACGGTTGATCCCCATCATGATGGCAGCGCGGGTCTGATTGCCGCGGGTAAAAGTCATAATCTCTTCAAGCAGGGGAGCCTCTACTTCCGCCAGTACCAAATCATAAAGATTCTCGATATTGGTGTTGTCCAGTTGCTTGAGGTATTTGTTTACGGCCTGCTTGACCGAGTCGCGCAGTGGCTTTTGAGCCTGAGTCTGAGAAGGTGTAGTAATAGTCGTCGTAAAAGGAGAAGTCACGTTTTGATCAAACATAATGCTGTCTTGCTCTTTGGTTAGTGATAGTTGGCAACTGGCCGGCATTGACTGCCGATTCAGTTAACGCATCAAAATACAGGTTCAAGGCATCAATTTGCTCTGCAGCATTGTCGATGGCATTGAACGCGAAACGGAATTGACGTTCTTTGTCATGTTCCGCCAGATACCAGCCCACATGTTTGCGGGCTATTCTGGCTCCCATAAATTCACCATAAAACTGATGAACATTACCGATGTGCTCCAGCATAATCTGCCGAACCTCATTCAGTGTTGGCGCGGGAAGCAATTCGCCTGTTTTCAGGTAGTGCTCTATTTCACGGAATATCCAGGGTCTTCCCTGAGCTCCGCGACCCACCATAATGGCGTCCGCACCGGTTTGCTCAAGCACCTGTCGGGCTTTCTGCGGGGTGCGTATGTCACCATTGGCAACCACAGGTATACGTACTGCCTGTTTGATCGCACTGATGGTGTCATACTCGGCTTCACCCTTGTACATGCAGGCCCGGGTTCTGCCATGAACGGCCAGAGACTGTATGCCATTGGCTTCGGCAATCCGGGCAATGTCAACGCCATTTCTGTGGTCAGGATCCCAGCCGGTACGAATCTTCAGAGTGACCGGCACACTCACTGCCGCTACCACTGCCTGAACAATCTTTTCTACCAGCTGTGGCTGACGTAACAAGGCCGAACCTGCCAGTTTTTTATTTACCTTCTTGGCCGGACAACCCATATTGATATCGATGACCTGTGCACCGTTGTTCACATTATGGATGGCCGCCTGAGCCATAAGCTCTGGCTCCGAGCCAGCTATCTGAACAGAGCGGATTCCGCTTTCTCCCTGATGATCCATACGTTGTCTGGATTTTTCAGAGTTCCAGACCGCAGGATTCGATGAAAGCATTTCAGATACCACCAGTCCTGCACCCATGGATTTACATAGTTGCCTGAAAGGACGATCTGTGACTCCTGCCATAGGCGCCAGAATCAGATTATTTTCCAGTCGGTAAGGACCAATCTGCATCACGCGGTTGTGCAAAAATCATCCAGCTCGTTCAAAAGGGCGCTAAGTTTACGGTTTTTTTTCGGTGTTGAAAAGGCTATAAATTAAACAAAATGTCAGTTTTTTTACCATTTTGCTATTGACACTGGCAAAGGTGCCTAAAAGCGTCCAGCTCAGTGGTATCGCGGCCTGGATGTTAATAAACAGTGATATTAACAGAGGATGTCAGGCTTTGCGCTTGCCACTGACTCTCGCCCAGTCTCCTTCAATGGCTATGGCATCCATATCGAAGTCCTTGCTGTAGAGATTGCTGATATCCTCTGCTTGTTCTTTCAGGATACCTGACAAGGCAAGCATTGTACCGGGGCGGCAATAGTCAGTGATCACCTGACGCAATTCCCTTAAAGGACCGGCAAGAATGTTGGCTACCACAATATCGGCGTTGAGGGCTGGCTGTTGCTCGGGAAGGTAAAGTTCGATCTGTTCTGCAACGCTGTTACGCCGGGCATTTTCTGCACTGGCCTGTATTGCCTGAGGGTCAATGTCGATGCCAATGACGCGTGCAGCACCGAGTTTCAGTGCGGCAATACCCAGAATGCCGGAGCCGCAACCAAAGTCCACCACTGTGCATTTAGTCAGATCCAGTCCATCGAGCCAGCGCAGGCACAAGGCGGTGGTAGGGTGTGTGCCGGTTCCGAAAGCCAGACCCGGATCCAACATGACATTGACTGCGCCGGGGTCCGGTACATCCCGCCAGCTTGGGCATATCCACAAGCGCTTGCCGAATCTGACCGGATGGAAGTTGTCCATCCATTCCCGCTCCCAATCTTTGTCTTCAAGAGGATCCAGTTTAATCAGGGTATTTTCAGGCAAAGCGCCCTGCACCTGTCTGAGTATCGGCTGCATATCTTCATTGGCATCAAATAACCCCACCACCTGGGTATCAGGCCATAATTGTACTTCTCCGGGTTTGGGTTCGTACCATGGCGTGTCTTTAGCGTCTGTAAAGGTAACTGCCTGAGCACCCAGTTCAGCAAGCTGGTCGCCCACTGACTCGGCCCTTTGGGCGTGGGTATTAATGCGCAATTGGATCCAGGCCATTATTTTCTCCGTAAAAAGTACCATGATAACCCGTTAAAGGGTCACGGTGATATTGCTGCATAAGGGATATTTGCGCATACTGCGTGTCTTTCAGGCCACAGGGGATATGGGTGGACAAAATTGCAATGGGAGCTCAGAAGTTTGTACAGATTTAGTAAGCTGCTGTGGATTGTATTGGCTTTCCCGGCCTTTTCTGCCCAAGGCAAGTCTTTGGTGCTGGCCGTAGGCTGGAATAAGCCTCCCTATATTGTGGCTGCTGAAAATGCAGGTTATGAGTTAGACCTGGTGCGCCTGGTGCTGCGGCAAATGGGGCATGAACTGGACCCGGTTTATGTGCCATTTGGTCGTTCAGCCGATTTGTTGCTAAGAGGGCGAGTGGATCTGGCACTGACGATGAATGAACGTCTGGGCATACCCTCCGGGCAACTTAGCGATGTATACATCCATTACCAGAATGTGGCGATAAGTCTGAAAAGTAATGACGTTGATATTAAAGATGTTTCCGGTTTGCGTGGTCACAGCATTGTGGCGTTTCAGAATGCCTCGCTGTTATTGGGCAAGGAATTTTCTGCTGTGGTGGATAAAAGCCGAGGCTACGTAGAACTGCCAGAGCAATTGAATCAGGTCAGAATGTTGTTAGACAACCGAACTGATATTGCGGTTATGGATGTGAATATATTCCGTTATCTTGCCTCATCACTGGTGGAAGATCCTCTGTCTATGGTGGATATACACAGAGTTTTTGCTGCCAGCGAATATCGGCTTGGATTTCACGACCCGAGTCTTGTTAAGCCCTTTAATCAGGCACTAAAAAGCTTTATGCAGTCAGAGCGTCATACAGAATTGCGGCAAAAGTACCGGTTTCTTTCTCCTGAATAAAAAAGCCAGACAATCTTCCTGTCTGGCTTTGTTGATATTGAAGCTAAGGTCAGTCTTTCTGAATGCCTAGCTTTTTCTCAAGATAATGGATGTTGGTACCGCCATTTCTGAAGTTTTCATCGGCCATTATACGTTTTTGCAGAGGAATATTGGTTTTGATCCCCTCTACCACCAGCTCGTCCAGTGCATGGCGCATTCTGGCGATGGCCACATCACGACTTTCACCATAGGTGATCAGCTTGCCAATCATGGAATCATAGTTGGCCGGTACGGTATAACCGGCATAAATATGAGAATCCCATCGAACGCCAAGGCCACCGGGAGAATGGAACATATCAATCTTGCCCGGAGAGGGCAGAAAACGTTCTGGATCTTCGGCATTAATACGACACTCTATGGCATGGCCGCGTACCTGAATTTGCGATTGCTCAATGGCCAGGGGCTGCCCTGCGGCGATGCGTAACTGCTCCTTGATAAGATCCACACCGGTGATCATTTCTGATACGGGGTGTTCAACCTGAATACGGGTATTCATTTCTATAAAATAGAACTCGCCGTTTTCATACAGGAACTCAAAGGTACCGGCGCCACGGTAGCCGATTTCGATACAGGCGCGGCGACAACGATCACCAATCTTTTCACGCATTTCCGCGGTGATACCCGGCGCCGGGGCCTCTTCCACGACTTTCTGGTGACGACGTTGCATCGAGCAGTCACGCTCACCTAAGTGAATGGCATTGCCCTGACCATCAGCCAGTACCTGAATCTCCACATGGCGGGGATTCTCCAGGAATTTTTCCATATAGACCATGTCATTACCGAATGCAGCGCCGGCTTCGTTTTTGGTCATGGCGATGGCCTGTTGTAGATCGGCTTCACTACGCACCACTCGCATGCCACGACCACCGCCGCCGCCAGCCGCTTTGACGATAATCGGGTAACCGATACGTTTGGCAATGGCCTTGTTTTTCGCTTCATCTTCAGCCACCGGGCCGTCAGAACCGGGGACGCATGGTACTCCCGCTTTTTTCATCGCATTGATGGCGGAAACCTTATCTCCCATAAGGCGGATGGTATCCGCTTTAGGGCCTACAAATACAAAGCCACTTTTTTCCACCTGTTCGGCAAAGTCGGCATTTTCAGATAAAAAGCCGTAGCCAGGATGGATGGCAATAGCGTTGCTGACCTCAGCGGCAGCAATAATGGCTGGTATATTCAGGTAGCTCTGAGTCGCGGAGGGGCCTCCTATGCAGATTGATTCATCCGCCAGCAGGACATGCTTGAGATTACGGTCAACAGTAGAGTGTACTGCTACCGTTTTGATTCCCAGCTCCTTGCAGGCGCGCAATACCCGTAGCGCTATTTCGCCACGATTGGCTATCAGTACTTTATCCAACATATCCATTCGCCTGCTTATTCGATTACGAAAAGGGGCTGATCAAATTCAACCGGCTCCTGATTCTCTACCAGGATCTGTTTCACGACACCGGCTTTATCTGCCTCGATCTGGTTCATCATCTTCATCGCTTCAACGATACACAAGGTATCGCCAACCTTGACGCTGGAGCCCACTTCAACAAAATTCTTGGAGCCCGGAGAGGATGCCCTGTAGAACGTGCCAACCATGGGCGAACGAACAACATGCCCTGCAGGCTCTTCTGGTGCTGCCGGTGCGGTTTCTGCAGCTGGTGCAGGGGGGGGCTGTTGAACCGGAGCCTGTGCAGGGTAGGGTTGAGCATAATGTACTGCGGGCGCGGAGCTGCCTCTGTGGATGCGTACGGACTCTTCACCTTCGGTAATTTCGAGCTCAGCCACACCGGACTCTTCAACCAACTCAATCAGCTTCTTTATTTTTCGAATATCCATGGTTAATCTCTCTTGTTTTATTTAACTGTCGTTGTGGCAGTGTGTTATTGCTGCCTGTAATGCAAATTCATAGCCCTGAGCCCCGAACCCGCAGATCACGCCTTTGGCAATATCGCTCAGAAAAGAATGCTGACGGAATGCCTCCCTGGCGTGCACATTGGACAGGTGCACCTCAATAAAAGGCAGATCTGCGCCCAGCAACGCATCACGCAAAGCGACGCTGGTATGGGTAAAGGCACCCGGATTAATAATAATAAAATCGCAATTTTCCATGGCCCCATGAATGGCATCAATCAGCTCATACTCCGCGTTAGATTGCAGATGCTCGAGTTTGACGCCTGCTTTTCTGGCCTGTTTTTTCAGTGCTTGAACGATCTCATCCAGACTCTGGTTGCCATAAATATGCGGCTCCCGTTTACCAAGCAGGTTGAGGTTGGGACCATTCAATAATAAAAAGTTCACGAAAATGCGTCCAATTGTTGTTAAAAGTCTATGTTTGACTATTTTTAGTCAGATTGCGAATAAATTCATGTTCGACTGAGCAAAAAACAATCGATCTTTTATATTAATAAGACATTATAGAGATTAATGCAGGATTCTCAGTAAAATACTGGTCTTATCAGCGACGTTTGACTCAAAGTTTCCATTTTTAACTGTCTGGCGTATCTGACCGGCTATGTACTTTTTCAATGCTAATGATTTGTTACATAATGTAACGATGTTAAACTAAGCACACTTCTTCAAGCTCGCCCGTCCAGCCCAAGGTGTTGTCGTTGTCGTGTTGACCCGTCCCGTTAAAATTCTGTTCCTA
Source organism: Lacimicrobium alkaliphilum (assembly GCF_002591895.1). GTDB lineage: Bacteria > Pseudomonadota > Gammaproteobacteria > Enterobacterales > Alteromonadaceae > Lacimicrobium > Lacimicrobium alkaliphilum. Next base: position 54,649 of record NZ_NISX01000012.1, read on the forward strand.
TTTTTAGGCCTGTTAGTGTCCTGGTCGCTAAGTTCGGCACCGTTGCCACTGGTGGAAAATCCCAATCTGCAGCGGGTCGCTACGGAGGAAGGGCTGACTCAGGGGAGTGTTTATAGCCTGTTGCAGGATCGTCAGGGGTTCTTATGGCTTGCCACCGAAGGTGGGCTGAGTCGCTATGACGGTTACCGTGTCCTGAACTATCAGGGGGAAGGCCGCGAACTTGCCGATAAGATTATCTATAGCCTTTATTATGACAGTCGCGGTGAGATACTCGTTGGTACTGAGAGTCATGGTCTCTATCGTCTGAACCCGGAAAGGGGGGAACTGGAACAGGTTCTGGTGCATTACTTCCGTAGTGACCCGGATTTACCACAGCAAGTGGATGTCATAATCGAAGACGAGAAGGATAACTTGTGGCTGGGATTGCTTGAGGATGTGGTGTATTTCGATGTCAGCACGGGCGAATATGAGGTCCGCTACTCATTGAGCGAAGAGGAAAGGGCTGCTCACGAAATGATCAGGGCAATGGAGTATGTTAATGGGCATCTGTTTATTGGTACGTCGACGGGTCTCAGACTACTCGACATTGAAACCGGCGATGTGCGTGATCTCCAGCTGGCGAATAACAATCTGGGGCAACACAGCCGCAACGTGAAGCAACTGCATATAGATAAGCAGGGCCAGCTATGGGTGGGCACAGTGGCTGGGCTATTTCGCTTTCAGCGCCATCAGGTTGATGCACTTTTAAAAGGAGACAACGATCCCGTTGCTGAGCTGATCGTAGACGGGCTGAATATCTGGCATATTCTGCCTGATGGTGATGATTTTCTGCTGGGGACTAACCAGGGCCTTTATCGGCTGGACGCAGAGCAAAACCTGCAGTTTGTGTTGCGGTTAAGCGACGGCCTGTTTCATATCTCAGATGACAGTATCTTAAAGATTCTGAAGGATCATCAGAGTAATCTGTGGATGGCGACAAAATCAGATGGAGTATTTCGCTGGTCTCCCGACTCTGCATATTTCACTAATTTGCATAAAAACAACCGATATGGTCAGGGGATTAATCATGACAATATCTGGAGCCTGCACCAGGATGCTCAGGGAATGTTATGGATTGGCTCCGAAGATGGTCTGAATCGATACGATCCCAGCACACAGGAAATGCACTCCTTTGCGTTTAATCTCGAACAGCAGCCGGCAGGGCAGTGGGAATATGGCGCGACAGAAATATTTCCTGCCGGTGACGGCAAGCTTTGGGTCAATGCCCGTTCTTCTCTGCGACTCTTCGATCCTGAACAAGGCCTTGTGGTAGAAAGTCCGCTGGATGATAAGTTACCCGACTATCCCTGGGGTACTACGATGGATGAGCACGGAGATCTTTGGTTTGTGACTCAGGATGGGTTTTATCGCTATCGCCCCGAATCAGATGAACTGATAAGAATTGAAGCGCTGAATGGAATGCTGGATCCGGCATGGGCTCATGGTTTTATTGGCACTTACCCGGGACAGCCGAACAAGTTATTGATTTCTATGACAGGGAGTTTGTGGAGTTTTGATTCTGATAGTGGCGACCTGACGAAATTACACGCACTCAGAGAAGGGCAGCTCAGCGCTTATCAGGGGCCGGAATCTGTGGTGTTGGATGAGTACGGTGTACTTTGGATAGCCTACTCAGGTTACGGTCTTTTTGGTCTGGATGCCGGGACACTGGAACAGAAATTTCTCTACAGGAAACAGGACAAGCTTTCATCAGACGCCGTTTATGGACTGCAACTGGATAGCGAGGGGAACCTGTGGATGAGTTCCCATGGTGGCCTGATGAGGCTGAACACCAAAACGCAACATATCCGGCATTTTACCCACATGGATGGACTGGCGACCAATGAATTTAATGCCGGAGCTTATACGCATCTGGCGGACGGCCGGCTGGCCTATGGTTCTATGAAAGGGGTAACGCTGTTTGATCCGCAAAGCTATACAGATACAAAGGAAACAGCGCCGGCATCACTCATCACGGAACTGGATTTGCTATCTGCACCACTGGATATGCCGCTCTCAGATCTGAGCGGTCGTGAACTCACCCTGGAACATGATGATGTTGGCCTGAAAGTCAGCTTCTCTACCCTGAATTATGGCAATCTGGAACAGACGCTCTACCAGTACAGTATTACGGGGAAAGACAATATTGATTATCCGCCTACCCGCAATGCACAGGTATTAATTCCTAAACTCAGAAGTGGTGATCACCAGTTTAAGGTCAGTGCTATCGATCCCCGAACCGGTGAAATGGGACCCGCGGCAAGCTTGTCTATCCGGGTCAGATACCCACCATGGGGGTCACCTCTGGCCTATGCTTTTTATGCTCTGATTGTTCTGGTGCTAATGAGCTGGTGGTGGCGTCGCAAGAATCTGCAGGCCCGCGAATTAACTGTTGCTCATCAGGCTCTGCAAATGCGCGAGGAGCAACTTCAGCTCGCGTTGTCGGGCAGTAACAGTGGCGTATGGGACTGGCAGAGTAATACGGGCCTGATGTATCAACCGCGACTTAAACAGCTTGGATACACAGATACAGACAGTATTACCATTGAGCACTATATTGAGTTGCTGCATCCCCACGATAAAGCGGCGTTTGAGCAGAACTGGAGTCGTTTTATTCAGGGAGAGGCGGATCATTTTGATCTTAGTTATCGAATTCGTGATGAAATCGGCCAGTGGCACTGGTACCGGGATCTTGGGCGCGTAGTAGAGTGGGATAAGGATGAGGGGATATCCCGCATCAGCGGAACCTGCACAGACGTGACGCATACCCGTGTAAATGAAGAAAAGTTACGCTTGTTCGGAGAGGCTTTCCGTCATACCCGGGACTGGGTACTCATCTTCAATAGTGAGCGATTACCCATTGCCGCCAATCAGGCTTTCTGTGAAGCGCTGGGCATAGATTCTGAAGCCGATATCGGGCTACAGTTACAAAGTTTTATCAGTAACGAGCAGCGTCTGTTTTATCGCCGCGTAATGGGAACGCTGGAAGCGGGCCAGCACTGGCGCGGCGAATTAGACATTGAAGGGCAGGATAACAGGCTGCACAACCTGATGGTCAGCATCAATGCGGTTTCGGCGGAGTCTTATGATGAGATTAGCCACTACATTGTTGTGATGACAGATATCAGCGAACAGAAAAGCGCCCAGGAAGAACTGCGGTTGATGGCCAATTATGACAGTCTCACCGGGCTGCCTAATCGTAATCTTCTGTTGGACCGTATCCAGCATGGAATCGATCATGCCAGACGTGCCAGGCAGAAACTGGCCGTGCTGTTTATTGATCTCGACAAGTTCAAGCAGGTTAATGACTCACTGGGCCATGAAGCCGGTGATCAACTATTGCTTGAAATCGCTGCTCGCCTTAAAGACAGTTTACGTCTGGATGATACCGTTGGGCGCCTTGGTGGCGATGAGTTTGTGGTGGTGATTGAGGATATTCAGGACAAGTCACGTCTCGCTGGTCTGGCACGTAAAATTATTGCAGAAATCGATCAACCCATCGCCATTGGTAACCATAAGGTTAGCGTTTCGGCAAGCGTCGGTATTGCATTATATCCCGATGATGCGAAGGCTCCCTCTGATTTGCTGAAGTCTGCGGATATTGCCATGTATCAGGCTAAAGCGAATGGCCGCAACCGACATCAATATTTTACCCTTCAGATGAATCAGCAGGTGCATAACCGTTTACTGATGGAGAATCGGCTTAAGGCCGCCTTCAAAAAAGGGGAGTTTGAAAATCATTATCAGCCTATCGTGGATATTGAGTCCGGTCAGACTGTGGGCTTTGAGCTGTTGTTGCGCTGGCGTTGTGATGGGGAAATGATTTCACCCGGTGAATTTATTCCACTTGCCGAAGAGCTTGGCCTGATTGTACCTATGACCTGGCAGGCAATGGACCGGGGAATGCTGGCACTTTCTCACTGGCATGCCACTGGCACGAAGCCATATCTTGCGATTAATCTCTCAGCCAGGCATTTTGAGGCCGGACTACGCCCCGAAGAAGTGGTCTCCAGACTGAACTGCTTCGGGTTGCCTGTATCTGCGATCAGGTTTGAAATAACAGAAGGGGTGCTGATGAAGGACTATGACAAGTCCAGAAGTTGTATGCAAAAGTTGCACAATGCGGGATTGCGCTTCTCTCTGGATGATTTTGGTACAGGGTATTCTTCACTGAAATACCTGAAAGACTTCCCTATCCAGACGATCAAAATTGATCAAAGCTTTGTGCGGGACATTGGTGTCGATCACAATGACGAAGCCATAATTAAGACCACATTGCTGATGGCTGAAAGCTTAAATATGAACTGTGTAGCTGAGGGTATTGAAACGCCTGAACAGGTTGCTTTTTTTAAGCAGCAGGGTTGCAAGTTACTGCAGGGATTCCTGTTTTCGCGACCCCAGCCGGCCAGTGAAATACCTGCTATGCTGGGCAGAGACTGGCGTAAAATGCTGCCTTTGTCAGCAAAGTCACAGGAGGAATAGCAAATGCCCCCGGCATATCAGAGCTTTGGTGAATTTTATCCCTATTACCTCAAAGAGCACCGTAACAGGACATGCCGGCGTCTGCATTTTGTCGGTTCTGTTCTGGTTCTGTTGGTCATTTTCTGGAGCCTTTTCAGCCAGAATGCCTGGTGGTTGTTGCTGATGCCATTAGTCGGCTATGGCTTTGCCTGGACCGGCCATTTTTTCTTTGAAAAGAACCGGCCTGCCACCTTTAAGCATCCCTGGTACAGCTTACTGGGTGATTGGGTCATGTTCAGAGACATGCTTACCGGACGCATAAAGTTTTAACCCGAGGTAGTAAACATGCTGTGGCGGACTCTTAATGGCAGCAACACTGCTTGTCAAAGGTGAAGAGGATTAAGCACAGCGATTTAGCGGGCAAATAACTGACCCATGTCCTTAAAAAGCTTCTGCGTGATTAAGATCGGTCACCGGTATGGCCAGATGAAAGGGTTGAATTGTGTTCATGTTTTTACCATTTCGTATTAGCTGATCCATTTGAGCTTTTTTAGTTTGGCAAGACTAAAGGGAGGGTAGCGCCAATTTATATCAAACCAGTTGCTGCGTTTCATTACCGATTTGATATGGCTGAAGGTGTCAAATCCCCATTGCCCGTGATAGTTACCCATACCACTGCTGCCCACGCCACCAAAGGGCAATGCCGGATTAGTCATAAACATCATTCCGTCATTAACGCATACACTGCCCGCGCTGGTCTGGCTGAGAATCTGTTGTTCGAGGTCAGTGGAGCGGGTATACAGATACAATGCCAGAGGTTTGGGGCGGCAGTTGATAAAAGTCAGGGTGTCTTCAATGTTTTCCACCGTAATCACCGGCAATATAGGTCCGAATATTTCTTCCTGCATCACCTTACTGCTAAGTGGCGGATCCAATAACAGAGTCGGGGCGATATAGCGCTCTGCCTGGTTAGTCTGGCCGCCGAAGGTCAGGTGCGTGTCCGACAGATAGCCCTGCAAGCGCTGAAAATGACTGTCATTAATAATGCGGCCGTGAACCGCTGTTGATAGCAACACAGGTTAGTGTGTTTGTTGTTTTTCAATATACCGGCTGAGGTTAATCAGGCTGTCTACCCAATATTGGTCGCGGCGGGCATTTAGCCAGGCCAGAAACTGTTCATGTACCTCCGCAGAGACAGCCAGGTAATCGCCTCCTACGCCGTGAAAGGTGATACTGGCCAGTGTGCCATGTCTGGCAGATTGGCTGACGTAGTCGGTGAGCTCCTGCAGTGACGGATTGACCGGAAACCAGGTGGGAATGTGGTGAAGATTGAGTTGTTGTATCTCACCCACTGGCTCGCCAGGTCTTCTGATCGCCGCAAATAGTGGTGCCACACGGGCCAGATACTCACCATCCTTTGCTTGTGTATCGCCGCAGGGAGGGGTAAAGGTGCGCTGCGTTTCACCGTCGATGGCAAACAGATAACTATTGGCGTTGTTAATCTCCTGCGTGATCGCGGCCACAGTCCAGTTATCCAGGTCATTATGTGGTGTAACCCAGTCACGACCCGGTAATGAGGCTCTGCAGGGATGGTTTATACTGTGATTTCCCATTTCATGGCCTTGTCTGGCAGCAAGGCGCCATTCATCTAAACGACCGGTAAGGGTTGGGGAACTCAGTGTCAGATAAAAGGTGGCGTGAAAGTTGTAGCGGTTCAGAACGGGCAGGGCATTATCCAACTGACTCTCCAGAGCATCATCATAAGCCAGACTGACCGCTGCCAGAGTGCCATCTGGCCAGCTGAAATCTGCGTTTACTGAGGAAACGAAAAACAGCGCTAACAGCAGAGCAAATCCCATTGTTGCAGACCTGATTCGGTTTATTTTTGTCATGGATTAGCTTCCCGGTTGTTCTACAGATAAATGAATCATTAAAGTGACTTCGGTGTGTCTCTACAAATATTCTATTCCTGCCACTTAAAATTAGAAAGCGCTTACAGAGCGTTTTATGAACTTCCCAACAGAGGTGAATTGGCACTATTCTCAGAGCTTAGTGAATGGGTCACTATCAGTAACACACTGTGTTTGCAGGGCGTCTGAAAAAGACGGCAATAATTTGATCCCCTTGCAGCGTGACTCTTTGGTATGATCGACCGTTCAGTTTATTAGTGCGGACACCATTTTATTTATGCCCGGAACTCAGGTGAATAACCCTTTGCATGGGATAACTCTGGAGCAGATGATTGTGAGGCTGGAGCAAAAACTCGGCTGGGAAGAAATGGCGAGGGTGGTCAATATCCGTTGCTTCAGCCACGACCCTTCGGTGAAATCCAGCCTGAAATTCCTGCGCCGCACACCCTGGGCGAGAGAGAAAGTAGAGCGCCTTTACCTGAATGTATTCAATGTATGGGGGCAGGGATCCTGAGCAAGCCGTGACGATGAAAAAGATCAGGGATATGAGAGGAACCGGTGCCCAACTCATCAGGGAAAGCTTTAGTATTTATCTGACGTTACTAAAGATTTTGGTGCCCACACTGATCATCGTTAAGGTGCTTGAAATGCTTGGGGCGACCGCATTTTTGGCGACCCTGCTGGGACCGGTAATGGCGTTGATTGGCCTGCCTGAATCTGCCGGGCTGGTGTGGGCTACCACTCTGCTGACCAATATTTATACCGGTATGGTGGTATTTTTGTCACTGGCCGAGCAGCAGAGTATGACTGTGGCGCAGGTCAGTGTGCTGGGCACCCTGATGCTGATTGCGCATGCGCTGCCCTTTGAAGGGGCAGTGGCGAAAAAAGCCGGTGTGCCCTGGTGGTTTACTTTGCTGTTACGTATCGGTGGTGCGCTGATCCTCGGCGCATTGGTGCACCTGTGTTATCAGCATTTTGGCTGGCTGCAACAGCCCAACCAGCTGGCCTGGCAGGCGCCCGAGACTGACGGTTCGCTGTTTGCCTGGGCTAAAGATCAATTACTTACCATTGGGGCGATTTTCTTTATCATATTCGCCCTTGTCAGCCTGCTCTGGCTGCTCAGAAAACTGGGGGTTGAAAAGCTATTGCACTGGGCGTTGTTCCCATTGCTGCGGCTTTTGGGAATAGGCCGCGACGCAGCCAATATCACTATTATCGGCATCACCATGGGGCTGAGCTTTGGCGCTGGCATTCTGCTGAATGAAGTGGGTAAGGGCAAGCTGAATAAACGGGATGTGTTGTTAACGGTGAGTTTTCTTGGCCTCTGCCATAGCCTGATTGAAGACACGTTACTGGTGATGCTGCTCGGCGCCCATTTGTCGGCAATACTCTGGGCAAGGCTGGCGTTCTCTGTTATCACCATTGCAATAATGGCAAGATTGCTACCCAAGGCCTGAGTCTCTTAGCTGAATTTGCTGACCTTCCGGCTTGTGCGCCAGGAGGTCAGCTGGTAGGTATTCAGGGTCCCGGGTTGCCACACTTAATTGAGGGACTTTCGACATCAGGTCGGATAGAGATCTTCGATAAGCTCAGGCTTGCCGTACCCTTGCTGGTCAGAATAAATGGACTGAATACTCCGGCCAGTTCTTGCGCATCACGAAAGCAGGCCAGTCCGATACTGAGTGTCTGCCATTTGTCTGCAGGCATGGATTGTAACTGCTCAGTTATATCCACTCCGGCACCACAATCCGGGCCGCAATCCATCCCGAGTATTACGGCTTTAGTTGGTTTATTCTGCACCAGTATATCCATACTCAGTGCGCCACTGCGCTCAAGATAGCTGCGCAGGTCCTGTGGGAAGGGCGCACCAATTCTCACCTGCCCTGACGCTGAGCCATCAAAAATTATACTTCGGGCATCTTCCTGTACAAATCTGTCCATGGTGCGCATTTTTACCGGGCCAGCGGTCATTACGGCACTGGTGACCGCGGTCTGATTTTGTGCGGTGCCAATACTCATAGACCATGGCGCACGGATCGCATTCTCAAGCAGCGCTAAAGGTTCTAATTCGGAGCTATCGGCATCGACACTTTCATCCAGTGTGTCACTGAGTATATTTTTTTCACCATAACGCAGTCCAAAGCCATAGGGCAGTAAGGGCTGGTAGTCATCATCGCCGATATTAACGGTGGCTTGCTCCGGCGTTGCCGGCCAGGAGAAAGACAGTTTGCCGTTAAAATCATATCGGATATTTCCCTCATTATCGGCGAGTAATACATCCGCCACGCCCTGACCTTCTGAGCCGGGCAGCCAGGCTGCTACAAATGCGTCAGAGGCATTCAGCTCAGGGTTAACCCACATCGGCCGACCACTTAAAAATACGGATACGACCGGGATATTTTGTTGTTTCAGTTTGCGCAGTAGCGCTAAATCCCGTTTATTGCCGCGTTGGTATTCGAGATTAGCCAAATCGCCATTTCCTTCGGCGTACGGCTCTTCACCAAATACGACGATGGCAACATCCGGTGTCTGACTGAAACTGCCATCTACTGACAGTTCTGCTTTACCGCCGGCGGCGTTTACAGCCTCAGAGATCCCGCCATAGATGGAGGTACCTCCGGGAAAGTCAGTATTTTTATTGCCCGTACCCTGCCAGGTAATCGTCCAGCCACCAGACTGCTTACCAATATTGTCGGCGCCATCACCTGCAACAAGAATGTGCTGATTGGGATCAAGGGGTAATAACTGGCCTTTATTTTTCAGTAACACCAGTGATGCCCGCACAGCCTGGCGGGCAATCTGGCGATGTTCAGGGTGTCCGATCAGTGTGCTGTCACCAGCCAGTGGACGGTTGGCCGGTGAGGGTTTGTTGAAAAGTCCGGCTCTGAGTTTTACACGTAAGACCCGGCTGACGGCATCATTCAGGCGTGATAAGGGAATAACCCCTTCTCTGACCTGATTAACCGTATTTTCAAGCAGAGGTTTCCACGCATTGGTTGGCACCATAAATACATCCAGGCCGGCATTAATCGCCGCCGGGCAGTTGTCATTGCTACAACCTGAGATTTGGCCATGGCCATTCCAGTCGCCAACCACAAACCCATCAAAGCCCATACGTTCTTTCAGCACTTTCGTAAGCAGGTACTCACTACCATGTAATTTCTTGCCATGCCAGCTGTTAAAGGAAGCCATCACCGACTGAGCTCCGGCTCTCAGGCCGCCCACATAGCCCTGAGCGTGGATCTCATAGAGTTCCTGTTCACTGGCCAGGTTGTTGCCCTGATCATCACCACCTTGTGTACCGCCATCCCCGACGAAGTGTTTTACTGTGCTGAGCACCTTATGTTGAGAAAGGAAATTATCGTCACGGCCTTGCAGACCTTTAACGATGGCATAGGCGTAATCGCGCACAATTTCAGGGTCTTCGGAGTAGGCTTCGTAGGTGCGCCCCCATCGATCATCGCGGGTTACCGCCACAGTGGGTGCAAATATCCAGTCAATACCTGTGGCAGCGACTTCTTTAGCGGTAGCATCGGCAATTTTTTCTATCAGCTGAGGGTTATTGGCAGCGCCCAGACCAATATTGTGCGGAAATAACGTAGCGCCAATCACATTGTTATGCCCGTGCACCGCATCGGTTCCCCACATGGTGGGGATCGTGCTGCCATCTAGTGAATCATCCACGGAGGCCTGATAGAGCGCTTCGGCCAGGTCGATCCAATCCTGTACAGAGGCATGTTTGTTGTTGTCAGGAAAAGCGCCGCCCCCGTTCAGATACGAGCCAAATCCATAGCGACGCATGTCGGCAACGCTGATATCACGAATTTCCGGCTGTATCAGCTGTGCGACTTTCTGTTCCAGCGTCATACCTGCAAGAAGTTTCTTGACCTGAGTTTCGGTGTCCTTACTCTGTTTGACCTCTGACTCAATATGAGGCCAGTAATCCGGTACAACTTTTTGGTTTGCCAGTGGCGTCTGGTCAATGTCTGCAGGCCCGCTGCAGGCTGCAATACCGCCCAGACTCAATGCGCCCAAAAGGACTGATGTAGTATATTTAAGTCGCATCATATCCCCTCCTGAATGGTTTCGTTTGCCTTCCTGGCGCGGATTGCCGCCCCCGCCAGACCATAGAAGCCGATATACAGATAACACAGCATTGGCAGTAAGAAGGACAGTTGCAGACCAATACTATCAGCCAGTATGCCCTGTAACAGCGGCACAATGGCACCACCTACTATGGCCAGACAAAGCAGGCCGGAACCGCGGCTGGTGTCTTTGCCCAGACCTTTTAAGGCGAGGCTGAATATGGTGGGAAACATGATGGAGTTACACAATCCCACCAACAACACACTCCACATTGCCAGTTGCCCTGAGCTGAAAATACTCACCAGCAGCAAGGCTATCGAGGCCGCGCTGTTGAAGCCCAACAATTTCCCCGGCGTGATTTTTTGCATCAGTATTGCGCCAATAAAACGGCCTACCATGGCACCACCCCAGTAATAGGCAATATATTTGGATGCCTGGCCTTCACTCATGCCCATCACACTGTCTTCGCCGAGGTAGTTAACCAGAAAACTACCAATAGATACTTCGGCCCCGACATAAAGGAAGATTCCCAGAGCTCCGAGGATCAGGTGTGGGTAGTTTTTAAGGGGGGCTTTAGCTTTAGAGTCGAGCAGGTCGGCGGCACTGGGTACATGGTTACCGGTTTCAGGCAGACGCATTCTGACCAGAAAAGCGGCCAGTCCGATAAGAACAAGGGCCAGACCGATATAGGGTACGATCACCGAATCGGCAGACTGAACGCTGCCTTCTGCATGGGAAAATATCAGTATGCCACCGATCACCGGCGCCACCGTGGTACCTAAAGAGTTAAAAGCCTGAGTCATGGTCAGTCTGGACTCGGCGGTATCCGGATCGCCCAGCAGGGTCACCAGTGGATTAGCGGCTACCTGCAAAATAGTTACGCCGGCAGCCAGAATAAACAGCGCCCCCAGAAACATCCAGTAAGTGGTGTACAACGCCGAGGGGATAAACAGCAGACAACCGGCCGCCGCAGTAAGCAGGCCCAGACCAATGCCTTTCTGGAAGCCTATCTTATCGACGATACGCCCCGCTGGTACAGAGACCAGGAAATAGGCCATAAAAAAGCAAAACTGCACCAGCATCGCCTGGGTATAACTGAGACTGAATACACTCTTCAGATGCGGGATCAGAATATCGTTCAGTGCGGTGATAAATCCCCACATAAAAAACAATGCTGTGAGTGAAATCATTGCCATCGGCAGACTATTACTGCGCAATGGCTGTTGAGGTGGTATTGAAGTTGTCATACAGGTGCCTTTTTTGAAGCCAGTCTTTGCAGCCGGTCATCTTCACATTGACCATTGACTAACATTAGGTTTACACTTTGTGAAAGCGCTTACATTTGTAGCATCATGAAATCCGTTGTGCAACAAATTATCAACATTTGCCTTTTGAATTTGAGGCGCTGAACAGCAACAGCTAACGACCATCGAAAACAGGTGAAACAGGACAGAACATTGATTAACAAGGCAATTACATTACCGGCAACGTCCCCTTTGCTTAAAAATGACTTCATTTTTGGTGTGGCGACCGCTTCTTTTCAGATTGAAGGAGCGGCAGATTCCAGGCTGGATACGATCTGGGATACATTTTGTGCTACGCCGGGCAAGATCCGGGATGGTTCCGATGGTAAAACCGCCTGTGAACATGTATCTCACTGGGAGGAGGACCTCAGATTGATCCGCTCCATGGGGGTGGATGCCTATCGCTTTTCTGTATCCTGGGCCAGGGTTATACATGCCGATGGAAGTGTGAACCAGCAGGGACTGGATTTTTACATCGCCTTGCTGGACCGCCTCAACGAATATGCAATCAAGCCCTTTGTTACGCTGTATCACTGGGATTTACCCCAGTATCTGGAAGATCAGGGGGGATGGCTGAATCGTGAGACGGCCTACAAATTCCGCGATTATGCGGATCGGGTATCACGGGCTTTCGGTGACAGAGTGCACTCCTATGCCACGCTGAATGAGCCGTTCTGTAGCGCTTATCTGGGTTATGAGGCTGGTATTCATGCGCCAGGCCATAAGAGTCGCGCCTACGGTAAACAGGCTGCACACCATTTGCTGCTTGCCCATGGTCTGGCCATGGAAGTACTGGAGCGAAATGCTCCCGAAGCGCTGAATGGCATCGTATTGAATTTCAGCCCCTGTTATCCGGAGTCTGATTCAGCAGAAGATATTGAGGCGGCAAACATGGCCGATGAGTATTTCAATCATTGGTATCTGCAGCCGCTGTTAGAGCAACGTTATCCGGATGTACTGGAAAAGCTGCCCCGGAGTGAACACCCACCAGTGATGCCCGGAGATATGGCCATAATTGGCCATAAGCTGGACTATATTGGCATTAATTATTATACCCGTGAACGCTATCAGGCATCGGCCTCGGAGCTGTTTGAAAAACTTGAGCATGAGCAGCAGCCATTAACCGATATGGGGTGGGAAGTGTTTCCTCAGGGGTTGACAGATCTGCTGCTGGATTACCATCAACGCTATCTTCTGCCACCTGTATATATCACCGAAAACGGTGCGGCCATGGTGGACAAGCTGGTGGATGGCAAAGTGGATGATCCTGAACGTCTGGCCTATCTGCAAAGTCATTTACAGGCCGTTGATGATGCGGCCATGCAGGGCGTTGACGTGCGAGGTTACTTTGCCTGGAGCCTGATGGACAATTTTGAATGGGCTGAAGGGTACCTGAAACGCTTTGGTATCGTCTATGTAGACTATGAGAGCCAGCAGCGTATTATCAAATCCAGTGGCTACGCCTACAGGGACTTTCTGCTGCAAAAGGCAGAGCAAGGTGCAGGTAAACAACAAGCGGGAGCACGCTGAATGGCTTTGTCGGTAAAAGAAAAAGTCGCCTATGGGCTTGGGGATACGGCCAGCAATATTGTCTTTCAGTCGGTAATGCTGTTTCTGTCATTCTTCTATACGGATGTGTTCGGCATTTCCCCGGCCATTGTCGGTACCTTATTTTTAGTGGTGCGTATATTTGATGCCGTGACCGACCCACTAATGGGCGCTATTAATGATCGTACCAACAGCCGGCATGGTAAATTCCGACCCTATTTGCTGTGGCTGGCGGTGCCTTTTGGGTTGATAAGTGTACTCGCCTTTACCACACCGGATCTATCCGCCGACGGCAAAGTGATTTATGCCTTTGTCACGTATGGCCTGCTGATGCTGGCCTATACCGCCATTAACATTCCGTACTCAGCTCTGGGGGGCGTGCTGACCGCCGACCCTGGCGAACGGGTTTCGGTGCAGTCTTATCGATTTGTGTTCGGTATGCTCGGGGGCTTATTGGTGACCGCCTTTACCCTGCCGCTGGTGGACTGGTTTGGCAAAGGAGACAAGGCCCTCGGTTATCAGCTTACCATCGCTGCAATGAGTGCCATTGGCGTAATATTTTTCTGGTTGTGCTTTGCAGGTACCAAGGAGCGCATTTTTCCACCTGCTCAGCAGAAGTCGTCTTTCAGACAGGATATGGCGGCTCTGTGGCAGAATGATCAGTGGCGGGTATTGTGTGTTGCCGCGATCCTGGTGCTCTTTGGTATGGTGATTCGTAATACCCTGGCGATTTATTATGTGAAGTATTTTCTTGGCCGGGAAGACCTGATCACCCTTTTTGTCACACTGGGCATGATAGGTAATATTCTCGGTTGTGCTATGGCCCAGGGCATCGCAAAACGGCTATGTAAAGTGAAGGCGTATATCTACATTCAACTGATCGCTGCGGTACTTTGCGTGGCCGCATTCTTTGTGGATTCAGAGCAGTTGATACTGGCATTTGTCATCTATATTGCCTGGTGTTTTGTGTTGCAGATGGGCACGCCGTTGCTTTGGGCCAAAATGGCAGACATTGTCGATTATGGTCAGTGGCGCACCGGGCTGCGGATTACCGGCATGACATACTCGTCCATCGTGTTTTTTATCAAACTTGGATTAGCGTTAGGTGGGGCTGTGGCTGGATGGTTGCTGGCCTATTATGGTTACGAGCCAAATCAGGTACAATCTGAGCAGACCCGACAGGGGATTCTCCATTCATTCACATTGTTACCGGCGATTACTTTTGTATTGGTGGCTGTAGTGATGAAATTTTATAAACTTAACGACGCTAAAGTGGTGCGGGTCAGAAACGAACTGGAAAAGACCGCCACGTAAACACGAACAATAATAACAGGGTATTGAAGGATTCATGGCAACCATATATCAGGTCTCGGAATTGGCAGGGGTGTCACTGGCGACGGTATCCCGGGTAATGAACGGAAACACGCGGGTCAGCGAAGCGAAGCGGACCAAAGTACTGGAGGCAATGAAAGAGCTGAATTACCGGCCTAACTCCATTGCTCAGTCACTGGCTTCCAATTGCACCAACAGTGTGGGTCTGCTGGTATCCGAATTATATGGGCCTTTTTTCGGTGAAATGATGAGCGGCGTAGAGGGAGAACTGCGTGCGGCGGGCAAGCACGTTATTGTTGCTGCTGGTCACAGTGATGAAGCCAGTGAAAAGGATGCCATCGAGTTTCTTATCAGCCGCAAATGTGACGCGCTGATTCTGCATGTGGATGCCGTGTCTGACCAATATCTGCTGGAATTGAATCAAAGTGGTACGCCTGTGGTGGTGATTAACCGCAGTATTCCGGGGCTGATGGAAAACTGCATTTGTCTGAATAACCAACTGGGGGGCTATCTGGCCACTAAAACCTTGCTGGAAATGGGCCATCGCAAGGTGGCGTATGTTTCCGGACCTATGTGGAAGACCGACGTGCGCGATCGGGTTGCGGGACATCGCCGCGCCCTTCAGGAGTTTGATTGCGTGGTACCGGATTCGTTATTTATCGAAGGAGATTTCCACGAAGAGGGCGGAGTGAAGGCGATGTTGCAATTGTTGCAGCAGCCAGAACCCTTTACTGCGGTGGTATGCGCCAACGATGAAATGGCCTGCGGGGTAATGAACTGTGCCCGTGACAATAATCTGGACGTGCCGGGTGATCTGTCAGTGATGGGCTTTGATAATGTAATTATGTCCCGCTACACCTTTCCCCATCTCACTACTATTGATTTTCCTTCAGGGGAAATGGGGCGAATGGCTGCTAACTGGGTGCGTCAGCATATTTATCAGGACAGCAAGAAACCCGTACAGAACCTGTTCGAGCCAACGGTTGTGATGCGTGACTCGGTCAGGGGTTTAGCTTAAAACCGTCTCGACTCCCAGGGTGCTAGTTAATACCTCATCAAACACTCTGGCAAATCAGATAGTTTGGCTTTCCCTGCAGGTATGACACACCGCCCCTGGTGTGCCAGTGACCTTTGCATTGGGCATCCCTGCCCAATGCCTTGCAGGCCGCTTTCCCGCCGTAACCGCGAATACAGCTTCCCGTTGCAGAAGCAGGCTTACCGCACTGGCGAACAGGGACGTTCTCCAGAGGCCGCCAGTTTTACATGGATGTTACCTAAGGCCGGTGCGCTCAGTAAGCCTGCTTTGGAAACGGAATCAGAAGCTGTCCTGAGCGAAGGACTTTTAGGTTACCTTTGTGTCCTTACAAAGGTAACTGGCTCGAAGGGACGAGAGACATTGAAGACAGGGAAGTCGATGTCTCGTTTAACTCAATTTGCAATAGTCAGATATCTTTAGCTGACGGTCATTAAGGCATGGTCGCCGGGCAATAATGACGCAAAAAATCCTGATGACTGGGTAATTGCTCCACCATGCGTTTCGACTGAGTGCGGATCTGGTTGAGAAAATGCGCCAGTTCCTCATCGCTCATCTGATCAACAATGGGATGGTATTGTTGTGGCATGATGCCCTGACCTAACATCACTTGCGTCCAGGAGTTTTCACCAAACAATTCATTGGGCACTTTAAACACTTTGCCGGTTTCCCTGAACAGCTCAATGCGGTGGGCCAGAGAATCCGGAATATCCATGCCGGCACAATGACGCCAAAAGGCAGAGTCACGGCGATTGGTGACGTGGTAGTGGAGTATGATGAAGTCGCGGATATTTTCCACTTCGGAAAACATCTGGCTGTTAAATTCATCAATATCGCTCTGCACAATGCCGGAGTGAGGAAACATCTGCATCAGGCGCACAAGGCCCCGCTGAATAAGATGAATGCTGGTGGACTCCAGCGGCTCTATAAAACCGCTGGCCAGTCCCAGCGCCACACAGTTTTTATTCCAGTGCAAACGGCGCTGGCCGGTTCTGAAACGAATCTGGCGTGGCTCGGTGATAGGTTCACCTTCGAGATTCTGTAACAGGGTCTTCTCTGCCTGCTCATCGCTCATATAGCGGCTGCAGTAGACCAGACCGTTGCCGGTACGATGCTGCAGCGGGATGCGCCATTGCCAGCCTGATTCGCGGGCAATGGAACGGGTATAAGGGATGGGTGGTTGGGTGTTTTCGGTCTGCACCGCCAGCGCTGAATCGCAGGGCAGCCAATGGGTCCAGTCCAGATAGCCCGTGTGCAGGGTTTGCTCGATCAGCAGCCCACGGAACCCGGTGCAATCAATAAAGAGATCGCCTTCGAGCTGTTCACCGCTTTCAAGTATCAGCCGGTCGATCATGCCGGTCTGATTGCAGCACTGCACTTCACTGATCTTACCTTCAACCCGGCGGGTACCGTGCTTTTCTGCCATTTTGCGCAGAAACTGCGCATAGAGTCCGGCATCAAAATGGTAGGCATAGTTCAGTCCCAATTTGGGCTGCACGGCAAATTTCCCAGCCAGTGAGGCCAACAGCTCAGGACAGTAGTCGCCGTAATCTGATGCAATGCCCTGTTGTTTTCCTTTCAGCCAGAAATGCTGGAAGCCTGCGGCCCAGCAATCCTGGCCTGTGGTGCCAAAAGAGTGAATATAGTCTTCATTGACGTCGCGCCAGTTTTCGAAGCTGATTCCCAGTTTAAAGGTGGCCTGGGTAGCCACCATAAAATCCTGCTCTTTGATTTCCAGCAATTTATGCAGGGTCAACAGGGGAGGGATGGTCGCTTCACCAACGCCGACGGTGGCGATCTGATCAGATTCCACCAGGCATATTTCCAGGTTCTTACCCAATAGTTTTGAGATGGCCGCAGCAGCCATCCAACCGGCTGTGCCACCCCCTGCGATTATGACTTTTTTTACCCTGTTCAACGTTAATCTCTCTTATAGCAGTATCAATAAATTAGCGGCCGAATTTGTTCAGCAGCATGGTTCTGAGTCGCTGTGCCGCACCGGCATCAATCGGAGTGTGCGGGCCCAACCGCTGTTTTGGGAGGTGCTCGCTGTCCTGTTGCTCATGGTTAAACACATAGTGATCCAGCAGGTGTTTCCAGCCTTCACGCTGGCGCTTCGGTAGCTCCTTCAGGCTCATCATGGCATGTAACAGCACATCTATGGGGGCACCAAGGTATGCTGGCGTGTTGCGCCACCAATAGTTGACCAGTGTGTTGACCCGTTCCCGGCCATCGATGGCATGCCACCACATACTGGGAATAAATAACCCATCACCAGGCTCAAGTTCGGCTGTCAGCGCCTGTTCGAGTGCCAGCCTGAATTTCGGAAAACGAGCATAATCAGGCGCTTTCAGATCAACCATACTGATAGGCTGGCCGCCCGGATTAAAATCCAGTGGGCCAATGTAAAGGTTGTCGATTTGCTCAGGAGGAAAAAGCGTCACATGACGGCGCCCGCTAATACAACAGGCCAGATTATCAGGAAAATCAAAGTGTGCAGCAACGCGACTGGGGTTACCCATCCACAGGCTTACAAGCGGCGTCATATGCTGATAAGGGGTCGACACATCCAGGCAATTAGCATCAGTAAAACCGCTAAACCACTTATCCAATAAGGTTGACCCCAGATATAACCCACCACTTGCATCGTCTTTATAGCCAAGCAACTGCTCGGCAAACGCCGAAAAAGGCAGTTGTTGCGCTTCGAAGTTAAAGCCAGTCAGGGCTTCGTTATAAAAGATCCGTCCTGTCGACCCTGCCGGATAGCGATAGGTTGTCACTGGCAGGCCCTGATCAAACTGTGCTAAATAGCTGACAAGAGCCTGATCCGAGGTTTTGCCAGCGGTAACCGCCGGCCAGTGCTGACACAGCCCTTTGATATGCACAGGCTGCTCTGATGAGCTTAGCAACTCATCGAGTTCTGTCATTGATTTGATGGTAAGGCTGTTCAGCGGGCGCATTGCTGGTCCTGTCAGCCTTGTTCAAGCCGTTGATTTTTACGGGCGATCAGGCTTTTGAGGTGAGAATGGGAAGCCAGAATCATATACAGTGCCTGCAAATAGCCTTTTTCGTGCAACATCTGTAACTGAGCCCCCGACAGTTGTGCCAGCTTATCCTCGTTGATGGTGTAAAAACCCAGCAACTGATGCTGACTGCCATTGTTCAGCTCTACATCCAGGCTGAATGACTCAATCAGGGTCAGCTCGTTGAGCATGCCAAGAAAAGATTTGTTTTCCTGCAAACCCAGGTGAGTGGCTTCCAGCAGGGCCGAAATACGCTGAAGGTATTCGGTGGGACTGCCGAACTGATTAAACAGGGCCTCACCTTCTTCTTCATTGACTCTGGGATTGTCCATATCAATATGCACCATCCGTTCCTGTTCGCCCCCCTTGTTCTGCAGACCGATTAAGAAAGGCAGACGCTCAATGAGTACGGGGATATGGGGGGCATCCCAGCCCTGGTCAGTCAGAAACAGGTTCTCACCCTGCTCAAAGCCTAACAGGGCAACGCACTGAAATTCACCACTTTGTGGGTCTTTCTGGAAAAACACAGGGTAGTGCGCCTGGATGGTGCGCAGTTCTTCGACAAAGGTGACGGCAAACATCAGATTATCACCCAGTTCGGCGCTGCGCTGGGTACGAACACGGATGTTCCGATGTTGTTCACTATTGAGTAATACGTGTTGGCTCATGGATGCTCCGAAACAATTACAGGTGGCGAAGCCCCTGTTGTTTTATGTCATTAATCAGGGCTCTGTTGCTAGGCAGAGCCTGAGTCATTCTCTGGATCTTGTGCTGATTCTCCTGCAGCAGTTGTTCGGCCTGGTCAGCCTGTTGTGCCTGCCTGCGCAGTGGTGCGAAGTCTGTTGCGCCCTGCATACCATAGTAGACGTACTGAAAGCTCGCTGCAGGGAACAATTCTTCAGCCAGGGGCTTGTCATAGACAGAGGGCGACTGGTGCTGCCATAGCATCAGTTTCTGCTTCAGGGAGTCGCTAAGGTTTTCGCGGTTATCACGCCAGTATGCGCTATCTTGCCGCTGCGACAGACAATAATGCAGCTTAAGAAATTCAACGATGCCCTGCCAGTGGTATAAAAAACGCTGATTAAAGCGCTCACTGACAACGGGCATCTGTTGCTCAAGGGCGTTCAAATTATCACTGATAAAGCGTGCTGACATCTCGATTAACGCCAGCGCCGACGCCTCCAGAGGTTCTATAAAACCGGCACTGAGGCCAACTGCTACGGCGTTCTGTTTCCAGAATTGCTGGCGATACCCGGAATTGAACCTCAATTCACGGAGTTCCGCCTCGCTGGCGGCCTGTTCGCCTATATCTTTGGCAACATAGTCGCGTAAGCGTTTTTCAGCCTCAGCCTGTGACTCATAGGCACTGGCATACACGTGGCCAACACCCCGGCGTGAAGACAGGCCGATATCCCAGATCCAGCCATTTCGCTGCGCGGTTGAAAGCGTGCAGGACTGGATGGGTGACTGTTCGCTCTGATAAGGCAGTTGCAGCACCAGCGCCCGGTCATTAAACAGCACATCCTGCACACTGTGCATGGGTATCTGATAATGCTTACCTACCAGCAGAGCGCTAAAGCCACTGCAATCAATAAAGAGGTCCGCTTCCAGCAGACCATGCTTTTCTGTACTAACCGCTTTGATGGGACTCTGTTGTTTGTCGCAATGTTCAGGCCAGAGAATGTCTGTCACCTTATCCCGGATATGGCAAATGCCGAGCTTTTCTTTGCCATGACGCGTCAAAAGCTCAACAAATTTCGCGGCATTCAGGTGGTAGCCATAGTTAAGTATGAAGGCATATTCCGGCGTAGACACCTGTTTTGGCGCCAGTCCCCGGCGACAGATACTGGCCTGCGGCGTTGCAGCGCTGGCAAAATCAATGTCTTTACGGTGTTGCTGCCAGAAGCGGCTGAATTCCAGTTGCTGATAACCCGCTGGCAGGCTGAAGGGATGATAGTAGTGTTCGCTACCATCGGCGCTACACCAGTTATGAAACAAGGAGCCCTGTTTAAAGCTGGCGTCACATTCCCGGATCAGATCGGTTTCCGACAGGCCAATACGCTCTAACGTTGTGCGCATGGAGGGCCAGGTACCCTCACCCACACCGACGGTTTTAATATCGGGGGATTCGATCAGGGTGATATCCAGGTTGCCCTGCTCGCGGGTGTCATGATCCGCAGCCAGCAGGTTAGCAGTTAACCAGCCTGCTGTACCTCCACCGATCACTACAACGCGAATTTTACTATTATGCATAGTGACAACTTACCCGCTTTTGCGCCGGGGTCAATACGACCTGAAGCCTTTACTGTTAAAAATCCAAATCAGATTAAATTACTCAGACCGGAATAGGTTAATCTGATGGATTTTGCTGTAAGAGAATAAAAGAGCCGCAAAAGCGGCTCTAGCTTAACGGACGCTGGCTATCAGAACTTGTAGCGCGCGCCGATGTTATAACGCGGGCCTGTCTGGGTTACATTCAGCACCTGCTCTTCAGCACGGCCGTGTGAACGACCATACTCGTCGGTGATGTTAATCGCCTCGACAAAGACCGTCAGGTTTTCATTCACCTCATAGCTGGCATTCATATCCCACTGGCCATATTCCTCAACATAAGCAGGATGTGCGCCTGTGGCCTGACCGGTAGCAGACAGGAACTTGTCACGCCAGTTATAGGCCAGACGAATCTGGAAGCCATCTTTGTCGTAGAAACCAATCAGGTTAGCCGAATCACTCAAGCCTATCAGGGCAAACTGCTGCTCAAGGCTGAAGTCATCGTAGCTGATATCACCGTCAACAATAGTCGCGTTGGCAATGATGCCGTAGCCGCTGTCACCAAACAGGTGCTGAACGGCCACTTCCCAACCATCCAGTTCCGCTTCTTTGTCATTGACCGGAATGGTGATATCAAAGTTTGCCGGCGCGTCATCACCTTCGATACCCAGAATCATGTCACCGTCCACGGAATCCGGATAGTTCTCGATGATGTAATCACGAATCAGATTAGCATCCATACTGCCTGTTGCCTCTACGGCTTCAGCGTAGCGCGAGCCCTGAGCCGGGTGTGGCAGGTTATACACTGGTTCTTCAACAATAGAGGTACCGATAAAGTTCTTCACGTCTTTACGGTAATAACCAATTGACGCATAGCTGCCCTCATCGTAGTACCACTCCAGTGACAGGTCGTAGTTATTTGACTCAAGGGGTAACAGTTCAGGGTTACCGCGGGAGCCCGTACCACCATCGATACGAAGCAACTGGTTAACGGTCAGGCCACCCTGGATATCACCATAGCTGGGACGGCCAATGGTTTTGCTGTAAGAGAACCTGGCTTTTATATCCATGCTAAGCTCAACATCAAAGTTCAGGTTGGGCAGGTAATAATCATAATCACCTTTGAGATCCGTGAACTCCTGTTCGCCATTACCAATCAGTGTAAACTCATTGGCAGCTACCCAGCCAATGTTGGTGTAGGTCGGTACCAGCGCCTGAGAAGCCACATCGGTTTTCTCATAGCGAATACCGGCAGAGAGGTTGGCGGGCATGTCGCCGATATCAAACATCATATTAGCCTGGAAATAGGCGTAGGTATTCTCTTCCTGAGTCCGTCTGTCGGTAGTGTAATCAGAAGACGGGCAGAAGCCGTTGCCACAGTCGCCGGCACCGGCAACAGGATAAAGTTCGGCTGCACGGGCTCTGACGCTCTCAAAGTCAAACACGGCAAATTCATTCTGCAGATTCGGGCTACCACTGCCGGGAAGATCAAACCTGTCGGCAACGGACGAAATTGGCCAGAATGAACTGTCGAAATCACCGGCTTCGCCAACACCACCCCAGGTATCACGCTGAACGTTAGAAAAGGCAGAGCGGTTGTCGACGTCTGTGCTGCCCACTCCGAAATCAATGCTGCTGAGGACGCCTTCGTCAAAGGTATAACGGCCCTTGATCTGGTACTGATCGATTTCACTGCGCATATAGCTGTTTCTGAACGAGCTGCCGGCAATGCGAATGTCCTGTGGATCCAAAGCGGAATAACCCTCAGGATAGACGATTTCCAGTACCGGGAAGTCCTGATCAAAGTGACCAATGCTCTCGGCACGGACAAAGGCCGCTACACCAAATGCATTGTTGCTGCCCCAGGGGCTGTCGGGACCGGATTCGGCAGAAGAGCTATGGGCATCAAGTTCCAATTCCAGATTGTCAGTGGCCTGCCACTCAAGATTAAAGCCAAGAGACTTGTTTTCATTGGCAGAGGCAAATTTGCCCGCGCCCATGGCAAGATCGGAAAGCCCCGGCGTTTGCTCGGCGTAAACCAGCGGCGAGGCTATGGGGCCATCGGTCCACTCACCTGTGGAAGGACCGAAGTTAAACCAGCCAGACAGATCCCGGAATTGGGTCGCCACCTCATTTTTTGAATAGGTATAATCCAGGGTAGCGGTCACATCGTCGACAGGGCGGTATTGCAGCACCAGCTGACCGTTAGTACGGGTGCGCTCAACCTCATTAAAGGCATAACCCAAACTCTGAGGTACAGAGTAAATAGAGTCTTCACTGGGGCGGTTTATATGACCTGAATCCGGTCCGTCAGGGATACCACCCCACTCGGCAGTACCTGCACCCCAGTCCTGGTCAGCGACACCGGAAAATGAATGCCAGCCACCTGTGTTGGCTTGCTGATTGCCGCTTTCGCGCTTCTGGTAGCTACCGCTGACAGACACACCGAAAGTATCGTCAGCAAAGGTATTGCTGTACAGACCGGAAAGCTCCGGTGTCAGTGCGCTGCCGTCTTCGCTGGAGGTGTCATGTACACCTTTGACGCCGAAGGTGGCCTGCATACCCGGCGCATTCAGCGGACGGGTGGTTAATATGTTGATGGTTGAACCAATACCGCCAGTGGAGATATCCGCACGTCCGGTTTTATAGACTTCAACTGCTGAAACACCCTCGGAGGCGAGGTTACCGAAATCAAAAGAGCGTGACGATGATGCCGTTGTGGCCTCGATAGAGGAGGTGGGCATCTGGCGTCCGTTCAGGGTCACCAGATTATAATCCGGACCAAAGCCGCGAACGGTTACCCGGGCACCTTCACCATTCTGACGATCAATAGATACGCCGGTGATACGCTGAAGTGATTCCGCAAGGTTAGTATCCGGGAACTTGCCGATGTCTTCGGCTGAGATGGCGTCAACAACACCGGTACCCTCACGTTTGACATCCATTGCCCGGATCAGGCTGCTACGGATACCCGATACCTCGATGACCTCAACAGGCCCGTTATCGGCCGTTGTGTCGTTGTTGCTGTCTTGTGCATAAGCCGCGCTCATGCCAGTACCCAGTATTACCGACAGGCAACTGGCCAGTTGTGTTCTTTTAAATCTGTTTTGCTTCATGTGTCCCTCCGACGTATAACATCGTGCTCTTTGGTGTTTTTTGTAAGCGCTTACAATTGTATATCAAAAAAACATCTATACCTTGTTAGCCTGATTATCCGTTATGTAGCTGGTGTAAAAATTTAGCTACAAGAATTTGTTCTGAGTTAACAAATTTTCAGCCCATGTAGATAAGGGCTTATTCCCTGACACTTTATCTGCAACTAATTGTTCTAATTGCATTTACTCAGTACTAAGCGCAATTTCTGAACAACTCTAAATCCATTAGAATTAAAATGTAAGCGCTTTCATGCAAAATTAGCGTCTTTTGTTTTGTAATGCAAGTGTTTTTAATATGTTAATGAGATGGGCTTTTGGGTGGGGGGCTTACGAAGTGGCTCAGAGGTTGTAACAGAGCCTTAAGGTTAGTTTGATCCAGCGTGGTACCGGTATCGGATAGCCGGTCGGACAATATGGCTTTTGCCAGGTGACTTTTGTGCTGCTGTAAGTGCTGTATCTTTTCCTCGATAGAGCCTTCGATAATAAGCTTGTAAACAAATACCGGCTTGTTCTGGCCAATGCGGTGAATACGATCTGTTGCCTGATTTTCCACTGCCGGATTCCACCAGGGATCATAATGAATCACCGTATCGGCTTCAGTAAGATTGAGTCCGGTGCCACCCGCTTTCAGGCTGATCAGAAAAAGGGGTACTTCGCCGTCTTTAAAGCTGTTGATGATGGCTTCACGGTTGCGAGTGGCACCGGTTAGTGTGACGTACGGAATTTCTGCCTGCTTCAGGGCGGGTTCTATCAGCGCAAGCATGGAAGTAAATTGCGAAAAGACCAGTATCCGTCGCCCGTCTTCAATCAGCTCAGGAAGCATCTGCATGAGCACATCCAGTTTGGCCGACTGAGTGATATTTTTGCACATATTCCCGGGTAGCAACTGCGGATGGCAGCAAACCTGGCGCAGTTTGAGCATGGCATCGAGGATCTCAATCTGACTTTTGGCCAGTCCCTTGGCGGCAATCACTTGTCGTAATTTGTCATCTACCGCCAGACGCACATTTTCATAGAGTTGTGCCTGCTTTCCTTGAATCTTTATTGGTCGCAGAATCTCGGTCTTGGCGGGCAATTCTCTTGCAATTCTGTCTTTTGTGCGGCGCAGAATAAACGGAGCAATGCGCTCATTCAGCAACTGCAGGCGCTGCCTGTCGTGCTTTTTTTCAATCGGGTTTCTGAACAGGTGGTTGAACTGCTGCTGATTGCCCAGCAAGCCCGGTAGCAGGAAGTTGAATTGTGACCACAGCTCACCGAGATGGTTTTCAATCGGTGTGCCCGTCAGGCACAGCTTGTGAGTGGCTCTGAGGTTAAGTAATTCAGCGTAGAGTTTGGTCTTGGGATTTTTTATATACTGGGCTTCGTCCAGGATCAGGTAGTGAAAGGTTGTCTCCTGATAATGAGCTATATCTTTGGGTAGCAGGGCATAACTGGTGATTAGCAAATCCAGCCCTGTGACATCCTGTAAAAGTGATTGGCGCTGATTCCCGTAAATTACCCGGGTTTTCAGGTTTGGTGCAAAGCGTTTTGCCTCTGCCTGCCAGTTAAAAATGACACTGGTGGGCGCCAGTACCAACGCCGGGGTGGTTAATCTGCGCTGTTGTTTCTCGATACAGAGGTTGGCCAGCGCCTGAAGTGTTTTTCCCAGACCCATATCATCGGCAAGAATACCGGCGAGTTCATACTCGCGTAAAAACTGTATCCAGTTCAGGCCATTTTGCTGATATTCACGTAACTCCGTGTGCAGCGTATCCGGGCAGGGTACTGGCTGTATGCCATCAAAATGGCGTAAGCGTTCAGCCATATTACGTAACTTCCCTTCACCGCCACTGGTAATCCCCTGATTGTTTAATATGCCGAGGGCGTGATGACTGACATGTTTTGAGAGTTTAAGGCTGCCGTCTTTGTTGAGTCTTCCCGGCATAAAAAGCTCTATAAACTGGTCTATGAGTGGCTTAACGGTTTTCAGGGCCAGCGGCAGGCACTGTCCGGGCTGCAGTTCTACATAGACAATTTTTTCTTCATATTCCCTGTTCTGGCTTTCATTCTGTTGCCAGTGGTCAGCCGGAAGTTGCTCAATAGCGCTGTGCAATATGGGAAATAAGGGCATCTTATGGCCATCGACATCGATATTCATTGCCAGTGACAGATAGTCATTATCCTGCTGTTCAAACTCGGCTTCGATATGCCCGTCAGATTCAAGTAATTGAAAATGAAAATCAGGGGAAAACTCAATTTTCCAGCCCTCAGATTCAAGTTCCGGCACCAGTTGATGGAGTATCGGATACCATTGTTGTTTTTTTAATCTGAGTTCGAAATCCGGCGCTCTCCAATGTTGCTGATACGCTGCCACTGGCTTAAACCCTGCCTCGGTAAGCCGTTCTATGGCCTGTTGTTCAAAGGCCTGGTGTCGATACAGAATCTCGCCGTTATCACCTGTGAGCTGGTTGTCCTGGCTATGGGGGCTGATACCTTTACCCTGATAATCAAAGCTGAGAAGGGCTCTGGATGAATCCGGATTATTCGGTGGTGAGACAAAACTGAGCCTGGGCACAGGCGCTTCCGGCCGGGTCGCCCTGATGCCTTGTGGCAGCGGGAGCTGTGTTTCAGTATTCAGCAGTTGTTCAACCTGAGGCCAGATATGAGAGAGCTGTTCGCCGGACATGGGCGGTGCCGCTAACAGTGTTTTTACCTTGCCTGGCGGCAGGGTAAATTCCAGTTGTCCGAGTTGCATCTGCTCTGTATCCACATAGGCCAGAGGCAGACATTGCAATACCTGAGCAGACGGAGTGCCGTCGATTGTTACTTTGAGGGCGTAGCAATGATCTTTATGTTGCCATCCCAGACGGGCTTGTTTGTTTTTATGTAGCGTCAGGGGCGGGTTGTTGATGTTTTGCCAGTAGCAACGACCCGTGGCAATCAGTTTCTCCAGCAAAGCATAAGATTCCACCATATCGAAGGGGGTCTTGTTGGCCAGCAGATCGGCACACAGGTGCCGGTCCTGCTCGCTCAGTGATGAGGCGCGCAGGAAATGCTCTGAGATGTATTGTCCGCGCAGACTCTTACTGAGCTGGCCTGATTTGAGTCGGCGGCTGCTCTTTACACTGACCTGCACCCCTTTGAGCTCTCCGGCTTGCTTATTGTCGAGGAAAAACAGCAATATTTCCTCATTTTCAGTCGGCTTTTTCTGCGGTGTTTCAAACTGTTGCAACCAACGGCTGATATCCCGCTCCGATGCACCCTTGCTTTGCTGCCGTTGGGCCAGCAGTGCATGCACCATGGCCGCAGTATGCTTGCAAAAACCACCTACCGGGCAGCTGCAGTCTGACAGGATATCCTTCATGCCCCAGTCCAGAAAACTGTCATAACTGCCGGCACCGCGCTCACTCTCGATTTCACCGCTAAGCATATGTAATTCTTCATCGTACGTGATGTCCAGCACGAAACCGGCCTGATACATACGGTGGCCTTTCTCCCAGTCACGCTGGTGGAACACACTCTGAAGCTGCTTAATGGAATGCATGAAAATTATTTGGTGGTATGGCTGCTAAAATTTAAGGGGCTAATGATGGCATAGGGGCAGGGATGCTAAAACCTGAATTTTATTAGTATTGCCCGGGTGACCTGGTATTACTCTTCCTTTTCACGTAAATGGTGTTTGTACCACAGACGCTCGAGCTCTCCTTTATCCTGCAATTGACTAAACAGCCTGTTCAGCCAACCGGCGCTGAGGGGAGCATCTTTTCTGAGCAGCGCGCCATGTTCATAGGTCTGATCAAACTCTTCCGAAATCAGCAGTTTTTCGCGCATTCCCGGATGTTGGTGCAGGTAGTTGTTCAGAAAAGACAGCGCCACTATGCCCATATCGGCTCTCTGTTCGGCAATCAGGTTAATGATTTTTTCCTGATTATCCAGCAGGTGGATAGAAAAGTTGTTGGTTAAATAGTCCGGATCTGAATTCAGTGCCGCAAAACCATAATGATAACCCAGTACGCCAAGCAGACTTTTCTTACCGATGGTTTTGAAATAGCTCTGATCTCTATCCGGCATCGCATAGGCTATCCACACTTCACCGCCAGAGAAAAAAGGCTCAGTGGCAACCACATCGTGGTTCTGCCAGCCCCATTCGGCGCTTTCGAACAGCATCAGATCGAACAGGCCGGCTTCGAAGTCCTGGTAGCGACGCCTTGATGTCGTATTAACCAGCTCAAACTCGAATTCCTGCTGAGCCTGGTTGAGCAGCCTGATGATATCAGGTGTGACGCCGCTATGGCCTTCGGCTGATGCAATGTAAAACGGAGGGTAGTCGTACACACCCACGCTGATTTTTTGCGCAGCCAGCACAGAAAATGGCAGCCATAGCCAAAGGGCCAGGGTCGTTAACTTACTCGCCGATATCTTCAAACCATAAATCCGGGTTACGTTGAATAAACTCTTCCATCAATGCGATACAGGTTTTGTCCTGCACGACCTGCAATTTGACGCCTCTGGACTGCAAAAGTTCTTCCTCACCCATAAAGGTCTGATTCTCGCCTATTACTATTTTTGGAATGCCATACAACAAGATGGCACCACTGCACATGCTGCAGGGTGACAAGGTCGTATAAAGAATCGATTCCCGGTAGACACTGGCCGGATGACGACCGGCCTGCTCCAGAGCATCCATCTCGCCATGGAGTATGGCGCTGCCCTGTTGCACCCGGCGATTATGGCCGGCTCCGAGTATTTTGCCATCGTGAACCAGTACCGAACCAATAGGAATGCCTCCTTCGGCTAACCCCAGCCTGGCCTGTTCTATTGCGGCTTCAAGAAATACATCCATACTCCAACCTCTGCACCCTATGCCCGG
Source organism: Lacimicrobium alkaliphilum (assembly GCF_002591895.1). Lineage (GTDB taxonomy): Bacteria > Pseudomonadota > Gammaproteobacteria > Enterobacterales > Alteromonadaceae > Lacimicrobium > Lacimicrobium alkaliphilum. The sequence continues at coordinate 83,660 of NZ_NISX01000012.1, forward strand.
ATTTCAGCATAAACCAGTTTCTGTTTAGTTGGAATAGTCAGCCTGATAACCAAAGGGATCATCGATAGCGTGACTCGGCCGGGTAAACCATCTGGCACCCTGTTCGGTGATATAAAAATGATCCTCAAGACGAATTCCAAACTCGCCGGGTACTACCAGCATAGGCTCGTTGCTGAAACACATGCCAGGGGCCAGCATCTGCGGATTGTCTTTGACCAGATAGGGCCATTCATGAATATCCATACCGATGCCATGGCCCGTGCGGTGGGGCAGGCCAGGTAACTGATAGTCGGGTCCCAGCCCCTGAGCTACAAGATAGTCACGGGCTGCCTTATCCACATCGCCACAGGTGGCGCCGGGGCGGGCTGCAGTAAAGGCTTCAGCCTGAGCCTGCTTCTCATACTGCCAGAATTGTCGCTGACGGGCACTGGGTTCGCCATACACATAGGTACGGGTAATATCGGACAAATAGTCATGCACCTTGCAACCGGTATCGATGAGTACCATGTCGCCACTTTTAAGAAACTGGGGATCTTTGACACCATGAGGGAATGACGTGGCCTGACCAAATAAAACAATGCAGAACCAGGAGCCGGGCGCGCCGACTTTGCGGTGGGCCTGATGGATAAAGGCTTCAACGTCTTTGGTGCTGATGCCTTCATGCAAAATACTGGCGGCAGCCTGATGCACGGCAAGGGTCATGTCCATGGCGCGCTGGATCAGGGCAAGCTCGGCGGCGGATTTGTGCATGCGACAATGGGCGGTGATAAGACTGCCATTGACTAAGTTTAAAGCGGGCGCCGCCTGGCGGATACCATCAAAGATAAAAAATGCCGTGCTTTCATCGATAGCCAGGGTGCCCGCGCTGGCTATGCCCATTTTTTGCAGAGCAGAAACAAGTAGCTGGTAAGGATTTTCATGTTCCAGCCAGGCCAGGATCTCGCCATCAAGCAGCATATGATCTTTAAGACTGCCGATTTCAAATTCCGGCGCGATATATTTCAGTGGCCCCTGTGCAGGCAGAATGGCTCCTACCATACGCTCACTGGCATACCAGTGCAGCCCGGTAAAATAGCTCAGGTTCGTTCCGGCGTTCAGATATAACGCCTCTACCCCTTGCTGTTGCATCCATGCTTGCGCTTTGGCAATACGTTGCCGGTACTCCGTAATGCCGACAGGTGACAGATCGCCGGTCATATCTTCAAGTCTGGCGAGCGCCTGTTCTGCGGTACTGCCACCAATGCCGTTGTGTTGCATAACATTCTCCTGTTGTTTTATGACATCCATAATATCACCTGTTGCCGGATTCTATGGCGCCTGTTTTGCAGATCCGTATAATGTATTTGGTATGCAATTATAAAGAGAGAGATATGGCCATTGAACATAAAACACGTACGCAACTGGTGACTGAGGCCATAAGAGAAAAGATAGTCAGCGGGCAGATCAAGGCCGGAGAGCCGCTGCGACAGGCCGCTCTGGCCGAAGAAATGCGGGTCAGCCGCATTCCTGTCAGAGAAGCCCTGATGCAACTTGAGGCTGAGGGGCTGGTTAACCTTGAAGCCCATAAAGGGGCAACGGCGGCGGAGATTTCAATTGCGCAGATCGATGAATTGTTCGAGTTGCGCGCGATGCTTGAAGCTGAGTTGCTAAAGTATTCTGTCAGTGGGCTGACGGAGCAGGACTTTGACGAGGCGGAAAATATTCTGGCACAGCTTGAGGCGGCTACTGAAGATGGTGACAGCAACAATATTACCGGACGCCTGAACAGTCAGTTTCATCAGAAACTCTATAGTCGTGCCGATCGCCCACAAACAGAAGAGTTTGTGCGTATGTTGAGCCAGAATTCAGAGCGCTATACCCGTATGTATATCATCCGTGAAGGTGAAATTGTTACCTCCTCTGAGCAACACCGCCAGTTACTTGAATTGTGTAAGGCCGGTGACAGCAAGCTGGCCTGTGATTATTTACGCCAGCATATTCTGCAGGCGATGCAGGATATTAAGTCAATGCTGAAAAAGTCAGCATAAACGGTGTCTGCAACAACTCCCCAATGCTTTTTTTGAAAAAACGCAGATCCTTTGCCTAAGTATGGCATTATTGCCATTGTACTATTGCGAGTTGGGGAGCGAAAAGTACTGATGCAGTTTTTTAAACAGCGTTACTATTCCATAGCCGAGTTTCTGATGAGGTTTGCCGCATCGGGATTATTTCCGGCCCGTTGGCTCTATAAGGTGCCCAGGCACACCCACTTACGCCCATTAGCAAAGCAGGAACTGCATCTGGAGCTGATAAGTCACTGTTGGAACTACGCGCATTTGTTTGTTTACCAGTTGGAGTCTCTGGTTCAAAACCCGCCCGCAAAATTGCAAATAACCTTCACCGGTTTTTATTGCCGGGAAGATAAGGATACGACAGCACTGGTCGACGAATACCGGAACAAAAATGTGCCCGGTATTCGCTGGAACTTTATTGCCCTGCCAAAAGAAAAATTATTGCGCCGCGCCATTGGCCGCAATATAGCAGCTAAGGCCAGCAGTGCAGATTGGGTCTGGTTTACTGATTGTGACCTGGCTTTTGCTCCGGGCAGTCTGGACAATCTGGCCAACAAGCTGCAGCAGCAAACAGAGATTCTGGTGTTTCCTGAGAAGATATGTCAGACGGCATTGTTGAAAAAAGACAATCCGATGCTCCAGGGTGCCGTTGAAGAGGTGTTCAATCATCTTGAACAGGCCGAATTCGTTGAGCGTTCATACTGCAAGGCGGCCGGAGCCTTTCAGATTGTAAGGGGCGAGATCGCCAGAGACTATGGCTACTGTGGTCAGGTAAACTGTTATCAGCAAGCACGCGAGCACTGGGCAAAGTGTTATGAAGATCGTGCCTACCGCTGGCTGCTGGGCACCCATGGAAAAGGCCTGGAACTGGATGGCATGATGCTGATCCGCCACGCTGAAAAGGGGCGTTACCGTAAGGACTCGCACATATCCGGAATTCGCAAAGCCAATCGTCAGTTACGCGACAAACTCAACACCTGAAGTAATGCTGAAAAGGCCTGCATGTATTTTAACCACCTTCAATGTCTGACGTTGCGATGGCAAGAGGTAACAGATGACTAAAGCTGATCAAATCAGGCTCACCCAATACAGTCATGGCGCCGGTTGTGGCTGTAAGATTTCACCCAAAATCCTCGACAGTATGCTGGTCTCGCAACTGGATATAAAACCGGACCCGAAACTGTTAGTGGGCAACAGTAGTAAAGATGATGCCGCCGCTTATGATTTGGGCAATGGTATGGCCGTGCTCAGCACCACCGACTTTTTTATGCCCATTTGCGACGACCCCTTCGATTTTGGCCGTATTGCCGCCACCAATGCCATCAGTGATATCTATGCCATGGGCGGCAAACCCCTGATGGCTATCGCTATTCTTGGCTGGCCGGTGAATAAGCTGGCTCCAGAGATAGCCCGGCAAGTGATTGATGGCGGTCGCCAGGCCTGTAAGGAGGCCGGTATCATGCTCGCCGGCGGCCATAGTATTGACTCTCCAGAGCCCATCTTCGGGCTGGCGGTAACCGGTCAGGTGCAGGTTGCACAATTAAAGCAGAATACTTCAGCCAGAACAGGCGATCATTTGTTTCTCACCAAACCTCTGGGGGTTGGCGTACTCACAACCGCGCAGAAGCAGGGTAAGCTAAAAGACGAGCATACATTTCTGGCCCGGGACAGTATGTGCCAGCTTAATAATATTGGTGCTGAGCTGGCTAAACTGGAGCAGGTTTCGGCGATGACTGATGTTACCGGATTTGGTCTGCTGGGGCATTTACTGGAAATCTGTGAAGGCAGTGGGGTGGCGGCCCGGATAACCTCTTCAGCCGTGCCGGCACTGCCGGCGGTAGCTGAGTATATTGCCATGGGCTGTGTGCCAGGCGGTACAGAGCGCAATTTTGCCAGTTATGGACATAAGGTGTCGTCCCTCAATTCTGAACAAAAAGCCCTGCTGTGCGATCCACAAACCAGCGGCGGCCTGTTAGTGGCGATCCGTGACGAGCAAAAATCGCTGGAGAAAGTGCATAGATTGTTTCAACAGCATCAGCTGGATTTGTCGCCCATTGGCAGTTTAGTCAGTGCCGGTCAGGAGCATCAGGTAATTGTCGGTGTCTGACATTTCCCATCAGCTGATTACGGATTATCGGCAGCTGTTTATTGAGGACCGGCCACTGGTGGATTTGCGCGCTCCGGCAGAATTCGCGAGAGGATCATTTACACAGGCAGTCAGTTTACCGCTGATGAGTGACGAAGAGCGGGCGAAAGTGGGCACCTGCTATAAATACTATGGCCAGCAGGCGGCGATTAATCTGGGGCATAAACTGGTGAGTGGGCAGCTTAAAGCCGACAGACTTGCAGCCTGGGCAGAGTTTGCCCGTGCTCATCCAAACGGAGCGCTGTTTTGCTGGCGCGGCGGTTTGCGCTCACAGATCACCCAGCAATGGCTCGCTGAAGCCGGTATTGATTATCCCCGCATAGCCGGCGGTTATAAGGCGCTGCGCCGTTTTCTTATTGATGAGCTTGAGCGGTTGATTGCCGATACACCGTTGGTGTTGCTGGCGGGTCGAACCGGTTGCGGTAAAACAGAATTATTAGTGGAATTGAAAGGCACAGTAGACCTTGAAGGTCTGGCAAACCATCGTGGTTCAAGTTTTGGGGGGCAGATTGAGCCCCAGCCGACTCAGATAGCGTTCGAGAATGACTTGTCGGTTAACCTGCTAAAGCAGAGTCAACATGCTCCTGCAGCGATTTTACTGGAAGACGAGTCGGGTCATATTGGCTCACTGATGCTGCCTCAGTCTCTGCGAGAGAAAATGGCCGCCGCCCCGGTAGTGATTCTGGAAACGCCTTTTGAGCAGCGGGTAGAGAATATTTTTGATGAATATATCCGGCAGCGGCTGGCGGAATCCATCAGGTATTTCGGTGAAAAGGGGTTTGAGCACTTCAGTCTGTATCTGAGGCAAAGTCTTTATCGGATCCGTCGCCGACTGGGAATGGAAGGTTATCAGCAATTGCAACAAATGATGGAGCAGGCGCTAGCCAGCCACCAGAAAGGTGATCCTGATGCTCACCGTGAGTGGATAACCACGTTACTCCGCCGATACTATGATCCTATGTATGACTATCAGTTGGGCAAAAAAGCCCGCCACTGTTTATATGCAGGTCAGGCATCAGAGGTTGCGGCATTCTGGCATCAGCAACTTCACATTACCCGATAGGACTGCAATCTGTAACAAATGGATCAGACTTTAGCGTCTATACTCAGCGGTTGCGGGATAAAAATAAGCCTGAATTGATCCGTCAGCCTTTAAAAATGCTATCAGAAATTGTGCTGAAAATTTGTCGAATCAAAGGAATACAGAGAACGATGTTGCGTGTTTTATTACTCAGTTTTTTACTATTCAGCACTTTTTCCCAGTCAGAGCGCCTGACGGTTGCTTTTGGTATCGATAAACCCCCCTATGTGATGGGCCAGACACGTACCGGGCTGGAGATTGATATTTTTCGTGAGGCCCTGGCCGTTAAAGGCCATGATCTGCTGGTAGTGCACCTTAGCAACAACAAGTTGCAGCGGGCGCTGGAGGCCATACCACAACTGGATGCAGTAACCACACAAAAGCCGGTGTCAGGGTCTCCCTGGCACTTCGTTGATGAGTTTACTTACTACCATAATTTTGCCCTTTCCAGACAAGCCGCCAACTTGCAGATAGAACAGGTCAGTGATCTGGTCAACTATCAGGTGATTGCATTCGAAGGGGCCAGCCAGTATCTCGGTGCGGAATTCAGGCAGTTGTTTGCCAGAGATGGCAGCCATAACCGCGACTACCGTGAAACGGCCAGTCAGCGCCGGCAAATGGCCATGTTCTGGACCGATAAAGCCGAGGTGGTGATAGCCGATAAAACCGTATTTGACTGGTATCGCCAAAGTATGGATATGCAGTTAGATACCCACGAACCCGTCTCCTACCATGACGTTTTCCCCGGAAAAACCTGGTACGGGGTGCACTTCCGGGATGCCCGGCTGGCCCGTGACTTCGAAGAAGGGCTGGCCAAAATTAAAGCCAGCGGCTTATACGATCTGCTTTATCAGAATTACACTGAATAGTGTTAGCTCAAAGGGCCTTTATTGATTGATATATTTTAGTCGGTCACCTCTAGCGCAGTGTTACACCACCGGTCGTATTGCAGAGCAGCCATGGCAAACCCGATACTGCCCAGAATTGCCGGAGCCGCGATTAAGCCGCCAGCCGGAACAATCACTTTAGTCAGCAATAATGCGCCCACATAAATGCTAACAGTGATGAGTAACAGGGTGTTTATCAGTAAAGGACGGTATTTAAATCGAGGGGCACAGTAAAGTGCCATGGCAATCTGAAATGGTAAAATCATGGCGCTGAAACCTATGATCATAAAATAGACTCGTATTCCGTCAAAAGAGCCTGCCACTGCAATGCCCACAAATATAAAAACCAGAGCGAAGAAGACGTAAAAGCGTAGCATTCTGAAGCAGAAGCTTCTGCCAATGCGGGCCATATACGTTTTGCGATCAGGGCTTTTATCCAGCAGCCAGAGTTTCGCCACTGTGGGCTGCAAAGAGATAAATTCCAGTATCAGATTAAAACTGAGAATAAAGGCCGTCAGGGTAAAAAACATGCCTACAATGATCAGCCAGCCTTCAGGATTTAGTTCACCCTGGGCTCGTGCCGGTATACTTAGCAATGTCATCACCAGCAAAACCAAAGAACTACATATCAGTATTACGGTCATGGCATTGGTGCTTCGGTGACCGTTGTACAAACCTTGCTCCAGGGGATTGCCGGGACTAATCAGATAACAGCGGCGTTGCCAGTTCTGTACCAATGCACTGAGCCAGTGAGGTGAGGCAAATCCGATACTTTGCCAAAGATTGACTTTTTCATTGGTACGACTAAGCCAGCTATGTGGCAGGCGTGACTCATTCAGCTCTCTGGAGGCTAAGTATGTCCGTCGGAATAGTTGAAACATCAGTACTGACCATATTGTTGCCATACAGGCAATGCTGATTCTTGCCAGCTCAGGGAGCGCCATCAGCGACCTAAGTTCACTGATATCAGCCAGATAGACGAGCCCCATCAGATCACTACTCAGCCATATCAGGACTAAAAGCTGAAACAGCCTGGCCCAGCCGGAACATTCAGGTACTGCAGTACAGACGCTGATCAGCATTACCACAGATGAGAGACTCAGTATTAACCATACATTTAAGGCGTTGTCTGGCGCGCCGCCAATGAGCAGATGAGTCACCAGTAACAGCGTGATACTGATCAAGATGGAATAGTTTAGCTGCGCGTTTCGTCCGTTGGGTGAGAGTAACGAGATTGAATCAGCCGTCATGGCTTTAAGGCTGATTGCTTGCAGCCAGCCAAGTACCGCGGGCAGCAATACTATAGTGGTCATGTTTGCATATAGGCTGCCTGATTGCCTTTCTGTGGAGAGCACAATCATTATGAAAAACGGCAGCAGCAGATAGGCGAAGCCGTTAAGACGCATGTCTCTTTTTAAAATCGCGATATAGGCACTCATTTGTGCAACTCCAGAAAAATATCGTCCAGGCCAAGGGGTTCGATATGGGCGGTAGCATTCAGTTGCTTTTCCAGCGCTGAAATGACTTCCATATCCGGGTTTTCTGCCAGAGCACGAAGGTGGTGCGCAGAATACTCCACATGCAGCAGGCCCTGAACCGGCAGTTCCCTGGGGAGGGGACTATTGCTGCGAAGATGCAGGCGCACATAGCGCTCTTTGATGTCATCCAGACTGCCCTGACAGCAGATGTGCCCCTGCCGCAGTATAGCGATATCACTGGCGACCCGTTCGAGATCGGAGAGGATATGGGTTGAGAACAGCACTGAAGTGTTATTTTCAATATTGATATCAATGAGTTCGCGAATAAATTCACGACGCAGTACCGGATCCAGACTGGCCACCGGTTCATCCAGAATAAGTAGTTTGGGGTTATGGCCTATGGCCTGAATAATCGCCAGACGCTGCTTCTGCCCTTCAGACAGATCCGATACCTTAGACTTTGGATCCAATTGCCAGCGATGCATCAGTGCAGTGACTTTAGTGTTATCCCATTTCCGATAGAAAGCACCGGTATAATCGAGTAATTGTCTTACCCCCATCCAGTGCAGGGTATCGGACTTTTGAGCAACATAACCCAACTGTTCTTTTATCGCCGGAGTCAACTCCCAGGCCGGCGCATCCATAACCTGAATATTGCCACTATCGGCTTTCAGCAATCCCAGACAGAGCTTCAGCAAGGTGGTTTTTCCTGCACCGTTCTGACCTAACAGACCCATTACATGGCCTTGTGGCAGATTTAAGCTGATGTTATCCAGTACGTTTTGTTTGCCGTAGCTTTTGCTGACGTTTTCCATTTCAATCAGATTCATCCTGCGTCCTTTTTCAGTTGTTCAGCCAGCCATTGAATGGCCTGGTCCTGTTCTATATCCAGTTGCCCACACAGAGCTCTGAGTTGATCTGCCAATGGGGTTAGCAGTTTCAGGCGTTGTTGTACCGCCATTTGCGAGGTGCTGCTTTTAACCCGCATACCAACGCCCCGCACCCTCTCAACCAGTTCCTGTGCTTCCAGCAGACTGTAGGCCTTGGAGATAGTCATAGGATTAATCTCCAGTTCGCCGGCCAGTTGCCTCACCGAAGGCAGGGAATCGCCCTGATGCAACTGACCACTGACAATCAGCCGTTTTATCTGGCCCATAATCTGTCTGTATATGGGCTCTCCCGAAGACGGATTAACTGAGAAGAGCCATGAGTTTTCTGACAAGGGGGTACCCTTTAACTGTATTGGTGTATTATTTATATAATACACCTGTGGTTAAATGCAAACTTTTTTCAATGAGCAATCTTCTTCTATTTTAAAAAAGAGAATAAATTCCTTGTCGAAGCCGATCTGCTGAGTCGTCATTGCCAGATAGAGACTAAATAGAGGAAAAATGGATACAGCATAGGTTGCCAGCGAGGCGGTTCTTCTTAGAGTGGGCCCTCACGTTTTGCTGAGGCCAGTCTATGCACTTATTTCACCCTATTGTTGCCGTTGTTATTCTCGTTTGCCTTGCAGGTTGCCAGGTTAATCATATACAAATGGCCAGCCCGATTAAGGGGGACAGTGATCCGGCTCACTATGGCTCGTTAGAATTAGAAAATGGTATGCAGGTCTTGCTGGTCAGCGATTCAGCGCTAACCAAGGCCTATGGCTCTGTGTCTGTCAGGGCAGGGTATTTCCAGGATCCTGACAGCCTTCCCGGCCTGGCTCATCTGTATGAGCATATGCTGTCAAAAGGTACACAAAAATACCCTCAGCCAGCCGCGTATAAACAGTTTCTGGCAGATCACGGCGGGCGCTCTAATGCCAGTACATCTGCGCTGCGTACCAACTATTATTTTCAGGTGGCCGGCGCCAGTTTTGAAGGGGCCCTGGAGCGTTTTGCCTGGCAGTTTATTCAGCCACTGATTCCGCAATCTCTGGTGTATAAAGAGCGTCATGCGGTAGAAGCGGAATTTCGTATGAAGTTTAAAGACGCCTATCGGCGTAAACGTGAAGTGTGGCGAACGGCTTTTGCCCCTGAACATCCTTACCGGAAGTTTTCTACTGGTAACCTGTCTACCCTGATTGACCAGCCAGAGATATCTTTGTCGCAAGCCCTGCTGGACTTTGGCGAGGATTATTATTGTGCACCGAGAATGGCGCTGGTTATGGCGGCACCGTTGCCTCTGGAGCAACTGCGAGTGATGGCGGGTAAGTATTTCTCGGCGGTGTCTTCCAGCTGCGGTGAAACACTGTCGCAAGCGGTATCTCCTTATGCTGAGCCGCCGGATGGAAAAGTCATCAATGTTCAGGCGTTGAGGAAACGTTCCCGTCTCACCCTGAGTTTTGTGGTTCCGGATAATCTGAACACGCGTCGCGCAATGATTAGCGACTATATATCCTGGTTACTGGAAGCGCACAATCCACAAGGGCTGGAGCAGCATCTGAAGGACAAGGGCTGGATCAAAGGATTGTATGTTTCTCAGCCGGTATTGGATGATCGGCACCGCCTGTTTAACCTGACCTTACGCTTTACGGCACAGGGCTGGAAGCATCAGAGTGAGGCCATGCAGATAACCTGGCAGTATCTGGATACTATTAAACAACAGGTTTCTGAGACGCATTTTAACGATACATTTGCCCGGCTGCATCACGCTCAGTTCAATCAGGATGCCTCGCATAAGTCCTCCACGGAGATTCGCGAACTCGCCGATCAGTTGCTGTTCTATCCGGCCAGTGAAGCGCTGGTGCTGAATCAGATCCCTGGCAACTACAATTCGCATGCTACGCGGGCCTGGCTTGATGGAATCACGGCAAAAAACACGCTGCTGATCCGCGAGCACCGCAACCTGGCCTTTGACCAGTCAGAGCCATATTACAACACAGGGTTCGGCTATCAGCAGCAGCTTGAAGCACCCCAGTCAAGCTTGCAGGAACTCATGTTTGAGTTACCTGCCTTACCTCGCTATTTTGCTATGCAGGAAGGGGAGTTGCAAACACCTGAGATCGGTTGCAGACAGCCTGCCACGGGGTTTGAAAGTTGTGTGTTACCCGGCCAGAAACGCCATAGCGACTATGCATCAATTAATCTGTATCTGGATGCTGACCGCCAGAGGCCCGCGTTTTTTGTGCTCAACCCATTATACATACGCCGCCTGAGGCACCAATTGGAGCCGCTGATTACCCAGGCTGACAGTGCGGGGATGGATGTTAGCCTGGTGGAGACACAAAGTGGATGGCGGCTTAGTGTGTCGGGCTATTCCGGTGATCGTGTCGCCCTGCTCAGAGACCTGTCGGCCATCCTGCTATCTCCCCAACTGGATAGCACATCGATGTCGCTGACATTGAACAGCCATCGTTCAGCATTGTCACAACAGGCTTATCAGAGGCTCAGAGACCGGACATTGCAGATCCTCAATACCAAGCTGGGGCTGGATATATCGACCCGGGATGCGCAGAGATATTTTGAGAATTTCTCAGAGCACCAATATCAGGACTATATTGATCGTTCTTTTGAGCGCGCCAGACTGACGGCCACTTACTTTGGTAAACTATCGGTGGATGAGCGTGACGTGCTGGACAGCTTATTTACCACAATGAGCCGTCGTATCCGCTTTCCTGTCCGCCCGGGATCTCATGCCTGGAACGGCAAAACGGAGATGGGCCTGCATCAGGTAGCCCTGGATGCAGAAGACAATGCAGTGCGCCTTATGGTTCTTCCGGGCAGCAATAAAATAACGCAACACGCTGCAACGGAATTATTGGGAGCGATGATGACTGCACCCTTTTTTCATCAGCTGCGTACGCAGGAGCAGTTAGGCTATTCCGTGTCGGTAAAGGCCTATTCCAAATACGGGTACCCTTATCTGGGCTATTATGTGCAATCTTCACGCAAAACACCCTCACTGCTGTTGGCCAGAATCGAACACTTTAATCAGTGGTTTATGACCCATCTTGATTCAGTAACGGTGGTGCAATTCGACACGGTAAAACACAGTCTGATTGACGCCCTGCAACAGCCTTACATCAACGCAGAAAGTGAAGCGCAAGCAAGGCGTTATCATTTTCGTTATGACTGGGCAGATAACCACCCTCAGCAACTGCAACAACAGATAAAGTTGATGTCACTGGATGAATTCCGGGAACATGCTTCTTTATTGCTTTCCGGACCATTAACAGGCGTACTGGCTAAAGGCACTACAGGGAAGGATCAATAAGCAGCTTGATGTCGGACTGCGGGAATTCAGTTTTGGTAAACAGAATACGTTGCTGATCACGGTCAAGACGCAGAGCACTGTCGGTTTCGAAAGTAGATCTCGGTGTTTTCAGCAAGGTTTCATGGGCTTTGGCGTTCAGGTCGTAGCGCAGCAAACGTTGGTGGTCGCTTTCTTCCTCAATGTAATACACCGCGTCATTTTCCAGGGTCCACGTATAACGAACACGGAACTGCTGTTCATCCAGCAGTTGCTGTAGCTCGCCGGTGCTGAGGTTTAACTGCCACAGACCGTTACGGTAGGTACTGTAAATCAGGGTGTTCTGGTCTGTCATCACGCCGTAGCGACCATTATTAAAGGTCAGCCGTTGTACCCCTTCAGCTTCCAGACTAAAGGCATAGATGTCAGCATGATCCTGGGTAAACACCGTGGTCAGAATGCGCGCGTCATCGGCCGACCACATAGGCCGGTTATGCCCCTTAAAAGGGCTGGGGACAGTCTGAATACGTTTAGTGGCAACGTCTACGATGTAAATATTATCGCCTGCTTCATCATCATCAGGTGCCAGAAAGGCAATGCGTTTACCGTCATGTGACCACTTTGGATAACGCACAGAGCGGCCAAGGTGGGTAAGCTGGTTACGATTATTGCCATCTGCATCGGCTATCCATACTTCATAATGACCCGACTCATTCGACAGGTAGGCGATTTTTTTGTTGCGGTGGGAATAATCCGGGTAATTGTGATTATAACCGGAGTTCAGTACCGGAAACGGACTGTTGTTGACCGGGGTGTTCAGTGGAATGGCAGCTATCTGGTACTCTTCACTGCGGTGCTGAAAGAAAATCCACGGCTTGTTACGGGCAAAATGCGGGTAGCTCATCCCTTCAATATCCAGCGACTGAGTGCGGTTACTGTTGATGTCCAGTATATAACCAGAGCGTGTATCCGCTCGTTGTACACCATATGTCAGCTTACTTCCTTCAGGGTGCCAGCTCAGGCCAACGATGTCTTCTTCGCCAGAGGTCAACTGGCGGACCTGTTTACTTCTCAGATCGTACAGGTAGATATTTTCGTTAAACTGATTGACCCTGCGCGTCGTTGCCAGAAAGTGTCCATCCGGTGAAAACGCCATGTCCCGCTCTTTGTATCCGCAATCAGTGGCGCATGAGAAACGTTGTGGTGTGGCGTTCTCTTTGCTGATATCCAGCAGGTAAATACCGGATAATTCGGCCTCTTCGTCATCACTGTAATAGGCCAGCGTGGTATTGTCGGGGGAAATGTCAATATAGTGATAGCCTCCCACCAGAGGACAGTGTGTTATGTTGGTTTCCTCAAAACTGTGCATATCCATCCTGACAATATCGCAGCGTTCCACGTCACGATCCTTGCGGCTGAAATAGAGAAAGCGGCCATCGACACTCCACACCGAGTGCCCTTCAGACGCACTGTCATAGGTGAGTCTGGTGGCTTTGAGTTGTGGTTGTTCAAGGTCGCGGCGGAACAGATCTACCTGCCCGTCAGGGGCGACCCATTTGTACACCAGAAAGCGCCCATCCGGCGACGGAGCCGGAAACAGCTCCAGTCCGGGGTCCGTGGTGACGGGGCTTATTTGTCGGGGGTTGGGCTGAGATGCTGACAGACTAAACCATAGTATCGCCATGGCAATCACCAGGGTGACCAGTGCCAGCCACCTGAACTTTGTGCTGTTAAAAGACTGGAGGCGGCTGGAAGAAGCAGGCACAGCGTCTTCCCGAAAGAGCGGCTCCGGCACCACAACCAACCTGTATCCGGTTTTACGGATGGTCTCTATCACCTCAGAACTATCAGTATGGCTGAGTGACTGTCGCAAATGCCAGATGGCATTGGTCAGTGCTTTCTCTCCCACATACTCATTGCCTTGCCAGACTTTGTCTATCAGCTCCTGGCGTGAAACAATGCGTGGATATTCAGCCACCAGATACAGCAACACATCAACGAATTTGGGTTGTAGATTCTGCTTTTCACCGTCGTCCAGATAGACCGCCCGTTCAACCGGTTCTATCTGATACTGACCTAACCTGAAAGATTTCCCCATCCTGCTGCTCTGGTTATACCTGTCGTGTACTGTTTATCGTTGATTATATGCAACCTAGCTTAACATCAATAGTGCTATTTCTGGTGACATTCAGCACGCCACAGAATATTTATTAACCAATTGAAAATAAAGAGTAAAATTTGAATAGAGAGTAAATAGATATAGAAGTGAGGTAAACAAGACCCTGTCTCTGTTGTGGTCTGTCAACGAACCGCCTAATAGTAGGTTGCGGCGGTTTGAAAATCGAGGTGGCTTCAGCCCACCGCAGCATATTAACAAGAAAAACAGCATCAACAGGAACACCGACAATAACAGGAACACAGATAATGAAAGCAAATAAATTGACCAGAGCAGTGCAACTGGCCCTGACAGGGGTCTTAGTGGCCAGTGGAGCCAGCCAGGCACAACAGGAAATTGAACGCACCACCACGGCACAGACCAGTGCGGAAGCGCAAACTGCCAATGATGAAGAGCGTATTTCTATTACTGGAACCAGAATAAAGAGAGACAGTTTTTCGGTATCGACTCCTTTAGTTGTCATGGACAAGGAGGCTATTCAGGATGCCGGCCTGGAAAATCTGGCTGAAGTACTGGTTGAGAATATGCCCAGTCTCAGCGCAGGGGTCAGTAACAGCAACAGTCAATCCAGCGTACAGAATACCGGATTGTCAACGATCGATTTACGCGATCTGGGTACTGACAGAACGCTGACATTAATTGATGGACGCCGCGTGGTATCGAATAGTTACAGTGGTAATTATATTAGCTTGAGTACGATCCCGGCGAAAATGGTCGAGAGAGTGGAGATCATCAGTGGTGGTGCCTCCGCCGTCTATGGTTCAGATGCTATTGCCGGCGTGGTAAACATTATTACTACTCAGGGCTCTGAAGGCTTTAATATCAATGCCAAAGGTGGCGGTACGACCAACGGTGGTGGCGAAGAGTTTAGCCTGGATGCAGGTTATGGTTCCAGTTTCGACAATGGCAAGGGCTATGTTTATATGGCCAGTTCCTGGGACAGAGAGTTTGGTATCAAGGCCACTGACCGTGGGCGCTCTGCCGTAGAGGCAGATTTTGATTACAACACCAGCTTACTGTGTAACGAGATGGATACCATCGATGGCGACCAGTGCATGCGCGATATTACTCAGGCTGACTGGGCCAACAAAAGCGATGATGCTCCCGGAGGCGTGTTCGAAGAGGAAGGCGCCGATGAAGGCAAAGGCTGGTACTATACTGAAGCGGGCCTGCAGTCAGGTTTTAACCAGAATGAGCACGGCTACGCCTCGTCTCAGTTGGGTAATCTGAAGATACCCGAAGATCGATTTGCCACCGCTGTAAAAGTGGATTACGCGATTAGTGCTGATACGGAATTCTACGGACAACTGCACTACTCCCTGAACGAGTCCTATAACGTCAAGACCCCGGAAGGGCAGGACGAGAATGACGACGAATTGTTGCTGGACCCAGACACCAACCTGCCGGTTGCCGAGCTACCAGAACCGGGAGAAATCCAGCCGGACAATCCGTTTATCCCGGATGAGATTGCCGCTAATCACAGCAGCCAGATTGACTGGGATCGCCGTTTTACTGAAGTCGGCAATGTGACCACCGACAACAAACGCGAAACCTTACGCACGTTTGCCGGTTTGCGCGGTTTTGTTTTTAATGACTGGAACTGGGATGTCTCTGCAGGCTACGGCAAATTTAAGCAAGAACAGACGCGTCTGAATGAGATCAATATTATTAACCTCAGCCAGGGGCTGAATGCTGAGCGTCTCAATGATGGCACCATTCAGTGTAAGGATGCCGCCGCCAGGCAAGCGGGATGTGTGCCTGTTAATTTATTCGGGCTTGGCAGTATTACCCCGGAGATGGCAGATTGGATCCGCGCCAACCCCACTATTACAACGGATATTGAACAGATAAATGTAGTTGGTTATATGTCCGGAGAGTTGTTTGAATTGCCGGCGGGACCTGTCTCCTCAGCCTTTGGTATAGAGTATCGCCGCGACACTCAAAAGCTAAGCACCAGTGAAGAGCAGCGCTATGGTGGCATCACCTTCAATGTGGTTCCTACATTTAAAGGGGACATGGATGTTATTGAAGCCTTCGGTGAACTCTCGCTGCCTTTGGTACGGGACGCTGCACTGGCGCAAAGCCTGGATATGGATTTGTCACTGCGTCTGGCAGATTATAGTCCTGAAAACATCGATATCGTATCCAGTTTCAAAACCGGTCTGACCTGGGTGCCGGTGAACGGTTATTTAATCAGGGCAAATTTCGCCCGTGCACAGCGTGCCCCCAATATTACTGAGTTACTGTCTCCACCTCGGGGCGACTATGATAGTTTCAATGACATCTGTGACGGCGTCACTGCCGACTCTACAGACGAGGGGCACGAGGCCTGTCGACAGGATCCTGGAATTCAGGCTGCCATAGCACAAAATGGTGTGTTCGAGGATGAAACCAGCGGCTACTCGCCTAATACGGGAAATCCCAATCTCAAAGAAGAGACTGCTGATACCTACACGCTGGGGATATCGGCCCAACCAGAGCAGATAGAAGGGCTACGAATCGCTCTGGATTACTATGACATATCCATTAAAGATGCCATTGGCCAGGTGGAAAATGAGGATATTCTTACAGAGTGCTACAACTCTTCCGCACCCTACGGGGAGAGCAATCCTTTTTGTAACGATATTCGCCGGGATGAAGACGGGCAGCTGCAGGAAATTCTTCAGCGGGTATTTAATCTGGATGAGATCATCACCCGCGGCTATGATGTGGCTGCCGAATATCGCTTTGAAACACAGAACTGGGGGGAATTTACATTCCGTACTGACTGGACCCACGTGATCGAATATACCGTTACCCGGGAAACGATCAGCGATGGTCTTCAGAGCAATCGCTATGACGGTGAGCTGGACTCCGGCATCTTTACGGATTCCGCGGTCGCATCGATCACCTGGCGCCAGGATGGCTGGCGTTTGCGTTGGAAAGCCCGTTACAAAAGTGATTCTGTAGATGACTTCGGACGGGAAGAAGACTATCTCGAACTCTTTGCTGAGAACGATACTGCTTGTGCGCAGAACTCTGATGACTGCATAACAAACCCCGAAGTGCCGGCGTATCTCTATTTCCCGTCCTATATCACCCATGACCTTTCGGTGTCCTACGATTTACCCGAGGAGGTTTCCGGGGCTGATATGCGACTGTATGCCGGGGTTAAAAACCTGTTCGATAATCTGGGTCCGTTTGTCCCCCGGGTAGGAGATGTCCAGTCAGGCAGTCGCGGCAATTTCGAAAGTCAGTTCGGTGGTGGTGTAGGGCGGTATGTTTATGCTGGCCTTTCCATGAACTTCTGAAGCTGGTGGCCAGGCGCAGAGCCTGGCCTTTTTTAAATCAGGAGTGCCCATGAGAGTGCTACTAGCTGTATTGCTATTGTTATTGTATGGCTGTGGTGAGCAGATTGAATCAGAGGTCAGTGATGGCCCATATGTTTTTAAGCTGCCACAGCAATGGCAGGCATTCTGGGTGTGTGAGGGGGTGAAAAAAGAGTATCGGTTTTCGCCCCCGCAGACGCCGATGTCTATTGAAAAATGTGGATACGTTGCAAACATTTCAGTCGGGTCTGTTGAGAGACCGGAACTAATTTACGACGATGTAGCGAAGATTGCTGCGATCAGTGATATCCATGGACAGGCAGGAATACTCAGGTCGCTGCTTGCGGCCCAGGGGATAACGGATTATCAAGGTAACTGGAACTTCTCTGATGGTCACCTGGTGGTGGTAGGAGATGTGTTTGATCGTGGCCCGCAACAGACGGAAAGCCTGTGGTTACTCTATGAACTGGATTTTCAGGCCAGAGCAGCCGGTGGTCGCGTGCACTATCTGTTAGGTAACCATGAAGTTATGGTGCTAAATAATGATCTGCGCTACCTGCATGATAAATACCAAACAGTGCAAAGCGTATTGGGTAGATCTCTGCCTGAACTATATGGGAAGAACACTGTTCTGGGGCAATGGCTACAAAGCCGCAACGTGTTAGTGAAGATCAATGATATGTTGTTTACCCACGGTGGGCTTCATCCTGATCTGGTCACACAGTCAAAGACACTTAGCGACATTAATCAGGAATTCACAGGTAATCTGATTGAAGGGCAGCAGGAACGTCATGGGTTTGCCCGCTACCTGCACAAATCAGATGGGCCGGTTTGGTACAGAGGCTATTTCCGTGAACCGCAGGCCACAAAAGCCCAGCTCGACGGATTATTAGAGCATTTCAATGTGCATCATATTGTAGTCGGGCATACCACTCAGAATGAAGTGACGGGCTATTTTGACAACAAAGTCATTGCTGTGGATGCAGGGATAAAACGGGGTAAAACCGGTGAAATGTTGCTGGTTGAAAAGCAACTGTTTTTTCGGGGGTTGCTTGATGGCAGCAGGCTGGTGTTGTGAGCATAAGGCGTCAATAAGACGCCTTATGCAATTGGTATTACTGCTTAATCTTTAACCCTGACCGCCAGTACATCACAAGGCGCGTGATGGAGTACGCTGTTGGCGGTGGAACCCAGCAGCAGACGGATGCCATGGCGGCCGTGACTGCCGACGACAATCAAATCGGCATCCATCTCTTTGGCCATATCTACAATAAGATCCGCAGCCATACCCGTCTGAATCTGGATGTCACTGTCTTTGATAGCCGTGCCCTTTGTCAGTTCGCCGATTTTCTCCCGTGCCGCAGTATGGATGCGTTCGAAATCAAAATTAAAATCATAGCCCGTATAAGCACTCATGCCGGGCCCGGGCAGTTCAGTGGCATGCAGCAAGCGGAACCGGGCGCCTTTGGCAGCTTCGTTGTCGAGCGCCGCATCCAGTACTTGCCTGGCTTCCGGTGAGGTATCGATAGCAATCAAAACGTTCTTATACATGCTTAGCTCCTATTTGCTTGGGTACACACATACTGTAGTCAAAATTGAGCAGGCTGGCTTGAGGCAGGTCAAACTTTATACCATTTGATTACGATAATGATCCCGATGGATTGGTATCAATCGTAAAAACTGACTTTCCCCATAGTGATATCGGGTATTCCCTCATTAATATTGCTGAATTTGTCCTTACCACCGGCCACACATTCATTAGCTAATACTGCAAAGAGCACTGCTTCTTTAGCATCGGGATCAATCTCCAGTTCGGCGGTAGAATGGATTGGCACTGCACTGACTTGTTTGGCGATATTCTCCATCAGCAGGGGATTGTGGTAGCCCCCACCGCTGGCATACAGATGGTAGTCGCCGAGCTTATCTGCGCAGCGCTTCAGTGCCAGAGCAATCATATTGGCCGAGAACTGATTCAGGGTCGCCATCACATCCTGATGATCGAGGTTCTCAGTCTGGCTGGCAGCCTGGGCACGGGCAAGATAATCCAGATTAAACAGCTCAGGTCCGGTGGTTTTGGGGAACGGCAGGGCAAAAAAACTGTTTTGCTGCAGTGCCTTCAGCAGCGGCCCGGATACTTCACCAGATCCCGCAACAGCGGCATTGGCGTCGTAATTCTGATTGAAATGCTGTTGCATATAGGCATCCATCAGCGTATTACCCGGCCCTACATCAGTGCTGAATACGGCACTGGCGTCCATGCTGGATGGGAGATACGTCAGGTTTGCGATACCGCCCATATTCAGCATCACCCGGTTCTGTTTTGGGCTGGCGAAAATCAGGTAGTCTCCATATACCGCCAGCGGTGCGCCTTCTCCGCCCGCAGCGAGATGTTTCTGGCGAAAGTCACTGAGGGTGATGATTCCGGCTGCACAAGCCAGGTGGTCGCCATCGCCAATCTGCAGGGTGGCGTTAGGGTAATTCTCCAGCTGATGTTCTGATTTCGGGGCGTGATAGACGGTCTGACCGTGGCTGGCAATCAGATCAACCTGTTCAGGTCTGACTCCCCATTGTTCAAGGCATCGCAGCACCATATTGCCATGCAGGGTGCCAATCCAGGGGTTAAGCAGGCAGAGTTGCTGCAGATCAACCTGGCGTTTGGAAAACACCGACTTAATCCGTTGGCGGTAGGTATGATCATAATCAACGGTAGTAAATTCGAGCAGCTCTATTTTGCTGCTCAGGCCCGCATTACTAATCCGGCATAACGCCACATCCAGTCCGTCCAGTGATGTGCCGCTCATCAATCCGACAATCAACCGATCGGGTTTGCTGGCAAGCTGGTGGAGTCGTTGAATATGGTTGTGCATGGTGTTTTATCCTGATGTCTCTGACAACTGATTTGGTTAAGTGGTATTACTGTATCATAGTTCAACTCAGCCAATCTTTACACGTCAAAAAATTCAATTATCCCTTTATTTATTGGTAGTTCCGAGACGGAGCTTATGACTAAAACTGGATCATTTTGTTCATGTGGTATTAAATGTAATGATTAGTATAATACCAATAAGATACCAATGTATTATCTCAACAGGAGAGCAATATGAAGAAAAACAGAATTACCAGGATCCTCACAGGAGCTGCAGTCACATCTGTGCTTACTCAATCATTAGTTGTCGGTCAACTAATGGCACAGCAAAGTGACCCGGCAGCATCGGAGACCGAAGTCATTAAGGTGACAGGATCCCGCATAGCCCGCACTGAGCTAACGGCAACCAGCCCGGTGACGTCGGTGGATAAAGCTCAGATTCAACTCGACAGAGCCGTAACCGTTGAAGACATCGCCATGAAATTGCCGCAGGCTGCTGGCGGCGCTAACAGTACCGGCGCGACTGTGGGGGATTCTCTGGGTTCATCCACAATTGATTTACGTGGTTTAGGTCAGAATCGCACATTGGTGCTGATAAATGGCACTCGGGCTGTACCCTTCAGTTTCCGCAATTCTGTAGATGTAAATTCGATTCCTGCAGGGTTAATTAAACGGGTCGATATCCTGACCGGAGGCGCTGCGGCTATTTATGGTGCCGATGCGGTGTCTGGAGTGGTGAATTTCATTCTTGATGATCAGTTTGATGGTTTTGAATTATCAAGTAGTTATGAGATGCCACAAGGTGGCGCTGAACAATTTAACTTTGATGCCACCTTTGGTGGCAATATTAACGATGGGCGTGGCCATGTCAGTGGCTATGTAGGTTATGCTGAGCGCCAGGATCTGTTGGCCGGCGAACGTGATTTTACGGCTGATACGGCAACCATAGTACCGAGTACTGGTGGCAATTTTACTGATATTGCCAGTGGTAATTTCTTTGCCTTTGATAATAACGGTAATTTCAGCACACAAAGACAAACCACCAACGTGACCTCTGAGCGTTATCTTGTTCAGCCGATGAAGCGCCTCAC
The DNA here is from genome assembly GCF_002591895.1 of Lacimicrobium alkaliphilum. Taxonomy (GTDB): domain Bacteria; phylum Pseudomonadota; class Gammaproteobacteria; order Enterobacterales; family Alteromonadaceae; genus Lacimicrobium; species Lacimicrobium alkaliphilum. The sequence continues at coordinate 104,920 of NZ_NISX01000012.1, forward strand.
CGGCGGTGTGTTTTTCAATTACGATCTGATCGAAGGCAAAGCCGAGGCCTATGGGCGAGCCCTGTTTACTCAGGTGAGGGTAACCGGTGCGGGGTCAACCGGGCAAACACCGGTTTCCGTTAATGAGCCGGTCAGTATCAGTGCCGACAACCCTTTTTTGACCGACCGTATTCGCGATTTACTCACCTTCGGTGATGACGGCCTGGCCCGGGTTAATGTTGAGCGTAATCTCGGTTTGGGCTTACAGGAAACCAAAATGACTCGCAATACGCTGCAGGTTCAGTTTGGTTTGCGGGGGGATATTAACGATAATATTGCCTGGGACCTTTACGGGCAATATGGTCGAACCGACGGTAAAGCAACCGTTTATAACAATGGCATCCGTAACGACGCCGCTGGCAACAGCCAGTTCGCTAACATCGCCAATTCGGTGGATATATTCAATCCTGAAACGGATCTCAGCAGCCTGAGCTCACCTATCTTGCACTCTGATCGTCAGCGAGAGCAAAGTGTCATGGCGCTGACTTTCTCCGGGGATACCTTCGATATTCTGGAGTTGCCAGCCGGACCAGTGAGCTACGCAGTGGGTTATGAGTATCGCAAAGAGCATGGTATCCAGACAGCTGGCAGTGCTTTAAGAAATGGCACAGCTTATGGATTGGGTGGTATTTTCGATATGGATGCCAGTTTTGACTCTAAAGAGTTTTATGCTGAGCTGTTAGTGCCCCTGCTGGCCGATATGTCTTTTGTGAAAGAACTGAATATCGAAGGCGCGTACCGCACGTCCAATTATTCCAATACGGATTCGGCGAATACTAATAAACTGGGTCTTAGCTGGGCAGTAAATGATGACTTACGTTTCCGGGCTACCCGCCAGACAGCGATCAGGGCGCCAAACTTAGGTGAGTTTGCCGGTCCCGAAACGTTGCTGTCCCTGTCTTTGTTCGATGAGACCAGCGCTGACTTTGTGCCTCGCCTCGGCGGTCGTTTTGATGGCGACCCTTGCCTTGATGGTCGCGGTAATGCAGAACAATGCGCCCGTTATGGTGCAGCAGAACCGGGTACAACATTTGATTCAAGCCAGGCGACCTACTCTTTTGGTGGCAATCCGGATATCAAACCAGAGCAGGCTCTGACGTATACCCTTGGTATGGTTTATACGCCAGCTTATCTGGACGGTTTTGATGTCACACTGGATTACTATGATATTGAAATTACCGATGCGGTTAGTCAGATTCAGCCTATTTCGGCACTCACCAGTTGTTATATTGATGATCCGGTCGAGGGCAATCCATTGTGTGATGCAGTGCAGCGAGATCCTGATACCGGCCTGATAAGTCAGGCATTGGTGAATGATTTCAATCTGGCTACCCTGGAACAGGCGGGTTTTGACCTGGGAATGCGCTATCGCGTTGACGGTCTGCTGGATATGGGTAAAACACTACAATTCAGCTACCAGGGTAATGTGGTCACCTCCCAGAGTCGTCAGAATAACGCCACCGTGCCGGCGCTGGATTGTAAAGGAACTTTCGGAACGTCCTGTACAGGTGATTTTGCCAGTATTTTGCAGGCTGATTACCGTCATCGTGCAGCGGTGGATCTGTTGATTGATGATATTAATGTACAGCTGAGTTGGCGGCGTATCGGGAGTGTCGCGAATGCTCTGGATCAATCGGATACCCTGTCGGCCCAGAATTACATTGATCTGGCGGCCTCCTGGCAGGTAACCGATGCGTTGCAGGTGACAGCGGGTGTCGATAACCTGTTTGATAAAGCGCCACCAAAACCATTGGCCGGTGGCAACCTGTATGGCAGTGTCAGCGACTATGATGCTGTTGGCCGGACAATAGGGTTATCATTGCGCTATCGTCCTTAATTCTGGCGGTTGAGAAACACCCCGGTGAAAAGTCGCAGGCTTGTTGCCGGGGTGTGTTTTGTTGCGCTTGAATCTGTTTAAATAGCCAGTACTCAGAGGTCTACTTAGTTGCCATGGCATCATTCCCTAAAACCATCGTTACAGATCAACACAATGCGACCCCCCTTTATCAGCAACTTGCAGAACAGATTCGTGGTCTGATTAAAGAGCAGGCAGTCAGTGCGGGCCAGGCGCTTCCCTCTGAACGGGAGTTGATGGAGATTACCGGCACTTCACGCGTGACAATCAGAAAAGCATTAGGGTTATTATTGGAGGAAGGCCTGTTGCTGCGCCGGCAGGGCTCTGGTACCTATATTGCTCCGCCCAGAGAACAGTCAGGTGACCATTTAAGCAGTTTCACGGTTGATGCAAAAAACCGAGGTGAGTCACCGAGCTCGGTATGGCTGGTGCGCAGTCTGGCTCCTGCCACAGAAGATGAGTCGCGTCTGCTTAATGTGCCGGATGGGGCCATGGTAGCTCGTTTTGGACGACTGCGCCTGGCCAACGGTGAACCGCTTGCAATTGAGCACGCTGTGGTTCCCGCTGAGTTTGTTGGTGATCCTGAAGCTGTGAAGGACTCTCTCTATCAGACATTGAAGCAAAATAATAAGCATCCACAACAAGGAACGCAGAAGATCAGAGCGTCTAAGGCTTCCCCCATAGAAGCCGGATTGCTGAATATCCAGGAGCACACCGAAGTCTTAAGAATAGAGCGCCGAACTTTTCTTGCCGATGGAACACCCGTGGAGTATACCCATTCGGTTTATCGGGGGGATAAGTATGTATTTGTTTCACATCTGCGTATGGACAATGATCCTCAGCAGGACTGAAACCGGCTCTCAGCCCTCCAACGCTATACTTAAGCCTTTGCTGTAGCATTGTGCTTTTTTTCGGGCTGCGTTCCGACGGGAAGTCACCTGATCAGCTACCCGGTTGGACAATGCCTGGTAATACAAGCGCCTGATACTCAGAGCATCCCGAAAATTGGTGAGCAAGCGCTTCCTGTAATGCCAGGATGTCGGGCTTCACACTCTGGATATGGCTAATAACCACTTCGCACCGTTTGAGCCCGGCATTGATAACGTTATCCTGATTATCGTAGCGCAGGTTAAAACTCTCTACTTTAAGCGTGTCAGTGCCAGCGACCACTGGTAGTAACAAGAAGTAAGGTAAATACGGCTCTGTTCATACCATTTTTTCCTGTCGGTTTGGTCATGCGTTCGCTTAAGATGCGGTTTTAAGTTGCATTTAAGCTAACAATCTCACCATGTTGTATGGGCTAGCGATGAACCTTCACTTAAAAGTGATTTCACCTCCCTGAACCAGAGTCTTATGATCTAAAAACGGTTTCTTGAGTTTTCGTTGGTTAAAGTTGATATCACCACCTTGTTCAGTGTTATCGGTAGTTGCGTTATTAATTACCAGTCCGGAGCCGGGGTAATACCGGGTATCCAGGTGCAATGTGACGCTATCAAGCAAAGGCGTAAACAAAGCGTAATCTGTATTGCCAGGTGTAACGGGATACAACCCCATCATGCTGAATGCCAGCCAGGCCGACATGGTGCCGGTGTCGTCATTGCCCGGTAAACCATCGGGCCCGGTACCGAAATACTGTTCAATTAACTGATGCACTCTCAACGAGGTTCGCCAGGCCTGCCCGTCAACATAGTTATATAAAAACGGGTAGGTAATATCCGGCTCATTGGTCATATCAAAATTACCGCTGTCAAAGGTGGCATCCAGCTGGGCCACAAATGCCTCATTGCCGCCCAGCAACTGAATCAGCCCCGGCGTGTCATGGGGCACGTAAAAGCGATAGTTCCAGGCATTGCCTTCAATATAGCCGGGAGCGGGCTCAAAGTTGCGACCCAGTTCCGGGTCGAACGGTGTCAGCCACTGCCCACTGCGTTTTTTCGGCCTGAGCATGCCGGTGGTGGCATCAAACAGCTTGCGGTAATTGTCGGCTCTGCGACTAAAGGTCTGAAAATCCTCTTCTTTGCCCAGCGCTTTTGCCAGCTGAGCGATGTTATAGTCGGCCAGATAATATTCCAGGCTGGTGGCCACACTGCCGTCATAAGGGCCTTCATCATCTACCGGCACATAACCCAGTTTCAGATAGTCACTGATCTCCGGGCGTAACAGGTTGTCTTTTGGCTGATTGGCGGCGCGGATCATGGCTTTATAGGCTGTATCCACATCAAAATCTCTGATTCCCCGCAGGTAGGAGTCGGCGATCATGGCCGTACCGGGGTCGCCTACCATCACCCGGGTTTCCATGCCGTATAATTCCCATTTCGGTAACCAGCCACTCTCTTTGGCCATAGCCACTGCCGAGCGCACCATCTGTGTTTGTATTTCCGGGTACAGCAGGCTTAAAAGGGGGTGAACGTTACGGTGGGTATCCCACAGTGAATAGACACTGTAGCGGTTTTCATTGGTATTGCCGGTGCCGGATTGCCCCATCAGCGGATAGTCACCGTTCACATCCTGAATAATATTGGGGTGAAGCAGGCTGTGATACAGGGCGGTATAGAACATGGTCTTGTGCTGCGCTGTTCCTTCTATTTCGGCACGACCCAGTAATCTGTCCCAGGCTTCTACGGCATTCTGTCTGACAGACGCAAAGTCAAAGCCCTGCTGCTCAGCATCAAGATTGGCACGGGCGTTTTCTATGCTGGTAAAAGAGATACCTATCTGCACCTGTATCTGCTCATCTTTTTGGGTATCAAAGCTGAACCAGGCACCAATATCGTCGCCGCTAAGGGGATGGCGGTAGTTGGCGTAGGGTTTAATGCTGTTGTTGTGGGCAACCCAATCGGCTTCTACATTTTTATAAGCGGGCATTTTCTTCCAGGCGCCGAAATCCTCAGCCGCCCGGCTGAAGCGGGCAACAAAGTAAACCGGCCGCACATTCTCAGGGTGGTAGCAGAAGGTGCCAATATTACGCACGCCCTGAATTTCTGTGTTGGAGACAATCTCAACACTACCGCCGGTTTCATTGGTCAGCCCCAGCCCGAGATTCAGCAGAATATGTGACTGACCTGCAGGAAAGGTAAAGCGACTAAGGCCACTGCGCGCCGTGCTGGTGACTTCGGCTTTTACATCATATTTATCTAATCTGGCGGTATAGTATCCGGGGCTGGCCTGCTCACTGGAATAGGTGCTGCCGTATTCTTTCGCATCAAGATTAAGCTTGCCGGTAGTGGGCATTAACAGCATTATTCCGGCTTCGGGACAGCCTACTCCGCTGAGGTTGAGATGGCTGAATCCGGTGAGAAACCGGTTTTCGTGGATATAGACCCTGGAATTCCAGGCGTCGTCTTTCTCAAAAGGGTTCAGATCCGGCTGGCCGAAGGCTACATTAAAGGGGGAGACCGAAGCCAGCCCATGAGGATACTGAGCACCGGGGTGGGTGGCACCAAAGTTGGAAGTACCTATAAACGGGTCCACATACTCGGCGGGCCCGGCGGTTACGATCTGGCTGCACAGGGCCGCGGCCAAAAAGAAAAGACGTCTGTTCATGGCGTATTACTCATTGTAAAAATCAGTTCACCCCCAGCCATAATCTGCTGGTGGGTCAGTTTAAATCCATTCAGTGGCTGGCCGTTCAGGGTCACCTGACTGACATACACGTTATCCGGCCCCTGATCCCTTGCCACTACAGTAAAAGTCCGGCCATTTTCAAGATTGATTGTCGCCCGTCTAATCGCCGGGCTGCCAAGTACATATTCGCCGGAGACCGGATCCACCGGATAAAAGCCCAATGCACTGAACAGATACCAGGCTGACATCTGGCCGGCATCTTCATTGCCGGCCAGGCCGTCGGGTTTGGTGGTATAGAGTGTGTCCATGATCCGGCGCACCAGCTGCTGGGTTTTGCCCGCTTCATCCAGATACTGATACAGGTAGGGTACATGGTGGCTGGGCTCATTCCCATGCACATACTGGCCGATGTAGCCCGAGATCCACTCCGGAAAATCCTCCACTGCCTGTTCGGTGTTGAACATGGCATCCAGTCGCTTAGTGACCTGTTGTTTACCGCCCATCATCCCGATCATACCCGGTACATCATGGGGCACAAAGAAACTGTACTGCCAGGCGTTGGCTTCGCAATAGTCTTCCGGATAATAAGCATTGGGGTCAAATGGCTGGCGGAACGAGCCGGCTGCGTTTCTGGCGCGCATAAAGCCACTTTTCTGGTCATAGTGATGGCGGTAGTTTTGTGCGCGGAGGGCAAATTCATCGGCAATATCCTTTTTGCCCAGCGCGTCGGCCAGCCGGGCGATAGCCCAGTCATCAAAGGCATATTCCAGGGTCAGCGACACATTCCATTTGCGCTCATCGAAGGGCACATAACCCAGTTCCTGATAGCTTTTGATGCCGAATTCGTCCTGAGTGGCACTCTGGATCGCTGCTTTGAGAAGTCGCTCACCATCAATATCTGTCAGGCCTTTGAGGTAGGCATCTACCAGTACCGGCACAGAATGATAGCCCATCATCATATCGGTTTCGTTGCCCTCGAAGATCCATACCGGCAAACGGCCACTGACCTCATAGTGATCCATCAGACTACCCATCATCTCACCGGTACGCCGTGTATCGATAAGCGTTTTCCAGGGGTGCAGGGCACGAAAGGTATCCCACAACGAGAAAAACTCATATCTGGGATGATTTTTACTCTGATGAATTTCACCATCGGGACCTTTGTACTGCCCATCGCTGTCTGAAAACAACCGTGGGGCGAGGGAGGCATGGTACATGGCGGTATAAAACTGAGTAAGGGTGTCCTTATCGGCCTGAACCTCGACCTTACTGAGCTCTTCACGCCAGGCGTTTCGCGCGTGTCGGTGCACTGCGCTAAAATCCAGTTGATTGCCTTCTGCCTGCAGATTGGCCCTGGCGCTGGCTTTGCTTACCGAACTGATGGCCGTATGCACCAGAATCTCACCAGACTGAGGCAGGGTAAAATCAAATTCTGCCGCCAGTGTTCTGCCTGAGGCTGTTCGGGCGGCAAGCGTCTGACCATCCAGTTCGAGCTGGTGCTGGTTAAAAGGCGTAGAGAAACGGGTATAAAAATAGACCCGCTGATCCTCTGCCCAGCCGCTGGATTTGCGGTATCCGGCGATAGTCTGATTGTCGATAATTTCAATATGCGTCGCGGTGGTACTGTCCCAGTTGCGGCTATAACCCAGATCCAGCCGGACAACGCCATTGCCATTATGTGAATCAAAACGATAGCGTTGCAGTCCGCTGCGCGGGCCAGCCGTAAGCTCTACATTAACCTTGTAGTCGTCAAGGTACACCTGATAATAGCCGGGTGAGGCGCCCTCTTTGTCGTGGCTGAAAGACGATACAATGGTTCCCTGTTCAGCCCCTCCTTCGAGTTGCTGGCGCATGAAAGGGCGGGTCAGGGGCATAAAAGAAATATCGTAAAGATCACCGGCGCCTGTGCCGGACAGATGTTTATGGCTGAACCCGGCGATAACGTTATCAGGGTAAAAATACCCGGCAATCCAGTCCCAGCCGGTCCGGCCATTATCCGGGCTCAGTTGCACCATGCCATGGGGCACAGTGGCCCCGGGAAAGGTTTTTCCTTTTCCGTCTGTGCCGATAAAAGGATCCACATAATCCAGCGGATCGGTCTGGACTGAGGTGTCTGCGGTATTAGCGGGTTGCTGGCTGCAGGCGCCTAACAGCGCCGCCAGTAGTAAAGCTGTCAGAGATTTTTTAAGCATAATAGTCAACTGCTGAACTCAGCATCATATCCGTTTAGGCTGCGCAGCACTTCGATGCAGGCTCCCAGCGTATGGTAATCACACTTTGCGCCGGCGGCGCTTTTCTGGTCACTGGTTTTGCTGTTATCCCGATTGAGCAATCTGAACCAGGCACCATGCTGATGGTCGACCATATGCTCCCAGCTGTACTGCCACAGTGATTCATATCGGTGTAAGTATTTACTCTCTCCTGTGGCTTTGTATAACATGGCTGCGGCTGCAAAGCTTTCCGCCTGAACCCAGAAGTACTTGTCGTCGTCACACCAATTGCCCTGAGGGTCAAAACCATATACCAGCCCCCCATATTCTGTATCCAGTGCCTTTTCCCAGGCACGGTCAAACAGGCTGCTGGCGCGTTCCAGTTGCCAGGGGGCAGGGGCGTGGCGGTGCAGCGTCAGCAACAATTTACTCCATTCAGTCTGGTGGCCGGGCTGAAAGCCCCAGGGGCGGTACAGGTTCTTCGGATCGGTCTTGTTATACTCCCAGTCTGGCTTGAATTGTTCAGTGAAATGCTCCCACACCAGGCCATCGGTAAGATCGGCCTGGTGCAGGGCAATATTCTCTGCCAGTTGCTGCGCCCGTTGCAAAAACTGAGGTTTTTCTGTGGCTTCCCAGGCCGCCAACATGGCTTCACATAAGTGCATGTTGGCGTTCTGACCGCGATACGGGCTGAGTACGCCATCGGCGCTTATTTCATCGGCATACAGACCATATTCAGCTTGCCAGAATCTCGATTCGAGCAGGGCATAGGTGTCAAGCAGAGGTTGATCATTGTCGATCAGCCCGGCCTTTCGCAGTGCGGCATAGGCGAGCAAAACAAAGGCATAGCCATAGGCCTGTTGCGTCATATCCAGAGGTTGATGGTTATTCAGTGTCCAGGCGTAGCGCTGGCTATCCGCTTGCCAGTGCACGGTTTCCAGATAATTCAGGCCATGCAGGGCAATGTCTTTATACTGGAGTTGTTTGAATAGCGTCCAGGCATTGGCGTAGTTGACAATAATCCGGGTACTGCTCACCAGTTGTTTGAAGTGGGTATCGAATAAACTGCCGTCATCCAGATAGTTCTGATGATAGCCGCCGCTGGCATCCACTACCCTTGGGGTATAAAAATCCACAATGCTCTGGCAATGTTGAATAAGAAAATCCTGATCGTAAAAATTCATTCCGGGCTCCCGAATATTGTTCTGAATTGTTCCGGCTGGTAACCTTTTTCAGCCAGTGCCTCAAACACAGTGGTCAGTGTTGGCAGTGCCGGGAAGGCTCCCGGCAGGGTCACCGCGTGGGCGCCACAGTGGCTGGCAAAGATCAGCAAAGGCTCCAGTGTCTCTGGCCTGGCAATCTGTGCCCCGGGGTTTTCAATGACACTCAGTGCAAACAAAAAACCACCGATAAAGGCATCGCCCCCTGCGGTGGTGTCTGTGGCTTTAACCTGAGGTGGCTGTACCGCCCCACGATGGTTGGCAGTGTAGTAATGGATCAGGTTGGCGCCGTCAGTCACCAACAACAAGCGGCAACCCTGTTGAAGGCATTGATGGATATAGGTGTCAGTTTCACCATCGGCCAGATAGTCCAGCTCATCTTTAGAGAATTTCACCACATCGGCCTGATATACCAGCTGGTTTACGCGCTCCCGATCCGCCTCGCCTGCCGACCAAAGGTTGTGACGCAGGTTGACATCGAAACTGACCAGCGCACCTTGCTGTTTTGCCAGGCTGACCAGATGTAACGAGCATCCGGCGATGGCTTCTGTGGTCAGGGTGTTGCTGCAAAGGTGCAAAATACTGTTGCTATCAAACCAGTCAGGATCACATTGTTGCTGATTAAACAGTACGTCGGCAGTCTGATGGCGGTAGAAGGAGAAACTGCGTTCTCCCTGCTCGTCCAGCATAACAAACGCCAGTGCGGTCTTGGCTTCGGGATGCTGAAAAACCAGCGAAGTGTCAACACCGTAGGTGGTCATGGCCTGGATCAGAAAATCACCAAATGCATCCTGGCCCACCTGGCCAACAAAACGGGCATTGCCCCCCAGTTTGGCCACTGCCACTGCGGCATTCGCCGGTGCACCGCCGGGGTACTGGCGGAATTCCGGTAGCCTAAGTGGTCCTTGTTGTGACTGACTAAAATTCAGAAAATCGATCAGTGCTTCACCAAAGCAGACGATTTGCTTCATAGCGTTAGGGTTCATAAGCTTACCGGGACCTCTTGTTGTGCGGCGGGGCGTTTCGATCCTACCAGTGCATACCAGCCGATATACAGATAGGCAAGCATGGGCACGACAAAGCTGAACTGTACCGAGGTGCTATCGGCTACCAGTCCCTGGATCAGCGGCAGAATTGCACCACCGACGATGGCCTGGCACAACAGCCCCGAGCCACGGCTGGTCAGAGGGCCGAGCCCGCGAATCGCCAGAGTAAAAATAGTCGGAAACATGATGGAGTTAAAAAAGCCGACGGCGATCACCGACCACATGGCCAGTGCGCCGCTGCTGTTGATGGATACCAGTAATAACACAATGGCCATAATACTGTTAAACGCCAGTACATAGATGGGTGCGACAAAGCGGGTCAGCGCGGCCCCCACAAAGCGCCCGATCATGGCTCCGCCCCAGTAGTAGGACACCATCTGGCTGGCCTGATGTTCACTTAAACCACCGATATGAGGCTGACCAAAATAGTTGACCAGAAAGCTGCCGATGGTGACCTCGGCGCCCACATATAAAAAGATTGCCAGCGTACCGAACACCAGCGCCTTTTGCTGCCAGATACTGTCACCAGCCTGAGCGGTATGCTCATCAGTTGATTCAATAACAGGCAATTTAAGAAACTTAAAACTCAGTGCTGTGAGTAGCATTACACCGGCCAGCAACAAGTAGGGGAGCTGCACCGATTTAGCACTGATTTGCTCTGACTCCACTGCACCAAAAATCAGCGCCGCGCCAAACAGCGGTGCCAGAGTGTGGCCCAGAGAATTAATCGCCTGAGCCAGGTTCAGGCGGCTGGCGGCAGTGCGCTCAGGGCCCAGAATGGACACATAGGGATTGGCTGAAACCTGCAAAATAGTCACACCGGCAGCCAGCACAAAGAGCCCGAGCAGAAACAGCGCGTATACGGCCACTTCTGCCGCCGGATAAAATAAACCACAACCCAGGGCAATAGTGCACAGGCCAGTGATAATGCCGCGAATGTAACCAATGCGCTCAATCAGCTTTCCGGCCACCGGGGAGACGATAAAATAGGCACCGAAGAAACAGAACTGCACCAGCATGGCCTGGGTATAGCTGAGTGAGAAGGTGGCTTTTAGGTGTGGTATCAGTATGTCATTGAGGGCGGTAATAAACCCCCAGATAAAAAATAAGGTGGTCATCGCCGCAAACGCGAAATGTGTGTGATTTCGTGGTCCCTGATTATCAGGAATGTGTGGAGGAATCGTTGCCATGATGGATATCCTGGTTGTTGAAACTGGTGATTAATGAAGCCTGCGGACCCGCTGATAATTTTGCGGGCCCGCTGCTACGCTTATTTCTTGCCGCTACTCTGGTGTCAAAGACAGTGAATAGGGCGCCGCATCAGCTGATGTGCCCCAGTCTTTGTTTGGTTGCTGCCCCATCTCGAAACGCAGCGTGCCGCCTGCCTGAATGGCATGGTGGTCAAGCCAGGTTTTATGATGCGCCTCACCTTTTAGCCAGGCCTGCTGAATAAACGGGGCTTGTGGGCCGTTGTTGGCCGCTTCAATCACAAATTCATTGCCGTCTTCCAGAGTCAATGTGACCTTGTCAAACAGAGGGCTGCCAATGACATACTCGGTGGTACCGGGGGTGACGGGATAGAAACCCAGAGCACTGAACACATACCAGGCCGAGGTCTGGCCGTTGTCCTCATCTCCTGCATAGCCATCCGGTGTTGGGAAGTAGAGTTTGTCCATTACATTGCGGACTTTTTGTTGCGCTTTCCAGGGCTGCCCGGCATGGTTGTAGAGGTAGATCATATGCTGAATAGGCTGATTGCCATGGGCATAATTCCCCATATTCACAATCTGCATTTCACGAATCTCATGGATGGTAAAACCGTAATAGGAATCGTCAAACAGCGGTGGCATCTCAAACACTTCATCAAGCTTGTCGATAAAGGCCTGATTGCCCCCCATAAGCTGTTTAAGCCCTTCAACATCATGAAATACCGACCAGGTATAATGCAGTGCATTGCCCTCGGTAAAGGCGTCTCCCCATTTCAAAGGGTTAAAGGGTGACTGAAAGCTGCCATCGGCATTTTTACCGCGCATCCAGCCGGTTTGCGGGTCAAACAGATGGCGATAGTTGAGTGAACGCTGACGGAATTTTTCGGCATCCTGGTCTTTGCCCAGCAAATCAGCCAGCTGATACAGATTAAAATCGGCAAAAGCATATTCCAGGGTACGGGCCGCGCTTTCATGAATCCCCACGTCATAAGGCACGTAGCCCAGCTTATTGTAATAATCCACGCCCTCACGGCCCACAGATGTCATCGGGCGGCCTTCATTGACTTCGGCGTTTTTCAATACGGCTTCATACAGGGTGTCGATATCAAAGCCGCGAATGCCCTTGATATAGGCATCGGCGATGTTAATCGCTGAATTAGAGCCGATCATCACATTGCGATGGCCGGGACTGGCCCATTCCGGCAGCCAGCCTGATTCCTTATAGGTATTGGCCAGACCCTGCATAAATTTGGCATCCAGCTCCGGATACATCAGGGTAAAGAAAGGAAACACGGCGCGAAAGGTATCCCAGAAGCCGTTATCTGTGAACATGTAGCCGGGCAGCACTTTGCCGTTGTAGGGGCTGTAATGCACCATCTCATTTTCGGCGTTATATTCGTAGAATTTACGCGGGAAGAGCAGTACCCGATACAGGGTGGAGTAGAAGGTACGCACTTTTTCCAGATCGCTGCTTTGTACTCTGATGCGTGCCAGTTCCTGCTGCCAGTCCTGACGGGCTTTATTGCGGGTATCTTCGAAACTGTCATTACCGACTTCACGTTCGAGATTCAGCTGCGCCTGTTCGGGGCTGATAAAAGACGAGGCTACTTTGACATTAACCTGCTCGCCGCGCTCCGTTTTAAAGCCGATTATGGCACCCACATGTTCGCCTTTGCTAATAAGACTGTTGGCCTGCAACTGCCAGTCGTCCTGCCAGGTGTGAGTGATTTCAAAATCCTTGTCGAACTCGGCAACAAAGTAATTATGGAAATTGTCAGGCACGCCGCCATGGTTATTGCGGGCATAGCCGATAATCTTACGTTGTTCGGGAAGGATCTTAACCATCGAGCCTTTGTCGAACGCATCCAACACGATGTAAGAGGTTTCCCGCTCAGGGAAGGTGAATCTGAATTGTGCTGCTCTTGTGGTAGGCGTGATTTCGGCCGTCACATCATGATCGGCCAGATACACACTGTAGTAGTCAGGGCTTACCTGTTCTGCCTTGTGGGAAAACCAGGATGCCCGGTTTTCCTGATTAAACTTCAATTCTCCGGTGACCGCCATAAAGGAAAAGGCGCCGTAATCGTTCAGCCAGGGGCTGGGCTGATGGGTTTGCTTGATGCCGCGGATTTTGTCGTCACGGTATTTGTAGGTCCAGCCATCCCCCATGGGCGCGGTCATCGGAGTCCAGAAATTCATTCCCCAGGGTCTGGCAATGGCGGGGTAGGTATTGCCGTTGGACAGGCTGAACTTGGAGTCAGTCCCCATTAACGGGTTCACATATTGCACCAGATCCTGCTGTACCAGATTGACCGGTTGTGATGTGCCGCTACGCGGTTGATTATTCTGACAAGCCATTAATGACAGGCTTAAGAGGGCGGCGATCCACAGTCTGTACATATTATTCCCCTGAATTAAACGACATCTCTGCCTCGTTAGCGCCAGATTGTAAAAAGTCTGTAACTCTGGCCGAAGCGCAATTTAACAAAAGTTAACTGTAATCGATTACATTTAACGCGTCCAGCCTTCCGCTACAAGAATTTACTGGTCTGCTGTAGGAACTTTTTGTCAAAATGCTGAACTGATAGCTGTAGCTCAGAATGATATCGATTACATCAACACTTGCTATTCCAAACGGGCAATGGAATCATAAGCAACGGGTCTTAACATCCGTTATCTGATGTAACAGCGATGTGTTTGACCTGGTGGCGTTAACTTATTAAAAAGCATCTATCACCATGACCAATATCAAAAAAGTAAGCCAGCTGGCAGGGGTATCAACGGCGACCGTTTCCAGGACGCTGAAGAACCCTGATTTGGTAACGCCTCAGACCCGCGAGAAAGTAATGAAAGCGGTTAAGCAAGCTGGTTACAGACCAAACTGGCTGGCAACCAGCGTGAAGACGGGGAAATCCAACTCAATTGTGGTGTTGGTTCCCAATCTGGTTAACCCCTTCTTTATGCGTATTATCGAAGGTATTGAGCAGGCCGCGCAGGAGCAGGGTTTTTCCGTTTTACTCGGTGATACTCAGGGGAAGGCTGAACGAGAGCACGAGTATGCCAGCATGGTATTAACAAATCGGGCCGATGGCCTGATTCAGCTAGACCACTCTTTTCCTTTTTCAGAAAATGATGCCGATCTTGCTTCCTCAATCCCTATGGTAAGTGTGTGTGAGCGCATCAGCGGGCATCCGGACTATCCGTTTATCGAACTGGATAATTACGCTGCCGGGCGGGCCCTGACACACCACCTCATTGGATATGGACACCAGCGATTCGGGGTGATTGCGGGCCAGCTAACCAGCCAGATACATCATGACAGGCTGGCGGGAATCAAAAGTGTACTTACCGAAGAGGGGATCAGTTTTGATGAAGATATGTTGGTGGGAGGCAGTTACCGGATAGAGACCGGTATTGAAGGTGTTCAGCAGTTACTGGCACAAAAGCAACCGCCAACGGCGGTGTTTTGCTTTAATGATGATATTGCTTTGGGGGCAATACACGAGATAAAGCGCCATGGTCTGCGTGTACCGCAGGATATCTCGGTGACTGGCTTTGATAACGTGCGCACTTCGGCTTATATGGATCCGCCATTAACCACAGTGGATCAGCCTGCTTACGATATGGGACGGCGTGCCGTTGAGGTGTTGTCGAAAATGATCAGCCGCGAGCCTCTGACCCGAACCCGTGAAATACTTCCGTTCAGCCTGATTGAGCGTCACAGTACTGGTCCGTTGGGTAAAGACTAGGGCCTGGCTGCTTAAGTTGTTGCTATAAGGTTACACGCGAGCTTACCTGTTATTGTTGTTAAACAAAAAACCAATTTAATATCATGGGTTTATTGTTCTTTTCTGTAAGTCTGGTTAATAAATTGTAATAAATTCCGGCCACTGTGTTGACAGGCTATTTCTGTGGGGCTAGTATTTTATCTCGACTGTAATCGATTACATTTATAATGTACGGTGATTATCAACGAGAGCTTTAATAAGAATATATAAAACACTGATTATAAAGTATTTAGTAAATTGCTTTGTAATCAGTGTTTACGATTACATTAATGCACAAGCGGAGAAGCCAATGGCTATCAGGAACATGAACAATCAGACCTCTGCAAAAAGAGGCTTTACCAAAACACTGCTTTGTCTTTCTATTCTCAGCGCTATGGGTACGGGCGTGGCAGCAGCTCAGGATAACGGGCAGTCTTCTGATGCAGAGGACACCGAAGTGATCGAAGTTAGGGGTATTCGTGCCTCAGCAGCGGAGAACCTGGCGATTAAGCGTCTGTCCAATGCTGTCGTTGATGCGATTACCGCAGAAGACATAGGCAAGTTTCCGGATAAGAACGTTGCGGACTCCCTGCAACGTGTTCCCGGTGTGGTGATCCAGCGCAGCGGTGGTGAAGGGGCCACTGTCAGTATCCGTGGCTTATCTTCAGATCTGACATTCACTCAGCTCAATGGCAATTTTATTGCCTCTTCTCCGGGCGAGCCAAGCCGCTCCTTCTCATACGCGCTGTTGCCTTCGACCATGATTCAGAAAGTTGAGGTGTTTAAATCTTCTGAAGCTCGCCTGGATGAAGGTGGCATTGGCGGTACCATCTTACTGCACTCCCGCAAGCCGCTGCAGATGGAAAAAAATTCCGGTATTTTCAACATTGAGGCAACCAACTCGGATATCACCGACAAAAACGAACCTCAGTTCAGCGGCGTGTACTCGTGGAAAAACGATGACGAAGACTTTGGTATGTTACTGGGCTACACCCGGCAGGATCGTACCAACCGCTCGCAAACCTCGCGTATCAATATAATGAACCAGAACTACCTGTACACCGAGAGGGTTGATAATCAGGAAGTTGAAGGTGGGGCCACCGGCTATGCTGCCCAGAGCATGGTTCAGGAAGTATTGGAAGAGGAACGGGAGCGTACCGGCACGCAACTGACGCTGCAGTGGCGGCCCACTGACAATCTTGAAGTGGGGATGAATTATTTCCGCTTCACCTTGGGTCAGGACTCCATCCTAAATCAACTGGAGTACCCGGAGTGGAACAATAATGATCGCTTCTGGACTGACGTCAGAGTCAATGAAGCAGCTAATTTTGTTACCGGTATCGATTATCACGTTGGCGTATCCGGTGAGCAGCAGGTCTCTCCGATTCCCAGGATGAACGGTGAATATAAAATTGAAGAGTCGACGTCCGATACGTTTGATTTCTTTATGGAGTACGAGGGACTTAACTTCAATGCACGGGTTGTAGCTGGTCATACTGAAGCTGAAGGTGGTCCTTCTGAGAAGTATCGGGCGGCTTACTATGCCGGGGAGTCATCATTGTTTTACGGGTATGATTTTTCTGACCGTAAGATGACTACCTATATGGACCCTGAGATGATTAATAATCTGGCCGCAGGTATAGGTGGTGAGGCAGATGCCGGGGCCACAGATTCCAGCTTTGTAACCGGTACTCAGGAAGAGACCTATGCTCAGTTGGATGTGGACTACTTCCTGGATTATGGCATCGTCGACACGCTGCGTTTTGGTGCCAAGTACCGAAAAGGTGAAATTCATCGGGACACCCGTAACAGTTTCTACCTCGACCCGGCTCTGGATATCGAAGCAGAAGAAGCCAGCGGCGGTATCAACCTGGATGATGATTACTCTAAAAATGGCGGCATCCCTGAACTGACCGGACTGATTCGCCCTCAATCACTGGACAACCTGTCTGATGTGATCAATACCAACTTGTTCCCGGCCGTAGACTGGCATAAATATCAGGACTATTTGCTGGACAATTTTGTTCACTACACCCGCATTGAACCTAATTATGTGTACGGGGTAGAGGAAGAAATAGCCGCGGCTTATCTTCAGGCCGACTATTCCTATGAGAATTTTCGCGGTAACTTTGGTGTGCGGGTGGTAAAAACCACAACCACCAGCGGTTCATCAGATAAAGTCAGGTACCGGCTTGACTGGAAAGACAGTGAAGGAAACGAGCTGCCTGAAGATGAGCGCCTCTACGAAGACTTTATCTATATTGAAAAGGAAAACAGCGATACCAAGGTATTGCCCAGCCTGAACCTGGTTTGGGATATCGATAAAAACTGGGTGCTGCGTGCGGCGGCTGCAAAAGTGATGGCCAGACCCGGATATGATGATCTGGGCCAGTTCCAGACACTGACTTACACCTCCAGTGAATACGCTGCCGATCGCTCCAGCGCAGATAACTTCGATCCTGTTGATGATGTTGAAGGCTGGACAGGTTCAGGTGGTAACACTGAATTGCTGCCGTTTGAGTCTACCCAGTTTGATCTGTCACTGGAGTACTACTACGGAAATGGTTCAGGTGCCGGTATTGCATTGTTTAGTAAGGATGTGGACAACTTTGTTGTGCCGCTGATTATTGATGTTACCCGGGATGTACCTGACATGAGTTTCACTCTGCCCAATGCCGGCGATGAAACGATAAATGTCAGCGGTGACAATATTCAGGTGAGGGATTTCTACACCACGGCCAACGGTACCAACGCCACTTCTAAAGGTATGGAAGTTTTTGTTCAGCACTTCTTCGATAATGGTTACGGCATCTACGCCAACTACACCCGCAATAATACCAATCAGGCTGATATTGAACTGAGTGGTGAAAAAGTCGGTGAATCGCCATTGGCCGGCAGCTCTAAATATCAGATGAACTTTTCCGTTTTTTATGAGGATGAGCTGTTTAGTGTTCGGGCTTCCTATAACAAACGGGGTCCTACCGTCGGTGGATATAACGCCTCATGGGAAATGAACTACTACACGGATACCTATGATCAGGTAGATGTGAATGCCAGTTATAACTACAGCGAAAACCTGGTGTTTAATGCCTCGGTAATCAACCTGACCCAGTCAGATACCTATGTTCACCTCGGTGATGACACTAAGGACCGTTTCATCAGGAATTCCTATGGCGGCCGTCGCTTCTATGCAGGCGCAACTTACCGCTTCTAAGTGCACAAACCCAAAGCACTAACAGAAAACGAATTGATAGAGGAATAATAATGAGCAAGCTCAAACTAACAAAACTCTCGGCCGTTGTTGGACTAGCCCTGACGGGTCTTTATGGATGCGGTGGTGCGGACAGCGCGGATCCGGCAGATATTCCGGTGACCCCTAAAACCACTTCTGCGGATCTGGTAGGGCAGGTTACAAAAGGGACCGTCAGTAACGCAGCGGTGAGCGTCACCCAGCTGAATGGTTCAGCCATTTCAATTACCTCTGGTGATCGCACTGATGCCGAAGGGCAAATCAACATGAGTGTTGAAGGCGCAGATGGCTTTGGTATTAACAGTATGGTTAAGCTAGTGGTCACTGCTGATGCTGATTCGAGTATGGTATGTGATGCACCAAGCTGTGGTGACATGGCCATGGGCGATATGATCACCGGTGGCTTACTTTCCGGAACTGAACTGACCTCAATGACCTATCTGAGTGTGCCTTTTGCGACTTCCGCAGATGGCACCGCAGATGCGACTTTCCAGGCCAATGCGCTGACGACAATCGCCACTGCATTGGTTGAAAAAGATGTTGCGGGCGGGCGCAATGTGTCTGTTCGCCAGCTTTATGAACTCGCACTCGAGGACAATTCACTGACAACACTCAAAGCTTTGGGTGTGGATGCGAAACAGAATGTTTTCAGCGGCGATCTGGTCAGCGCGGAAGCCTATGAAAACTTCGTTTCAGGTGAAGACTGTGTGGATCTTGTGGGCGAAGACGGTGAACCCACAGGAGAACAGGAATGCACTGACACGCTGGTTAGTACCGACATTATCAAGCTGTCTCTTGCCAACGCCGCTTTTGCTGACATTGGGCCAGACAGTACGATTAACGCGCGTATCAGCAACACCATCGAAACCATTGGCATAGCACAGGACGGAGATATTACCGTACTGAAACCACTACGCGAGCAAATGCTGGCGACGGTTTCCGCGGTGCCGTTTCTGGATCAGCTTGGAATGGCGGCCGAAGATGTCATTGATCTGGCTTTACCCTTTCTGGAAGAAGAACTGAACACAGGGCCATTGGTAGCGGTATCAACCGATGATGCCACCATTACTGCCAGAAACCAGATTAGCGAGGCTGAAGCCGGACCGAAGGCGTTTGATGGTGATGTAAATACCAAATGGTTAGATCACAATGACTGGAGTGGCGCACCTACCGAGGAAGACCCGTCCTGGGTTCAGGTGGAGTTTGCTGAACCTCAGGCTATAAGTAGCCTGGCTTTAACCAGTGCCAATGATGCGCCAAGCCGCGATCCGGAAAATTTTAACCTGCAGGCCTCTGACGACGGTGAAAACTGGGTAACAGTGGCAGAATTTCTGGGTGAAACCTTTGATGAGCGCTTCGAGCGCAAAGAGTTTAGCTTTGCCAACGGTCTGAAATACAGCCACTACCGTTTAAATATTACCAAGAACAAAGGTGATGACGGATTGATGCAAGTGGCGGAAATTGAATTTTTCGGACCCGTTTACGCAGATGTGGTTCAGCCCGCATCGGAGGCCAGTATTACTGCTCGCGGTGCAATCAGCGATAATGAAGCAGCACCAATGCTGTTCGATGGTGATACACAAACCAAATGGCTGGACAATACTGGCGTGCCTACAGCAGAAGACCCATCGTGGGTTCAGGTGGATTTTGCGACGCCTGTGGCCGTCGGTACCCTGGCGATTACCAGTGCCAATGACGCACCCAGCCGCGATCCGGAGAACTTTAATCTGCAAGGCTCCAATGATGGTGGCGTAACCTGGGTAACATTGGCAAGCTGGCTGGCTGAATCCTTTGATGAGCGTTTTGAACGTCAGTTGTTTAATCTCGATAATGGCCTGGCGTTCAGTAGCTATCGTTTCAATGTCACCAAAAACAAGGGTGACGACAGCATGATGCAGATAGCCGAGCTTGAACTAATCGGTCCACAACTGGCCGATCTTAACCATGCGCTCGATTACACAAACGTTGAGGCCCGCGGTGCTATCAGCGACGCTGAGGCCGGGATTATGGCTTTTGATGACGACAGCCAAACCAAGTGGTTAGACAATACGGCCGTACCAACCGCCGAAGAGCCAGCCTGGGTTGAGGTGTCATTGCCAGAATCGCAGGCGGTGAATCAGGTGGTACTGATCAGTGCCAACGATGCGCCGGACCGTGATCCTGAAAACTTTACCCTGCAGGCCACCAGTGACGGTGAGTACTGGGTAACCCTGGGTGAATGGTTAGGTGTATCCTTCGATGAGCGGTTTGAACGCCAGACCTTCCCGGTCGTCAATTCTCTGGGTTACAGCCAGTATCGGTTCAATATCACTAAAAACAAAGGTGACAGCAACCTGATGCAGATTGCTGAAATTGGTCTGGTGGGTCCACAGTACCAGTCAGTGGTGCTGACTCAAAGTGGTGCAACCTATGTGGAGCGTGCAGCCATCAGTGACAATGAAGCCGGTTCGATGGCCTTTGATGGCGACGCCCAGACTAAATGGCTCGACAATGCTGGCGTGCCAACAGCCGAAGAGCCGTCATGGATTGATATTTCACTGGCTCAGGCCGGAACCGTTAATCAGCTGGCAATGACCAGTGCTAACGATGCACCGAGCCGGGATCCGGAAAACTTCCGTCTGCTGGGCTCCAACGATGGTGAAACGTGGTCGTTGGTTGGCGAGTGGATTGGAGAGTCTTTCGATGAGCGCTTTGAACGTAAGGTTTTCCCCACCACCAATGGTCGTAGCTTTATGTTCTACCGGGTTGAAATCACCAAAAACAAAGGTGACGACAGCCTGATGCAAGTGGCCGAGATCGAGTTAATCGGTCCTCAGCTCTAGCCTCCTGAACGCGGTCAGAAATATATCTGGCCGCGTTTCCCATTCTGAAATAAGGACTGGTGCCCATCCGGACCTGTCTGCACTATGTCAGATTAACTATGATACAGACTGAATTAATAAAACCAGAGCAGAGTATGGGTTCGCAACAACAGGTTCCTTTGTTTATGGGTATCGATGGTGGTGGCAGCCATTGTCGGGTACGAATTGAAGATGCTGGCGGCAACCTGCTCGGCCATGGACGCGGTGGCCCTGCTAACCCGGTCAGTGGCGTAGAGCAGTGCATCGATTCAATACTCAGTGCCACACAACAGGCCCTGAGAATGGCAAAGCTGGATCAACAGTGTATTCATCAACTTGATGTCGGCGCCGGGCTGGCCGGGTTGCACTTACCCGCGATGCACCAAGCGATGCAAGGCTGGCAACATCCTTTTGCGTCGCTCAGCCTGACCACAGATCTGGATGTGGCGGCCTTAGGTGCCCATCAGGGTGAAGACGGTGCGGTGATTATTCTCGGTACCGGTTTCAGTGCACTGGCGCGACACCAGGGACGAACAACCCAGATTGGCGGCTATGGTTTTCCCATCAATGCCACGTGCAGCGGTTCGTGGTTCGGTCTGGAGGCGATTAAAGCCGTTTTGCTGGACGCCGATGGTATCGGACCTGCTACCGGGTTAACCGGTGAATTGCTCGCAGAAATTTCCCCTGTGATGCTGGCACAGCAACTGCAAAACGCGACACCGGGTGAGTTCGCGCGATACGCACCAGGGGTTTTTGCACAGGCCAGCAAGGGTGATGCAGTGAGTCTGCAATTAATCGAACAGGGTGCAGATTTCATTCAGCGGGTTATCGCTAAGCTGCAGGACACCGGTTGTCAGCGTCTGGCCATGCTGGGGGGGATCAGTCCGCATATCCGTCCATGGCTGGATGAGGCCTGTCAGCAGCAAATAACCGCAGCCAAAGCCACAGCTGAACAAGGGGCTGTGCTTTTTGCCCGTCAGCAGTTGACGCAGCATATGGCCCGTATCCAGTAAGTTTCTATCAGGAAAACCAATGACTTCACGAAGACAGTTTCTGAAATTCTCTGCCCTTAGCACTGCAGCCGGCCTGTTAATGCCGAAGCTGGCGCGAGCAAAATCAGTCAACAAGCCCATCGTGGTGTCCACCTGGGAGCATGGCGGTCCGGCTAATGTTGCGGCCTGGAAAATACTCGCGCGCAATGGTCGTGCACTGGATGCGGTGGAAGCCGGCGTCAGGGTGCCGGAGGCCGATCCTGCGGTACGTACCGTTGGCTATGGCGGTTATCCCGATGCCAGCGGCAAGGTGACCCTCGATGCCTGCATTATGGACGAGAACATGAACTGCGGTTCGGTTGCTTATCTGCAGGATATCAGGCATCCGATTTCTGTCGCCCGCCGGGTGATGGAGCACACGCCCCATGTCATGCTGGTGGGAGAGGGAGCGAAACAGTTCGCCCTTGAGCAGGGCTTTAAGGAAGAAAACCTGCTCACCGAACAGTCCAAAGCAGAATGGCAGGCCTGGCTGAAAAGTCGCGAAGTGCAGCATATCAATATCGAGAACCATGACACCATTGGTATGTTGGCACTGGATGGTAACGGCGATTTGTCCGGAGCCTGCACAACCAGTGGCGCTGCCTATAAGATGCCTGGCCGGGTAGGGGATTCGCCCATCATCGGGGCGGGGCTTTATGTCGATAACGAGGTCGGCGCCGCGACCGCGACCGGAATGGGCGAGCTGATGATGAAGACCGTTGGCTGTCATCTGGTGGTGGAACTGATGCGCCAGGGCGCTTCGCCCGAGCAGGCCTGCAAACAGGCGGTATTGCGGATTGCTGATAAGCTCGGTGATTACCAGGCTTTTCAGGTGGGGTTTCTGGCGCTGGATAAGCAGGGGCGCTATGGTGCCTATTGTATTCAGTCCGGGTTTAATTATGCGGTAAAAGATCATCAACAGGACAGTCTGTTTGACGCCAAAAGTCTGCTCAGAGGTAATACATGAGAGCGAGTCTGTTGCTGTATTGCCTTTTTTTTGCGGCTACCGCTGTTGCAGCCGAAATTAAACCCAATGAGCCACCTTTTGCGCTGTCTCTTGAGCAGCTCAGGGTCTGGTCTTCTACCAGTAAACTGGCCTCAGCCGATAATGTCGCCACGGTGCCTGTTGCCCGGCGAATTGATGCACCACTGAATGGCGAACAACGGCAGCTGGATTATCAGGCCAGGGTGCTCTATGCCCCGGATGGTATGAACAATTTTGCAAATTATCTGGATACCCAGTCTCAGTTCAATTTGTACAATTTCACTCAGTGGTCACAGATCCATATTCTCAATTGGTTCGCCGGAACAGCTGACCATACGGTGCAGATTCCTGCCCGGCCCTGGGTCGAAACCGCGCATAGAAACGGGGTTAAGGTGATTGGGTCGGTGTTTCTGGCAGTTGCCCGTTGGGGAGGCAATCCGGATACTGCAGAAGCGTTGCTGGAACAGGATGAACAGGGCCGTTTTATTATGGCTGACAAACTGATTGCAGTAGCACAGCATTACAATTTTGATGGTTGGCTGATTAATCAGGAAACCGATTTGACGGCGGTTAAAGACGCAAATAACAACTTGCTGGAAGGCAAAACCAACCCTCAGCGCGGTCAGGAACTGGCCGCACGATTGCTGGCCTTTATGCAGTACCTGACGGCCAGGGCTCCGCAGGGAATGGAAATTCACTGGTACGATGCCATGGTGGCAAGTGGTGAAGTGAAATGGCAGAACCAACTGAATCAGCACAACAGCCAGTACCTGCAGAGCGATGTGCCGGGTAGTGACGGGATGTTCCTTAACTATTGGTGGAACCGTGAAATGGTGCAGGACAGCCGGGAACAGGCCATATCACTGGGCCGCAGTCCTTATGATGTGTTCACCGGTGTTGATCTCTGGCCCAGCCGCAATGCCCAGCGGGCGTTCAGCCGTACCCAGTGGCTCAACTGGTTGTTTGAAGGTGAGCAAGCGCTTACTTCTGTGGCATTGTTTGCTCCTAATTTTAACTTTAACTTTGGGGGCGAGTCACATACGCCGGCTTTCAGTGATTTTGATACTAATCCCAATGACGAACAGGCCTTTTACCGGGCTCAGTTCAGGCTCTTCGCGGGTGATGACCTTAATCTGGCGGTGAAAGATCAACAGGGCTGGCCCGGGCTGGGTCGTCACCTGCCGGCTAAAAGTACCATTACCAGCCTGCCTTTTATCACCCACTTCAATACCGGCCACGGTAAAAAACGGGTCGTTAAAGGGGAAACACAGGGTGGCCCATGGAGCCATATAGGAAAGCAGGATTTGCTACCGACCTGGCAATTTGCCGTATTTGGCAATCCGGCCCTGGAGCTGGGTTACGATTTTGAACGGGTCTATACCGGTGGTAGCTCTTTGAGAATAACCACCAGGCAAAGTGAACAGCCTGCTCACGCGCCTTTGTATTATACCGGCTTTGTTCTTTCAGCTGATAGCGAGTTGCGGGTCACCTACCGTGGCGAGAGTTCGGGCCTGAAGGTGTATGTTCAGACCGAAGACGGACAGCGACATATGCTGGCCCTGCCCACTGCGGCAAACTGGCAAACTGTAAGCCTGTCTCTGAACAAACAGATGGGCCAGAAGGTAGTGCGAGTGGGCCTGATGCTGGAAGCGGATAGCCCGGTGATCGATGCCAATATTGGCAAGCTGGAAGTTCGCCCATGAATGAACTGGAAATTTGTCTGGATGCGGATGACCTGGATGCACTGGCTGAGCAGATCAGGACTGTCAGAACCGGCGGCGCAGCGAGAATCGAATTATGCGGTGCTATGGCCCAACAGGGGCTGACGCCTGGCGTTGAGGCAATGCAGATTGCCCGTGAGGCATTCGGCGAAGCTCCCGGGTTGCTGGTGATGGTGCGCCCCCGTAGTGGTGATTTTTGCTACCAGCCTCAGCATGTTGCACAGATGAGCCAGACCATTGAGCAGGCTGCTGATGCCGGCGCAGATGGCATTGTGCTCGGGCTGCTGGACAAACATCAGACACTGGATCTGATGCAGTTAGGACCCTTGGTTGAGCAAGCAAAACAAGCACAGATGGCGGTGACCTTTCACCGTGCTTTTGATGCGATTGAGCATTGGCAACCCGCCCTGGACAGCCTGATTGAACTGGGCGTAGACAGGCTGTTAAGTGCGGGCACGCCCTGGGGCAGCGCCGATGGCGTCATGCTCGGTCTGGGGCGGTTGCGTGAGATGGCAAACCGGGCGCAGGGTCACATCGAATTAGTGGTTGGGGGCGGGATAGGCCTGAGTAACCTCAGTGCAATCCGCTCTGGTCTGCCTGTTCGCCAATATCCCATTTCCTTTCACAGCCATTCGGCGGTGTTAACTCAGGGCCGGGTAGATCCGGTCAAGGTAGCAGGTCTGGCCAACCTGCTGGTGTAGTCGTTGTTCGGTGGCCATTGCTTGTCGCCGTTTTTATTATAAAGAGAGTTATGACAATCAATTCCAACTCAAGTCAATTTCAATCCCTCAATGGACCGTGGCAATTCCGCCAGCAAGGCACAGCACAGTGGCTTGCTGCCACCGTGCCGGGCTGTAATTTCACCGATTTGCTGGCGAATCAGCGTATTGATGATCCGTTTTATCGTGACAATGAAACCGGTTTGCAGTGGATTGAGCGCGAGGACTGGCTTTACCAGCGCACGTTTGAGCTGAAGTCAGAACTGACCGGTTGTGATGACATCGAACTGGTGGCCGAAGGTCTGGATACGTTCTGTGACCTTTATCTTAACGGCCACAAGCTGGGGCAGGGTGAGAATATGTTTGTGGCTCAGCGACTGAGTTGTAAGCCCTTTCTCAGGGAAGGTGAAAATGTGCTGGAGATTCATTTCCGCTCACCCATTAATGAAACGATGCCTCGCTACCAGCAGGCGGGGTTTGCTTACCCGGCGGAAAATGACAAGTCGGAAGAAAAACTCAGTGTGTATTGCCGCAAGGCGCCCTGTCATTTTGGCTGGGACTGGGGGCCGCGATTTGTCACCAGTGGCATCTGGAGGGATATCTATCTGCAGGGCGTTCACGCTGCGCAAATTGATGATGTGCAGTTTATCCAGCATCAGCTTAGTGCCGAGCAGGCCAGCTTCAGCATAAATGTTGGGATCCATCGTCTGACCGACCAACCCCTGACGGTGGATGTTCGATGCAGACAAGCCCCTGAACTGAATCAGTGTCTGAGTCTGGATCCTGACGAAGACAACGCCACGCTGGGCTTTTCACTGCAACACCCACAGCGCTGGTGGCCCAATGGTCTGGGTGAGGCTTTTTTATATGACTTTGAACTAAGCCTGAAGCATGGCGATCACGTGGTTGATCAGCACACCCAGAGAATCGGATTACGCACCATTGAGGTGGTCAATCAGCCCGATGAAATGGGCGAGTCCTTCTATCTTAAAGTAAATGGCGAACCGGTGTTTATGAAAGGTGCCAACTATATTCCCGGCGACAGTTTCCTGCATCGTATGACGCCACAGCGCCACCGGGAATATTTTCAGGCAACCAGAAATGCCAATATGAATATGCTCAGGGTATGGGGCGGCGGTATTTATCAGGATGATATCTTTTACCAGCTGGCCGATGAAAACGGTATTCTGATCTGGCAGGACTTTATGTTCGCCTGCACCTTGTATCCGGCAGATGATAAGTTCATTGCCAATGTTACCCGCGAGGCGCAGTACAATATCAAACGGCTGCGCAATCACGCCTGTCTGGCCATGTGGTGTGGCAACAATGAAGTGGATATGGCCATCAAGCATTGGCAGTGGCCAGACAAGTTTGGCTACAGTGACGCGCTTTATACCAGGCTCAAACAAGACTATATCCGTTTGTTTGATCAGTGCCTGCCAGAGCAGGTAGAGGCGCTGGATCCACAGCGTTTTTACATGCGCTCATCACCGATCAGTTTTTGGGAAGAAGACTCCGACCATATTGCCAACCACCACTACTGGGGGGTGTGGCACGGTGAAGAGCCGTTCAGCGAATATCAGAAGCGCGTTCCCCGTTTTATGAGTGAATTTGGATTTCAGTCTTTTCCGATGCCTGCCTCAGTGGCCCGTTATACCGTGCCCGGCGACAGGCAGCTGACATCCCCGGTCATGCAGGTACATCAGAAACATCCCAGAGGAAATAACCTAATTCGTACCTACATGGAGCAGGAGTATAAGGACCCTAAAGATTTTGACAGCCTGCTTTATCTCAGCCAGGTACAACAGGCGCAGGGCCTCAAACTGGCCTTCGAAGCTCACCGCGCCGCCCGCCCATTTTGCATGGGCACTCTATACTGGCAGTTGAATGACACCTGGCCTGCGGCTTCCTGGTCCGGGATTGATTATTATGGCCAGTATAAAGCGTTGCATTATCAGGCCCGGCGTAACTTTGCCCCCTATCTGTTGACGATAACGGAGCAACAGCAACAATTGACCATTACGCTTGTCAGTGATTTGCTCGCCTCTGAACCCGCTCAGTTACGGGTACAATTGCTGGACTTTGACGGACACTGCCATTGGCAAGAGCAGCAGGTACTGGATACGCCGGCAAATACCAGTAAAACATTGATGGAGCTCAGCCGTGGTGAACTGCTTGGTGAACACACCGCTGAAAACAGGGTATTGCATGTGCAGTTGCAGCGCCCCGGTGGTGAACTGCTGGCAACAAACCTGTACTATTTTGTGCCGTTTCACCGACAGGCGCTGAGGCAGGCCAGTGCCAATCTGGACGTTGTCATTCGCGAGGAGCAATTAGAGGTGTGGTTGAATTGCGATCATTTGCTGCGCCAGTGTTATCTGTCTGTGGACGGTGTGGCTGCAAACTTCTCGGATAATTTCTTTGACTTGTTACCCGGCCAACCTGCAAGCGTTTCCCTCGCTTTGCCGGGTAAGAGCCCGGCTGAGATTAAGGAACTGGCTGAGAAAGTGCGTTGTATCTCCCTTGCTGACAGTTATCAGGAGCCGCGGCAATGAACTTAAGCAGTATCGATCTGGCAGTGATTGCCGGCTATTTACTCGGCACTCTGGCGTTGGGACTGTATATTTCCCGCCTTGCCAGCAAAGATATGGGCGCCTACTTTCTGGCCGGTAAAAAAATTCCCTGGTGGGCGCTGGGTGTCTCTAACGCCTCCGGCATGTTCGATATTGCCGGTACCATGTGGCTGGTTTCCATGTGCTTTGTGTACGGGCTGAAAAGCGCCTGGCTGCCCTGGGTCTGGCCGATCTTCAATCAGATTTTTCTGATGGTCTATTTGTCCATCTGGTTGCGGCGCTCCAATGTGATGACCGGTGCCGAGTGGTTGCAGACCCGTTTTGGTACAGGCAAAGGGGCAGAGCTTTGTCAGTTGGTGGTAGTGATCTTCGCCCTGGTCAGTGCCATCGGCTTTATCGCCTATGCGTTTAAGGGCATTGGTAAATTTGCCGCCATCTTCTTCCCCTGGGAAATTTCGCCTGATCTCTATGCCCTGATGATTTTTACCGTTACCACCTTGTATGTGATTAAAGGCGGCATGTATTCGGTGGTGTTCACTGAGGTATTGCAGTTTGTGATTATGACCATCGCAGCATTGGCGGTGGGTGTAATTGCCATTAACCTGGTGACCCCTGAGCAGATTACACATGCGACTCCCCCGGGTTGGGATCAGTTATTCTTCGGCTGGCAGCTGGATCTGAACTGGCAAGGCCTGATAGACAGTGTAAACACGAAAATCCAGCAGGATGGTTTTGAACTCTTCGGCCTGATGGTGATGATGATGCTGTTCAAAGGCGTACTGTTCAGTATGGCAGGACCGGTACCCAATTATGATATGCAGCGTATTCTGGCAACCCGCTCCCCCAAAGAAGCGGCCAAGATGAGCGGTCTGGTGTCACTGGTGATGTTCTTCCCCCGTTATATGATGGTGGCGGGCTTGTCGGTGCTGGCGCTGGTATATATGGGGCCTGAGATCCATGCTCAGGGTGAAGGCTTCGATTTTGAACAGATCCTGCCCTATGCAATTAATAACTTTGTACCGGTGGGACTCACCGGGTTACTTATTGCAGGCCTGTTGGCAGCCTTTATGTCGACATTGGCGGCGGCGCTGAATGCCGCACCGGTGTATTTTGTTAATGACATTTATAAGAAGTATTTCCGTCCCGATGCAGACAAGCGCACCTATGTGCGGGTCAGCTATCTGGTTTCTCTGTTGCTGGTGCTGATCGGTGTCGGACTGGGGCTGATGCTCAGCACCATCAACGAGATTATGCAGTGGATTTTTGGTGCGCTGTTTGGCGGTTATGCGGCGGCTAACCTGCTGAAATGGCATTGGTGGCGCTTCAATGCTTATGGTTACTTCTGGGGCATGATGGCAGGCCTGATCTCATCTTTGATCCTGCCGCTGCTGCTGCCTGGTGTACATCCGTTATTTGCCTTCCCGATACTGTTGCTGCTCAGCCTGTTTGGCTCTGTAGCCGGTACCTTAATGACCGCACCGGAATCACCAGAGGTGTTGTGCCGCTTCTATGCTCAGGTACGCCCCTGGGGATTCTGGGGCCCTGTACGTCAGAAGGTGTTGGCCGAAAGCCCACAGCTGGCAGAGGACATTCACGGCGCCAGAGACCTGGTCAATGTGGCAATCGGTATCATCTGGCAACTGAGCCTGGTGATCATGCCCATTTATCTGGTGATCCAGCAATGGTACGGCGTGCTGAGCGCTTTTGTGGTGGCCGCGCTGACGTCCTGGATCCTGAAAAAGAATTGGTTTGATAAGTTAAAAGAAGAGTAATGATGTTGACAAAAACCTTGTACGCGGGGCTGATACCCCTGATCACCTTCGGCCTGTTGTCGGGCTGTGCCAGCACGAACGCAGAACAATCTGTGGCAACAATGCAGGATTCACAGACTGATGTGCTTAAGTATGTTGATCCACTGATTGGTACCGGCGGTCATGGCCATACCTTTCCCGGTGCACTGGTGCCCTTTGGCATGGTACAGCTGAGCCCGGATAATCCTTCCAAAGGCTGGGACTGGACCTCAGGCTATCATTACTCTGACGATACGCTGTTGGGTTTCAGTCATACTCATCTTTCGGGCACGGGCGTGGGCGATATGCTGGATATTCTGGTGATGCCCTTTCGCGGCGATTATCAGCAGCGTGAAAAAGACGAAAAGGGCAGAATATTTACCAGTTACAGTCATGCCGACGAAGTGGCTGAGGCGGGCTATTATGCACTGACACTGCCTCAGGAGCAGGTCAAAGCAGAACTCACCGCTACTACCCGTACCGGAGTGCATCGCTACAGTTTTACCGGGCAGCAGGAAGCTCAGCTGCTGTTTGACCTGGGTTATGCACAAAATTACGACAAGGCCCTGATGACCTTTATCCGGGTGGAGGATGAACACACCATCAGTGGCTATCGAATCTCCGGGGGCTGGGCTAAATACCAGCCATTGTATTTCGTGGCCCGCTTTGATCAGCCTTTCAGCCATCAGCTTTATCAGCAGGGAGAGCCAGTTGAAGGGGTGCATTTACAGGCGGAACAGGGCCAGGTGGTGCTTAACTTCGGTTCGCCAGAGGGTGAAACTGTTGTTGAGGCCAAAGTGGCGCTGTCTTACGTGGGAATTGATGGTGCCAGGGAAAACCTTCAGGCCGAAGTGGCTGCGCTGGATTTCGATGGCGCCAGGGCTCAGGCAAAACAAGCCTGGCAGCAACAGATTGGCAAATTTCAGGTTGATGACAAGGACGATGAAGCTAAAACGAAATTCTATACGGCGCTTTATCACTCTTTTGTGGCGCCACAGGTTTTTCACGATGTAAATGGCGGATATTTTGGTGCCGATGGCAGCAGCCACACAGACCCTGGCTATGGCCGCTATTCGTTGTTTTCACTCTGGGATACCTTCAGGGCGCTGCATCCGCTGCTGACCATCAGTAACCCTGACCGGGTGGACGATATGATTCACTCCATGCTGGGTTTTTACGATGAAGTGGGATTGCTGCCAAGCTGGGAGCTGATGGGCAACGAAACCGATGTGATGATCGGCTATCACGCCGTGCCGGTGATCGTCGATGCTTATCTTAAGGGGCTGACTACTGTGGATCCGCAGCGCTTGTTTGCTGCAGTAAAAACCTCGGCGATGCAGAACCGCTTCGGCATCGATCTGTACCGGGAATACGGCTATATCCCCTCAGAACTGGAAGTGGAAGCGGTATCCAAAACCCTCGAATATGCCTTTGATGACTGGGCCATTGCACAGCTGGCCAAAGCATTAGGTAAGGATGATGAATATGCCTATTTTCTGCGCCGCTCACAAAGTTATCGCACCCTGTTTGATGCCAGTACCGGTTTTATGCGTGGCAAAGATAAACAGGGCGATTGGGTAACCCCTTTTAACCCTGTGTATGTGGAACATCGCAACACCGATTACACCGAGGCCAATGCCTGGCAATATAGCTTCTTTGTGCCCCATGAGGTGGAAGGCTTGATTGAGCTGTTTGGCAGCGAACAGAACTTTATTGCCAAACTGGATGAGCTGTTTACCACCAGTTCAGAAATGGACGGCGATGTGTCACCGGATATCTCCGGCCTTATTGGCCAGTATGCCCATGGCAA
The DNA here is from genome assembly GCF_002591895.1 of Lacimicrobium alkaliphilum. Taxonomy (GTDB): domain Bacteria; phylum Pseudomonadota; class Gammaproteobacteria; order Enterobacterales; family Alteromonadaceae; genus Lacimicrobium; species Lacimicrobium alkaliphilum. The sequence continues at coordinate 136,548 of NZ_NISX01000012.1, forward strand.
TGAGCCGGTGCACCATGTGGCCTATCTTTATGCCTTTACCGATCAGAAGTGGAAAGGTGAGGCCAGAATAAAGGAAATTCGCGAAACCATGTATCTGGCTCAGCCCGACGGCCTGGCCGGTAATGATGATGTGGGTCAGATGTCGGCCTGGTATGTATTCAGCGCATTGGGTTTCTATCCGGTTAATCCGGTAGGGGGGGATTACGTGTTGGGCACCCCGCAGTTTGACCAGGCGCAAATACAACTGGATAACGGCAATACCCTGCGGGTGCGCAAAGAAAATGATCGCGGAGATAATTATGTCGGTGAAGTGTATCTTAACGGTCAGTTTCTCAAAGGGCACAGTATCAGCCACCGCCAATTGCTTAAAGGCGGTGAGTTGCTATTCCGCTTTGCTGACTAGGGTACCCTGAAAGTTGGTACCGTAAACCTCGTTATAGAGTTGCAGGTAAGACGCCTTCTCCTGCTTCTGTTGTGGCAGCCAGTCCAGGTGGGCCCGCAGGTATGCAGGGGTCTGGCTTAATCTGGCAATAGTGTGGCTCAGCATTTCGCTGAGCCTTTTTCCCTCGGGGGTTTTGGAACACAGAATATAACCCAGCGCCCGTCCCGGTGCCTGTGTCACGGCAAAACTGTGTAATCCGATATCTGAGTTCAGTTGCTGGTGATAATGAAACGCGCTGTTGGGGTGTTCCAGCAGAGCGGCAATGCGGCCAGTGAGTAACATATCAAACATCCCTGCACCCATATCCGAAGCCGTGCGGGTCCAGAGTTTAGATTGCCATATGGGGTCGCGTAGAATAGCATCGATTTGTTTACTGTAACGCCGCCCACCTACGACCCCGAATCGCTTATCCTGAACCTTGTCCAACACCTGCGGGAGTTCCAGCGAGCCGGCTTGTTGTAATGCTATTAACTGTGGGGTTAACGGTGACTCCTCGCGGGTGTAGAGACGCAATCCCGGGAATACGGTCTGTGGCAAAGCGCTGGCATAAAAGCGTTCAGCGCGGTCTCTACTTAAGATTTTGTTGCCGGTGCATGCTACCGGATTATCTTCCAGCATCTGCAGGGCACGGATATTATTCGCCGATACAACCCGATTCTCCAGCTCAGGCAATGCCTCTGCCAACAGGGCAAAGGTGGATTCCTTGATCCCCATGGACTGAATGTTTTTATGGGTGCGGCCTTCATCATCGGGGCTTACCCACAGCATCTGCCCGGTTTCGGCGAAAACAAAGGTACTGAGAAACAGTGTCAGTGATAGCAGTAGTCGACGCATTCCTTCCTGTGGCTCTTCTGTGTGTAGTGTGTCATCCAGAAACAGAGAATAGTGCCGGCACCACCTAAAGGCCAGATAAAACGTATAACTGTGAACATACGGTAAGCTCCTGACCTATACGGTTGTTATTATCGCGCTGTGTCAGCAGTTGCACCTTATCCACCTCTCTGCAATAATTATAATACAATAATATAAAGATAGTGAGATGAGAGTATGAACAATGACAAGCAACTGGCCAATGCCATTCGGGTGCTGGCTATGGACGCCGTGCAGCAGGCCAAATCCGGCCATCCTGGCGCACCCATGGGAATGGCCGATATTGCCAGCGTACTATGGCGCCGATACCTCAGACACAACCCGGCTAATCCGGACTGGGTAAACAGGGATCGTTTTGTACTATCTAATGGTCATGGCTCCATGCTGCTTTATGCTCTGTTGCACCTGAGTGGTTATGACTTATCGATTGATGACCTCAAACAGTTCAGGCAATTACATTCCCGCACGCCCGGGCATCCGGAATATGGTTATACCCCTGGTGTGGAAACCACCACCGGACCTCTTGGTGCCGGTATTGCCAACGCCGTAGGCATGGCCATAGCGGAGAAGACCCTGGCGGCACAGTTTAATCGCCCCGGCTTCTCGCTGGTTGATCACTTCACTTATTGTTTCCTCGGTGACGGCTGCCTGATGGAGGGAATTTCTCATGAGGTTTGCTCCTTAGCCGGTACTCATAAACTGGGTAAATTGATTGCTTTCTGGGATGACAATGGTATTTCCATTGATGGTGAAGTGCAGGGCTGGTTTACCGATGATACTGCACAGCGTTTCGAGTCTTATGGCTGGCATGTGATCGCCAGTGTAGATGGTCACGAACCACAAGCCATCGCCGATGCCATTGAGATGGCGCAGGCAGTCACTGATAAACCCACACTGATTTGCTGCCAGACCACTATAGGATTCGGTTCGCCAAATAAATCCGGCAGTCATGATTGCCATGGTGCGCCACTGGGCGAAGATGAGATCAAAGCGACCCGGGAATTTCTTAACTGGCCTTACGGGCCCTTTGAGATCCCGCAGGATGTGTATCAGGGCTGGGATAGTAAGGCTCAGGGTGAGGAACTTGAGCAGCAATGGAGAGGATTGCTGAGTGAATATGCCTGCGCCTATCCGCAATTGGCGGCCGAATTTCAGCGGCGTATGGGCGGTGAGTTGCCTGCTGATTTTGCAGATAACGCCTGGTCTTTTGTTCAGCAGAGTCAGCAGCAGATGGCCGATATCGCCAGCCGTAAAGCATCACAGCAGAGCATTGAATATTATGCCGGGTTGTTGCCAGAGTTGCTTGGCGGCTCTGCCGATCTGGCCGGTTCCAACCTGACCCTCTGGCAGGGTGCGAAGGGGTTACAGGATCAGGATGATGGCAATTATCTGTATTACGGTGTGCGTGAATTTGGTATGTCGGCGATCATGAACGGTATCGCCCTGCACGGTGGATTTATTCCCTTCGGCGCCACCTTCCTGATGTTTATGGAATACGCCCGCAATGCCGTGCGTATGTCAGCGCTGATGGGTATCCGCAATATTTTTGTGTACACCCATGATTCCATCGGCCAGGGTGAAGATGGCCCGACGCATCAGCCCATCGAGCAACTGGCCAACCTGCGAATGACCCCGAATCTGTCTGTCTGGCGCCCCTGCGACGCTGCGGAAACGGCGGTGGCCTGGTCCTGTGCCTTGCAACGCCAGAAAGGGCCGACAGCATTGGTGTTCAGCCGCCAGACCCTAAAAGCTATGTCCAGAAGTGCAGAACAATTGTCCCAGATCGAAAAAGGCGGCTATATTCTGCGCGCGACCGCTGAGCGGCCTCAGCTGGTATTGATTGCCACCGGTTCTGAAGTGGGGCTGGCCAAACAAGCCGCCGAGCAGTTAACTGAGCAAGGAGTTGCAGTACAACTGGTGTCCATGCCCTGTACCGACAGGTTCGATGCCCAGTCTGAAGAATATAAGGCGCAGGTGTTACCACCTAATTGCCCTAAACTTGCCATTGAAGCGGCGCACTGTGACTACTGGTACAAATACGTTGGCAATACTGGCGATATTATCGGCATGCGGACCTTTGGGGAGTCGGCACCCGGCGCAGATCTGTTGCGGCATTTCGGCTTTACCACGGAAGCCGTGGTGGCCAGAGCCATAAAGCTGATAGATCAGGCTTAGACAATAAAAAGTGGGGTCAGAGTAAACTTTTCAACCAGAGCCCGCGAACTTTGAACTGCTCCAGGTTAGAAAAGTTTACTCTGACCCCACTTTATTTCTTATTGTCGCAGTAATTGTTCCAGTCTGACCTGATCGGCGGCGAACTGGCGGATCCCTTCGGCCAGCTTTTCCGTGGCCATAGGGTCTTCATTCATTTGCCAGCGGAAATCCGCTTCGTTTAATTGTGCAGGCTGTTCGCCTTTGGGCACCTCTGCTGGGTTCAGGCGGCGGGGCAGTTCACCCTGGGTATTGGCAAGCTGTTCCAGCAAAGCCGGGCTGATGGTCAGGCGATCACAACCCGCCAGACACTGAATTTCACCGATATTACGAAAACTGGCACCCATCACCACAGTATTGTAGCCGTGCTGTTTGAAATACTCGTAGATACGGGTAACCGACTGAACACCGGGGTCCTGCATACCACTGAAGTCCTGATCCGGATGATTGGCCTTGTACCAGTCGAGGATTCTGCCCACAAACGGTGAGATCAGATAGGCTCCCGCTTCGGCACAGGCGCGGGCCTGAGTAAAACTAAACACCAGCGTCAGATTGCACTTCACTCCTTGTTGCTCCAGTACTCTGGCGGCCTGTATGCCTTCCCAGGTGGCGGCAATTTTAATCAGAATGCGGTCGGTGTCCACACCCTGCTGGCGATACAGGTCAAGCAATTGATGGGCCTTTTCGATGGTGCCCATGGTATCGAATGACAAATGGGCATTCACTTCCGTAGACACGTAGCCGGGTACCTGTTGCAGCAATCTGGCCCCAAGCATCACCGCCAGCTTATCGGCGGCCAGTTCGGTCTTGTTGCTGTGATCTTTTTGGGTTCCGGCCCATTGCAGCGCTTCGCTCAGCAAAGGGCGATATTTTTCCTGTTGTACGGCCTTGAGTATCAGTGATGGATTGGTGGTGGCATCTTCAGGCTGATACTGGCGAATGGCTTCGAAGTCACCGGTATCGGCCACCACAGTGGTGAAGGCTTTGAGCTGACTGAGTTGATCTGACATGTGGCTCTCTTTTTGGTTAAGGGCTGAAAGGGCATGGAACATAAGTTATTGCCCCGTCTGGTTGCTGACTACTGAACCCTGAGGCTCAATATTATTTTTATATTACCTTTGCAATTGATGAATGTTGATATTATCATACAAATAACAAAATTGACGAATATCAGCAACAAATTGCGAAGGTTTTTATGTCTGGATATGTACTGGGGCTGGATTACGGCTCTGACTCGGTAAGAGCATTACTGGTGGATACCCACGATGGCAGTGAACTGGCCAGTGCTGTGGTTAATTATCCACGCTGGTCCCAGGGCCTGTATTGTGATCCCGCCCGTGATCAGTTTCGCCAGCACCCACTGGATTATCTGGAGGGTCTGCAGCAGGCGCTGCAGAAGCTATGGCAATCATTACCTGCCAGCAGTGGCGACAAGGTTCTCGGCATCAGCATCGATACGACAGGTTCTACCCCGGTGGCGGTTGACAGTCAGGGCCAGGCGCTGGCACTGAAACCGGAATTCGCCGACAACCCCAACGCCATGTTTGTGCTGTGGAAAGATCATACGGCGCTGGCCGAAGCCACAGAAATCACGCAGGCCGCGAATGCTGCCCCGGTTAATTATCTGCAGGATATGGGTGGCATTTATTCCTCTGAATGGTACTGGGCCAAGGCCCTGCATGTATCACGGCAGGACAGCCTGGTGCATCAGGCTGCGCATATGTGGGTAGAACATTGTGACTGGTTGCCCGCCGTACTCACCGGTACCACCCATCCTTCTGTATTACAGATGGGTCGTTGCGCCGCCGGGCATAAACTGATGTGGAACGAAAAATGGCAGGGCTTCCCGCCGAATGCGTTTTTCGCCGGTATCGACCCGCTGCTCGACGGGCTGGTGGAGCGCCTGAATGCCGATACCCGCTGCAGCGATCAAAAGGTCGGCGGTCTGACGGATGAGTGGGCCGCTAAGCTTGGTCTCAAAGCCGGTACACCGGTGGGTTTTGGTGCCTTTGACTGTCATATGGGGGCAGTAGCAGCCAATGTGCGCCCCGGCACGCTGACCAAAGTGATGGGCACCTCTACCTGCGATATTACGCTGGCGGAGCCGACGCAGCTCGAGGGCAAATCAGTACCCGGTATCTGTGGGCAGGTGAACGGTTCAGTGGTGCCCGGTATGGTGGGTCTGGAAGCCGGTCAGTCGGCCTTTGGCGACCTCTATGCCTGGTTTAAAGACTTACTCTGTTGGCCACTGCAACACATCCAGCCGCACGCCACAGTGGCTGATATCTGGGCGCAGCAGGTCGGGCAGATAGAAGCGCAAATTTTACAGGCGCTGTCAGAGCAGGCTCAGAACTTAGAACCCGGTGCGGGCAATCTCACTGCACTGGACTGGGTCAATGGCCGGCGCACCCCCGATGCCGATCAATCCGTTGCCATGGCCATCAGTGGTCTGAAGATGGGCAGCAGTGCTGCTCACCTGTTCCGGGCGCTGGTTGAGGCTACGGCCTTTGGCTCCCGGGCCATTACAGAGCGCTTCCGCGAGCAGGGCGTACCGGTAGAAAACATTGTGGTGATCGGCGGGATCTCGAAGAAATCTGATTTTGTGATGCAGGTCTGCGCCGATGTCTGGAACTGCCCTATTGATGTACTCGAAAGTGAACAGAGCTGCGCTCTGGGTGCGGCGATTTTTGCGGCAGTCGTGGGCGGCGCCTATCCGGGTGTTGCCGAGGCGCAGGCAGTAATGGCTTCGCCGGTGCATAAAACCTATCAGCCGAATCCGGCCAATGTACAGCTTTACGATCAACTTTACGCCCGTTATCAGCGCCTCGGGCAGTTTGTCAGCGGAGGTGAGTAATGAGCTACCGTGAATTAAAACGCGAAGTGTATGAAGCCAACCTGGAGCTGCAGAGCAAGGGGCTGGTGATCTACACCTTTGGCAATGTGTCGCAGATTGATCGCCAGAAAGGCGTGATTGCGATCAAGCCCAGCGGTGTTTCTTACGAGCAGATGCAGGCCGATGACATGGTGATTGTGGATCTCGACGATAAGGTAGTGGAAGGGTCTATGCGGCCTTCTTCGGATACCAAAACCCATACCCATTTGTATCGTCACTTTGAGGCCATAGGCGGGGTAACGCATACCCATTCTACCTATGCCACCGCCTGGGCCCAGGCCAGGTTGTCTATTCCCTGTCTGGGTACTACCCATGCGGATTTTGTGCATGGTGAGATCCCCTGCACCGCAGAGATGACACAAGCCCAGATAGAAAGAGATTACGAACAGGAAACCGGGGTGCAGATCACCGACTGTTTTCAGCAGCGCGATCCGATGGCCTCGCCGATGGTGATTGTTGCCGGCCATGCGCCCTTTACCTGGGGTGAGAGTGCCGCCAAGTCTGTATATCACGCTGTTTTGCTCGAAGAGATTGCCCGCATGGCCTATCTCACCCGCACATTGGCACCCAGTGGCAGCCTGCTGAGTCAGGCGATACTGGACAAACATTATTTAAGAAAGCACGGCAAGAATGCCTATTACGGGCAGAGTAGCTGAGCCGCAACCAAGTTTAGAAGAGGAAGATTATGCAACAGGTTAAGCAAAAAGAAGTCTGGTTGGTCACAGGATCTCAGCATCTGTACGGTCCCAAGGTGCTCGAAACTGTCGCCGGCGACAGTCAGACCATCGTTAAGGGTCTGAACGAAACAGGCAAACTGCCGGTGAACATGGTGTTTAAGCCGGTGGTAAAAACACCGCAGGAAATCCATGCCCTTTGCCAGCAGGCAAACGCCAGCGCCGAGTGTGTCGGCCTGGTCATGTGGATGCATACCTTTTCGCCGGCCAAGATGTGGATCGCCGGTTTAAATGAGCTGCGCAAGCCGTTTTTGCATCTGCATACCCAGTTCAATGCCGAGTTGCCCTGGTCTGAAATCAACATGAACTACATGAATACCCACCAGAGCGCCCATGGAGACCGTGAGTTTGGTTTTATCGGCACCCGTATGCGCAAAGAGCGTAAAGTGGTGGTAGGTCACTGGCAAAAAGAAGAGGTTCAGGCCCAGATTGATGACTGGTGCCGGGCGGCATTGGGCTGGCATGAGAGCCGTTCTCTAAAAGTGGCCCGTTTTGGTGACAATATGCGCCAGGTCGCGGTAACCGAAGGCGACAAAGTCGCGGCACAGATCCAGTTTGGCTATGAAGTGCATGGTTACAGTCTCGCCGAGCTGGTTGATGTGGTGGAGCAGGTCAGTGATGCCGAAATCAACAGCCAGCTAGAACAGTACCGTCAGGACTATGACATTGCCCCGGCATTGCTTGAAGACAGCCATCAGCTGGCCATGCTGAAAAATGAAGCCCGGCTGGAACTGGGCATGAGTAAATTCCTTGATGACGGCGGCTTTAACGCCTACACCAATTGTTTTGAAAATCTGGCTGGTCTCACCGGTCTGCCGGGCCTGGCAACTCAGCGAATGATGGCCCGTGGTTACGGTTATGGCGCCGAAGGTGACTGGAAAACCTCGGCCATGGTCAGGGTAATGAAGGTGATGGGGCAGGGCCGTCAGGGCGGTACCTCCTTTATGGAAGATTACACCTATAACCTCGGTGCCCGTGATCAGGTACTGGGTGCCCATATGCTGGAGGTTTGCCCTTCGATTGCTGCGCAAAAACCCCGTCTGGAAGTGCATCATCACAGCATCGGCGTCAGATGTGATGTGGCCCGCCTGCTGTTTACCGCACAGCCCGGCCCGGCGGTGAATCTGTCACCTATAGATCTGGGCAACAGATTCCGCTTTTTGATCAATGAAGTGGACACTGTGGCGCCGCCTGCGGATTTGCCGCACCTGCCGGTCGCTTCAGCGTTGTGGGAGCCACGGCCTAATCTGTCTGTGGCTGCGGCCGCATGGATCCATGCCGGTGGCGCTCACCATACGGTATACAGCCAGCAGGTAAGCACCGAAATGCTGGAAGACTTTGCCGAGATGGCCGGGGTGGAAACCATCATTATCGATGCCGATACCAATATCCGCGCCCTGAAGAGTGAATTGCGCCAGAATGCCGCGTATTATCATCTGAATCAGGGGCTGTAAGGCCCCGTTTCAGTGACGCAACGGGGTATGACTATGCTGGATCTAAGCCAATATCAGGGCATTGTGTTTGATATGGACGGCACGCTGATCGACTCCATGAGCGAGCATATGCTCGCCTGGGAGCAGACCTGCAAACACTTTGGTTACCCTTTTGACGCTGAGTATATGAACGGCCTTGGCGGAGTACCCACTCAGGCGACGGTGGTACTGCTGAATCAAAAGCATGGCCTTAGTCATGATCCCTTGCAGGTGGCACAAGCCAAGCGGCGGTTCTGGGAGCAGATGGACAGTGCCCCGGTGACTATTGATGCCACTATCGCCGTACTCGAACACTACCGTACCCGTATTCCCGTTGGTGTGGGTACCGGTGCCGAGCGGCCCCACGCGGAAAAGATGCTGCGGGATACCGGCCTGATGGACAAGATCCAGACCCTGGTCACCGCTTCAGATGTCCGTCAGGGTAAGCCTCATCCCGAGACCTTCTTACAGGTAGCCGATAACCTCGGCGTGCCCGCACAGCACTGTGTGGTATTTGAAGATACCGAAATTGGTCGTCAGGCCGCAGAGGCGGCAGGCATGGACTGTATCATGGTGGAAAACGGCAGAATTCTGCTCTGATACGGTGCTCAAAACTATAGCAGATTCTTTGTCAAAGCTGCCGCTGAGCGATCCGCTAAAATTATCTGCGACAAAACTTGCATACCCATCCTTATTTGTAATATAAAAGTATAAAATTTGTTGCCAACAGGTAAAGTCATGCTCCTATATCTATCAACCTGCTCCGGTGCACGCCGTGGCTTTAATCGTTCCGGTGGCAGTTTCAGCCGGCAGTTTGCTACTCTGGCGGCCTGCGTTACGCTACTCTTCGGCCTCAGTGCCTGTAGTGAAGGCCCTCAATCCCAGTCGGCGTCTCAGCCACAAGCAGAAAAGGAAACCTCTATGTCGTCCCAGCCTTCTTTTTCCAGTCAGGATTATGGCACCTTATCATCCGGTGAAAAGGTCACCCAGGTGACATTGCGTAACAGCAATGGTATCGAAATGGACGTAATCAGCTACGGCGGCATCATTACCCGTCTGCTCACTCCCGATGCACAAGGGCAAATGGGCGATATCGTGCTCGGTCTCGACAGTTTAGAGGAGTATGTGCAGTCCAATCCCTATTTCGGTGCCCTGATTGGCCGTTACGGCAACCGAATCAATAAAGGGCGTTTTGAGCTTGAGGGTAGGGTTTATCAACTGGATACCAATGACGGCGAAAACCATCTGCACGGCGGCGTACAGGGCTTTGACAAGCGCAACTGGCAGATGACCCCCTTTAAAACCGACAGCAGCGCCGGTGTTGAACTGGCTCTGGTCAGCGAAGACGGCGATCAGGGCTACCCCGGGCGGCTCGAGGTTAAAGTGGTGTATGAGCTCAGCAACAATGATGAGCTGGATATGCGCTTTGAAGCGACAACCGACAAGCCCACCATCGTGAATATGACCCAGCACAGTTACTTTAACCTGGCTGGCAGCGGCGATATTCTCGGCCATGAGTTAATGATCCCTGCTGACGCCTATACACCTGTCGACGAAGGGTTGATACCCACCGGAGAGATAGCAGACATCAGCAATACCCCTTTTGATTTTCGCGAGCCGACGCCAATGGGCGAGCGCATTAACGAAGACCATGAGCAATTGCAAAGGGGCCAGGGCTACGATCACAACTATGTACTGGACCGCGAAGGCGACGGCAAACTGCGCCTCGCGGCCAGAGTCGAAGAGCCCGTCAGTGGCCGGGTGCTTGAGGTGGCCAGCGAAGAGCCAGGCGTGCAGTTCTATTCCGGTAATTTCCTGGATGGCAGCCTGACCGGCAAAGGCACAACCTATCAGCACCGCAGCGGCTTTTGCCTTGAGCCACAGCATTTCCCGGATTCGCCGAATCAGGCCATGTTTCCTTCAACCCGGCTCAACCCCGGTGAAACATACCGTACCCGGATTATCTATCGCTTCCTGACTCGCGGTGACAGCTGAAATGAAAATCGCCTGCAATCCATGCAAAAGAGAACTGATTATGAACGCCCTTAAATCCACGTCTTCCCTGGCCGCCGGTCTGTTACTGATACTGAATCTCGGCGGCTGTGCCAGTCAGTCAGTAACAGAGCAGAGTCAGGCGGAACAGCCAGACCAGAGCCAGAAAAAAGGCACCTTCACCAATCCGCTGTTTCCTAACGGGGCCGATCCCTGGCTGGAATACTGGGACGGTAATTATTACCTGACCACCACCACCTGGACCTCGGAACTGGTGATGCGTAAGTCTCCGACCCTGGCGGGGCTGGCCGATGCCACACCGGTCAATGTATGGTCAGATACCGACCCTGAACGTTGCTGTAATTTCTGGGCGTTTGAATTTCATCGCCTCAAAGGCCCCAACGGTTACCGCTGGTATATGATGTACACATCAGGTCAGGACGGCACGCTGGATTATCAGCATCTGAATGTACTGGAAAGTGCCGGCGACGACCCCATGGGGCCCTATGAATACAAGGGTGCGCCGATGCCGGATGTATGGAACATTGATGGCAATTATCTGGAGCTTAACGATCGTTTATACCTGATTTATTCCCAGTGGCAGGGCGATGAGCAACTGAATATTATCGCCGAAATGGATACGCCCTGGAGCCTTAAGCCGGGCACGCCCCATACCATACTCACCCGCCCCGAACTGGACTGGGAAATCAGCGGCCGTAAGGTCACCGAAGGGGCTGAGATTTTGCAGCGTAATGGCCGCACTTTTATGACCTACTCGGCCAGCTACTGCAATACCCCGGACTATAAGCTCGGCTTAATGGAGCTGGTAGGGGATGACCCCCTTAACCGCGAACACTGGAAAAAATACCCCGAACCGGTGTTTGAGCGTACCGAAACCGTATTCGGCCCAGGCCATAACGGCTTTTTCGGTTCCCCCGATGGTAGTGAAGACTGGCTGGTTTACCATGGCAATGACTCGGTAGAGCATGGCTGTAGTGCGACCCGTTCATTGCGGGCACAGAAATTCAGCTGGAACGATGATGGCACGCCGGAATTCGGCAAGCCGGTTACCCCCGGAGTGGCGGTTGAGCCGCCTTCAGGTGAAGATGGCCCGCTGATCACCCGCGTACAGGGGCAGCATTTTCAGCTGGTAAACGGCACCAGCGACCTGTGCCTGGCCATTGCCGCCAACCCTGAAGATCACAAGGCGGTGCAGGCGCAGTGCAATGCCAATAACGGCCAGTGGGTGCTGGATCCTACCACTGAGGGCTACTACCGCCTGGCCAATGTGCATGACAGCAAATTTCTTGAGGTGGCCCAGTGCAGCGATGCGGATAATGCCCGCATCCGTCAGGCCGCCTGGCGCAATAACGCCTGCCAGGAGTGGGCGCTGGAAACCGGCGAAGACGGTCATACCCGCTTTCTTAATCGCGCCAGCGGCAAACCGCTGGCGGTAGCCGGTTGTTCTGCCAATGCCAATCAGGCCATTCTGCAGCAGAATGCTGACAGCGCCTGCCAGGACTGGCGTTTACAACCCATGGGTGAAGTGGTGCTGCTAAGCCGCCAGTCCGGTAAGACCCCGGCGGCGGAAGGTGACAGTATTGGCGCCAATATTCAGCAGGCTGCCTGGCAGTATCAGGATAATCAGCGCTGGCTATTCAGTCATACCGATACCGGTTATTTTCAGGTCAAACCCAAACATGCAGATAACCTCTGTATCGCCAGCGAAAACGATGCCATCGTACCCGGCGCTAACCTGCAACTGTCAGACTGCGATGCCAAAACTGCCCAGTGGCGCCTTACAGCAGCCGACGGCGGCGGCATGCTGCTGGAGAACCGTTACAGCAACCAGGTGATGGATCTGGCCAATTGCGGCCTGGCCGAAGGCACTAACTTTGCCCAGGGCCCCAAACTGGGTAATCAATGCCAGATATTTCATCTGAGACGGCCCAATTAAATAAGTGTTCCTGATTGCAGGTAAGGTGATGTTGTAAAGATTGATAACACGCGGTTAATCCTTCCCTGGAAGCTCCGCCACAGCGTCCATGCTGTGGAGGGTTTTCAATCTTAACAACACCACCTGCCGTGCAAGATACATAGTTAGGAATGGCTATTCAGAGCGTCGCAAATGGCTACGGATAAAAGGAGTTTGATTATGATAAACAAAATTCGGGGTTTATTACCCCTGGGGTTGGTTGCCCTGATGGCCTGTAGCCAGCCGCAACAGCGCGTGGAGGATGGCGGCACGACCGATGCAAAAAGCCAGCACGTTCAGGACAATCTGTCAGAGCTGAGCGTGGTACCCGACCCACAAATGGACGCCTTACTGCAATCCTATATCGATCAGAAAAAAGCCCCCGGCCTGGCGGCGATGGTGATTAAAGACGGCAAGGTGGTCTATGCCAACGCCCATGGCTGGAAAGATCCGGACAATAATATACCGGCGTCTCTGGATGACTATTACGTGTTGTTCTCGCAGACCAAAGCGGTGGTAACGGTGGCCTTTATGACTCTGGTTGAACAAGGGCTGGTGGCCATTGATGATCCTGTTGCCGACTACTTCCCCGGTATTCCCGACACCCTGGTAACAGGTAAGGATAAGGATGGCACTTATCTGACCGAAAAGGTGAGTAACCCCATGACCTTTGCGCATCTGATGAGCCATACCTCAGGGCTCGGTGCCAGGCTGGCAGGCGAGATGCGAAGTCAGCGGTTTCAGGGCGACGCCAGACCAATTGGCTTTTTCGGAGCGCCTGAACCTGACTTTATTCCCCATGGACAGCACACCGGCGGCGGTGATATGCATGCCGCCTATCTGCGCGATGAAATGCAGGCACTGGCAGAATATCCGCTGGGATTCGAGCCGGGTTCTGATTGGGATTACCATATCAGCACCAATATGCTCGGTTACCTGATTGAGCGTATTTCTGGCATGCCACTGCGCCAGTATGTGAAACAAAGCGTGCTTGAGCCACTGGGCATGAAAGATACCGATTGGTATTTCAGCGCCGATAAGCAAGCGCGCTTTATCAAAGCCCATAGCCTGGTGGACGGAACCTTAGAGCCGCGCCCGGATTATTACAGCCAGGGCGCGGTTAGCGAGCAGCAGACCTACGCCGAAGGGGCCATCGGCCTGAACGGCCCGATCACTGACTATGCCAAATTCTGCCTGATGCTGCTGAACCGCGGCGAATATAACGGCCAGCGCATTCTTAAAGCCGAAACCGTAGAAAGGATGACGCAAATCAACCGCCTGCCAACACCCAACTCAGGTGGTGAAGGGTTTGAATTCGGCCTTGGATTCCGGCTGTTTAACGACAACAGCAAGCCGGTTGAGGCAGTATCCAATTTGGCCTACGCCTGGGGCGGAATGATGGGCACAGAATTCATGATTGACCCACAGCATCAGATGGTCACCCTGTTCTACCTCAATATGTACGACCGTGAAGATCTGTACACGCCTTTTCTTAAACAGGTTTATAAAATGATCGACAGCGCGGAGTAGGGCTTCGGTTTATTCCGGCACGCCCTTCTTTGAAGAGCCTTTCTCAGGCTTCTGCGGAAGCCAATCTGCTGTTGATCAAACAGGAAACCCGTAATGCGTACCATCAGGAAGTTCCACATCAATTCGAAGTTTTCCACCTGAAGCCTCCACATAGCGCTTAAGAGACGATAGTCTCATATCGCGCCCTGGTTTTTCCATATCGGAAACTGTCGGCTGCTTGACACCAAGGGCTGACGCAATCTCACCCTGGGTCAGATTCATGTGATCACGAAGCTCTGCCAGGTTAATGTTGAGCAATATCTCGGCCGCCGCCTTCTTCGCTTTGGCAACAACCTCTGGCTTTTCGCTGGCAAGTATTTGATCAAGTGTTCTTGCCATGGTATTTACCTCTTTTTCAGTTTTCCCAGATGCACTGTATATTCGCGGTCTGAAGCCAGAACGTTTGCACGATCGGTATCGTCCAGAGCATCGAACCACTCATCAAAAGTGTCGGTCGTCTCGACAACCCACATGATCCCTCCTTTTGTGATATAGGTTAAATTCTATATAGGTAATAACCTATAATCAAGGTGGTTATTGAAGAGCAACTCTTCGCTTTGTGGTAACAAGTAGCAGGGGGTATTTCTTAACAGCAATTATTGTTCAGTAAATCCGCTGGATTGATGGGATAAAATATATCAACCCCTTTAGATCCAGCCGGTCAAAGTTCTCCTTCCGACCGTATGGTGCTAATAGCAGACGTTTAATTTTGATCTGCCCCTCTTTAACCAATTCAGGTCGCCTGAGAAAAAGGCGGCTGATTAATGGGTGACCCTTTTTATTTCCATAATGGGTGTCCTCTCCAATTCTCAGGTAAACCCATTGCAGAACGCCACTTACCGCTATGAGCCAATTGTTCTAACAGTTGATTTACATGTTGAACCCAGTCATCTCCATTGCCGACAGCTCTGAGTAGATGTCTTAACATAAGCAAAACATAAAAAATTCTGTCATTTCTGGGAGTGATTGGAGCGAGCCATCGTGTATCTCCTGTTTTGTCAGGCCTGATTGCTAAAGAACGATTCCACAAGCGGCTATGGTGAGCACAAATGTTTCTCACATAAGTTAAGGTGTGTAACCAGTCGCTAAGCTTTTTGTGATGAATATTAAAATGTTGAGCTACCGCTTTCTTATCTTCAACTCCTTTACTACGGTCATTTATCAATCCTTTGTACCCAAATGACAGAGCTCCTAGTGACATAACTTCTGTTAGCATCCAGATCGGAACTGTGGGGAAGCCTGTATACTTGGACTGATAATGGCGGATAAAATCATCGCTAGAGCGGCGTGCTTCATCCTCCAATTTGCTTAGCCAGTTTTGGTGATTGAATTTTGGATGAAAGTTCTGAGCATCTGTATGACCGAATGCCCCATATTTATGCCCAATGTGATATGTAAATTGAGTTCTGACCGCAATCTCTACTCTTTCTATGGCGTCGAGTACGAGAGAACGAAGCTGTCGATCCCATTCGTACAGAAATATGACTTCATCGAAGTTGGTTCCCGGCTCAAACTGATTTGTAACATTGTTCCGCTCATCTCGAACACGGAATGGATACCAATAGCCACTCAGACGATAGTAGCTGATGCTTGCTAATCTAATTTCTGCTCGCGGTTTGTCATTGAAGTTCAGGCCTTTTTTCTCAAGGTTAATGACTTGGTCGGCGAAGGAGAGAGGAGGTTTGGTATACTGAACTAGCGCCATTTGCTTGCCTCATTACCCTGAGTTGGATTCGTTGCAGGCAAAGAAAAACCGCCAAGGTTGCGCGACACCCTAAGGGTACTAAGCGTGGCGGTTATGTTAGGTCTATTATGGTCCATCTTGACGGCATCGTCAATTAGCGTCTGTTCTTTTGCCATTTAGCCCACTCCCATAGCATTAGCAATCAAGAGGTTCAGAGACGTGGATTCCAACATGTATATCCACTCATGCTGTACTGGTTAAACAAACCGGCATTGTTGCTCCATGGCAGTCACACTTTGGATTGCTATGTAGCAAACAAGCATAGCTACTTTGCATCAGGCCGGTTCAGCTTCACCATCCCCTGCAAAAAGTTACGCAGTAACTGGTCACCACAGGGCCGGTAACTGCGATGGTCGGGTTTGCGGAACAGTGCCGTCAGTTCACTTTTCCCAATGAGGAAGTCTGCCGCGCGAAGGATGTTCAGCATATCCTCCTGCTGATAATTCATGGCAATTTTGATTTTTCGCAATATATCGTTATTGCTCAAGATTTCACCTGCCTTAAGCGGGCGGGGGGTGACACCTTCCTGCCGGCCCCGGTTTTTGATAATCAACCCATCCAGAAAAAGTCCCAGTATTTTATCGCGGCAGGGCGTAAAGCCCGGCTCCTCTTCGCGGCGCATCATGCTCATCAGGTAGTTATCTTCGAGCTCATAATCCACCAGTTTAAACACAGTGATGGTGGCCTGGTTATCGAGACTTAAGGCAAAGCGCAGGCGGCGTAATATATCGTTCTGAAGCATGGGCAGGTCTTGGTTGAATAAGCGAGGCAGACAGTATACCAGCGGCGGGGGATAGCGGAAATAAAGCCAGCCTTGCACCACTTATATCATTGCGGCGTCAGGCCTTGCACAGTACAGGATTTGGCACTATTTACCGAGTATGGGGCAATACAGTTTATGGTTGCCGCTGATGGGCAACCCCCGCAGGCGCTTCCGGTCGCGGGGCAGATAACACCGGTGCTAAAATTTTTCTGTGGCTTTTTCCCAGGCCTCGGTCAGATGCTGATAGGCATCGGAAAAGCCTTCTTTCATCTCTTCCCAGGCCGGGTCTGAGCTGGTTTTCATACTGCCGTACCATTCAGCCAGTCTGAGCCGTTGTTCACGCAGCTTATCAAGTACCTCACTGCGTTCTTTACGGGTAGCGTCATCCAGTTCACTCCACTGCTTCTGCAGCCGGCGCTCAAGTTTATCGATGTGCTTGTCCAGTTTGGCCAGTGTATCAGCGGTCTCTTCTATGGCCTTGTCTTTTTGCTCGGCGGAATAGTCTTTAATCTGCTCAATTAGCTGGCGGGACTCTTGCTGGATTTTGGCCACGCCGGAATCGTTCTCTTCTCCGGCCCAGACCTGAGCTGTAGTAGCCAGCACTAAAGCGGCCAGCATACTGATGGATTTATTCATATTCTCTCCTTTTATTCGTTTCCCTGACTGCCTCTGTCATAAGTCAGCCGTTGGGTTATATATGGGGGAATAGTGCGTGAAAACAAGCTGTACGCAATTTGAAGCCTTAGCCTGTTAATCTGCAGAGGGCCTTTTAAAGGCCAACTCACGTCTTAATGTGATTTCAGGGGTATTCGCATTAGATTACTGTGCAGCGACAAGATTGACTGTTTGCTTCGTTGGAGTAGGATCTTACTGAGAGCCAACCTGAATGGGATGAGATAGTGCCTGTCATAAGCCGCTTCTACGGGATACTGATCGCAATGTACTTCAATGATCACAACCCGCCACACTTTCATGCCAAGTACTCTGGTTACGAAGCGCTTTTTGACTTCGAAGGTAATATACTTGAAGGGGAGCTACCCGAGCAGTTAGCTTTGTGAAAGAGTGGATTGCCCTGCATAAAGAGGAGCTGGATATCAATTGGAAGAAGGCCCGCTCAGGTCAACCTCTCGACTACATTGCCCCACTGGAGTAAAAACAATGTTACATATCAAATCCGCGAAATACATTGGTGATTTTCGGCTTTGGGTTGCATTTGACGATGGAATGACTGGCGAAGTGGATCTGGAGGACAAGTTGGTTGGCCCGGTTTTCGAGCCATTGAAGGACAAGGCTGTATTTTCCAGGGTTTCAGTCGATCCTGAATTGGAGACAGTGGTCTGGCCTAATAGTGCAGATCTGGCACCAGAATTCTTAAAAGAACTGCACAACGATCAGATCCAGCCGATGCAAAAAGCGCACGGTTGATTTTCACCCCTAGCTCCATGGTGGCCACAGCCCGATTTCCGTCCAATTTAACTACGTGGGCCACTCTCGATACTGTAGAGAACGCCGTTGCGGAACTCCAGCATGCGCAGCAACCGGCCATCACCTAAGTCATAGAAATACCGGACCACAGTGACATAGGCGTCATCGATTTTCACATAGCCGATATTTTCTTCAGAGTCGGGATCACCGCAGTTTTTCTTCACCTCAAAAGTGGTATCGCCCTCTCTCACCACCTTATTGTTGCAGGTAAATCCTTTAGCTGACGCTGTGGCGGAATAAAAGCAGATGCAGAGTATTGCAACTAACGCCGGTATTGCTTTATGTATCACCGTTATCTCCTGTCTGTATTTGTCCCGTTACCGATTAACAGGCCGGAAAGCTTCACAATCAACGTACCGGCAAAGTCGGTCTTCTGGTAGATTCTGTTGGCTACCGGGTTCCCTTTGATCCTGAATTTATTTAATGTAGCGTGAAAACCACTCAATTAACTCCGCTCTTGCTTCATCTCGATGTCCACTTAAAGAATGGCCACCGTCTTCAAAAATCTTCATTCTAAAAGTCCTGTTTTGCCTGGTTAGCTCTTTGGCAAGTTGTAGTGAATGCATGACATCGACTTTTTCATCGTCCCGACTATGCATCAATAGTATCA
>NZ_NISX01000013.1 GCF_002591895.1 Lacimicrobium alkaliphilum
GGACGCGCATTTTACGCTATCCTTTGGTAAAGTCAAGCAGCCTAAATAATTTATTTTGCTTTGTTTACCGTTCAGGTTTGTCGTTGCCGATGTCCCCTGAAGAGAGCGCGCATTCTACAGATCCCAATTTTATCGTCAATGACTTTTTGCTATTTTTATGTGGTTTATTTGGCTTTGAGCAGGAAACAGGCACTAAACGCCTATTTTTGCTACTATTTCAACACTTTCAGCGCTATTTACTATGGAGATAAGCTATGAATTTATATAAAGGTAAGGCCCCAGTCCTGGGGAAAGGCTGTTATGTGGAAGATAGCGCCGTGATCAAAGGGGATATTACGCTGGGTGATGATTCGAGTATCTGGCCCTTGGTTGCGGCAAGGGGTGATGTTAACTTTATCCGCATTGGTGCGCGAACCAATATTCAGGACGGCACGGTATTGCATGTTACCCGGAAATCTAACCATAACCCGGACGGCTATCCTTTGTTAATTGGCGATGACGTAACGGTAGGTCATAAGTGTATGCTGCATGGTTGCATACTTGGCAACAGGATATTGGTGGGTATGGGCGCTATTGTCATGGATGGTGCCATCATAGAAGATGATGTCTTTCTCGGTGCCGGCGCTTTGGTTCCGCCGGGAAAAAAATTGGAGTCAGGACATTTGTATGTAGGCAGCCCGGTTACCCAGTCCAGACCTTTACGGCAAGAAGAAATAGACTTTCTCAGGCAATCAGCACTAAATTATGTAGAGCTCAAAGATGACTACCTGTCCCAGTCATAATTCAATTAAACAGGTGCTGACGCAAAGCTTCACGCACAGCCTGGGTTTCGGGCATAACACCTCGCCATAAGTAGAAACTTTGCGCCGCCTGTTCCACCAGCATTCCCAGTCCATCAAGTTGTCGTGCCGCGCCGCTTTTTTTTGCCCACAAATTAAAAGACGTCATGCCCTTACCATATACCATGTCATAGCAAACACTGTCATTGTTAATGAGAGATTGCGGAATCTGCGGTCTGTCTCCGGACAACCCCGAAGACGAGGCATTAATGATCAGAGCATAGTTGTCAGCGGGGATCTGCTCCAGTCCTCCACCGGATACGTTGCCATAATCCGCGAATTGCCTGGCCAATTCTTGTGCTTTTGTAGCTGTACGATTGGCGATATGCAGGGAGTCTGGCTGCTGTTCCAGTATCGGCAAAATAGCGCCTCTCGCCGCACCGCCGGCTCCCAGCAAGAGTATAGACTTTTGCCTGAGACTGATATTGTGAAAGGCTAAGTCCCTGACCAGACCCACGCCGTCAGTGTTATCCCCCCTTATCCGCCCCCGGTCGTAAAGCAAGGTATTGACGGACCCAGCAAGCTGAGCTGCATTCGATAACTCATCAGCCAGCTCATAGGCCTGCTGTTTAAAAGGAAGGGTGATGTTGGCCCCTCGCCCCGATTGTCCGAAGAACTGCTGTACCTTCTCTTTGAAACCCTTTAAAGGTGTTAAGATCGCCTCATAATGCAGCAATTGCCCTGTTTGCTGTGCAAACATGGTATGGATAAAAGGCGATTTGCTGTGTGCAATAGGATTACCAAAAACGGCGTATTGATCCATGAAGTTTACCAAGCTTAACGACTGGCTGGGCAGATTAAACCAGAAGTCAGCAAAATCCAAACCGGCCAGCTTATATGAAATGATTGGCGGGGAAGAAACCACACTGAATTTATGTCAGCGCTTTTATGACATTATGGAGCAGGATCCCAAGGCAGCCCAACTCAGGGCAATCCATTCAGAAGATCTGCGCACCACCCGGAAAAAGTTCTTCGAGTTTATGACGGGCTGGTTGGGAGGTCCTTCACTGTATGAAAAGAAGTATGGACACCCTCAACTTCGGGCAAGGCATCTGCATGTCAAAGTGGACGAGTCGATGATCAGCCAATGGTTGTACTGCATGAATCGTGCACTAGAGGAATCGGTTACAGACGATCAGCTAAGACAGGTTATCTGGAATAATCTGGTCCCTCTGGCCAGGCATATGAAAAATCAATGATTCCAGCCGTAAAAGAAAGTCAAACTCACAAAGTAAAAGAGATAAGGGTGTTCTAGAGCCAGTCTCTCGGCTTTAGGAAGTGCTGATAGAGCTGATCTTCGCGGCTCCCGGGCATCGGCTTATAATCATAGGCCCATCTGGCCAGGGGCGGCATAGACATCAGAATGGATTCAGTGCGACCACCGGTTTGTAAACCAAAAAGTGTGCCTCTGTCATAGACCAGATTAAACTCAACATAGCGACCACGGCGGTAAAGCTGAAACTGACGCTCCTGCTCCCCAAAAGCCTGACTTTTACGCGCCTCTACAATCGGCACATAGGCATCCAGAAAACCATTGCCTACCGCCTGCATATACGCAAAGGAAGTGTCGAACCCCCATTCATTCAAATCATCGAAGAACAAGCCACCGACACCACGGGTTTCTTTTCTGTGCTTAATATAAAAGTAATCATCACACCATTTTTTATACTTAGGATAAACCTCTTCACCAAAGGGCAAACAGAGATCCCGGGCCACTTCATGCCAGTGCTGAACATCTTCTAAATAAGGATAAAAAGGCGTCAAATCGAAGCCTCCGCCAAACCACCAAACTGGCTTCTCTCCCGGCTTCTCGGCAACAAAAAATCGCACGTTCGCATGCGACGTTGGCACATAGGGATTGTTGGGATGGATCACCAGAGACACACCCATCGCCTGAAAACTTCGGCCTTGCAATTCAGGTCTTGCAGCTGTAGCAGAAGGGGGTAGTGAATCACCATAAACATGGGAAAAATTAACCCCCCCCTGCTCAATCACCTGGCCACCAGCCATTACACGGGTACGGCCTCCACCGCCTTCCTCTCGTTGCCAGTTGTCTTCGACAAAATTACCTTTTCCATCCACCAGTTCCAGGGTCTGGCAGATGCTGTTTTGTAAACCCAGTAAAAACTGTTTGACCGAATCCAGATTAACTTCAGACATACGACTCTACTTTCCCGGCCTGATGATCTTGCCAGTCAGACCATGACGAATTTCAGAAGGCTTTAAACTTCCTCCCAGCTCTCCCGGCACCAATAGCACCTTATCGGCAAAGGTATGCACAATCTCGCTCGCTTCGGTAACCGGTCGCTGACCTGTGAGATTCGCACTGGTAGAGACCAGCGGCTTATCAAACAACTCGCACAGCTGGGCTACCACCGGATGCGCCGAAACCCGCACGGCGATCATATCATTGCCACCGGTTATCCAGTCAGGCGCACTATCCGATTTCGGCAATAACCAGGTAACCGGGCCCGGCCAACTTGAAATAATACCGGTACGCCTGTCCAGTGGAATAGCGGAATCTTTCACATAAGGCAAAAGCTGCGAATAGGTTTTTGCAACCAGAATCAACCCTCTTTCCAGCGGCCGCTGTTTTAATGCCAGCAGGCTCATCACCGCGTACTGGTTATCCGGATCACAGCCCAGACCAAACACTGCTTCCGTGGGGTAAGCGAGCAGTTTGCCTTCCGAAAAGGCTTGTCTGGTCTCTTCGTGCCAGTGGATATGTGATTCATTCATCTGCGATGCCATTTGATAACAATCCCGGGATTATACAGCCTTAAAGTTCCAGTTTCAGACCAATCACTCAGAGGATAAGATCTTATACTGGCATCGGCGCTGAGGGCACTGAAGATATTCTCCATGAGCCCCATTCTTTTTTAACATCAGCGGCCATTCACATTCAGGACAAGCCTCCAATACCGGCGCATCATTCAGCAAATACTTACAGGAAGGGAAACGATCACAGGCAAAAAACCGTTTACCGAAACGGTTTGTACGCTCCTGCAGTTGCCCCTTGTTACAGGAGGGACAGCCAATGGCCGTTTCCGCTTTTTGATTTATTTTTTCGATATGGTGGCATTGAGGAAAATGAGTACAGCCAATAAATAATCCATAACGACCCTTTTTCACCGCCAGACTGGAGCCACACTGTGGACAAGCGGAATCCTCGATGACCTTAAGCTCATGATACTGATACTCATGCAATGGCTTACTGAATTCACATTGCGGATAACCGCTACAGCCGAGAAACGGACCACTGCGGCCGGACCGTATCTGGAGTCTGGCGTCACATTTGGGACAATTGCCGTAGGCATGCTCAAGCGCATGCTCATCGGCTTTAAACAAGGAATGATCGATCTTAGACATCTAAGAATTATGTCATAGGTATATTGCAATGGCCCGCTTAATATCCGGGCGCCACTGCCTTTCCTTCCGGGTCAGTGCAACAACCCTTCAGGCTCTTCAAACAACAACTCTTCCATCTGCGCATAGGCATTTTCCTTGCCTGGCACATTGAACAGTACCATCAGCACGACCCATTTCAGATCTTCCAGACAAAATTCTGACGTATCGATCTCCATGACCCGATCTAAAACCATTTCCCGGGTACAGGCATCCAGTACATTAATCTGCTCCAGGAACATCAGAAATCCTCTGCACTCCACATCCAGGCGCATCTCCTCCTGGGCTGTATATATGCGGGTCAGGACTGATGTTGATGCGTTAGCCAGATAGGGATGGATATCTGACTCCTGCAATGCCGCCAACTTTTCTAGCCAGGAAAGCGCTTTGTAGATCTCATCATGATGAAAACCGGCACGTACAAGCTCGTCAGTCAACTCGTCCTGGTCAACACGAATTTCCGTTTCACTATGAATAAAGTTTTCGAACAGATACATGAGGATGTCAAACATACTATTTTCCCCTCAATTTTATGTAACCACCAGGGGCGGTGATTACCAGACCGCGCAATTCGTATTCTAATAATTCTGACAACACTGCCTTGAGTGGCAGGCCGCTGCGCTGTGTGATCACATCAACAGGCGTGATCTCGTAATCAACACTATCTAACAATCTGTCCCTTGCCAAGACATTGTCACTATTTTTTTCGGCATCATTATCACTTACTTTACCCCCCAGGCTAACAACATTTTGATATTCCTCAATAATATCTTCAGCGCTCTCTACCAGCCTGGCGCCTTGCTTAATCAAATAATGACAGCCTTTGGACAGCGGGTTGTAAACACTACCGGGAACGGCAAAAACATCCCGGTCCTGCTCCAGCGCATATCGGGCAGTGATCAGCGAGCCACTCCTGATAGCGGCTTCTATCACCACGGTACCCAGACTCAGGCCACTGATAATACGGTTACGCCGGGGAAAGTGATCAGCACAGGCCCTTTGCCATGGCGCGAACTCGGACAACAGGCAACCCTGGCTTTGTACGATTTGATCTGCTAACTGCAGGTGACGTTTAGGATAAATCTGTTCGAGACCCGAGCCCAGTACGGCAATAGTTTTTCCGCCTTGCTGAACAACCCCTTTATGAGCCCAGCCATCGATTCCCAACGCCATACCACTGGTAATAACGAAGCCAGCCTGACTGAGCTGAGAAGCCAGCTCAAAAGCTAACTGGCGCCCTTGCAAAGTCGGATTACGGCTGCCGACAATGGCAACTTGCGGCGCATTCAGACAATGACGATTACCCTGACCATAGAGGAGCAGCGGCGGACGGGACAATTCTCTTAACTGTTGCGGATAATCGGCACTGTCATAGCCAAGCAGAAAGTACTTAGAAGAGCGAGCTTCCCAGGCAAAATTTCTGTCCAGCCAGTCCTGATTCGGATGCCTGAGAATTCCAATCTGATCTTTGCTTAAACCGATGCTGGTGAGTTGAGCATCGGTTAAATCAAATAAACCCGGCAGATTACCTTCAGTCTTTTGTTCAAGCGCTGCCAGGGTGGCCGCTCCAAACCTCGGTAGCTGTTCGAGAGTCATCCACCTGGCTAATTTTAACTTCACATCCTGTGACATATCGCTGTCCTCTGTCAGACTGCCAGCCCCTCAGGGTCTGGCAATAATATCTCCCCTTCGAACGATATCGGAGCTGTCTAAGATCAATGCGTAACTTGTGCGCGCAAACGTCTTGAATACCACCAACTCCCCGGTTTTGATGGCGGGTAGCTGCGGACCTTCCTCACTGTCAAAGATTTCCGGAAGCCAACTCTTGTCAACATTGTCACGACTATCGCCCTGCACAACCGGGCCACGTTTGTAAATACCCATGACGGTGCCAGGAGCAACGTGTTGTTGACCCAGATCGATTACAATCACATCGAGGCGTCCCATAAGATCATGCTCCTGCAGGTTCCCCAGAATGTGCCCTCGCTGGTTTTCAGCAGAACGAAGCTGAATATCCTCAGGCTCAGGCATAATAGATACGGGGGCCAGTCGATCTCCAGTGCGGGTCTCCATTCGCGACTTGTCCAGTTTCAACAGGCTATATTGCTGATTCTGGGTGGGTATCAATGTGGCGCTGGCCAGGTTACGTATCTGAACGCCGATCTTATTATCCTGCATATCATAGATAGAGCGCTCCTGGCGTAACACCAGCATTTCATCTGAGACAATGCCCTTCTCGCCCACCACCACATCTTCAGTCGCATATCTGACCGTATCATCATAATCAATGAGAACTTTTGGCAAGGCGTTAAACTCTTCTTCAGTCAGCACCACTGCGTTTTTTACAAAAGGCGCAATGACCGACCAGGGCAATACCGGCACAGGAGTATTACTCTTGTTAACCAACCGCCCCTCAGGGCTCAGTTTCTTTTGTGGTTTGTCTGTGGTCTCACGTGACAACACCAGTTCAGCTTCACCGTCTTCATTTATAACAAGCCGCAACTCATCGCCCGGAAATATCAGATGTGGATTGGTGATATGGCTATTGGTACGCCACAGTTCAGGCCACAGCCAGGGTTGAGTGAGATACATGGCGGAAATATCCCAAAGGGTATCGCCTTTCTTTACCCTGTATACTTCAGGTGCATCCGGCCTGATAACCACAGCCATACACCAGACTGGTAAGAACAAAAGTGTGACCAGCCATTTAGATAGATTAAACCGCATATTTCCCCCGGCAGCTTGCTTAATAAGATTCCGACCACACTGAATATCCTGGCGGCAAGTGAGTCATTAACAATATAGCCTTCTCTGTCGCATTTAAGCTGAAGTTTCATCACTGTTACATGCAATAGATCCGCACTATTATTTTTTGACCTCATTTGAGCTAGAATAGCGGGTATTCTCAGGTATTAAATAGTCTTTTAGCTAGTTTCGTATGTTAATTGATATTTAACGCCTTCAATTTCATGAATTTAAGTGTAGCTGATTACGCCATGGCCAAATTAGAAGTTCTGCGCTTCCCCGATGAGCGCTTACGCACTGTTGCTAAACCGGTAGCAGTGGTTGATGACAAAATACGTACTCTGATCGCGGATATGTTTGAAACAATGCGTGAAGAAAATGGCATAGGCCTTGCCGCCACTCAGGTTAATACGCATCTGCGTGTCGTCGTTATGGATGTTTCAGAGGACCAGAGTAACCCACTGGTATTTATCAATCCGCAGATCACGGAAAAAGATGGCTCTACAATCAGCGAAGAGGGCTGTCTCTCAGTGCCGAACAATTATGCCAAGGTTGAGCGTGCAGAAAATATCAAAGTGACGGCGCTGGATATCAACGGAGAATCGTTCAGTATGGAGGCCGATGGTCTGCTGGCCATTTGTATCCAACACGAGTTGGATCATCTGCGTGGTGTGCTCTTTGTTGATTACCTTTCGCCCCTGAAACGCCAGCGCATACGCAAAAAGCTGGAAAAGGAAGCCCGCCAGTTGACCCGAGCCTGAGGCCCACCATTGAAAAAACCTTATAATATTGTTTTTGCCGGTACACCGGATTTCGCCGCCAAGCATCTACAGGCTTTGATAGAATCACACCACCACGTGGTCGCCGTTTATACTCAGCCCGATCGCCCCGCTGGCCGGGGTAAGAAACTTCAGGCCAGTGCCGTCAAGCAATTGGCCCAATGTCATAGCCTGCCGGTTTACCAGCCCGCATCGTTGCGTACAGAGGAAGCACAACAACAAATCCATGAGCTCAATGCAGACATTATGATTGTTGTCGCCTACGGCCTGATATTACCTCAGGCGATTCTGGACATACCCGCCCTGGGTTGCCTGAATGTCCATGGCTCTTTACTACCCCGATGGCGCGGTGCGGCGCCAATTCAGCGTGCTCTGTGGGCGGGTGACAGTCAAACCGGAGTAACCATCATGCAAATGGATAAAGGGTTAGACACCGGCGATGTCCTGCAAAAACAATCTGTCGATATCACCCCAACTGACACCAGTGCCACTTTGTATGAGAAGCTTGCAGCAGTGGGTCCTGACGCTCTGCTGGACACGCTGGCATCCCTGTCAGAAATCACAGCGGTACCACAAGACAGTCAACAGGCAAGCTATGCTCAGAAGCTTACCAAGGAAGAGGCCCGTATAGACTGGCAGACCGATGCCGCACAACTGGAGCGTAATATCAGAGCCTTTAACCCCTGGCCGGTGTCTTATTTTGAGCTTGAAGGAAATCCCATTAAGGTCTGGAAAGCCAGTGTCAGTAACGATCAGGGCCAGCCAGGTGAGATTCTTAGTGCTGATAAACAGGGGGTTCTGGTAGCCACAGGCACCGGTGCTTTGCGCCTTGAGACAATTCAGCTTTCCGGTAAAAAGGCCATGTCAGCAGCGGAGGTACTTAATGCCCGTCGGGAGCTGTTTGCTCCGGGAATCATTCTGCCATGAGTGCAAGTAAACTCAGAGCCGATGGGGCTATTGCGCTGTTTAATGTCCTGGAGCAAGGTCAATCTCTGCGTCAGAGCTTCACGCAGTTGCAAGCCCAGCATACTGAAAGAGATCGCGCCTGGCTGCAGGAAATGGTTTATGGCGTATTGCGTAACCTGCCTCAACTTCAGTGCTGGCTGCGACTGTTACTGCAAAAACCACTTAAGAAAAAACAGAAAATAGCTGAGCATTTATTACTGTTAGGAATATACCAGTTAGCCTTCACCCGGGTGTCTGCCCATGCCGCAGTATCAGAAACTGTAGGAGCTTGTGACAAGCTCAAATGTAACGGTCTAAAAGGATTGGTCAATGCCTGCCTGAGAAACTTTATTCGCCAGGACATGGCAAGCCGGCGCTCAGAAGATATCCAGATCGCCTCAGGCATGCCCAAATGGCTTTATCGACACCTTAGCCAGATCTACCCGCAGAATTTAGAGAAAATACTGGCAGCAACAAATGAGCGGCCCCCCATCTGGCTTCGCGTTAATCAGCAACAGATCAGTACAGATGAGTTCTGTGAGGCACTGACAGAACAGCAAATTCAGTTCGAATCCAATATTGCGGACGCTCCCTATGCCGTTATTTTACGCAAAGGGTATGATCTGACGACCTTGCCTGGCTACCAGCAAGGCTGGTTTTCCGCTCAGGACGGTGCGGCGCAAATGGCCGCTGGTTTGCTATGCGCAGAACCTTCAGACAGAGTGCTGGATGCCTGCGCTGCTCCTGGTGGAAAAACCTGCCATATTCTGGAAATGCAGCCTCAGTTAGGTGAATGTATAGCGCTGGATCTTGACTCCCAGCGTCTGCAGAAGGTAGCTGAGAATCTTCAGCGCCTGAAACTCAAAGCCACACTTTTGCAAGGTGATGCAGCACAACCCGAGAGCTGGTGGGACGGCAGAGAGTTTGATCGTATATTGCTGGATGCACCCTGTTCGGCAACGGGAGTGATCCGCCGGCATCCGGATATCCGGTGGCTGCGAAAAGACAGCGATATACCACAATTAGTTAAGACCCAGCGGCAGATACTTGAGGCGCTGTGGCCATTGTTAAGAACCGGCGGTACGTTTTTATATGCCACCTGCTCGATACTTGAGCAGGAAAACCGTCTGCAGATACAAAACTTTTTAAGCAATCTTGAAGATGCAAAGCTATTACCTGTCACTGCCGATGAGGGAACAGAACAGCCCGGAATGCAGATATTACCCGGGGACAGGGAAATGGATGGTTTCTATTATGCCAGGCTGATAAAGTGCTGATAATTAAGGAAACTTGCATTACTATTAACCCGATGTCGCAACGACAAATGACATCTCAGTTCATAACCATAAGAATCGTAACAATATGAAGATCATCATAGTGGGGGCCGGCCAGGTTGGCGGAACGCTTGCGGAAAATCTGGTTGGTGAAAAAAACGAAATCACCGTTATAGATTCTGACTATGATGTTCTCAGAAATCTGCAGGATCGTCTCGATTTGCAGGTAATATCCGGATACGGCTCGCATCCTGATGTTCTGAAAAAGGCTGGAGCCGAAGACGCTGACATGCTAATCGCTGTCACCAACAGTGACGAGTCTAACATGCTGGCCTGTCAGATTGCCCATACCCTGTTTAAAACCCCGACCAAGATCGCCCGCATCCGTTCCGGTCAGTATCTGGCATACCAGGAACAATTGTTCAAACATTCAGATATTCCGGTCAATCACATGATTGCACCTGAGCAGTTAGTCACACAATCGATCAAACGATTGATCGATTACCCCGGCGCATTACAGGTCGTCGAGTTTGCCGATGGCAAAGTCAGCCTGGTCGCAGTTAAGGCCTATTACGGCGGGCTGCTCGTAGGTCATGCCCTGTCTGCACTCAAAGAACATATGCCCAATGTTGAAACACGGGTGGCAGCTATTTACCGCAGAGGCAGACCAATACGTCCTTTGGGCACTACCGTGATTGAAGCTGATGATGAAGTGTTTTTTATCGCTGCCACTAAACATATCCGCGCAGTGATGAGTGAACTGCAAAAACTGGAGTCCAGCTATAAACGGATCATGATTGCCGGTGGAGGACTTATAGGTGCTGGCCTGGCAACGCAACTGGAAGAGAAACATAAAGTTAAACTGATTGAGTTTAATCAGGAAAGAGCAAAGTACCTTTCATCTAATCTGAAAAAAGCCACGGTTTTTTGTGGTGATGCTTCAGATCAGGAACTGCTCAATGAAGAACAGGTAGAGCAAACGGACGTTTTTATCGCCGTTACCAATGATGACGAAGCCAACATAATGTCAGCAATGCTCGCCAAGCGTATGGGCGCCAAGAAAACCATGGTACTGATTCAGCGCAGCGCTTATGTGGACCTGGTACAGGGCGGCGAGGTGGATATCGCCGTATCCCCTCAACAAGCCACTATTTCCGCACTACTAACCCACGTAAGGCGTGGAGACATAGTAAATGTTTACTCACTTAGAAGGGGCGCAGCAGAGGCTATTGAAGCCATTGCCCATGGTGACGAACATACGTCAAAAGTAGTAGGTAAAGCCATAAACGACATCAGGTTACCCCCCGGGACCACCATTGGTGCTGTGGTTCGTAAGGATGAAGTTATCATCGCCCATGGAGATACCGTTATTGAGGCAGATGATCATGTGATCCTGTTCCTGGTTGATAAAAAGTACATTGACCATGTGGAGAAGCTGTTTCAGCCCAGCGCCTTTTTCTTCGGCTAACAAACAAAGGGCTTTTCTGTCCTCTACATCTCAACTCTCGGTTTCCTGCTAAGTTGGGCTATACTGGCAGCACTTTCAAAATTGAATATAAGGGATTACCTCAATGTCGCGCACAATATCTTTGCTATTAACTGTATTACTGTTTTCATCATCGGCTCAGGCAGAAGGTTGGATGGATACACTAAAAGGCTGGTTTGGGATGGAAGCCCATGAGGCCTCACCTTCGGGATCCACCGAAGTACCAGACATCAATCAGTTAGTCGCCACACTGACCAGAAATTTGGATGTATCAACTGAACAGGCAGAAGGGGGACTCGGTGCACTGCTGGGTTATGTTGAGAAAAGCTTATCTTCATCTCAATTCGAACAGCTAAGCCAACTACTGCCGGGTGTAAAAGAAATGATATCTTCTGCGCCGGATGTCAGTAATCTGAAGAGTGCTGAGGGGCTTGACAGTCTTATCGACAGTATCAGCGAACACAATGATTTATTAAAATCGATCAACGAAGTGAAGAAACAGTTCAATACTCTGGGACTATCCACGGAGCAAATCGGACTGTATATACAGCAACTTCAACAATACCTGGATTCTGAGCAGGGGCAACAAATAAGGGTGTTGATCAACAAAGGGCTGGGGCAGTTAGGCTACAGTTGATATTTCTAATACAAAAAAGCCCTGACGATAATCGTCAGGGCTTTTTTAAGAATTGGTGCCCAGGAGAGGACTTGAACCTCCACGGGGTTTCCCCCACTAGCACCTGAAGCTAGCGTGTCTACCAATTCCACCACCTGGGCAAGAAGAGCGCGTACTTTAGTGATTAGGTGGTAAAAAGTCAACGGTCTCTGACATTTTTTTATGTCATTCGCTCAATTTGCAACCTTGCTTCTTGGAAAGTGCGGTGAAATCGTTTGTCTGATCCCATTTCCCCAGACAATCGCCTCGTTAAACAGCCCGTGCAACATCTTCTGGCTAAGCTCAAGTTGTCCCGACAACTTAATTAACGCCAACCAATTAGCACTCTCAAAAGCTTTTGCCAGACCAAGATAGTTTTTAAGCCTGCCGTCACTGCCACACAAAGCGGAACGGATTTCATCATCTATAGGCAACTTCCCAACCAATGACCCCATATCCTGGTCCAGTAGTGCATCTAACAAAGAGAATAATCCAACCAGAAAGCCTTTCGGCGGGTTATCTTTATCTTTTTTAGCGATACTCACCAGCTCACAGAATTTTGCTCTCACCAGCGAAAGATGCAGTAATTCGACAGGTTTATCTTCGCCCATGTTCGCCAGAGCAAGAATAGAAATAAATTTCTTCAGTTCCAACTCACCCAGATAGTTCAATGCATGGCGCAATGAGGATATTTTGTAGCGCTTATTAATAGTTGGATTATTGATAAACCGGAGCAGCATATAAGACAACCCCACATCCCGCTCAAAAATGGCATTGACGCGCTCAAAGCTGAATTCACTGTTGGAACTTTCCTGCAATAATTCAAGCAGCGCCAATTTTGACGTGGGAAGGTTGCGTTGGCGTATCACTTCAGGCTTGGAGAAAAAGAACCCCTGAAAGTAATCAAACCCCATATCCCGGTAACAGTTAAAATCCTCATAGGTTTCAACTTTTTCAGCAACCAGTTTAACCTTGGCCTGCTGAAACTTGGGCAGATTGCGGGCAATCGTATCTATATCACTGCGCAGAGTATCGACTTTGATGATGTCCACATAAGGCAAAAACGCGTCCCACCTGGGATCGAAGTTATGATCATCCAGTGCCAGCTTATAACCCATGTCCTTAATCTGTTTGCAGGCTCCCACAAGGCTGCTGTCAGAGGGTACCGTATCAACAATTTCTACCACCACCGATTCGGGATCCAGCATGGTCGGAAAACCATTTATCAGTGTCTCTTTGTGGAAGTTTATAAAAGAGGTTTTATGACAGGCAATATCTTCTAAACCAAGCGTCAGGTGGCTGGCCGTAATAATTTTGGACGTCGCCTCATCAGGCTTTATATCCGGAAAACAGTTTTTACGACCATCCCTGAACAGCAATTCATACGCGTAGACATTTTTATCTGTGTCCAGTATCGGATGTCGGGCTACATAAGCAAACATGGGTCTGACCCTCAGACGAAATTATTATCTGAACTTCCGACGCGTCGCCGGATGTCCTGCATCGACTGTATCAGATGATGAACAGAAAACCAGCAGAATTAATACCAATTGAACTAACTTCGCCAGAAAGTTGGGGAAAACAAAACCAACAGAGAAAACACTTCCAGGCGGCCAAATAACATTGCCAGAACCAATAGCCATTTTCCAACCGATGTGACATCGGCAAAGTTGGCAGCAACAGCGCCCAGACCGGGGCCAAGGTTATTCAGACAGGCTGCAGTAGCGGTGAAAGCCGTCAGGTTATCCATACCTGTTGCCACCATGGCAATCATAATAATGATAAAAATCAGTGCATAAGCAGAGAAAAAGCCCCACACAGCTTCCACAACCCGGTCCGGTAAAGCCCTGTTTCCCAGCTTCACTGAATAAACGGCCTTGGGATGTACCAATCTATCAACTTCCCGCTTTCCCTGCAGGAACAACAGTATCACCCGGACCACTTTCAGGCCCCCACCCGTGGAACTTGCACAACCACCTATAAAGCTGGCAAAGATTAGCATAATAGGGAGGAACACCGGCCAGTCTGCAAAGCTATCAGCAGCGAAACCTGCGGTAGTACTGATCGAAACGGCATGAAAGAGTGCCTGATCGAAGGCGGTTTCAACGTCCGCATACCATTGATGTGCGGTAAGAACAGCAAAACAGACTAGTACCAATACCAGCTGAATGGCAAAAAACGCCCTGAGCTCAGGATCACGCCAGTACGCCTTGATGCTGCGGTTGTTGACAGCATGAAAGTGCAAGGCGAAGTTCAGTGCCGATATCCACAGAAACACAACACAAATGGCGTTGATCAGTGAACTGTCAAAATGGCCAATGCTGGCATCGTAATTTGAAAACCCGCCGATGGCTACAGTTGAGAATGCATGACAAATGGCGTCAAACCAGCTCATTCCCGCCAACCAGTATGCGAACATGCAAGCAAGCGTCAACACCAGGTAGATGTACCACAGATGCTTGGCCGTATCGGCGATTCTTGGTGTCATCTTTGAGTCTTTGACCGGGCCGGGAATTTCGGCCCGATATAACTGCATGCCGCCTACTCCCAGAATAGGGAGTATTGCCACAGCCAACACGATAATCCCCATACCGCCCAGCCATTGCAATTGTTGACGATAAAACTGAACTGCCCTGGGGAGATAATCAATGCCATCAATAACTGTAGCGCCTGTAGTGGTAAGGCCGGAAAAAGCTTCAAAAAAAGAATCGGTAACAGATAATTCAGGCTGCTCAAGAAAAATAAAAGGTAGTGAGGCAAAACTCGCCAGCACAGTCCAGAACAACGCAACAATAAGAAAGCCTTCTTTGGCGCGGAGCTCTGAACGATGACGTCGATTTGGATACCAGGATAAAAGACCGGTTATCAGACAAAGAAAAAAAGCGAGCAAAAAGGGCAACCCGCCACCGTCACCATAAATGACGGACACCAGAGCAGGAGGCAGCATTGTTACACTGAACAGTGCCACCAGCAGGCCGAGAATTCGGATGATTGTGCGATACTGCATTTAGTTGTTATCTGTCGCTTTATTAGTAGTACTCCAGATATCCAGCAGTGACAGCAACTGCGCGAGATCCCCCGCAACAGCTGTAGCGACTCTGGGTATACTGGAAAATTTATCCGCCATTTCGTTATCGTACAGCACCATCACAGACTTTCCCCTGACGATGGCTTGTGCAACCGCCACAAGATTTGAACGGTGATCCGAATCTTCACTAAAACGCACAATAATCAGCTCAGCCCTACTCAGCAGAGCATCGTTCAGAGCTTCAACACGGCGAGCTCCAGCCATTGCACTCCCGGCTTCCATAGCAATTGAGTCAGACTCAACCTGTTTGTAGGAACACCTGAAACTAATGGCCAGCCGCGCTTTCCGGGCCTGGGACTGCAACTCCTGTTGCCAGCAGGAGTGATTGTCTCCTGCCAAGTATACGCGCTTGTACATTCAATAACCGAGGCTAATGGGATATCTAATTATTGACTGTATGGCCTCAGATCAAAAGGGGTAAATTATAAAAAACCAATAATTACCAGTATTTAGCTTAAAGGATTTGAGCGGAGCCTGATTTTGAGACAACGACTAAGCTGATTCATGCAATACCGGGTTATTGACAGTTCATTCGCCAATTGTTCGCTACGCCATACCTAATACCTTATCCACCAGTTTATTAATGCCTTTGGCCGCTTCGCCAATATTCTGAGCCAGCATATAAGCCGGGCTCGTCACCAGTTTATGATCCGTATCTTCGACCACATCCGTCACGGCACAATTAATGTGTTCAGCCCCCATGTCTGTAATCGCCTTCGCTGTTTCAGCATCATTGCCGATGGTCAGTTTTACATCACGACCATAAATGCGTGCCAACATCGCCGGTGCGATACACAGGTAACCGGCAGGTTTACCTTTCTCAGCGAATGCTTTACACACTCTTTCTACCTGAGGTTGTACGGTACAGTCGGAGCCCTTAAGTGCAAAGTCACTGAGGTTTTTCGCCGCACCAAAGCCGCCCGGCAGGAGGAGTGCGTCAAAATCTTTCACATCAAGATCTTCGAGTTTATTTATTTCTCCCCGGGCAATACGAGCCGCCTCAACCAGAACATTGCGGCGCTCCCCTTCCATCTCCTCTCCGGTCAGATGATTAATCACATGGTACTGCTGCATATCTGGAGCAAAACATTGGTATTTGGCACCGTGCGTATCAAGAGCCAGCAAGGTGAGTACAGACTCATAGATCTCAGCTCCATCGAATACACCACAACCACTTAAAACAACCGCTACATTTTTCATCATTACGCTCCAGTCCAGAAGAATTCTTACTTATGCCCTTTACTCGGAACCTTCATAGCCAATAATTCTAAGCCTTGGGCAATCAGCGCTTTTCAAATAACAAGGTTGTGTTAGAGTAACGTCTCGTTTTGCCCGAGGTCAAAGATCTTTGCAAAGCGTTATCCACAAAGGAAAATAAAAATTATAAACGGTCCCGCTGTTATCCGTTAGTTATCAAAACCGCTATATATAAGCATTTCAAACACTTCACTGTATTCTTCGTGAGGTGGGTCTTGTCGTGGGAAAAAAGATAATTAACAGGGTTATCCACAGGACAACAAGGCTGTGCATAACCCTGCGATAATCCGTCACCCTGTCGACACCAAATGGAATAGATTACCGGCTCCTTTGTAAAGGGAGTGAGTCAGTTATTTATTCCATTTGGTATTATGGCATCCTACTCATTATTTCCGGCAAAAAGCGAAACACTATGGCTAAACTTCCTGATAACCCTCTCATTCTGGTAGATGGCTCGTCCTATCTGTTCCGGGCTTTCCATGCCATGCCTAATCTGACTAATGAAAAAGGCGAGCATACCGGTGCAATATACGGTGTTATCAACATGCTCAGAAGTATGATCAAGCAAATTAGCCCTACCCACATTGCCGTCGTATTCGATGCTAAAGGTAAAACCTTCCGGGATGATATCTACGACCAGTACAAGGCAAACCGACCGCCTATGCCTGATGACTTGCGTGAGCAAATTGCGCCTCTGCACAACATCATTCAGGCCATGGGCCTGCCGATCATTGTTGAAGATGGCGTAGAGGCTGACGACGTTATTGGCACCTTATCCTGCCAGGCCAGCGCTGCTGGCATTGCCACACTGATTAGCACCGGCGACAAAGACATGGCCCAACTGGTTGATAATAATGTCACCCTTATCAATACCATGACGAATACGTTACTCGACCCCGAGGGTGTTGTTGAGAAATTTGGTGTTCCACCAGAGCTGATTATTGACTTTCTCGCACTCAAAGGTGACAGCTCGGATAATATTCCGGGAGTACCCGGAGTGGGTGATAAAAGTGCCTTAGCCATGCTACAAAACCTGGGTGGCCTGGATAAGATATTCACTGACCTGGACAAGATTGCCACCTTAAATTTCCGTGGTGCAAAGACCATGGCAGAGAAAATGCGGACCCATGAAGAACAAGCCCGTCTCTCCTATCAACTGGCGACCATTAAAACCGATGTTTCATTGAACGTTGCGCCAAAGGATTTGGTTCCCTCAGAGCCTGATACCGGGCAACTTGCAGAATTGTACAGCCGTTATAACTTCAAACGCTGGCTGGAAGAGATTGAGCAAGGCGACACCACGGCACCTGAAAAAACTGAGCAACATAATATCAGTCACAAAAACTATGAAACCATTCTCAGTAAAGAGGCGTTAAAGGTCTGGATAGATAAATTGGATCAAGCCCCATTGATAGCACTGGATACCGAGACCACCAGCCTCAACTATATGGAGGCAGAGCTGGTAGGTTTTTCCTTTGCAGTATCCCCCGGTGAGGCGGCTTACCTGCCTGTAGGCCATGATTATGCCGATGCCCCACAACAGTTAGAGCGCGACTGGGTATTAGAACAACTGAAACCGTGGCTGGAAAACTCCCAACGCCTCAAAGTGGGTCAGCATCTAAAGTACGATAAGAATGTACTGGCTAACTATGGCATCCAGTTAAATGGCGTTGCCTTTGATACTATGCTTGAGTCCTACGTATACAACAGCGTAGCCGGCCGTCATGACATGGACAGTCTGGCCAGCCGCTATCTGGATTTTCAGACAATAAAGTTTGAAGACATTGCCGGAAAAGGTGCCAAACAACTGACCTTTAACCAAATCGCCCTTGAGCAAGCCGCACCATACGCGGCCGAAGATGCAGATATCACCTACCGTTTACACCAGGAAATCTGGCCAAAGATCGAGCAAGAAGCGGGTCTGAAGCATGTGCTTACTGAAATAGAGGTGCCACTGATCCCCGTATTATCAAAAATGGAATTTACCGGTGTACTCATAGACAGCCAACAATTGCGCGAACAGAGTCAGCACATCGCCAGCCGAATTCTGGAACTGGAAAAAGACGTTTATGAACTGGCTGGCGAAGAATTTAATCTTGGTTCAACCAAGCAGTTGCAAAAAATTCTGTTCGACAAGATGCAGTTACCCGTGGTCAAGAAAACGCCAAAGGGGGCACCGTCCACATCAGAAGATGTGCTGCAGACACTGGCAATGGATTACCCTTTACCAAAGCTGCTTATGGAATATCGGGGATTGAGCAAACTTAAAAACACTTACACCGACAAACTGCCGAAAATGATCAATCACCGCACAGGGCGAGTACACACCTCTTATCATCAGGCTGTGGCTGCCACGGGCAGATTGTCTTCCACCGATCCGAACCTGCAGAATATTCCAATCCGCACTGAACAAGGCCGAAAAGTCAGGAAAGCATTTGTCGCACCCGAAGGCTGCAAGATTGTGGCCGCTGATTACTCTCAGATAGAGTTGCGAATCATGGCTCATTTATCGGGAGACAAAGGATTACTGGATGCCTTTGCCAACGGCCTCGATATTCACAAAGCAACTGCAGCAGAGGTCTTTGGTGTCAGTCTGAATATGGTAACCAGCGAACAGCGCCGCAATGCCAAGGCAATTAATTTTGGACTGATATATGGGATGTCAGCCTTTGGCCTGTCCCAACAACTGAATATCCCCCGGCATGAAGCACAGGAGTATATGGATCTGTACTTCGAACGTTACCCTGGCGTATTGACCTACATGCACGATACCAGAGAGCAGGCTAAGTCTCAGGGCTACGTTTCCACTGTTTTTGGGCGTAGGTTGTATTTACCTGAGATTAAATCCAGCAATGGAGCAAGACGAAAAGGCGCTGAACGTGCAGCAATCAACGCACCGATGCAGGGCACAGCAGCCGACATCATTAAGAAGGCCATGCTGGCAGTCGACCAGTGGATTACAGAAAATGCAGCCAGCGAAGTCAAAATGATCATGCAGGTGCATGATGAACTTATTTTTGAAATAAAAGAACATAATATCGAAGCGCATCGACAGCATATCACCGAACTGATGGAGAACGCCTCAAAGCTTGATGTGCCGCTACTTGTAGAAGCCGGAATTGGCGATAACTGGGATCAGGCACACTAAACTAAAACGACATAAATGTAATTTAATTACAAAAAAGCTTGCATTGAGACAAGATTGAACATAGTATTTCTTCCGTAGGGTACAGAGGTATGATGTTCTATCTTTCAAACCTTTGCTTTAACCCCGGTCTCTGGCCGGGGTTTTTTTATGTCCTGATGAATCCTTCAGGCCTGAATAGTTTGCGTATTTAAATTTCATAAAAGAAATTTACTTTCCCAGTGAACTTTTGCCTGAGGGCATACTCTGACTTTACGGTTTATGTGTGTCCCTGAGTGTGTTTGCCCTGGCCTTTTGGTCAGGGCTTTTCTTTTTCTTCGGCGGTATTTAAACCAAACCAGGCATTCAGAACCCCCTCGGCTTCTGCCATACCAATACCATTGAGGGAAGAAAACGCATGTACTGTTACATCACCGCAGAATGCAAGGCTTGCCTCCCGGGCCATCAATAACTGTGCTTTGCGTTTACCTGACTTTAATTTATCGGCTTTTGTGAGTAACGCCAACACTGGTAATTCACTGCTGACAGCCCACCGAATCAGATCCTGATCCAGGTCCTTAAAAGGATGACGGATATCCATCAGCACCACTAAACCCTTGAGGCTTTCTCGCTGTTGTAAGTATTCTGCCAAAGACTTTTGCCACTTTTTTTTCATTTCCAGAGGAACCTGAGCAAAGCCGTATCCTGGCAAATCAATCAGCCGCCGATTCTCATCCAGTTCAAATACATTAATCAGTTGAGTTCGCCCCGGTGTTTTGCTGGTTCGGGCCAACCCTTTCTGGCGACTGATGCGATTCAATGCGCTGGATTTACCAGCATTTGAGCGACCCGCAAATGCCACTTCAATGCCCTCATCCGCGCCCAGATGCCGAATGTCTGGCGCACTCATTATAAAACTGGCCTGGCTGTAATAGCTCACGGTGACTCCATCTCTTTGATTAAAATAGCATAAAAGGCTTATGTGCCCTGTTTTGCCGATTGTTTCTGTGGCACATTGTAGCATCATCAGTTGCACCCGTATGAGTGCTAAACCCCTATAAATCCATGGAAATTATTTTCCTTCCGGTTTAAATGTGTAAAATACTGCATGACCAGTAGCCAGCCACACTAAGCTCAACGAGAATCAATATGAAAAAACTATGCACAATACTTTGCTTTATTTTTACACTCCCTGTTTTTGCCGCAGGGAATGCTGAAGCAGGTAAAGAAAAATCCACCAGTTGTGCTGCCTGCCATGGTGCAGATGGCAACAGTGCGGTAGACATGTACCCTTCTCTGGCCGGACAACATCAGAAATATCTGATTAAACAGCTTCAGGAATTCCGCCTAGGATCCAAAACCGGTGGTGAAGAGGGCCGTTATGATCCGGTAATGTCAGGTATGGCTGCCCCCCTTTCCGACCAGGACATATTAGACCTTGCAGCCTTTTACAACGAGCAAAAGCCCAAGCCTGGCAGTGCGCCTGAAAACGTTATAGAGAAAGGACAGAAACTCTATGTCGGTGGTGATGTGGAACGTGGGTTAACGGCCTGTGCGGCTTGTCATGGCCCCAGGGGCGACGGCATGGCTCTGGCTAATTTTCCGGATATCAGCGGGCAGCACGCCACCTATATCAAAAAGCAATTGGAAGATTTTCGTGCCGGGAAACGAAATAATGACATGAACGGTATGATGCAGGACGTCGCAAAACGCCTTACCGATGAAGAGATCGAACTCCTTTCTAAGTTTCTGGTTGGACTGTATTGAAGAATAACAGGCCCCATAATCGGGGCCATACAAGCCTCTGGCTCTCTGTTGTCAATAATATGATACAAAAGTTCAACTTTTTTTTGTAAATGAGTTGTAAAATAAATTCGATACTGTATTCTTTTGCCTCAAACAACAGGGAAGCAGTGCCCCAGGAAGGGATCAAGACGAAAGCCGTGTGTTTGACTCTACTCTTAAATTTTCAGGGATGGTAAAAATAAAGCGCCTGGATGGCCGATAATAAACAAGCTTCGCGAACAACAACAAAAAGAGAAGCACTCAGATAAGGTTGTCGTAACACGTTTAGGGAAAAGCGGAATAACGGGAGAAGTGTCATCTGGCACTTGGTTATACGAGAGGCGATAGCTAAACTATCGCCTTTTCTTTTTCTGGTGTATCACCTCAATGCATTGCCCCCTCTGCCAACAACCTACCTGTGCGCATTACTGGCAAGATCGGCGCAGAGATTATTGGCAATGTGCCACCTGCAGGCTGGTTTTCGTTCCCCCTGAGCAACGACTGTCGGCTCAATCTGAAAAAGCAGAATATGACCTGCACCAGAACCGCCCCGATGATGCCGGATATATCTCTTTTTTGAACCGTCTGGTAAAGCCCCTGGGGCAATGTCTTTCACCTCACAGCAAAGGTCTGGATTATGGTTGTGGGCCGTCACCGGTTCTCGCCAGTTTGCTCATTAATCAGGGGCATTATGTGGATTATTACGATCCCTTTTACTTTCCGGATGAACAGGCATTTAGTCAAACCTACGATTTCATCACCTGCTCAGAAGCTATAGAGCATTTTTTCTATCCTGGTCAGGTATGGTATCGCTGGATGTCCATACTGAAAAACCATGGCTGGCTGGCCATTATGACGAAGAGAGTGATTGACAGAGACGCATTTTCAACCTGGCATTATAAGAATGACCCGACCCATGTATGCTTTTTCAGTGAAAAAACATTTCATTGGTTAGCCCATCAGTTCAATATGCGCCTCGAAGTAAGTGGCCCTGATGTAGTACTACTGCAAAAGCTCGCGTAGAATATGCGACCGAGAGATTCATCAACACGCAACCTCAGTGGTTGTCAGAGTGAAATACCATGGCTAAAGCTCCAAGAACAAAACGAATATCAGAAAAGGCCCATCAGGCAAATATTGCAGATAAGAAGTCCAGAAAACACAAAGGCCATGCGCCAGGCAGCCGTCACAGCGAGCCCGCTGACAAATCAACGTCGCAAAACCATAACGCAAAAGCCGATCCACGGCTGGGTAGCAAGAAGCCTGTGCAGTTGCAGGTTTCTGAAACGAAGCATAAAACCCAACAGAAATTCTTTTCTCCGGCAAAAGAGTTGGCAGCCATTGAGCAGGACTCGCGACTCGAAGACCTGCTGGACAAAATTGAGCAGGAGCAAAGTCTTAGCGCCGAAGATCAACAATATGTGGATCAAAAACTGGCACGTCATCGTCAGTTGTGTGAGCTATTGGACATCGACAGCACCAGTGAGGGCAATAGCGATCCGAAACCACAACATCGCCGTAATCCTGACAATGAAGAAGATGCATTACTGGATAAATTTATGAACAGCGATATAAAAGATCATAAATGATGACGTCACTGCAATTGGCGCTGCTGATAACAGGCGGCCTGATCATTGTTGGTCTGGCTTTTTACGCAGGCAGATTACTGTATTTACTGCACCTTCAGAACAAGTCCAGACATAGCAAACAATCTGCTCGTCGCAGTTATCTGGACGAGAGTATCTACACGATTTCCATGGCTGTGACTCAACAGCAATGTTCGTTATCTGAGGCCAGTATCAGGCTCTGTGTATTGTTAGATCATATGGATGATGAACGTCACTATCCAGATACCTATCCAGCTATTCACGAGCTGTATGCACGCATAAGACATATGCCGACTCATGAAGCCTGGAAGGCTCTGCCCAAACCTGAAAAACGTAAGATGGAACAGGAAAGAGAACAGCACGAAGCTGAACTCGAATCAAAGATTCTCAGGGAAGCAGAACAGCTGATGCAGAATCATCTGCCCAGTGCAGACACCTCCTCATAGCAATGGCAGTCCGTCAGATGGTCATTAACCATCCCCACTGCCTGCATAAATGCATAGCAGATAGTGCTACCAACAAAATTGAAGCCCTGCTTTTTCAATGATCTGGACATGGCGTCAGAGGCGTCAGTTGTAACAGGAACCTGTTCAGGTAACTGCCAGGCGTTCCGGACTGTGTGCCCCCCGGTGAAATGCCAGATGAAATCGCTGAAATCGATACCCTTTTCGCTCATGGCTACGTAGGCCCTCGCATTTCTGATAATCGATTCAATTTTCAGCCGGTTCCTGACAATGCCAGCATTTTGCATCAGTCTTTGTATATCATGCTCATCGAATCGGGCAATCTTATCGGCATCGAAATGATCGAACGCCAACTCATAGTTGGCTTGTTTTTTGAGTATCGTAAGCCAGCTCAGACCGGCTTGCTGGCCATCCAGACATAACTTGGCAAACAGTTCCCTGGCATCACTCACTGGTCGGCCCCAGACATTGTCATGGTATTCCAGATACAGCGGATCCTGAGTTACCCAGTGACATCGACGTGGATCTGACATATTTCCTCCTAAATCAACCTAAGATAAACTTTTGTCTGCAATTTAGCCTACATTCACAACACTGCAAAAGGTATACTTGGCAGCATTTTTCCGCAATCACCAGCAAATCGGGATGTTATGCAAAAATTTGACATCAAGACCTTTCAGGGGCTGATACTCGCCCTGCAGGACTACTGGGCGCGTCAGGGATGCGTCATCATACAACCATTAGATATGGAAGTCGGTGCAGGTACCTTTCACCCTATGACGTTTTTACGGGCTATCGGCCCGGAACCCATCAGTAGTGCCTATGTGCAACCCTGCAGACGGCCCACTGACGGCCGCTATGGCGAAAATCCCAACCGACTGCAGCATTATTACCAGTTTCAGGTCATGCTCAAACCTTCACCAAAGAATATACAGGAACTTTATCTTGGTTCCCTTGTGGAAATGGGCTTCGATCCACTGGTGCATGATATCCGCTTTGTCGAAGATAACTGGGAATCCCCTACTCTTGGCGCCTGGGGTCTGGGCTGGGAAGTATGGCTCAATGGTATGGAAGTCACCCAGTTTACCTACTTTCAGCAGGTTGGCGGTCTCGAATGCAAACCGGTAACCGGCGAAATTACTTATGGTCTGGAGCGACTGGCCATGTATATTCAGGGCGTCGACAGTATTTATGACCTGGTCTGGACAGACGGTCCTATGGGTAAAATCACCTACAGAGACGTTTTTCACCAGAATGAAGTCGAGCAGTCAGCCTATAACTTCGAGCATGCTGATGTACAGGCGTTGTTCAGGACCTTTGACCAATGTGAACAGGATAGTCAGAAGTTAATCGAAGCAGGCCTGGCGTTGCCGGCATATGAACAGGTAATGAAGGCCTCCCATGCGTTTAACCTGCTCGATGCCAGACACGCTATTTCGGTTACTGAACGTCAGCGCTATATTCTCAGGGTCCGGGCACTGGCGAAAGAGTGTGCGAATAGCTTCTATGAAGCCCGTCAGGCACTTGGCTTCCCTTTATGTAAACAGGAGGTGGTTTGATGCGCCAGGATGATCTGTTAGTGGAAATCGGCACCGAAGAGTTACCCCCGAAAACGCTCAGGAAACTCGGACAGGCATTTTGTGAACTTATCAGCAACGGCCTTAATAAAGCAGAACTGACATTCACCGATTCACGCTTCTATGCCTCTCCCCGTCGGTTAGCCGTATACGTGAGCGGATTAGACTACCTGCAGCAGGATAAAACCGTAGAAAAGCGCGGCCCTGCGGTACGCGCCGCTTTCGATGATGAGGGCAATCCCACAAAGGCTGCGCAGGGTTGGGCAAAGGGTTTGGGAATTGCCCCTGCCGATGCTGACAGGCTCAAGACAGACAAAGGGGAATGGCTGGTATATCAGGCT
Source organism: Lacimicrobium alkaliphilum (assembly GCF_002591895.1). GTDB lineage: Bacteria > Pseudomonadota > Gammaproteobacteria > Enterobacterales > Alteromonadaceae > Lacimicrobium > Lacimicrobium alkaliphilum. The sequence continues at coordinate 25,372 of NZ_NISX01000013.1, forward strand.
GAAGTCAAAGGTCAGGCGCTTCCTGAATTGCTGCCTGCATTGGTGAAAAGTGCGTTGTCTGCTTTGCCCGTTCCCAAAATGATGCGCTGGGGTAATAGTGAGCATCCCTTTATTCGTCCGGTGCATACTCTGTGCATGCTTTATGGCGATCAGCTGATTGCCGGTGAGTTGTTCGGCATTAAGGCTTCACAGCAGCTCCAGGGGCATCGCTTTCATCATCCTCAGCCCGTTGAACTTAAACAGGCTTCCGACTACGTGTCTTGTCTCAAAGAGGCTTACGTAATCGCTGATTTTGATCAACGGCGCAATACCATTCAACAGGGTCTGCAGCGCGTGGCTGAAGCACACAATGCAAAAATAGAAGTCGATGAGGATCTGCTGGATGAAGTGACTGCACTGGTAGAATGGCCGGTAGTACTGACAGCTGAGTTTGACAAAGACTTTTTGCAGGTGCCCAAAGAGGCGCTGATTTACACCATGAAAGGCGATCAGAAATACTTCCCTTTGCTCACCTCTGATGGTCAGTTACTGCCTGTTTTTGCCTTTGTAACAAATATTGACAGCAAAGACCCTGAACAGATTGTAAACGGCAATGAACGCGTTATCAGGCCGCGCCTTGCTGATGCTGAATTCTTTTTTAACACTGACAAAAAGCAGTCTCTGGAAAGCCGCCTGGATAGCCTGGAAACGGTGTTATTTCAGAAGCAACTGGGTTCATTGAAAGACAAGGCGCAACGCATTGCGTCATTGGCGCAGTCTGTTGCCAGGGAACTGGGAGCCGAACCAAAGTTCGCTTATCGGGCCGGATTGCTGTCCAAAGCAGATCTGATGACGCAAATGGTGATGGAATTCCCCGAAGTTCAGGGAACTATGGGGGAACACTATGCGATTCATGACTCAGAGCATACTGAAATTGCGACGGCAATTGGTGCTCAGTATCTTCCCCGCTTTTCAGGAGATACTCTTCCGGACTCCCCTGTCAGCTGTGCTGTAGCTCTAGCCGACAAGCTTGATACCCTGGTTGGAATATTTGGTATTGGCCAGTTACCTAAGGGCGACAAGGACCCGTTTGCATTGCGACGTGCCGCCATTGGCTTATTGCGTATTTGTGTGGAAAAGAAACTGGCGCTGGATTTAGCCGTGCTTATTGACCATTCCATGGATACATTCGGTGACATACTAACCAATAAAAACGTAAAACAGCAGGTTCTCGAATTTGTTCTCGGCCGCTTCAGAGCGTGGTACCAGGAGCAAGGCATAGAAACCGATGTGGTTCAGGCTGTACTCAGTCGACAACCCACGTCGCCGTTGGATTTTGATGCACGAATTCGGGCAGTTCAGCACTTTAAGTCTCTGGATAGTGCCCTTGCTCTTGCTGCGGCGAACAAAAGAGTGGCGAATATCCTGGCGAAGAATGCCCATGAAAGCAAAGCTCCTGTTAACCCTGACCTGCTCAGCGAGAAGGCAGAGGTGGATCTGGCTCAGCATCTGCAACGCACGGAACAGGACGTTGCAGACGCAATGGCGAGACTCGATTATAAGTTGGTACTGGAAAAATTATCTGCATTACATCAGGTCGTCGATGACTTCTTTGACCAGGTGATGGTGATGGCTGAAGATGAGCGGTTAAGAAATAACAGACTTGCCCTGTTACAAAAACTAAGAAGTCTGTTTCTTCAGGTGGCAGACATTTCGGTACTTAACTAAACATCGGATAGAGATCGGCCAGGGACGGTAAAGCTTTTTTCAGGACAATAAAATGAATAATCTTTGCAGAAAAACAGTCCAGCTGTTTCTACTCTTTTTAGTAACAGCCTGTTCTTCCCTGCCGCAGGTGATAGCTCCGGCAGATCCGCCAGACGAACTTTACTTACGAGGCGTTTTCAACTGGTGGGAAGCGGAAGAGGCATACAAACTTTATAAGGTCAGTGAACGACTCTACACTGCAGAAATAGAGCTTATTGCTGATGGACAACCTTATGACTTCAGGATTGCCGATGCAGACTGGTCTAAAGGCGCAAATTGTGGATACGCAGAAAAAGAGACAGATGAAGTTGTCAGATTAAACCGCAGTGTTGACGCCGATTGTTATGCGATCAACAACAACTTTAAATTTACCCCAAAGGAAACCGGGATCTATCAGTTCTTTATCGATTTCAATGATGTGCAATCTCCGACAGTCAGAATAAGACGTAAGAAATGACCAATTTCAGCATCATAGATAAAATTTAAGCTATTGATAATATAAAAAACCGGGCTTGGCCCGGTTTTTTCTACTAAGGGTTTTAATCAACGAATTGCATCAGATCCATCGCTGAAAACGCCCTTCCGGAAGATGTAAGTGGGTCAGTTCGAAAAGCGACTAATAGCATTTCTTTGCTCCTGCAAACTTTTTCATCAAATGGAAAAGTGCAAGGATTCTCCAGAAAGACATCGTATTTCTCAGACAGATTCTCTAGTATTTTGGGTATATCATCGCGAGAAACCGGTCTGTTGATATTCTTATCAAGGTGCCGCCTAATTTCATTGAACACATCGTCTTGTCTGTAAATTTCTAGTTCTTCCGAAACGAGCCCTGGTTTGGGTGGCTTAACTAAGCATGCGTTGCTGTCTAAGATGTCTTTGGGGATTTGATAATTTTTATATGTACTATCAAACTCAATCCACTCTTTGAGCGTCATTTTCTCTTGTTCACAGTCTTTTGCGCTCACATTAGCAGAGAGAAAAATTATTAGTAAAATGGCACTTATGCTTAGCGATTTACTGTTCATGTCTTTTGCTTTTTTTATAGCCCCAAGCTGTAGAGTATAGTCTTTTCAGTTTAGTCGTAAAGCCAGTGGTGAAATCAGATGCCACTCATATTTATCTCAATAAAAACAATGAGTTATCAGGTTATCATGCACACTTTCACTAGTAAGATAATTATCAGATAGTACCAGTCTTACCTTACTGTCCTGATACAAAAAAGGCCACCCTATCCGGGGTGGCCCTTCATTTTCAGGGTTTCTGATAATAATTTTCACGCATGTGATAATTACTATCAGGGATTATGAGAACCCACAGAGACTATACTATACGTCCAGGTTAGCCACCCTCAGTGCATTTGCTTCTATAAAGGCACGACGAGGCTCAACCTGATCTCCCATCAGTGTGGTAAAGAGCTGATCAGCTCCGATAGCGTCCTCAATGGTAACCTGCAACATTCTGCGTCCTTCCGGGTCCATCGTTGTTTCCCACAACTGATTAGGGTTCATCTCACCCAAACCCTTATAACGCTGCACATAGACGCCACGTTTTGATTCGGTCAGTAACCAGTCTAAGGCTTCTTCGAAATACTGAATCGGCTGGGTCTTTTCACCCCTTGCAACATAGCCTCCTTCCTCAATCAAACCATTGATAGCAAGGTTTAACTCTCTGATTCGTTTGTATTCCGTTGAATCGATGAAATCATGATCTAACCGGTATTCAGTATCAATACCGTGCTGGCGAATTATGATGGCCACATAGTTGTTGCCACGCTCTTTATCTTCGCGAATGTGGTAACTGTAGAGCGCCCCATCGTTTTCGAATTCTTCCAGTCTCTCCACCAGAACCTTACCCAGGTTATCCAGCTTTGTGGAATTGTCGAGATCTTCCAGCGTGAGAACATCCGTGTAGACCAGACGATTAAGCAGGTTCTTAGGCATAATACGACTGATTCTGTCGATCATCGCAACGGTACTTTGATAAAGCTTAACCAGAGACTCCAATGCAACACCTGTAATCGCCGGTGCGTCAGGATTAACGTGCAGAGCCGCATTATCTAACGCCATGGATGTCAGATAGGCAGTCAAGGCAGGATCATCTTTAATATACTGCTCTTGTTTGCCCTTCTTCATTTTGTATAGTGGCGGCTGAGCAATATACACATGACCACGCTCTATAATCTCCGGCATCTGCCGGTAAAAGAAAGTCAGAAGCAAAGTACGGATATGAGAACCATCAACATCCGCATCGGTCATGATAATAATGCTGTGGTATCTCAACTTATCCGGATCATATTCATCCCGGCCAATGCCACAGCCCAATGCTGTAATCAGGGTAGCCACTTCCTGTGATGACAACATTTTGTCAAAACGTGCCTTCTCGACATTCAGGATTTTACCTTTAAGAGGCAGTATAGCCTGATTCTTTCTGTTTCTGCCCTGCTTAGCAGAACCTCCTGCAGAGTCACCCTCCACTATATATAGTTCTGAAAGGGCAGGATCTTTTTCCTGACAATCGGCCAGTTTGCCCGGCAAACCCGCTAAATCGAGTGCGCCCTTTCTACGGGTCATTTCTCTGGCTTTTCTGGCGGCTTCCCTGGCTCTTGCTGCGTCAATGATTTTAGATACGATGACTTTCGCATCAGATGGGTTCTCCAGCAAAAACTCCTGGAGTTTCTCATTCATAGCGGTTTCAACAGCCGGTCTGACTTCTGAAGAAACGAGCTTATCTTTGGTCTGTGAAGAGAATTTCGGGTCTGGAACTTTAACAGAAACAACCGCCGTAAGACCTTCTCTCGCGTCATCACCACTGGCATTTGTTTTCGCTTTTTTGTTCAGCCCTTCATTTTCCATAAAGGTATTCAGTGTTCTTGTCAGCGCGCCCCTGAATCCGGCCAAATGTGAGCCACCGTCTCTTTGTGGGATATTATTGGTAAAACAGTATATGTTTTCCTGAAAGCTATCATTCCACTGCATAGCCACTTCAACACTGATACCGTCATCGCGTTCGGTGAGGAAGTGGAAAGCCTTCTGATGAACAGGGGTCTTGTTCTGATTGAGGTACTGGACAAAGGCCTTCGTTCCTCCCTCATAACAAAAATGATCTGTTTTACCATCGCGTTCATCAAGAAGAATGATCGACACACCAGAATTCAAAAATGATAATTCACGCAGGCGCTTAGCCAATATATCGTAGTGGAATTCTATGTTGGTAAAAGTTGCAGGGCTTGGCCAGAATCGAATCGCCGTACCTTTTTCATCAGTGTCTCCCATTTGCTTAAGGGGAGCTTGTGGCACACCATGATGGTATTCCTGCTCGAATATTTTTCCATTGCGTCTGATACGCATCAGGAGTTTCTCTGACAGCGCGTTCACGACTGATACACCTACACCGTGAAGGCCACCAGATACTTTGTACGAGTTATCATCAAACTTTCCGCCTGCATGCAGAACTGTCATGATAACTTCTGCAGCCGAGACCCCCTCTTCTTCATGGATCTCAGTAGGTATTCCACGACCATCATCTCTGACACCCACGGAGCCGTCGGTATGGATTGTCACGCGAATATCTGAACAATGTCCCCCCAGAGCTTCATCGATTGAGTTATCAACGATTTCAAACACCATATGGTGCAAGCCCGTACCGTCATCAGTATCACCGATATACATACCGGGACGTTTGCGCACCGCATCAAGTCCTTTCAGGACCTTGATACTGGACGAATCATACGTGTTGTCAGACATTCTGTTTTTACTCCTCTCTCACCTGGCCATGTTCCACGTGAAACACTTTTATGTCTTTATAGTTCTCTACGAAACTAACTTGTTGTTTGTCAATTGCCGTAATGAACACTTGAGCCGATGTCTTTAATAATGCATCGACAAAAACTTTTCTCTTCTCTTCGTCAAGCTCTGCACCTATGTCATCTAACAGGAAAACACATGAGCGGCTCTTTAGACGATGTAGGAGCTGTGATTGTGCTAACAGCAATGCAGCCATCAGCATTCTCAATTGCCCCCTGGACAACACCTCATGTGCCGAAACACCATCTGCCTTCAGGCGCAGATCTGCTTTATGTGGGCCGCTTGAAACATGCCCGAATCGCCTGTCCTTTTCCTGTTGAAGATGCAGAACATCTGAAAGTTTATTATCGCTATCCCAGCCGCTATGATACGAGATTTCGAAGCAAAACTCAGGTAGAAATTCTCCAAGATTAGCGATTAGATAGGGTTTAAGGCTTAAAAAGAACGCTTTTCTGTACCGGTCAAGCACCTCACCGGCATCACCTAGCTTACAAAGCCAGTAGTCCAACATATCATCCTTTGACAATGACTTCTTTCTCAACAGAGCATTACTTTGCCTGAGTAGGTTCTGGTACGTTACAGAAGCGCGGAGAAAGCCATGTTCCACGTGGAACACACCCCAATCAAGAAAACGTCTTCGCATTCTTGGTGCGCCTGTAATGACATCACTGCTGTTTGGCATAAATAGCTGAACCGGAAACAACCTGGCAAGCTCGGATACTCTATTCAGAACCTCTCCATTTGCCTTTATCACGGGTTCGCCGATACGGTTTCTCTGATACCCAAGTTTAACCGTGGTCCCGCTTTCATCTGTGGCTCGGCAGAACAGAGTGAAATGTTGTGACTCTTTATTGATCACATGGGTATGCTTAAGAGTACGGAAAGACCGCCCGAAGCCCAGATAGTGTATGGCTTCAAGAACAGATGATTTACCACTTCCGTTATCACCAATTATCAAATTCAGATCAGTAGCCGGATGTATTCTTACATCCGACAGATTTCTGAACTGGCTAATCTGGACATCGTCCAGCCTCATAAGGATCTTCGCAACGTTAGAATCAAAGTCTCATGGGCATGATAACGTACAACGCAGAATCATCTGCAGCATCTTCAATCAACGCGCTGTTGTTTGAGTCTGACATCGTCAGCTTTACTTTCTCGGAAGATAACGCATTGAGCACATCAATCAGGTAGGCGACATTAAAGCCTATTTCAAGGCTATCACCCTGGTAATCAACATCTACTACTTCTTCTGCTTCTTCCTGTTCCGGGTTATTCGCGGTGAGCTTTAATTCGCCACTTGCCAGATTTAAACGGACACCCCGAAATTTTTCGTTAGACAGAATAGACACTCTGGAAAAAGCCTGCTTCAGCGTTTCTTTAGAAGATAACACTGTTTTATCGCCCTCTTTCGGAAGTACCCGGCGATAATCAGGAAAGCGTCCATCAACCAGCTTGCTGGTAAAAATAAATTCGGTAGAGAAGATACGGATGTGATTTGAACCGATCTGTACTTTCAGAGGTTTATCTTCGTCTTCGATTAGACGAGAGATTTCCATCACTCCCTTACGGGGCACAATAACCTGACGCTCAGGGAGATTACCGTCTTCATAAGCGATGCGACACAAAGCAAGACGGTGCCCATCTGTTGCAACAGTACGGATCAGGTTAGGCTCCGTTTCAAAAGACATACCGTTCAGATAATAGCGAACATCCTGCTGCGCCATAGAAAAATGCGTACTGTCGATCAAACGCTTAAGGTTAGCCTGTGATATTTCAAATTCCACCTCGCCCTGCCAGTCCTCGAGATTTGGGTACTCTTCGGCAGGTAAAGTAGATAACGAGTATTTTCCGCGTCCAGCCTTGAGAATGGCCTTACTACCATCGAGGGCAAACAGAATTTCACTGTTATCGGTAAAACCCTTGCAAATATCTAATAATTTCTTTGCCGGCACTGTAACCTCACCGTCTTCGAAATCACCACTGAGGGCCACGTTAGAAATTAATTCCACCTCTAAATCTGTACCCGTCAGCCAAAGTGTGCCCTCACTTACCTTAATAAGCACATTGGAGAGTATGGGTAGTGTATGCCTCCTCTCGACGGCTCCGGCAACCAGCTGCAAAGGTTGTAAGAAGTTTTCCCTGCTAATTGTAAATTTCATGAGCGACTCGTTATTATTTTTTAAGACGACAGTGTGCGAATAAGATTTTGGTAATCTTCTTTAATATCATGACTCTCTTCACGAAGTTGAGCAATCTTTCTGCAAGCATGCAGTACAGTTGTATGGTCTCTGCCACCAAACGCGTCTCCAATCTCCGGCAGACTGTGATTGGTCAGTTCCTTTGCCAATGCCATAGCCACTTGTCTGGGCCTCGCTACACTGCGACTACGGCGCTTAGAAAGTACATCTGCGACCTTTATCTTATAATATTCAGCTACCGTTTTCTGTATGTTATCTATGGTGACGAGTTTTTCCTGTAAGGCCAACAAATCCCGGAGAGCTTCTCTGACAAAATCGATAGTTATGGGGCGCCCGGTGAAATTCGCATTGGCAATTACCCTGTTCAGCGCACCTTCTAGCTCCCGAACATTAGAACGCAGGCGCTTGGCGATAAAAAACGCCACTTCGTCCGGCAGCTGGATACGGTTCTCGAGCGCTTTACGCATTAAAATTGCTACCCGCGTTTCCAGCTCCGGAGGCTCAATAGCAATGGTCAACCCCCACCCAAACCGAGACTTGAGTCTATCCTCGACACCATCTATTTCTTTGGGATACCGATCTGAAGTCAGTATAATTTGCTGATTACCTTCGAGCAGAGCATTAAAGGTATGAAAAAACTCTTCCTGAGAACGGTCTTTCTTGGCAAAAAACTGGATATCATCAATCAGCAGGGCATCAACAGAGCGATAGTAGCGCTTAAACTCCTCAATCGCATTATTCTGCAAGGCTTTAACCATATCCTGCACGAATCGTTCAGAATGCATATAAACAACTGTTGCATCCCGATTACGCGCAAGCAGACCATTGCCCACAGCATGCAGCAAATGAGTTTTACCCAGACCCGTACCGCCATAGATAAAGAGGGGATTATAGGCGCCACCGGGATTGTCAGCGACCTGGGTCGCTGCAGCTCTGGCTAACTGATTGGATTTACCTTCAACAAAGTTATCAAAGGTATAGGTACGGTTTATATTACTCTTATGCTCTACTTTCACAGGTTCCGGAGCAGAACCAGACAGCGGCCCATTAACAGGATAAGACTGCCTAGATTGCACAGGTGCCTGGCGCTCTTTTTCCGCTGAATTGCCACCCACAGTGGCCTTTCCCGCCATACCCACATCGAAATGCAGGGTTGGTATCTTCTCAGGGGTGCACAGCTCTGAAAAAAGTTCGGTAATCCGTCCTATATACTTATCCCTGACCCAATCCAGCACAAACCGGTTGGGAGCAAAAAGTGTCAATGTTGAATCCTGCTGTTGTGCCTGAAGCGGCCGGATCCACATACTGAACTGTTGTGTGGGCAACTCCTGTTGTAACCGTTCGAGACATTCTTCCCACAAAGCCATTAAAAAAACCTCTACAGAACACATCGCCATGTTCTGCAATCTAAAAGTGTATTTAATCCAGAATTTGATTTTCGCCTGAAGTGCAGCGCTATGAATTATTGCCGATCTTTATCCACAACTTCAATCTTGATCTTTTACATATTTATGCTCTGTGCTTTAAATAAACCTATCTTTATGTTTTTAATACCATTATTTTTTCTTCAACTACAAGTTTAGTGGCTATCATCGGGATAGCCTGGTGGATAAAAACTGAGTTAAATTTGAACAGTTTATCGTTATTGAAAAGACATTTTGTGGATAAGATGCGTATTAACGAGAATGTTACACACAATGTGTTGCCACTGATACAATAAAAGTGCTCAATTTATTATCAGTCTGAGCAAACAAAGCATTGACAGAAGGCGTCTTCGTCTCTAGAATTCAGCGTCCTTTTTTGAGCGCCATGCAGGTGTTCAGGATGTTAACTAAAGTTATAAACAGCGGCGGACTAGGTTATGAAAAGAACATTTCAACCAAGTAATTTAAAGCGTAAACGTTCACACGGTTTTCGTGCCCGCATGGCGACAAAAAATGGCCGTAAGGTTCTTGCCAGTCGTCGTGCTAAAGGCCGTGCACGTCTATCAGCCTGATTGCATTTATCGAAGTGGGTGAAAATCAATTTTCTCGGGAGCTAAGGCTACTTACTCCCGCCCATTTCGAAAATGTTTTCCAGCAAGCCATCCCAGCGGTCTCCCCGCAACTCACTTTACTTGCCAGAGCCAATCAGCTTTCTCACCCAAGATTGGGTATTACCCTGTCCAAAAAACGGGTAAGAAAAGCCCATGATCGCAATCGCCTGAAAAGAGTGATACGAGAAAGTTTTCGTCTGCATCAGCATCAATTGCCGAAAACTGATATCGTTGTGGTTGGCAAGACCGGGCTGGCACAATTATCCAACCAACAACTTTTCACTCTGCTGGAACGCTTATGGAAAAAACTCAGTCACCGCTGCAATCCATAAGTATTTGGATAATACGCCAGTATCAAAGATGGATATCCCCTATACTGGGGCCCAGATGTCGGTTCGAGCCCTCTTGCTCACACTATGCAGTGGAAGCAATTAAATTACATGGCGTGATAATGGGTTGTTGGTTAAGCATCAAACGCATATTAAAATGCCACCCTTTACATCCGGGCGGGTCTGATCCCGTTCCGTCCCGAAGCAAAGAGAATAAGTAATCTGTTATGGAATCCCAACGTAGTTTTCTCCTCATCGGTCTGGCCCTGGTAAGCTTCTTACTCTGGCAACAATGGCAACTGGACTATGCTCCACAACCCGTTGAACCTGCCAGCCAACGTTCTGAATCAAGTCCGTCATCAACCACATCAGCACAACGTGCGGATGTACCCAGTGCCGATCCGTCTGGTCCTTCACCGCAAGCCGCTGCGAAAGGCCAGCTGGTTTTTGTTAAAACCGATACCCTCGACATCCGCATAGACACCCATGGTGGTGATGTCATCTCTGCTGCACTGCCACAATTCCCGGTAGAACAAGGTGGTGACGAGAGTCTCGTTCTGCTCAGTTCTGAGCCTGGAATATTTCATATCGCACAAAGTGGTTTGATTGGTCAGGATGGACCCGACGGTGCGGCCTCAGGGCGTCCTATGTACCGGGTTGAAGCCACCGAATATGAGATGAGCGGTGATACGCTGACAGTACCACTGGTATGGCAGTCGGAACAGGGTCTGAAAGTAACCAAGACCTTTAATTTTACCCGTGGAGAGCATCATATCCGGGTTGACTATCACGTAGAGAACCAGGGTTCTGAAGTTGCTCAGTTGCAACAGTATGCGCAGCTTAAGCAAACCACTATGGGTGAAGAAGGCAGTATGTTTATGCCCACCTATAGAGGCGCGGCCTATTCAACGGAAGATGACAGGTACACTAAATACAGTTTTGACGATATCGCCGATAAAAACCTGCGTACCTCAACGCCGGGGGGTTGGGTTGGCATGTTGCAACACTATTTTGTGGCCGCCTGGGTTCCACCGCAAGAACAGCAAAATACGCTCTATAGTCGTCTGCTACCGGGCGGTTATGCCAGCATTGGTTTTACCGGTACACCGGTGAGCGTCGCAGCCGGCGAAACAGTAACCCTGTCCAGCACCCTATATACCGGTGCCAAAGACCAGGAAAAACTGGCTGAACTCGCCAATGGGCTGGACTTAACAGTTGATTACGGTTTCCTGTTTTGGTTATCACAGCCTCTGTTTTCACTGCTCAAGTTCATCCATGGCCTGGTCGCCAACTGGGGTCTGGCCATCGTCATCATCACCGTTCTCGTCAAAGGCCTGATGTATCCCCTGACCAAGGCGCAGTACGAGTCCATGGCCAAGCTACGGGCACTGCAACCCAAGATGAAGGCGTTAAAAGACAGATATGGCGATGACCGTCAGAAAATGTCCCAGGCGATGATGGAAATGTACAAGAAGGAAAAAGTAAACCCTATGGGGGGCTGTTTCCCGCTGTTACTGCAAATGCCCATCTTCCTGGCCCTCTACTGGGTATTACTGGAAAGTGTGGAATTGCGCCATGCTGACTTTTTCCTGTGGATTACGGACTTGTCCGTCAAAGACCCTTATTTTGTGCTGCCGATATTGACCGGCGCCAGCATGTACCTGATTCAGAAACTGCAGCCTATGACGATTCAGGACCCCATGCAGCAGAAGATCATGCAATTTATGCCGGTAATGATGAGCATCTTCTTTCTGTGGTTCCCGGCCGGGCTGGTGCTGTACTGGCTTATCAGTAACGTTATCACTCTGGTACAGGCTAAGCTCATCTATGCCTCCATGGAAAAACGGGGCCTGAAGACTAAGTAGTCAGAATGATTGCGTAAAAAGGCCCGTTAAAACGGGCCTTTTTTATTCCTGTTAGTTAAAATTCCTTAATATCAATCCTGTCAGAACCTTACTTTAAGGAGTGCTCCTATGCCCTCATTCGATATTGTCTCAGAAATTGACCAGACTGAAGTCAGAAATGCCGTCGATAATGCTAACCGGGAACTGGACACCCGCTTTGACTTTCGTGGTGTTGAAGCCAGTTTCGAACTCAAAGACGGTCAGGTAACCATGTCCGCAGCATCAGATTTTCAGCTTCAGCAAATGCTCGATATACTGCGCGGCAAATGTGCCAAGCGCGGCGTGGACACAGCTGCACTGGAAGAAAAAGACGTTGAGCATATTGGAAAAACCTACAAACAGGTATTGTTGTTTCGTCAGGGCATCGAGCAATCCATGGCAAAAAAAATCATTAAGCTGCTAAAAGAAAGTAAGGTGAAAGTGCAATCTGCCATCCAGGGTGACCAGGTACGCGTCAACGGTAAGAAACGGGATGATCTACAACAAGCCATTGCTCTGGTTAAAGAAGCCAATCTCGGTCAGCCTTTCCAGTTTAATAACTTTCGGGACTAATGCCTCTTATGCCGCAACAACAAACCATTGTCGCCCAGGCTACGGCTCCGGGCCGAGGGGGCGTAGGGATAATAAGGGTATCCGGTACCCGGGCCTCAGAGGTAGCAGAAAAAATTCTGGGAACCACACCAGCAGCACGCAAAGCCGAATATCTGCCTTTTTATGATCAACACGGAAAGGTCATCGATCAGGGTATTGCCCTGTTTTTCCGCGGGCCAAACTCTTTTACCGGAGAAGATGTGCTGGAATTGCAGGGCCATGGTGGGCAAGTGGTTATGGATATGCTGATCAGCGCCATTGTTAATATTGATGACATTCGCCTTGCGCGGCCCGGGGAGTTCAGCGAACGGGCCTTTCTGAATGACAAACTGGATCTTGCCCAGGCAGAAGCCATCGCTGATCTGATCGACGCCAGTTCAGAACAGGCTGCCCGCTCCGCCCTTCGTTCATTACAGGGCGAGTTCTCAAATCAGATACATACACTGGTGGAACAGGTTATCCACCTGCGCATCTATGTGGAGGCCGCCATCGACTTTCCCGATGAGGAAGTGGACTTTCTCAGCGATGGTAAAGTACAGGGCGATCTGGAAGCCATCATAGACCAGTTGCAAGAGGTACAGGATCAGGCACGACAGGGCAGTATTCTGCGCGAAGGCATGCAGGTGGTGATTGCGGGTCGCCCCAATGCCGGCAAATCCAGTCTGCTCAACGCATTAGCCGGAAAAGACGCGGCCATTGTCACCGATATTGCCGGTACCACCCGGGATGTACTCAAAGAACATATTCACATTGATGGCATGCCGTTGCATATCATTGACACCGCAGGCCTGCGCGACAGCCCCGACAAAGTGGAACAGATAGGTATTCAGCGCGCCTGGGACGAAATAAACAGAGCCGATATGGTTTTGTTTATGCTTGATAGTCAACAAAGCCAGGAGACCGACCCCCATAAAATCTGGCCGGAATTTGTTGATCGTCTTCCCGAACGCATCAGAATGACGGTGATACGAAATAAAATTGATTTGTCCGGAGAAACACCAGGGCTGGAAAAGCACTCAGATCACACGGTAATACGCCTCTCTGCCAGCCACAAAACCGGCATCGACCTGCTCGCCACTCATCTTAAAGATGCTATGGGATTCAATGCGGCATCAGAAGGGCGCTTTATTGCCAGAAGACGCCATCTGGATGCCCTCGAACAAGCCCTTGAGCATCTGCAACAGGGGTATACCCAATTACTGGATAATCAGGCCGGAGAATTGGTGGCAGAAGAACTGCGACTGTGTCAGCAGCACTTAAATGAAATCACTGGAGAATTCAGTTCTGATGATTTACTGGGCAGAATTTTTTCCAGTTTCTGTATCGGTAAATAGCCAGACTTTATTGCTGGTCCTCTTTAGACTGTAACTCTTGTTTAAGCAGATCCACCACTGGTTGGAAGGTTTGTCGGTTGCTTTTCCCCAGCTCAAGCAGTTCTTCATGGGCAGCAAGGATCATTTTCGCTCTTTGCTGTTCATCGGCACTTTGATCTGACACCAGAACAAACGCATCAGGCGTATCCAGTGGTTTGTTCAACATCGTAAAAACCTGATCCAGACACATACTTTGCAATAAGGTGGTCATGTCTTTGTCGGTGGATATCAACGTCGGTTTACGTTGATGATGTTCAAGCATTTTACGGGCAATCATCGCCAGAAGCCCCAGATTAGTGCTGTCCAGATACCTGGCCTGACTAAGATCCACCACCACATCCTGGCAAACACTTTCCTTGCCTTCGAACAGGCCGTTAATCAGCACTTCCAGCCCACTACTCTGAGTATGTCTGACTTCACCAATAAACCTGAAAAAACATACGCCCTGCAAATTGGCATAAAGAATCTGGTTATTCTGCATAACTCACCTTAGTGTCTAACGCTCTACTGACAGTAATGTCAGATCATCCGGCAATTTGCCTTCCTCTGTTGCGCCAATACGCTTCGCCAGCTCGTATAAGTTCTCTGGTAATGGGGATAAAATCGTTCTCAACTCCGACAATTGCTGATCCAGTGACTTACCCTGAATACATTCCAGAACGCCATCAGAAAAGACATACAGAGAAAAATGAGACTGCAATACACAAATCTTTTCCTGATACTCGGAAAAATCGAATAATCCCGCCGGCGTACCTTTACACTCCATCTCTTCGATTTTGTCGTCCTGTAACAATAATGGCCATGGGAAAACACCGGCATTTGTAAAACGCAGCAGATCTTTGTGGCTATCCAGAACCCCGTAAAACAGGGCAACATGTTTACCCATATCTTCTTTGATCAGGGTCTGATTCAGGTCATCCAATAATGCTGCAGGATCAATAATAATGGTGCTCTCTTGCCGACGATATCGGTCAAGAGCCGCGGAAATAAAGCGTTTCAGATATACCGTCACAAAAGCTGATGACACACCATGGCCTGATACGTCCGCCATATAAAAACCCACATATCTGTCATCAATAGCAAAGTAATCAACAAAATCACCACTCATGTAGTCTGAAGGCAGTAACAGGTGGCTAAATCTGAATCCATATACCTGAAGCTTATCTTTTGGCAACAGCTTGAACTGAATGCGCCGACCCGCCTTTTCACCTTCTTCAAGCTCACTGAGAGACGACTGCAATCTGATATTGGCCTCCTCCAGTTCCCGGGTACGTATTCTGACTTTTTCTTCCAGTTGTTGATTCAGCTCCACGATTTGTTGAATAAAATCATAGCTGCGTAATGATGCGATCACAGCTGTCACCAGTTTTTGTGATGTCAGCTCAGTTTTTTCTTTATAGTCATTGATATCGTAATCCAGGATCACCCGTTTTTCAGGCGCATGGCCAGCCTGGCCCGTTCTGAGAATAATGCGTACCGCATTATTATCGAGCTCCCTGCGAATATAATGAACCAGCTGCAGCCCGGCATCATCGGATTCCATTACCACATCGAGCAAAATAAGACAGAAATCGGCTTGCTGATCCAGCAACTCTTTTGCCTGCCCACCACTTCTGGCGCTAATAAGTTCAACTGAACGGTTGTCAAAAACCAGATCTCTGAGTACCAGTCTGGTCATGACATGAACTTCTTCATCATCATCTACAATGAGTATTTTCCAGGGCGCAAGCTTAGCTTCCTCGTGTTCCGGTGCATCGGCTTCTTTAAAAAACAGTATTTCATCCTGTTCGTCACTCTGTGTCATTAGCCCCTGCTATCCTCACTAAATTCTTCAGGATTGAATTTTTACTATAGCGTCCAAATACTGATGCTGACAGTATGAAGTCATAAGGTCACCCCGAAGTGGCATTAAAATCATCAGACCGACACCACCAGAATGTAAAGCACTGGTATAATAGCGAACCATTTATACGAAGGCAGACACGTGAGTTCATTTGAAATAATTGTAGGATCTATGCTTGGTGCCACTGAATATGTGGCCGACGCACTGACAGAAAAACTCACTAGTTATGGCGTTAACAGCACCATCCACCTGGCTCCGGAACTGGACGAACTGAATCCGCAGGCTATCTGGCTAATCTGCACCTCTACCCATGGTGCCGGTGATTTTCCCGATAATATCCAACCCTTTGCCAGACAACTACAGAATGCCAGTCTGAACGATACGCGATATATGTTGATAGGTCTGGGAGACAGTAGCTACGACACGTTCTGTGAAGCGGGCAAAACCATGCACCGACTGATGCAAAACGCCGGTGCCCATAACCTGTCGGAACCCTGTTATATTGATGTTCTGAGTCATCCTATTCCTGAAGATGAAGCTGTTGACTGGCTTGAAAGTCATCTGCAACGGGATAACTTTATTCAAACAGTTAACCATACAAGGGTGGGAGTTTGAACCAGACCGAAGTTGATGCCCTGAAGTCGCCTGTAAGCAACGAAGCGCGGGTACTATACATACTGGGTCTGCGACCGGATTCAGATAAAACCACTGGTGTCAGTGCACCGTTAAACTATCGGGCTTTGTTGACCTTACTGAATAGCAAAACCACAGCATTTACCCGCGGCAGACAAATCAATGAACTCCTTGCTGAGCTTGCTGAGGCTGGCCTGATAATGTATCAGCAAGAATCCTTATCCGAGCGTAGCCTAAATGGTGAGACGTTATTACTGCCTTTGCTCAGATCTGACTCGCAGGACTATCAGCAATTACACTTGCATTGGAAAGCAATGACAGCGGACTGGATGCCTGATGAGGGATTATTCAAACAACTGGCAACTCTGGTAGGATTACTGGATAAGAGTTACCAACAGCAGGATGTAGGGGAATTTGCAGCCTACTGGCTGGGTCGGCCGGAAGTTAACCTGACCTTATTCCAGTGGACACAAAAGTTTGTTTTACATCTGAAAAACAGACGGCAGGCCTATGGTCATAAGCAACAGGTGGGGCATCAAATCGTGCCAACAACTGCCGGAATTACCGTCGACGATAATGCCAGAAAACTGGTGGAGAAATATCATGCAAAGCCTAAAGGATAAGATTCAGAATTTGGCTAAGACCATGGGTAAAGCCACACCTGAAGGCCCGGTAAAGGACTATTCGACCCTGCGTCAGGAATATGAAAAACAGGCCAATAAAGAAATTCAGCAGATACAATTAGAGGCTAAAAAGCAGCGTATTGAAAACATTCACGGGCGTTCTGATCTGAATCCGGCGTGGACATTTAACAATCTGGTAGAAGACACTGCCGATGTAAAAGAAGCCGTCAGTATTGCTAAATCCTTCATTGCAGCTCATGGCGATCCCAGCTGGCGACGCAGTGGTTCGCATATGATGTTATTTTACGGCGATTATGGTCGTGGAAAATCCCATATTGCCGGTGCTATAGCCCACGAATTGATTGAGAAATATGAGATTTCAGTACTCTACCGTCAGCTTTCCAGTCTGCTGGAAATGCGTTATTTCTCCTATGATTTCAACGCTAAAGACGATGCCGGGCAGAAATTCAGGGAGATCACACAGGAACTGATGAGTGTAGATCTATTGATTCTCGATGAAGTTTGCGTGAATGAATCACAACTTAAAAAAAGTGCCCAGGGCTGGTTAGGTACATTATTACGTCAGCGCTACAGCCAGAATAAAAACTGTATTCTTATTACTAACCATGATCTTGCCAGCCTTGAGCAAGCCATCGGACCTTACTGCTTTGAATCAGTCAAAGAATACGATACCTATAAGGTCCGATTCAGTGGCCCCAGCCGTCGTAAAAATGTTGAAGATGATATCCCTTCAACGCCTAAAACAGGTGGATATGTACCTAACCAGGTCCGCTGAAACATGAAAAAAATAGCCCTGAATATAATGCAGGGCTACAATCAGCAACGATTCCTCTTTTCTCAATCTATTCCCTGGATCATTGTCTGCTTATAACAGCATGATAGCTTTCTGATCTTATCCACTGCTGATCCTGAGGATCTTCCCATCGATCGGTAAAGATACTGAATTATTATACATACTTATCCACATTTAGTGTTTAATAAAATTTAATATGTGGATAAAAACAAGTTTATCCTGTTAAAAACCTCTTTTTACTACCTGAACAACTTTTCATTTTAAATCTCTTGTGGATAAAACCCCTTTTTGATCCCAGCTTATACCCAATAGATCAGATCTTACACACAACCTTAGATCTCACTTAACCACTTGATTTAATAGGTTTTAAAAGGGTTATCCAATGGATCGTGCGTGCTTAATAGTAATAACAGTAATCTAATAGATCCATAAAGATCTTAGATCTATTAAGCAGGAACATTCTTACTCTTGTTCGAATTTTAATCGTTTCGTTTCGGACATAAAGTCTATAGAATATGCGCCCCTATTCAGGCAGCTAAGAGGTCATAATGTTTTATACCGAAAAATTTGATGTCATCGTCGTTGGTGGCGGTCACGCTGGCACTGAAGCTGCACTCGCCAGTGCGAGAATGGGTGTAAAAACATTATTACTCACACACAATATCGATACCCTTGGACAAATGTCCTGTAATCCTGCAATTGGCGGTATAGGTAAAGGCCATCTTGTAAAAGAAATCGATGCGTTGGGTGGTGTTATGGCGTTGGCAGCGGATCGAGCAGGGATCCAGTTCAGAACCCTGAATTCCAGCAAAGGGCCTGCCGTGCGTGCAACGCGGGCTCAGGCCGATCGCAGTTTGTATAAAACTGCAGTTCGATACCAGCTAGAACAACAGCCAAATCTGACCTTGTTCCAACAATCCTGTGATGATCTTATCGTCGAGCAGGATCGGGTAACCGGCGTTGTTACTCAAATGGGACTGAAATTCCATGCCAAAACTGTGGTAATGACAGTGGGCACGTTCCTTGGCGGTGTAATCCATATAGGTCTGAATAATTATCAGGGCGGCCGTGCCGGAGATCCGCCGGCAAATGCTCTGGCGCAGAGACTACGTTCAATGCCGTTCAGAATATCCCGCCTGAAAACGGGCACACCAGCCAGGTTGGACGCCCGGAGTCTGGATTTCAGTAAAATGCAGGAACAGCCTGGTGATAATTCGTTGCCGGTTTTTTCATACATTGGCAAGGTCTCTGATCATCCGCGACAGATCCCCTGCTACATCACGCATACCAATGAAAAAACCCATGAGGTGATCCGCAATAATTTACACAAATCACCGATGTATGCAGGTGTCATCGATGGTATTGGTCCTAGGTATTGTCCGTCGATAGAAGACAAAATAGTACGCTTTGCAGATAAATCGTCACATCAGATTTTTGTAGAACCAGAGGGGCTCAACAGCATTGAAGTATATCCGAATGGCATTTCAACCAGTCTGCCCTTTGATGTTCAATACGAATTAGTGCGTTCAATTCAGGGCTTTGAAAATGCTCATATAATTCGTCCAGGTTACGCCATAGAGTATGACTTTTTCGATCCCAGAGATCTGAAGCAATCTCTGGAGACCAAATTTATTAAGGGATTGTTTTTTGCTGGTCAGATCAATGGAACCACAGGCTATGAAGAGGCAGGAGCTCAGGGATTAATAGCCGGGATGAATGCAGCACTGCAGGTACAGGGCAAAGAGAGTTGGACACCCAGACGTGACCAGGCCTATATGGGTGTACTCATTGATGATCTGGCTACCATGGGTACACAGGAGCCCTATCGGATGTTTACCAGCAGAGCGGAGTACCGGCTGCTGTTACGCGAAGATAATGCCGATTTGCGTCTGACTGAGAAAGGCCGGGAGATTGGACTTGTAGACGATTATCGCTGGCAGCAATTTAATCTTAAGCTGGAAGCCATTGAGCAGGAACGTCAGCGTCTGGCCAGTAACTGGGTTCATCCTCACCACATTGCAACAGGTGAACTGAATCAGCTACTTAAAAATCCGGTCAATCGGGAACACTCCTTAGAAGAGTTGATTCGCCGTCCGGAGATGAGTTATGCCAAATTGATGCAGATAAAGGATCTTGGGCCGGGCCTGGATGATCCACAGGCTGCTGAACAGGTAGAAATTCAAATCAAATATGCAGGCTATATTGAACGCCAGAAAGATGAGATTGAACGGGCGTTGCGCAATGAAAACACCTTGTTGCCAATGGATTTTGATTACAGTCAGATTTCCGGCTTGTCTAACGAAGTGATTGCTAAGCTCAATGACACAAGACCTGAAAGCATCGGTAAGGCGTCACGAATTTCAGGTGTCACCCCGGCCGCAATATCGCTGTTGCTGGTGCATCTGAAAAAGCAGGGTCTGTTACATAAAAATAACCTGCGCAAAAATGAGAAAGTCAGCGCCTGATGTCAGCTACAGTATTACTCCGGCAGCTGCAGCTCGGACTGGCGCAAACAACACTGGATCTCAATGAGATACAACAGCAAAAACTGATTGCCCTGGTTGAACTGATCCACAAATGGAACAAGGCCTATAATCTCACCTCAGTAAGAGACGCCGAGGATATGCTGACCAGACATATTATTGATTCTGTGGTTGTGGCACCGCATATTCAGGGGCAGAGTTTTATAGACGTCGGAACCGGGCCCGGATTGCCAGGGTTGCCTTTGGCTATCGTGATGCCAGAACACAAATTTGTGTTGCTGGACAGCCTGGGAAAACGCATTCGTTTTATCAGGCAAGCTGTGTTTGAGCTGGGTCTTGAGAATGTTACCGCGGTGCAGGCACGGGTCGAAGATTATCATCCGGACTCATCTTTTGATGGTGTTTTAAGCAGGGCTTTTGCCAGCATAAAAGATATGTTGCACTGGTGTCAGCATCTGGTAGATTCACAAGGGACTTTTTTGGCGCTCAAGGGGCAGGTTCCCTCACACGAGCTGGAATCCCTGCCAACGGGCTTTACCGTCGGGGATATCATCAGGCTTGAAGTACCAGGGCTACAGGCGGAGCGCCATCTTATAAAAATTATTAAAAACTAATACAGGTGTTCGGGTTTTGGGAAAGGTCATTGCCATAGCGAATCAGAAAGGTGGAGTGGGAAAAACCACCACGGCAGTTAACGTTGCCGCCTCTATGGCGGCTACCAAACGCAAGGTCTTATTGATCGATCTTGACCCTCAGGGAAATGCCACCATGGGCAGTGGCATCGATAAATACAATGTTGACGCTACATGCTATGAGTTGCTGATTGAGGAGAAACCTGCCGATGAGGTGATCATTACCGAGACCAGTGGTAAGTATCATCTTATTGCCGCGAACGGTGATGTGACGGCTGCAGAAATTAAGCTAATGGAACAGTTTGCCCGGGAAGTGCGCCTGCGCAACGCACTGAAACCAGTGCGGGATTACTATGATTTTATTTTTATCGATTGTCCGCCATCGCTCAATCAGCTAACGGTCAATGCTATGGCTGCTGCAGACTCTGTTCTGGTGCCAATGCAATGTGAGTATTATGCACTGGAAGGTCTGACGGCATTAATGGATACCATCGGTAAACTGGCTTCAGTGGTAAACCCCCAACTCAAGATTGAGGGGGTGCTGCGAACTATGTATGACCCCAGAAACCGGCTTGCCAATGATGTTTCTGAGCAATTGAAACGGCATTTTAAAGACCAGGTATACCGTACTGTGATCCCCAGAAATGTACGACTGGCGGAGGCTCCAAGTTTTGGTACCCCGGCTATGTATTACGAACGTTCCTCCACGGGTGCTAAGGCCTACCTGGCACTGGCCGGCGAGATTCTCAGACGCCGGGATCAGGAACAAAAAAAACTGCGGCGTGAAGAGGCAGCTGAATCCGGGCATAATGGCTGATTCGGTGTCTTCAATTGGTCTAATTTGTATTTGAGGAAATCATGTCCACTAAGAAACGCGGCTTAGGCAGAGGGCTGGATGCCTTGCTGGCAACCAGCAGTCAGCAAAAAAATACTGATTCAACTGAAGAGCAGACCAATTCACAAACCGGTGAGTTGCAAAAGCTGCCGATTGAATATCTGCATCCGGGTAAATATCAGCCTCGCAAAGACATGTCACCGGAGGCGCTTGAAGACCTGGCCTCCTCTATTCGTTCTCAGGGTGTGATCCAACCCATAGTAGTGCGTAAAACGGGTGAACATAAATTTGAAATCATAGCCGGTGAACGCCGCTGGCGTGCATCACAAATGGCCCATTTGGATCAGGTTCCCTGCATTATAAAAAATGTGCCTGATGAAGCGGCTGTGGCCATTGCCCTGATTGAAAATATACAGCGCGAAGATCTCAATGCGATGGAAGAAGCCCAGGCGTTGCAGAGACTGCTCACCGAATTCGATTTGACCCATCAGGAAGTTGCCGAAGCGGTGGGAAAATCCCGCGCCAGCGTGACCAACTTACTGCGCCTGAATAATCTGGCCGAAGACGTTAAACTGTTACTCGAATATGGCGACATCGAGATGGGCCATGCCCGTGCCTTACTGGCGCTGGAAGGCGAAAGTCAGACTAATGCAGCCAGAACAGTAGTAGCTAAGGGCATGACAGTGCGCGACGCGGAGAAACTGGTACGTAAACTGCTCGAGCCTGTTGCACCGAAACCAGAGTCAAAGCCTGATCCCGATATTAAACGCCTCGAAAACCAGCTCGCAGAGCAGATAGGTGCAGCGGTTTCCATTAGCTGCAATGCTAAAGGCAAAGGCAAGCTGACGATTAACTACAGTAGTCTCGATGAGCTCGATGGCATTATTGCTAAAATTAAAACTCAGGGGCGTGCCTGACCACCGGTCAGTTAACCTGTTCAGGGATCAGCTAACCGGGCTGAAAAGCGCGTTCAATGGCCTTATCTGAGGCCTCCGAATATGGTTGCAAAACATAGGCAGATCAGTATACTTCGGCAGGTTTTTGACGCCTGTTTTACAGGTAGAAAGGTTTCATATTGACAAAAAATACTGTGGTCAGTGAGAGAAAATCGGCGTACATGGCGATACTTTTTCAGGCTGGCATTGCCGGTTTAGTCACGTTTGTCGTGTGGGTGCTGTATGATCCTCTGTCGGCAAAATCAGCCCTTAAAGGGGGGCTGGTTGCAGTAATACCAAATTTTGTCTTCGCGTATCTGGCATTCCGATATATTGCCTCAGAACACGTGGAGCGGGTAAAGGCCCTGATGTTGGGGGGGCACACCCTGAAAATAATTTTAACTGTCGTGTTATGCGCTCTGGTGTTGTCTCAGTCTTCTTTAGCACCGGGCTTTTTTATTGCAGGTTTTGTTATCACCCTGCTGACACAATTGACAGCATCGTTTTTCTTTAAACATTAAACAATTAGGATGAAACATGGCTGCAGGTGAAGAACTGACACTATCCAGTCATATTCAGCACCACCTGACTAACGCAAAAGTCTGTACTACCGAAGCCGGTGTCAGCTTTAACAAAGCGTGTAGTGAGGCAGGGTTCTGGACATGGCATATCGACACCCTGGCCTGGTCTGTTGGACTGGGTATCTTGTTTTTATGGCTATTCCGCTCAACGGCGAAAAAATCCACTACCGGCGTGCCCGGTAAATTACAGTGTTTTGTGGAAATGCTGGTGGAGTTTGTTGCTGATAACGTTAAAGATACCTATCACGGCAGAAGTCGGTTGATTGCGCCACTTGCGCTGACCATATTCGTCTGGGTATTCCTGATGAACCTGATGGATCTGGTGCCGGTAGACTTCCTGCCAGCCTTTGCGGGCTTTGTGGGTGAGACGGCCTTCGGTATGGATTCTCATGACGTGTACATGAAGATAGTACCGACCACGGATATCAATATGACCGCCGCTCTGGCGCTGGGCGTATTTATTCTGATGATTGGTTATTCCATTCGCATTAAAGGCGTGTTGGGTTTTGTTAAGGAACTGACCTTACATCCTTTCAGTACCAGTAATCTGCCGCTGCAGATTGTATTGATTCCTTTCAACCTGCTACTCGAACTGATCGCTCTGGTTGCCAAGCCGTTCTCACTGGCACTGCGTTTGTTCGGAAATCTGTATGCCGGTGAAATGATATTTATCCTGATTGGCGCAATTGGTTTAATGCAGTTGCCCCTTCACTTTACCTGGGCCGTGTTCCATATCCTGGTCATTGTGTTGCAGGCTTTTGTATTTATGATGCTGACCATCGTGTATTTAAGTATGGCCAGTTCGGATAATCACTGATTTTTTAACTCGTTACTTTAACTTTTGATAATTGGAGAAAACAATGGAAATCGCAGTTGCAATTAAACTTATCGCTGTTGCTTTATTGATCGGTTTCGGTGCTATCGGTACTGCACTGGGCTTTGGTAACATGGGGGGTAAATTCCTCGAAGCCTGTGCCCGTCAACCCGAACTGGCCCCTTCCCTGCAGGTGAAAATGTTCATCCTTGCTGGTCTGATCGACGCCGTAGCCATGATCGGTGTGGGTATCGCCATGTACATGTTGTTCGCAATGTAAGAAAACGACTTTAGTCACTTTACGAACAACTGTTAATAAGGAGGAGGGGTTGTGAATCTTAACGCCACTCTAATTGGAGAACTCATCGCTTTTGCCGTCTTCGTGCTGTTTTGCATGAAGTTCGTATGGCCGCCACTGATGTCGGCCATTGAAGAGCGTCAGAAGAAAATTGCTGACGGGCTGGCTGCCTCTGAGCGCGCAGATAAAGATCTGCAGATCGCCCAGGACAAAGCGAAAGAGCAATTGAAAGAAGCGAAGCACCAGGCTGCTGAAATTGTCGAACAGGCTAAAAAACGCGCCGCTGAAATCGTTGATAGCGAAACCCAGCGAGCGAACCAGGAGCGCGAGAAAATCGTTGCTGCCGGTCAGGCTGAAGTCGAAGCAGAGCGTAATCGTGTTAAGGAAGAGCTGCGTCAGCAGGTTGCTACCTTGGCCATCGTTGGTGCAGAGAGAATATTGGCGCGTCAGATTGATGCGGCGGCACAAAGCGACATAGTTGAAAAACTGGTTGCTGAACTTTAAGGGGTAATGGGCCTATGTCTGAACTGGCAAATATTGCTCGCCCCTATGCCAAAGCAGCGTTTGAGTATGCGGCGGACAACAAAGCCATTGCCCAGTGGCAAGAAATGCTGGGCTTTGTGGCTGCTGTTGCACAAAACGACTCGATGCAGCAGGTATTGAAAAGTGCCGTGGCAGCCAACAGGCTGTCGCAGCTGTTTATTGATGTATGTGGCGAACAACTCGACCCGCTCGGTCAGAACCTGATTAAGGTGATGGCTGAAAACGGACGCTTGAATACGCTCCCTGATGTATTGGTGATGTTTAATCAGCTCAAATCTGACTATGAAAAAGAAGTGACCATCGACGTAACTTCTGCCACAGAACTGAGCGACAAACACATCGCTGATCTCAGCGCGTCTCTTGAAAAACGTCTTGCACGAAAAGTACAGCTGAATTGTAAGGTGGATCCGCAGTTAGTCGCAGGCATGGTAATCCAGGCCGGTGATAACGTTATCGATGGTTCCATCCGCAGCAAATTGACCCGTCTAGCCGACGCGTTGCAAGCATAATGGGGAAAAGAGCATGCAACTGAATTCCACAGAAATTGCAGAACTGATCAAAAAACGTATTGAACAGTTTGATGTTGTAAATGAAGAACGAAACGAAGGTACTATTGTTGGTGTCACCGATGGTATCATTCGCATTAACGGATTAGCCGACGTGATGCAGGGGGAAATGATCGCCCTGCCCGGTAATCGTTATGCTATCGCCCTTAACCTGGAAAGAGACTCTGTCGGTGCCGTAGTGATGGGCCCGTATGCAGATTTGCAGGAAGGGGTTAAGGTTAAATCCACTGGCCGTATTCTTGAAGTACCGGTAGGTGAAAAACTGCTTGGCCGGGTAGTAAACACCCTGGGTGCACCCATTGATGGAAAAGGCTCTATCGACGCCGATCGTTTTGAGCCGGTAGAAAAAATTGCACCTGGTGTTATCGAACGTCAGTCAGTCGACCAGCCTGTACAGACAGGTTACAAGTCAATTGATGCGATGATCCCGGTTGGCCGTGGCCAGCGTGAGCTGATCATCGGTGACCGCCAGACTGGTAAAACAGCACTGGCGGTGGACACCATTATCAACCAGAAAGATTCCGGTATTAAGTGTGTATACGTTGCTGTAGGTCAGAAGGCTTCTACTATTGCTAACGTGGTACGCAAACTGGAAGAGCACGGTGCCCTGGCGCATACTATTATTGTCGCGGCATCAGCATCAGAATCGGCAGCATTGCAGTATCTGGCGCCCTTCTCTGGCTGTACTATGGGTGAATATTTCCGTGACCGTGGTGAAGATGCACTGATTATCTATGATGATTTGTCTAAGCAGGCTGTTGCTTATCGTCAGATCTCACTTCTGCTGCGTCGTCCACCTGGTCGTGAAGCCTATCCTGGTGATGTGTTCTATCTCCACTCCCGTTTGCTAGAGCGTGCAGCCCGCGTTAACGCGGACTATGTCGAGAAATACACTAAGGGTGAAGTGAAAGGTAAAACCGGTTCATTAACGGGCTTGCCGATTATCGAAACCCAGGCCGGTGACGTGTCTGCCTTCGTACCGACCAACGTGATCTCCATCACCGATGGTCAGATCTTCCTGGAAACCAACCTGTTTAACGCGGGTATCCGTCCTGCGGTAAATGCGGGTATCTCGGTATCCCGGGTAGGTGGTGCAGCACAGACTAAGATCGTCAAGAAACTGGGTGGCGGTATTCGTCTCGCCCTGGCTCAGTATCGTGAACTGGCGGCCTTCTCGCAGTTTGCCTCTGACCTTGATGACGCAACCCGTGCTCAGCTTGAGCATGGTGAGCGTGTTACAGAGTTGATGAAACAGAAGCAGTACTCGCCTATGTCAGTTGCGAAGATGGCTGTTTCACTCTTCTCCGTTGAAAAAGGTTACCTGAAAGATATCGAGCTGAACAAAGTCCTCGACTTTGAATCGGCCCTGCAATCTTTTATGGAAAGTGAATACGCCGATTTGATGAAGACCATCAATGACACAGGTAACTACAACGACGAAATCGAAGCGTCTCTGAACGAAGCATTGAAGAAGTTCAAGGAAACGCAAACTTGGTAATCACAGGATGCGCTTAGGCGCATCCGTCGTTGAGTAATCGGGAGAGTGTCATGTCCGGTGGTAAAGAGATAAAAGGCAAGATCGGGAGTATCAAAAATACTCAGAAGATCACCAGCGCAATGGAGATGGTTGCCGCGTCGAAAATGAAAAAGGCGCAGCAACGAATGGCCTCGAGTCGTCCCTATGCGCTGAACATGCGTAGCGTGATCGGTCGCTTAGCCAATGCCAACCTGGAATACCGCCATCCTTATATGGAAGAAAGGGAGATAAAAGCCGTTGGCTATATCGTCATTTCTACTGACCGGGGATTATGTGGCGGACTGAACACCAATGAATTCAAAGCGGTGGTTAAAGAAGCAAGAGAATGGCAGGGCAAAGATGTCAAAGTGCACTTTTCTGCACTTGGCTCTAAAGCTTGTGGTTTCTTTGACCGTTTTGGTGGAAAGGTAATGGCAGCTGAGTCTGGTCTGGGAGATAACCCCAGCGTCAGCGATATCATTGGCCCGGTAAAGGTCATGCTGAACGCGTTTGATGAGGGGGAGATCGACCGCCTGTATCTGGTATTTAACAACTTTGTAAATACTATGACTCAGGAACCCAGAATCGATCAGTTACTTCCTTTGCCTAAGTCTGATGAAGATGAATATAAGCACAGCTGGGACTACCTGTACGAACCAGATCCGAGGCCTATCCTGGATAGGTTACTGGTTCGTTTTATTGAATCTCAGGTGTATCAGGGTGTGGTGGAAAATCTGGCCTCAGAACAAGCCTCCAGAATGGTGGCAATGAAGGCAGCAACAGATAACGCCGGTAACCTGATAGATGATCTGCAACTGGTTTACAACAAAGCCAGACAAGCGGCAATTACACAGGAAATCAGTGAAATTGTCAGCGGCGCCGCAGCTGTGTAGGCAAAGGTTTAAAATTAAGAGGACAAATTATGAGTAAAGGTAAGGTCGTCCAGATTATAGGTGCCGTTGTGGATATCGAATTTCCACAGGATTCGGTACCTAAAGTCTATAACGCACTGACAGTGACCTCCGGTGAACTGGAGGGGCTGACACTGGAAGTTCAGCAGCAATTGGGTGGTGGTGTTGTACGTACCATCGCTATGGGTACCACAGACGGTCTGCGTCGTGGCCTGGAAGTTGAAGATGTCGGTCATGCGATTGAAGTCCCCGTGGGTAAAGCCACACTGGGACGCATCATGGATGTATTGGGTAACCCTATCGATGAAGCTGGCCCCATAGGTGAAGAAGAAAAATGGTCTATTCACCGTGAAGCGCCAAGCTACGAAGAACAGTCCACAGCCGTTGAGCTGCTTGAGACAGGTATTAAGGTTATCGACCTTATCTGTCCTTTCGCCAAGGGTGGTAAAGTGGGTTTGTTCGGTGGTGCCGGTGTAGGTAAAACCGTTAACATGATGGAGCTCATCCGTAACATCGCCATCGAGCACAGTGGTTACTCAGTGTTTGCCGGTGTGGGTGAGCGTACCCGTGAAGGTAACGACTTCTATCATGAAATGAATGACTCTAACGTACTGGATAAAGTATCCCTGGTGTACGGTCAGATGAATGAGCCGCCCGGCAACCGTTTGCGTGTGGCCCTGACCGGTCTGACCATGGCGGAAAAATTCCGTGATGAAGGCCGTGATGTATTGTTCTTCGTTGATAATATCTACCGTTATACCCTGGCCGGAACCGAAGTATCCGCTCTGTTAGGCCGTATGCCATCAGCGGTAGGTTATCAGCCTACTCTGGCTGAAGAAATGGGTGTGTTGCAGGAACGTATTACCTCAACCAAAACCGGTTCAATCACCTCTATTCAGGCGGTATACGTACCGGCCGATGATTTGACTGACCCGTCACCTGCTACAACCTTCGCCCACCTTGATGCGACCGTGGTATTGTCTCGTGATATCGCTTCGTTGGGTATATACCCTGCGGTTGATCCACTGGATTCGACTTCTCGTCAGCTGGACCCATTGGTTATTGGCCAGGAGCATTACGATGTTGCTCGTGGTGTACAGTCAGTGCTGCAGCGCTATAAAGAGCTGAAAGACATCATTGCCATACTGGGTATGGACGAATTGTCTGAAGAAGATAAGCGTGCGGTATCCCGTGCCCGTAAGATCCAGCGCTTCCTGTCTCAGCCTTTCTTTGTTGCTGAAGTCTTTACCGGAGCGCCTGGTAAATATGTGTCTCTGAAAGACACTATCAGTGGCTTTAAAGGGATTCTGGACGGTGAGTACGATAGCCTGCCAGAACAGGCATTCTATATGGTAGGCTCGATCGAAGAAGCGGCCGAGAAAGCCAAAGGCATGTAAGGGTTTTCCGCCGTTAATAACGGCGGAAATAAACTAACCGTTAGGAGGTGAAATGGCAGCTATGACTGTACATCTCGATGTGGTAAGTGCCGAGGAGAACCTGTTCTCTGGTCGGGTCGAAACCATCCAGGTTACTGGTAGCGAAGGTGAGCTGGGTATTTATCCCGGTCATGCCCCGTTACTGACTACCCTGAAGCCAGGTATGGTAAGGCTGGTAAAACAGCACGGCCATGAAGAGTTAATCTATATTGCCGGTGGTGTACTGGAAGTACAACCCGGTACGGTGACTGTAATGGCTGATGTGGCGATCAGGGCAGATGACCTGGATGAACAGGCCGCACTGGAAGCCAAGAAACGTGCTGAAGAGCACATTGCCGATCCAAGTAGTGATCTTAACTATGCAGAAGCTGCTGCTGAACTGGCCGAGGCGATCGCGCAATTGAGATTGATCAAGAGTTTACGTCGCAAATAAGCGCATGATAAACCCTCTCAAAAACCCCGCTCAAACGCGGGGTTTTTTATATCCAGGCGTTTATACCCAGGCTTTTATACCAATCCGTATAGATTATTGCCCGCACTTCCATTCTTCCTGAATAATTCTGGCCAGGGTTCGCCGGTTAACAGTGCTTGCGATAGTGGCTAACCTGGAAATAAAAATTGCTGACGAGCGTTAAGCAGATCAATCAGCGGTTGTGTGTCGGTGCCTTCGAGCATTTTCAAAGCCTCAGCAGTGGCCTCCAGCGTTGACAGGCTATTGCTAATACCAGCCTTACGTCGATAGACGCTTTGAGGTACATGTTCCAGGTGAAAGCTTTTAAGCTGTTGTAACCAGGGGTTAGAGTGCCATATTTTATAAGCCTTGCGCCATGTGCCGTCGATCAACACTAAACCTTTCAGAGAATAAATGTTCTCTATCCCACCCTCTGTTAACGGTTTACTCTTTCGATTAGGATAGAGCACCGCAATATCTTGCTTATTGTCATTGCACCAACGCCTTGGTTCCAGAAAATCAGCGGGTGTTTCGCCGCTGTATACGCCTATGTTTTTCAGCGAGAGTTGTAGCAGTGGTACCGTATTTTTAGCGTGTTTCTCTTCACTCGGATGGCGCAGAATAAGTATTCTGGTCCGGTTTTCAATCATACGGATGGCGTGACAGAGGCATACTGATTGCGGATAACCGCAGCTTAGGCAATATTGTCGTGAAGTACGCATAAAGGAGACGACTCATTAACAGCAATGACAAGTATAAAAGGATATGGAACACGGTGCAGCAAATCCCGTCAGGAACTGTGGCCAGTTATGGTCAGATTGCCGACCTGGCCGGTTTGCCTGGTCGTGCGCGTCTGGTAGGTAAAGCGTTAGGCCGGGCACCAAAAGAAATGAAGCTCCCCTGGCAAAGAGTTTTGCGCTCAGATGGGCAACTTGCCTTTCCTCCCGGTAGCCTTTCAGCACAAACGCAGAAGGGCCTGCTACAGGAAGAAGGTGTGGTGGTATTGAATAACAGAGTCAGACTAAAAGACTTCCAGTGGCAACCCGGTTTTGCGGAGCTGCTATTTGAGCTTAAATACTGACAAACTCCACCATTGTATAACGGGGCGGTTTTTATTCCTGAGCTTTGCGGTTAAGCTGGACTTACAGATGATTACCGGAATGCATCCTATGAGACATTTTACCTTCCTGACTTCGATAACTATCTTGCTGCTGTTATCGCCACTGGTGGCAAAGGCTACAGAACAACAACTATTAAACAAACTTGATGCCTTTCTATATGGTGCCAGCATTAACGATGCCAGCGTTCACAATACGTTCTGGCATGAGGACCTTGTTTATACCAGCTCTGGCGGTACCCGTTTTGGCAAAGCTGAGCTTATGAAAGGCGTGCGCGAAACGGGCCCTATTGTGAAGACCGAGGTGACTACCTGGTTCAGTTCACAGGACGTCAAGGTCAGGCTATATGACCACCTGGCTATCGTTAACTTTAAACTGGTTGCTAAGACAGACGAGAGTGAAAAGTATTACCTGAACAGCGGCACGTTTGTCAGAAAAAATGAACAGTGGCAGGCGGTAAACTGGCAGGCCACTAAAGCCGCTGATTAATATTCAGGAACTTGATCTTATCCGTCTGTAGCCAGCCAGTAGCATAAGAGAGGCAATGGTAGCAAAACTGTAGCTGCCGCCCCCATGATTTATTACCACCTGGGATTCAGTGTATTCATAGTCTCTGCTTTCCAGTGGAATATACACCAGATCATCGTCGCTATAGCCGTCGTATACGGCCATCAGAGTACTAGTGTCGGCATCATAAACCTCGATGAGTATTTCGTAGTCGTCGCTGACAAACCCTTCTACCAGTGTTGTTTCAACTTCAAAGACATCGTTACTGTCTTCACCGTATAGGGTGAACATGGAGCTGTCGTGATACTCGCGAAACTCTTCATCGACACCCAGATACAGTACAGCATACACAGCCGCACTGTTGTAATAGGTATCAGCATCAAAACTCACTGTAAAACCTGAATAATAACCGTCATGATCCTCGTCCAGCTCGAGCGTTACCCAGGCGTCATAGATCCAGATATCTTCAGTGCCGTGATATTCGGGTCTGCTTGTGGTTGATTTTGCCTTTGAGTCTGCAGCTAAACTATTTCTCTGACTGGTATTGCTGGCCGTAGTGTTGTTGAGTTTCTGTTGTGACTGGTACTCTGCTGAATCTGCTTTCCAGGTCTGTGCCTGACCGATAGTACTGAGCGTCATAAGACTGATAAAAATAATGCTTTTCATGTTATGCCTCCTGGTTTGCATAGGCAAAGTCTGGGCGACAGGAGGTGAACGGAAACTGAATCCAGTCTGACCCAGGCTTCAGAAAGCATGATTAAGCCAGACTGCTGTAAACGAAAGAGGTCGATATTCTATGGTAAGTTAGTACCAACTAACGATGTTAGTGTTTACTATTTTCCAATAGATGCGTATACTCCCAATAGTTCATTAGCCGGTATTAAACCTGTTTTTAATCCGAAAGGTGCAAACACCGCATTGAGATTATGTGCTGTTGGATGGCTTCGATCCTGCTCCAGATCAGACAGAGATCTTCGGCTGATACCTACTAATTTGGCGTAATCAGACTGTGTCATCTCGAGCAAATCTTTGCGCATTATTTTAAGCATCTGGCCCAGAGTCAGTTCATCATTATAATAACTATTGAGTAATTCCGTGATCAGTTCGTAGTCTTCTTGATGAGCAAATATTTTCACATTGTTATCTTCTATAGTGCGGGAATATTAAAAACGAACAGAACAAAATCTGCATGAAAGTTAATATTTAACCTTGTCTATTCTAGCACTTTATGTGCAATTATTTACACTAAAAGTGTAAATGCATTTCTTCTTTTATCCTTCATTGATAAAGGAGAACACGGTTTAATTTGGTTAGGGTAATGCACT
Organism: Lacimicrobium alkaliphilum; assembly: GCF_002591895.1. Classification (GTDB taxonomy): domain Bacteria; phylum Pseudomonadota; class Gammaproteobacteria; order Enterobacterales; family Alteromonadaceae; genus Lacimicrobium; species Lacimicrobium alkaliphilum. The sequence continues at coordinate 58,218 of NZ_NISX01000013.1, forward strand.
ACCTGATCTGAAAAGTATACTTTAACCTATTGATTTAAAAGTAATGTGAAGTTATTTGCACTCATGGTTACTGTGAAAATATCGGACGAAAACGCAACTGATGAATGGCGAGCAGGATACCCAGACAAGTGGTCTGCACGAGCAGAGGCTGGATAAGGTTTTTACGCTGGTAAAAAGCACCGGGGCAACACAGGTACTGGATTTAGGCTGTGGTTCGGGCTCTTTCCTATGGCGTTTACTCAATGATTATCAATTTCAGGATGTCGTTGGTTTGGAGCTATCCGGCGAGTCTTTGCGCCAGGCAAGAGCAAAACTTTCTGTATATCTGAATTCCGATTTTCCCAAAAATAATTCTGCCAGCATGAGGCTTAAACTGATTTGTGGTTCGTATACCGAAGCGAATCCTGAGTTGGCCGATTTTCAGATTGCCGTCATGATTGAAACAATAGAACATGTTCATCCTGGGCAACTTTCCGTGGTGGAACGTCAGGTATTTTCCCAATTACAACCCAGGCAATTGATTCTGACGACGCCCAACAGTGAATACAATTGTCTTTATGGTTTGCAAGCCGGAGAGTATCGCGACCCGGACCATAAGTTTGAATGGGATAGAGCAAAGTTCAGAAAATGGGCCAGAGGTGTGGCCAGCAGAAACCAATATCAGGTCAGATTCCTGGGCATCGGTGAGGAGCATTCCGAACTTGGGCCACCCTCTCAACTCGCCTGGTTTGAAAAAATTATTTGATAAACTGTTTTAGAATTAGATTCTTGATACGAAATCGCGGATTGATGGATTCAGATTGATACATAGAGTACAGTTGCACGATGTAAACCGGGTAATCCTGACCTATGTCAATAGACCTGAAATCGTTCGACGCCCGGCTGATTAATCTGATGCTCGATACTGTCTTTGCAGTCGATGCAGATAATCAGATAGTTTTTGTCAGTGACGCCTGTAAGTCGCTGTTGGGTTATGATGCCGAAGAGTTGTTAGGTAAAGCTATCACAGACTATATGCATCCTGATGACCTGGAAACTAGCCGTTCCTCCATTGTTAGGGTCATGAGTGGCAAGCCTCATCTGGATTTCCGCAACCGATATATCCGCAAAGATGGCGGAATCGTTCATATTCTCTGGTCTGCCCGCTGGTCGGAGCAAGACAAGCTCAGAATCGGTGTTGCAAGGGATGTGACAGCGCTGGTGCAGGACGCCATTTTCTCTTAACCCCACTGTGTTTTGAAGCGACAGAATTAAATCTGTACCACCCTTTATTAATCAACAGATTAAAACGGCGAACTACTGTTGATTAGTCAATACCTGTGAACCTTACTCAATATTCTGGATCTGCTCGCGCATTTGCTCAATCAGCACTTTTAGCTCCACTGCGGATTGAGTGATATCAGCATTGATAGACTTGGATGCCAGAGTATTCGATTCGCGGTTAAATTCCTGCATCATAAAGTCGAGACGCCGGCCGATAGCTCCGCCTTTTTTGAGAATCTTACGGGTTTCGCTGACATGGGAATCAAGACGGTCGAGTTCTTCGGCCACATCCATGCGCTGAGCCAGCATAATCATTTCCTGTTCCAGCCTGCCAGGGTCCAGTTCGACTTTGGCTTCGGCAAAACGGTTGCTGATGCGTTCTTTCTGCCACGCCATCACAGCCGGCATTTGCTTGCGCACATTAGCCGTCTGTTCTTCTATGGCGTCAATGCGCTGTTCTATCATGGTTTTTAGATTATTTCCCTCTGCACCTCTGGCATCGAGAAAATCCTGAAGACATTGATCAAATGCACTGAGAATCTCTGCCTGGACCTTATTCATGTCGGCTTCTTCAGAGGAGATCACCCCTGGCCATTTCAAAACATCAAAGGGATTGATACCACTGGATTGTCCGTGAGACTGAACCCAATCTGCTGCATCGATCAGTTGCTTTGCCAGCGGCTCATTGAGGGTGACTTTGCCTACGGCGCCATCATCGGCCTGATAACGCAGCGTGCATTCCACTTTACCCCGCTGAAGGGCTTTACGGAAACGTTCTCTGAGAACAGGCTCAAGGCTTCGAAACTGTTCCGGCAGACGAAAGTGAGTCTCCAGATAGCGCTGGTTAACGGAGCGAATCTCCCAAATAGCATTGCCCCATTTGGCTTTGTGCTCAATACGGGCAAAGGCTGTCATGCTATGGATCATTTGCAGAAATTCCTTGTTGGTTTTGGCCGCCAGTATAACCTATTGTCAACAGAGTGACAGACATGCACGAACAAGACCCATCGCTTATTCTGGTATGCAAATCACTAAAGGTGACGAAACTGACACTCAGAGGTTACTTGGGTATAATGCCAGCCAATTCGACCTCAAAATCAAGGATTCCAGAATGCGTCCAAGTGGCAGAACCGCTAATCAGATCCGCCCGGTAACCATAACCCGGCAGTTTACTCAGCATGCGGAAGGGTCCGTACTGATTGAGTTTGGTAATACAAAAGTTATTTGTACGGCAACCGTTGAAGAGGGTGTGCCTCGCTTTATGAAAGGCCAGGGTAAAGGTTGGGTGACGGCGGAGTACAGTATGCTACCGCGTTCAACCCATACCCGCAGTCAGCGCGAAGCTGCCAGAGGCAAACAGGGTGGGCGCACGTTGGAGATTCAGCGCCTAATCGCCAGAGCTTTGCGCGGAGCGGTGGATTTGAAACTACTGGGTGAGAATACCGTGATCATCGATTGTGATGTGATTCAGGCCGATGGCGGTACCCGCACTGCGTCAATTACCGGTGGCTGTGTGGCGCTGATGGATGCCCTGACCTGGATGCGTAGCAAAAAATTGATTAAGGCCAACCCGATGAAATATATGATTGCCGCAATTTCAGTGGGCATATATAAGGGTACGCCTATCGCTGACCTGGAATATCTTGAAGATTCTGCCGCTGAGACGGATATGAATGTAGTCATGGCCGACTCCGGTCAGTTGATTGAGGTTCAGGGTACAGCCGAAGAGGCTCCCTTTAGTTTCGATGAACTGCAGGAGATGATGGAGCTGTCAAAGCACGCCTTGCGGGAATTGTTTGATATCCAGCGCGCTGCCTTAAACTGAGGGTACCCGTATGCAGGACTACCAAAAAGCCTTTATCAAATTTGCCCTTGAACGGCAGGTATTGAAGTTCGGCCAGTTTACGCTCAAGTCAGGCCGTACCAGCCCCTATTTTTTTAACGCTGGGTTGTTTAATACGGGGCTCGATCTTGCACGTCTTGGCCAGTTTTACGCGGCGGCGTTGATCGACTCCGGTATTGATTACGATCTGCTGTTTGGCCCGGCGTATAAAGGTATTCCTATTGCTACCACTACGGCTGTAGCACTGGCCGACAAACATGGTATTGATAAGCCTTACTGCTTTAACCGCAAAGAAGCCAAAACCCACGGTGAAGGTGGCAATCTGGTGGGTAGTCCCCTTCACGGAAAAGTAATGCTGGTAGATGATGTGATCACCGCAGGTACTGCCATACGGGAGTCGATGGACATTATCCAGGCGCATGGTGCCAGCCTTGCCGGCGTGCTGATTGCTCTGGATCGTCAGGAAAAAGGCAAAGGTGAGCTTTCCGCTATTCAGGAAGTGGAGCGGGATTTCGGCACGAAAGTGGTTTCCATTGTCAGTCTGGAGGATGTCAGCCGTTATCTGGAACAGAGGCCTGATATGAAAGAGCATCTGGCTGCCATCTCTTCCTATCGGGATCAGTATGGCATCTGATTTCGACCATGCTGATCATAAGCTGGATACACTGGGGCTGCGTTGCCCGGAACCGGTAATGATGGTGAGGTTGCAGATGCGTAAACTGAACAATGGTGAGACCTTGTTGGTGTTGGCAGATGACCCCGCTACCACAAGAGATATACCCAGCTTCTGCCGTTTTATGGAGCATCGGCTGGTACACACCGATACAGAAGGTCAACCTTATCGTTACCTGATCCAAAAAGGGCTTTAGAACTTAAATCTCGTTCAATAGGTTCTGCCAACACAGCCTAACAGCAGCCGTCTGAGCCGACAGGCACTGCCGTGATCGCGGCAATGCAAATCTTCAGCGTGCAGATGATGGCGGCTCAACAGCCTCAGCAGGGTATCCTGATGAATGCGCAGATTGATAAAGGGATCCTGTCCTGTAACCTTTGTCGGATGCTCGTTGTTTTTAGCGCTGGAAGCCATGAGTGCCTTCCTAGTGTGTACTGATATTGATGGGTAAATGCCCGGATTCCGCTTTGGATTTGTCATGCCACAGCTCCCGCATTTTACCAGTGACAAGCGCAATACATCTGAACAGGGCTCCCAGCCGTGGCTTGTCACCCGTTATCAATTCTTTATTCAGCCGTTGATAACATAAATGTAAAACCTGCAGTGCTTTGTCATTATTCTCCAGTTTATCGAAGGTATCGCTGAGCAATATAGCGGAGGAAGTATAAATGACAATGGGATGCAGAGATTCAGCGTATTTATCGAGCAGAATTTCTGCAACCTCAAAGGCACTACCTGCATAAGCCAGTGCCACTGGCCAGGCATGATACTTACGGTGATGCTGCGTTGCTCCGAGAGACTGGTAGAAATGAACACGAGCGAACTCCGGATGGCGGTTAAACCAAACCCGATGAGAAGGGCAAAGAAAGTGAATCTGCATATCAGGCTCCTTGAAATACTCAAAGTACAATATCAAGTCTACCTAAATGATAATGATTATCAATAACGAATGTAAATAAAATAATAACACTGCGAGGTTTTCAACGAGGCTCGGGAAACGTGGGCGTAATGCTCAGGAAGGAACTAATGTCTGCCCTTCATCCCTGGACATCGCCGGGAACTTGTTCCTTACAATCCCGGCATACGACCGCCATGGAGGGCGGAAGTGCAGGTCATGCATGGAGCGATTACCTGCCCGTCCATCCCTGGACATCGCCGGGAACTTGTTCCCTACAATCCCGGCATACCGTCCATCCCTGGACATAAAAAAGCCGGCGCAAAAGGCCGGCTGTTAAATTCATATGATAATTCGTTGTGTTATTGCATAGCCCTTAGCATCCAGGCGGTTTTCTCGTGGATGCGCATCCGATCTGACACCAGTGCTGCAGTGGATTCATCATCCGCATTCTGCGCCATTTTCAGTACTTCACGAGAAGTTTTAACGACCTGTTCATGGCTTTTGGTGAGAATTTCAACCATGGCGCCAGCCCCCGGTACATCCTCGACTTCCTCTATAGATGTCAGTTTGGAAAAGGCCTTGTAGGTGCCGGGCGCAATCACTCCCAGCGTACGAATCCGTTCTGCGATATCGTCTACCGCCTCGGCTAATTCAATATAATGTTCTTCAAACATCAGGTGCAACTCACGGAACTGCGGTCCGGTTACATTCCAATGGAAGTTATGGGTTTGCAGGTACAGGCTATAGGAATCTGCCAACAAACGTTTCAGCCCTTCAGCGATATCCTGTCTGTCCTGTGTCGTAATACCAATATCTATCTTACTCATCTAAGTCTCCTTTTTGCGGGACATCTGGCTAAAGTATTTCAGCCAGAAAGTGAATTGGCTAATGGATCATAGCAATAGACTTAATCGTTTTTATTAATCGAGCTCAATATTTTTGCAATAAAAACTAATCAATCAGGGATTACAGCCTTCTCAGATTGGAGATAAACGGTGATTCGCCAGGGACGGATAATCGCGGCAATGCCTGTTTTACAAAGTCCAGAGCAAAGCGGGAGGGAAACGTAGTGGTAAACTTGACGATCTTGTCTTCCTGTACGAAAAAGAAATACGAGGCATAAAAAGGCTCGAGGCCATCTTTTTCTATCTTGGCATCCAGGTAGTAACCATTGAACTCTTTGTCCATCATGTTCCAGCTCAGGCGGATGTCATCGGTCATATGCAGCGGGGGGAGATTGAGGTCTGTTGCAAAGTCAGTGAGATTGTCTCTGAGTTTTTCTGTTTCTTCCTCCAGAATGGCATGAGTATCTTCAATATCACTGGTAGGAATAGGATAAACAGAGACCTCAATTTTATCATTGCTAAACGAGGGATCGCGGTAGGTCAGCATCGAACCTTCCAGCGGGTCGTTATATATTCGCCGTTCACTTAGTGAGAAGTTAGACACCTGTTCTGGGGCCTTGAGATCATCCTCGTAATCTTCTGACTTGAGGTTATGAGCGAGAAAGCCTGGACTAAACGCTTTTTGTTTTATGGCATCCTGCAAAAACTGACTAACCAGTTCTCCTGCAAAGGCTGCGTCATCACGTTTGCCGGTGCGGGAAATGATGTACTCATAATTTCTCAGTGGTAATCCTCGCCAGGCCAGCGTTACACGAGCCTGCATCTTGTTGCGTTTTTCCCTGTAGCTAAGGCTTGTAATCAGCAACTCATAGTCGGCGCCAGCCTCATCCGCAATAACCATCGGAAATAATGCCGTCTGTTGCAGGCTTTGCTGGAACAGAGCAGGATCCAGATCGTTTATCCTGCAATTCTGACGAGCCGGCTTGCGCTCACAGATTCGTTGTAATTCTGTGGTAGCGTCCTTATAGAATACCCCCAAAGCTGGCATCTCCTTTGCGTTGGCAACAGGAGGTAACTGAGCCTGCTCCTTCGTTGAGCTACAGGCTGTCAGAAACAGAACCAGTAATGGTGCTGCGAGTTGTATTCGGGGGGAAAATTTCATCCTTGAGCCTCTGATAATAGTGCGATGATGGATTCTATAAGCTGATGATTAAATATACTACAGATACTTGCCTCACAAAGATAATATTGAGCGTTAATCCCTGAACGCCCAATAGTGTTTTCATAAGCCTTTGGATCAGTTCATTTTAATAATTTGTCCATCTTTCATCACGAAACTGATATTGGTCATCAGGTTGATATCATCAACTGGATTACCTTTTACCGCTACCAGGTCAGCGAGTTTCCCTTTTTCGACGGTACCCAGGCTGTCCTGTACACCCAACAGCTCAGCTCCATGGTAGGTGGCGGCACGAATCGCTTCGATTGCAGGCATTCCTGCCTCCGTCATTAATCTGAATTCCTGACCGTTATCACCATGGGCCGATACGCCTGAATCTGTCCCAAACGCGATATTCACCCCGGCTTTATAGGCTCTGGAGAATGTTTCTTTAATTAACGGTCCGATGGTAGCGGCCTTGGGGCGCACCAGGTCCGGAAAGAATCCGTCAATTTTTGCTTTTTCAGCTACCCAGTCACCGGCCAGAACCGTAGGTACATAGTAGGTTCCATGCTTCTTCATCAGCGCAATGACTTCATCGTCCATATAAGTGCCGTGTTCAATAGAATGAACTCCGGCCTTTATGGCTCTGATCATGCCTTCTTTGCCATGTGCGTGCACGGCCACTTTCATATCGTAATCTTTGGCGGTATTGACGATAGCTTCCAGTTCATCGGTCATAAACTGTGGATTCTGGCCGCTTTTAGCCACACTCAGTACACCACCTGTGGCAGTAATTTTGATCAAATCGGCACCGTCTTTATAGCGTTGTCTTACCGCTTTTCTGGCATCCGCCACGCCATTAACTACCCCTTCCTGTGGGCCTGGATCGCCCATTAATACCCTGGCTCTTCCGTTGGTAGGGTCGGCATGGCCACCTGTAGTGGCGATGGATTTGGCGGCTGTATAAATGCGGGGGCCCTGCACCAATCCATTATCAATGGCCTTTCTTAATGCCACGGATTCATTATAGCTGTCTCCGAGGTTACGGATGGTGGTGAATCCCGCCTGCAACGTTTTATCGGCGTAATGTACGGCTTTAAAACTGTAATCTGCTTCATTAAGGGTGAAACGCTCCATATAAGCGCCCGGACCTTGCTGTGAACTGATATGAGTATGCATATCCATCAGGCCAGGCATCACGGTACTGTCTGAAAGATCCACAAGCTGATCATCATTTCCGGCTTTGGCGAAGCCTTGTTTAATATCAATGATGCGATTTTTGTCGACAATGACAGTCGCCTTTTCCAGGACCTTATTGTCTTTGGCAGTAATCAGCTTGCCGGCATGAATATAAGTAGCAGCATGAATGCTCAGGCTGCCAGACAACAGCGCCGCACTCAGGATAAGAGGAGTCATTTTCATATTGTTATTCTCTATGGTCAGTTAAGTGTTCCCGCTTCACATTAGGCCAGTTGTTGTGCCAGATCAAAGTCCGTTGTCGCAGTAAACAGTAGAATCAGGGCATTTCAATAATGGCGATGGTGAAGAATAATGTCGGTACTACAAGGGCAGCTTTTAAACAAATACAATCTGAGTGGCCCCCGCTACACTTCTTATCCAACCGCATTGCAGTTAGGCGACATTGACCCTGAAGTACTGGTTAGCAAATGCCGTGAAGCAACAGCCGGGTCTTTGTCCCTGTATCTGCACATCCCTTTTTGCCATTCTCTGTGTTACTACTGTGGCTGCAATAAGGTGATTACCCGTCAGGTTCATAAAGCTGAAGTCTATATGGGCTACCTGATGCGGGAAATCAGTGAGCAGAGTCAGGCCTTTACTGATAAAAAAGTCACCCAGATCCACTTTGGAGGAGGTACACCAACCTACCTGAGCGATGAGCAATTCACCAGACTGATGGCCCACATAAGAACAGCTTTCAGGGTCAGCGGGAAGGCGGAAATCAGCGTGGAAGTTGACCCGCGGCAGATGGCATTACCTCGCTTGCAACATTTATATGAGTTGGGTTTTAACCGCCTCAGTATCGGAGTTCAGGACTTTAACCCGGCGGTACAGCAAGCGGTTAACCGGGTTCAGGATGAGAGTCACATTTTTGCTCTGGTGACACTGGCCCGTGAGCTCGGTTATGCCTCTGTCAGCCTGGACCTAATCTATGGCTTACCACACCAGACACCGCAAAGTTTTGCTGAAACAATTGATAAAGTTCTGCAGATACGCCCGGACAGGCTCTCGGTTTTTAATTATGCACATATGCCAGATAAATTCGCTGCACAGCGCCGCATCGATGACAGCGTACTTCCGGACAGTGCTCAGCGCACTGCTATTTTTGGCACGGCCAGTGAATTACTCACCAAACAGGGTTACCTTTGTATTGGTATGGACCACTTTGCTTTACGGGATGACGAACTGGCAATCGCTCAGGAAGAAGGTTGTCTGCATCGTAACTTCCAGGGATATACGACACAGGGGGAATGCGACCTGCTTGGCCTTGGTGTCTCTGCAATCAGCCAGATAAATGGTTTGATCGTACAAAATGAAAAAGATCTTAAAACCTATTACAGGGCTATAGATGATGCCGGTAGCGCAACGGCGAAAGGCTACGAGCTCAGTGATGATGACAAAGTGAGAGCGGAAGTCATCAAGCAATTGATTTGTCATTTCCGGCTTTCATTTCAGTCCATTGAACAATCTTTTAACATTCGCTTTGGTGACTATTTTGCTGAGGAAATGCAGCGCTTAAAACAAATGGTTGCGGATGGCCTGTTAGATGTATCAGACAAAGAAATTAAAGTCTCCCAGGCAGGTCGGGCGCTGATCAGAGCAATCTGCATGCAGTTTGATCGCTATCTTCCGCTTTCCCGGCAAAAGGCATTCTCGCGCATTATCTGAGCTGCATCAAAAACTACCCGCTGGACACCTAATGCAGCAAATAGTGGCACGCCCTGAGCTGATCCTGCTCTCTCTCAACTTACTGTATCGGTATTAGCCAATCTATGCCGACGGACTTAAAATTTGCGGAACTTGTCTGGTAACCTACTGGTTTATCGTAATTTTTTGCTATGCTAAGGGGCTGTTTTGATGATTTTTACAGCAATAGGCCCCTTAAATGCGTCGCAATCAATCCCTGATTAATGAAGAGGTACCGTTCTCAGAGCAAGAGGAGCTGGTTTCCACTACCGATTTACGCGGTATTGTTACCTATGCCAATGACGCTTTCTGTCGTGTAGCCGGGTATGACAAAGATGAACTGGTGGGTAAAAATCATAATCTTGTACGCCATCCGGATATGCCCAAACAGGCGTTTAAGGATTTGTGGGACAAGCTCAATCAGGGCAAGGCCTGGCGGGGAATGGTTAAGAACCGTTGTAAGGATGGCCGTTATTACTGGGTTGATGCCTATGTCACACCGGTCTACCACAACAATGACAAGGTAGGGTATCAGTCAGTCAGGACTAAGCCGCAGCGTCAGTTGGTGGACAAAGCCGAACAGGCATATCGGGCGATTAACCGCGATAAGTTCAATGCCAGAGAAGTTGCCATCAATCAGAAATACCTGTTGGCTGGTGCCATAATCCTTACGGTATCTGCTTTGCTGTTCTGGTCTGGAGGAGTTTGGAGTGGCTTGTCAGGGTTGGTAATGGCCGCTGCATTGGGCGGCGTTTTCTGGGCCGAGATTATCCGCTCTCCGGCACGGGCAGCGTCTCTCCGGCAAGATTATGACAGCATCAGCCGCTTTATATATAGTGGTAAAGGCAGCCAGGGCGTATTTGATTTTCACCTGGGGTTGGGTAAAGCCAGATTACGCACGGTACTGGGCCGTATGCAGGATGCTTCGGCAAGTCTGGCGGGCGTGGCTCAACAGACCAGCACATCGGCTCATACTACCGCTCAGGGTATCGAACAGCAGAAGTTTGAAGTACAACAAATTGCCACTGCGATCACCGAAATGGCGGCAACCAGCCAGGAAATTGCCCGGAATACGGTTGAGACCTCAGGCAAAGTCAAAAATGCCAATGATCTTTGCGCCGGAGCTAAAGACAGTGTACTCAAAGGCAAGGGCAAGGTATCAAGCCTGGCGGAAGTCGTGGACCGGGCTGCCAGTTCTGCAAATCAACTGGTTGAGGAAGCCGATAAAGTTGCCAGTGTAATGGGCGAAATCGAAGCCATCGCTGACCAAACTAATCTGTTGGCGCTTAACGCTGCCATTGAGGCCGCCCGCGCCGGTGAAAGCGGACGGGGATTCTCTGTGGTGGCAGACGAAGTCAGAGCGTTGTCTACCCGGACTCAAACGTCTACCTCGAATATTCATAGTAGTTTGCAGAACATGCGTAACACACTGCAGCAATGGGTGGGCAGTATGGAGCAAAGCAGAGAGCAGGCCATGGAATGCGTCAGTGACGCGACAGAATCTGCCACCGCGATGGAAGATATTTACCGGGTAATGGCAGAGATATCCGATTACTCAGCGCAGATTGCTACGGCGTCCGAACAGCAGGAAAAGGTTTGTGAAGAGGTCAGTCGCAATATCGGCAATATTACCCAGGTTGCTGATGACAATACTCAGGTGGCACAGGGTATGGAGCGAAGTTCAGAAGAGCTGCGGGGCAATATCGATAAAATTGCCGCGATGGTTAAAACCTTCGGCGATTAATGATGTGTCACGTCATTCAGAGCAGGCCCAGGCTGAACGGATAGTCACCGCTGTGCAGCATCAAATGGGTTTTTCCCTGTTGTTGCTGCGGCTGGCCTAAATCAACGAGCTGGTAAAACAGGTTCTGATGCAATCGGCCATACAGGTTTCGCCTCACCAATGCGTAGGGTAATAGATCCCCGTTGACTCTGTCCTGTTGAAGTTCAACGGGATGTTCCCGGCTGACGATAAAACTGTCTCCGATATTTGAAGTGAACACTAACTTATCTTCTTCTTTGCGCCAGTTAGTAATAACAAAAGGTACATCTTCAACTTCGATAGCAACTTTTTCCACCGGCGTGACGAGGAAATAACGGTCCCTTTCCTTTTTCAGCACCCCGGCAAAAAGTCGTACCAGCGCCTGGCGTCCAATGGGCGACCCCATATAGTGCCAACTGCCATCATGTTTAATGGTGATATCCATTTCACCACAATAAGGCGGATCCCACTTATCCACTGGCGGCAACTTTTCATCTGCTGTCGCCAGTTGTTTCTGGATCTGTTCGAGTTTCATACTATCGGTTTGCGAGAACGTCCCGAATTTCCCTGAGCTTAGCCTTGATCACCCGCATATTCTCCGGGCCGGTTCGCAGCAGCTGTTTCTGTGGTGCAGAGAGCGCTTCCAGGCGTTCATCTTTGTATTTATACATCACACTTTCTGTTGTCACTTCCACAGGCATGGGAACCTCGGGTGTATCCAGCAGATGATCAATGGCTTCTGTCAGCACATTGTCAAAATCCTCTGAGCCAGCACTGATCTCGGCAAAAATGTCTCTGATTGCCGGTTTATAGTCTTCATAAATGGCAATCATCTGTTCCGTTTCCATGCTCTCCATCGCTTCAACATAGGGGGTGTAGCGTTTATAACTGGCAGCGTCTATCCATTCTTTACCAGCCTGGCGATACACCCTGAATTCCTGAGCTGGTGGTTGCAGAACCTGGTGATTGGCGGCCAGTTTCTGATCAGCCAGATTGGCACTGAAAACCACAAAACGACGTAACAGCTCTTCATCTACAATCAGCCGGGCTATGGCTTCATAGGTTCCGGTTTCAACAATGGCGGTTTTAATTGCGGCATCGCTGATATCCAGTGGCTCCGGCTCTGGCACGGGTTCCGGCTCAGGCACGGGTTCAGGCTCGGGCATGGGTTCAGGTTCAGGCATGGGCTCCGGCTCAGGTACTGGCTCCGGTTGTGGTATTTGTTCCTGTTCCGGCTCCGATGGTTCTGGCAGCGGAGCGTCATCTTTAGGCCAAAGAAATAGCGCAACAAGCAGGACGATTACCAACCCTGCAATAGCAAAATGGGGAAGCAGAGATTTTTTTTCAGTATTGTCATTGTCTGTCATAACAACTCGCCTTTTCAGCTGGATGGAGATACCCAAATGATCTCAAAAATTTAAACAGGAATCTGAGGTTACCTGAACTATAGAGTCTATCAGTTAAGACTGAGAATGCACCTTGTCTGTTACACAATCCAGCCATTGAAGCGAAATAAAGATGCCATATTACCTGATTCGTCTGAACTGATAATTGGATTGAAGAGTATATAAAAAGGGTAATATAAGGAGAATATAGTGAACATTCAGTTGGCTCTTTTACGTCAGGATAACCCCGTTATCGAAAAAGTATGGGTACTGTCCTTCGAAATGAGTGTGTATTTGGTGAAAATTTCAGTCGATGGCAAGCATGGCCTGGTCTATGATAATCATGGCAAGGCGATGAAGTTCACCAGTCTTGGCCAGATTCGTGATGTATTTGCCGATTTCGTTATTGTTCAGGCTGAGTTGGTTCATCAGTCAGCATATGGTGAAATGATTGGCGCTGCGGAAGAGCCTGACAACACCATGAGGCTACCGATTCGCCTGGGTCAGAATCTTTGACTGTAAAGTTTTAAGTATACAGTTTTTTACGGGTGAGCGATTACCTTATAACCAAACGGCCTTGTTTATCACTTTTATAAGAGTATCCTAATATAAGGATTTGACTTCTGGAGGATAAATGTCTGAATTTAACTGGCAACGGGCCGTAATTAAAGTGGGTAGTGCACTGATTTCACCAGATGGGCATCAGTGCAGTGCCAAATACTTACTGGCCATCGCCAGGTTCATTACCGAGAGTCGTGAACAAGGTAAACAGGTTATCATCGTGTCATCGGGTAGTGTGGCTGCGGGCCGCAGTGTTATAGCGCACAAGACGCATCCCTCTATCGCTGAGAAGCAGGCCATGGCCGCCGTAGGGCAGATGCAGATGATGGAAAACTGGTCCCGTTTCTTTGATTTTCCCTGTGCTCAGGTATTGCTGACCTATGATGATTTTCATGACAGATCCCGTTATGTAAACATTAAAAATACAGTCAGAGAGTTGTTGAACAACAACGTGCTACCTATCGTAAACGAGAATGACACCACATCTGTCGATGTTCTCAAGGTGGGTGACAATGACAATCTTGCCGCGTATGCGGCAATGGTCGCTGAGGCCGATACGTTGGTCATCTGTTCTGATATTGATGGCCTGTATGATGCAGACCCACGTATTAATCCTCAGGCAAAACTGATCCCAGTGGTTAACAATATTGATGGCACTATTTATGAGCTGGCTGGTGGCCCCGGCAGCAAAGTGGGCACGGGTGGCATGCGTACAAAAATTGAAGCAGCTGATAAATGTGCAGAGAGTGGTATTCAGACTCTTATTGTTAATGGCAGCAAAGGTGAAGTCTTCGATGCGCTGCTTGACGGCCGTATTCCGGGAACCCGCTTTGTGCCTGGAAAAACACCGGACACGGCAAAAGAACAGTGGCTCAAACATACGCTTATTGCCACTGGCCGTATCGAAGTGGATCAGGGGGCCAAAAAAGCCCTTATTCAGACGGGCGCATCCCTGCTGCCTGTTGGTATCAGTGGTGTGGAAGGTGATTTCACTGCCGGTGACGCGGTAGAAATCTGCCACAATAACGTACCTTTTGCTAAGGGTGTTGCCCTCTACAGTGCTGCAGACCTGAACGCCATTAAAGGCTTATACAGTGACGATTTCGAGAGTGTCATTGGTTACTCTTCAGGTGAAGCTGCTGTACACCGGGATGATTTGGCACTGCTCTAGAGCCTGTTCGTATCCCTGAATTTATTTTTCAGCCTGCCGGCATTTGCCGAGCGGGCTGTTTTCCGACAAAGGAGAAAACATGACATTTTCAATTAAGCAGATGGCGCAAAAAGCGAGAGTCGCTTCCCGCCAGTTAGCAAAACTGACCTCAAGCAAGAAAAATGCGGTGTTGCATAGCATCGCTGACAATCTGGAGTCGATGACGGACAGTATCCTTGAAGCCAACAAGAAAGATCTTGAAGCGGGTCGTCAGGCCGATTTGGCTGAATCCATGATCGACCGGCTGACACTGAGTAAAGACGCGATAGCCAATATTGCCGATGCAGTGCGCCAGATTGCAGCGCAGGATGATCCTGTAGGCAGTATCCGGGACATTCAACGCCAGCCAAGTGGTATTGAAGTGGGTAAAATGCGCATTCCTCTGGGTGTTGTAGCGATGATTTATGAATCACGCCCGAATGTGACAATTGATGCGGCGGCTCTGTGCTTTAAAGCCGGTAATGCAGTGGTGTTGCGTGGTGGTAAAGAAGCGCTGCATTCCAATCTGGCGCTGGCAGAATGTATTAAAGCGGCATTACAGGCTCATAGTGTTGATCCCAACGTGGTGGTGGTAGTGCCGGATCCTGACCGTGCAATCATGAACGAGTTAATGACTCTGAATGAAGAGATTGATCTGATCATTCCTCGGGGCGGTGAAGGCTTGATCCGATTCGTGTCTGAAAACAGCCGTATTCCGGTTATTCAGCATTATAAAGGTGTGTGCCACCTTTATGTGGATAGCGCTGCGGATGAGGCCAAGGCACTGGGTCTGCTGCAAAATGGTAAAACTCAGCGTACCGGAGTGTGTAATGCGCTGGAGACATTACTTGTGCATAAGGATATCGCGCCGAGTTTCCTGCCAATGGCTGCTGCAATGCTGGCTGAACATAAGGTCAGAGTGCATGCCTGCGAACAGAGTATTGACTATTTTGAGGGTGCAGAGCCCGCCACGGAGGAAGACTGGGATACAGAGTACCTGGCATTGGAGATTGCTGTGCGCGTCATTGATAGTTTCGATCATGCGGTTGAGCATCTTGAGCAATACAGCTCCGGTCATACTGAAGTGATTGCCACCCAGGATTACTCCCGTGCACAACAGTTTATCCGCAGTATTAATTCCGCTGTGGTAATGGCCAATGCCTCGTCTCGTTTCTCAGATGGCGGTGAGCTGGGCTTGGGGGCAGAGATTGGTATCTCTACCAGTAAACTCCATGCTTATGGCCCGATGGGCGCAGAATCCCTGACTACCGAGAAGTTTATTGTTCTGGGTGACGGCCATATTCGCCAGTAAGCCCGCCGTGTAAAAAGTCTCAGGGCACCATTCGGTGCCCTTACTCATTGTCGCTGCTCATTCTTTTCCCTCCCAAAGTCAGCAGGAATAAGTAACCTTTCCCATATCTTAATTCGCTTATATTCCATCTGATTTTCAGGTCTGCTTTGATATCGGCACAAAAGTCTCTAGAATCCGTTGCATAATTCAGATTTGAGATCACCCATGCCTGTTATCAAAGAACTGTTTGAGAAAAATCGCCAATGGGCAGAACGGACCGTTGAGTCAGAGCCGGATTTTTTTAAGAAGCTTTCTGAGCAGCAGACCCCGGAATATCTGTGGATTGGCTGTGCTGACAGCAGGGTACCGGCTAACCAGTTGTTGGATCTGTTGCCGGGCGATATTTTTGTTCATCGTAATGTGGCTAATCTGGTCATTCATACTGATCTGAATTGTCTGTCTGTGCTCCAGTATGCCGTTGAAGTGCTCAAGGTTAAGCATATTATCGTCTGTGGTCACTATGGTTGTGGTGGCGTGGAAGCGGCGCTGGCAAACAGGCAACTGGGCCTGATTGATAACTGGCTGGCTCATATTCAGGATATTGCGACTTATCACTGGCAGGCATTAGAGCCATTGCCGCAGGAAGAGCGGGTGCAGAAGCTCTGTGAGTTGAATGTGCTGGAACAGGCACGCAATATAAAACGCACCTCTATTGTTCGGGACGCGCTCGCCCGTGGCCAGGATTTGCGAGTCCATAGCTGGATCTACAGTCTGCGTAACGGTCGTCTAACGGATGTGGAAGCCAAATATCGCGAAGCTGAACAGAAGTAAAACGGATGTCACAGAGAATTGCCGGACTGTTTATTTACCCGATTAAATCTACCCGTGGATTGCAACTATCCCGCTCAGTGGTAACTGCTGAAGGGTTGGCCCTGGATCGACGTTTTATGCTGGCTGATCGCAAAGGTCGCATGCTCACTGGCAGGGCATTGCCAAAACTGGTGCAGGTAAAAGCCACGCCGCTAAGTGACGGTCTGCTGGTCACTCACCCGAATATGCCGCCTCTTGAACTGCACTATCCGCAGTTCTCTGGCGATGGCATTGAAACCCATGTGTGGAAGGATAAATTCAGCGGCCTGGCGACCCATCAGCAGGCGGACGACTGGTTTTCAGCGCTGTTGGGCCGTGATTGCCAGCTGCTCTATACCGGCAATGAATCCCCGCGATTCAGTCAAAGTGCGGATACTCATGTCAGTTTCGCCGACGGATATCCGTTGCTGGTGATTTCACAAGCGTCACTAGAGGCACTCAATCAACGTTTAGCGCAGCCCCACCGGATGGAACAATTCAGACCTAATCTGGTCGTGACAGGAACAGAGCCCTTTGCTGAGGACAACTGGGAGCGGATCCGCATCGGTGAGGTGGAGCTGCGCCTGGACAATCCCTGTAGCCGCTGTATTTTCACTACCCGGGATCCGAAAAACGGAGAATTTATTGGCAATCAGGAACCACTGAAGGCACTTTCCCTTTTTCGTAAAGAACAGAACGGCAAAATCAATTTTGGTATGAATGCGACGGTGATCAAAGGCGGGTTACTGGAGCAGGATTCTGAAATAGAAGTGCTGGAGACAAGAGTTGCTGAGCATTATGTAGCGTCGAATTGATTCGACCATCGCTATTAGCCTGGTATTAAAACTCAGCGTTCTCTGCGACTCAGCGGTGAGATTCTGCAAAAAAAAGCCCGGCCAAATTGACCGGGCAACAGGTGCCAGGCACCTAACGACAGAAAATGGGAGTAATTTTCTGCAGACTTGCTTAACTGTTTTCCACAATGGCTTTCATATCTGTCATATAGCCGCGAAGGGTATCCCCTATTTTCTCAACAGGATGCTGACGAATGGCAGCATTAACCTGCACCAGCGCTCTGTTATCTACACTGTGAGAATCCAGATTCAGCCCCTTGCCTATCAGATCCGTATCGATTTTTGGCATAAACTTCTCCGCCAGCAGCGGCATTGCTGCATTGGCAAAAAGGTAGTTGCCGTATTCTGCGGTGTCTGAAATGACAACGTTCATCTCGTACAAGCGCTTACGGGCAATGGTGTTGGCAATTAGCGGAGTTTCGTGCAGCGATTCGTAATAAGCTGACTCTGGCAACATGCCGGATTCCACCATCACATCGAAAGCAAGCTCAACACCCGCCTTGATCATAGCCACCAGCAAAATACCTTTGTCGAAGAATTCCTGCTCATCAATCTTGCCATTGTATTCAGGTGTTTGCTCGAACGCACTCTGACGAGTCTGTTCCCGCCATTTGAGCAAATTGGCATCGCCGTCAGCCCAATCCTGCATCATGGTGCGAGAAAACTCACCGCTGAGAATGTCATCCTGATGTTTTTCAAACAAAGGGCGAAGCAAGGTTTTGAGCTCTTCTGACAATGCCTGAGCCTTAAGCTTGGCCGGATTAGACAGTCTGTCCATCATATTGGTGATGCCACCAATCTTCAGTGCCTCAGTTACCGCCTGTAATCCATATTGTATCAATGCAGCTGCGTAGGCCCTATCGATGCCATCATCCACCATCTTATCAAAGGCAAGCAGTGCCGCAGTTTGCTGCATACCGCAAAGGATTGTTTGCTCGCCCATCAGGTCAGATTTCACTTCCGCTACAAAAGACGACTCGAGCACCCCTGCTCTGTCACCGCCTGTAGCCGATGCCAGGGCTTTGGCGATATCCAGGCCCTGACCCTGGGGATCATTCTCAGGATGTACAGCAATCAGTGTCGGAACGCCGAATCCGCGTTTGTATTCTTCGCGAACTTCAGTGCCCGGGCACTTAGGTGCACACATGACTACTGTGATGTCGTCGCGGATTTGCTGGCCTTCTTCGACAATATTAAAACCATGAGAATAGGATAGCGTGGCGCCTTTTTTCATCAGCGGCATAACCGCTTCAATCACATTGGCATGCTGCTTATCCGGGGTCAGGTTGTAGACCAGATCTGCCTGGGGGATAAGCTGTTGGTAGGTTCCTACAGTAAAGTCGTTACTGCTGGCGCGAACATAAGATTCACGCTTCTCTTCAATGGCGCTCTGACGCAGTGCGTAGGCCACATCCAGACCAGAATCGCGCATATTCAGACCCTGATTCAGGCCCTGAGCGCCACAACCGACGATGACAATTTTCTTGCCTTTAAGGAAATCACAACCGGAGTTGAATTCTTCCCGGTCCATAAAACGACAGCGACCGAGCTGGTCCAGCTGCTCTCTGAGTTTCAGAGAATTAAAATAATTTGCCATTTCTTGCTCCAAATGCCCTGACAAAATTTCAGGACTGAGAATCTTCTTCTTACAAGCCAGTGACGTACTTGTATGTTGCAGCCGATAATAGACTAGCCACCACGTTGAATAAAATGATATATATGCAACATAGTGTTGCAATAACTGAAATATACTATGGATATCCGCTCTCTTCAGCTGTTTCAGCATCTGGCTACCAGTTTGCACTTCGCGAAAACGGCAGAAGCCATGTTTGTCTCTCCCTCCACACTCAGCCGCTCTATTCAGAGGTTGGAACAGGAATGCGGCACAAGTCTTTTTGTGCGTGATAATCGCAATGTGCGGTTAACTGCTGCGGGCAGTCAATTACTGGATTTCAGTAGCCGGACCTTACGGGAATGGCAGGATGTTAAGACAGCTATTCAGCGGCAGAGCCAGGTGGTACAGGGAGAGCTTTCGCTATTTTGTTCGGTTACTGCCAGCTATAGTCACCTGCCCGCATTGCTGGAACGTTTTCGCCACCGCTATCCACAGGTTGAAATAAAACTGACCACCGGCGATCCGGCTACATCGGTAGAGAAAGTCCGCACTAAACAGGTTGATCTGGCTATTGCGGTTGAATCGCCGGAATTTGCTGATGAACTCAGTTTTCAGCATCTGGATACTTTGCCGCTGGTGCTGATTTGCCCTTCATATCTGGGATTTACCCAATTGCAGCAGATTGACTGGCGAAAGGTAGCAATGGTGCTGCCGGAGTCCGGTCCTTCCCGCCGAATAGTTCATCACTGGCTGGCAGAGCGCGGTATCAGGCCCAATGTGTATGCTTCTGTGGCCGGAAATGAAGCTATCGTCAGTATGGTGGCGCTGGGATGCGGTATTGGAATCGTGCCGCGCCCGGTGGTAGAGCAGTCGGTGCTGGCGAATCAGATCAGTATTATTTCCCTGCCGGATATTGAGTCATTTAAACTGGGCATCTGTTGTCTGCATGAACGGTCATCAGAACCCCTTATTCAGGCACTGATGGCACAGATATGAACCTGGCCGGTACATTCGCCAGTTAACTCCCGTTCAGATACTATGCACTTCCCTGATACGGATTGACCCTGACCATGCTTTGGATTCCCTTTACCCTGATGGCCGCTTTTATGCAGGCCTGGCGCAATGCTTTTCAGAAAAAACTCAGTCATGAGGTGTCGGCCAGCGGCGTGACGCTGGCCCGCTTTGTGCTGGCTGGGCCTGTGGCGGCATTATATTTGTGGGGGCTGTATCAGATTCAGCCAGCCTCTGCCCCGGTCTTTACGGCCCCTTTGCTGGGGTTCATTCTGGGGGCGGCACTGATGCAGATCCTGGCGACCGCACTGATGGTGACTTTATTCAAGCGACGCAACTACGCTATCGGTGTTGGGCTGGCTAAGAGTGAAGCGGTACTGGCTGCGGCTCTTGGTGTGGCCTTTTTTTCCGCGTCACTGAGTCTGCTCGGCTGGCTCGGTGTTCTGATGGGCGCCATCGCCATACTGCTGCTCAGTGGCATTAATCGGGTCCGCACCTGGTCATGGGATAGTTTATTGCTGGGAATTGGCAGTGGGCTGGCCTTTGCATTAACGTCCCTGTGGGTTCGCCAGGCCAGCCTGGAACTGGGTTTACCCTTTCCACATGGTGCCGCCTGGGTGCTGTTGCTGGTCTTGTTGTTGCAGACATTGTTGTTAACCGGCTGGCTGCTGATGACCGACAGAGATACGTTGGTTGCCCTGTGGCGGCGACCGGGACTTACCCTGATCATAAGCCTGCTCAGCTGCCTGGGTTCAATTGGCTGGTTTACTGCCATGAGTCTTGAGACGGTGGCACTGGTTAAAACTCTGGGGCAGGTAGAAATCTTTTTCAGCCTGCTGATCTCCCGTTATATGTTTCGGGAATCACTGGCCAGAGCTGATAAATGGGGATTGTTATTGATTGTAGTGGCGGCGATCTGTGTGGTCTGGGCCTGATTGCCGTTTATCTGTATCGCCAAACCCTCGGCATACCCTCTTTCTGAACATCGCCGCTCATTCGCATCCATGCGACCGCGGCATACCGTCCTTTTGAAACAGGCCTCCTGCCTTTTTCAAAAGTCCAGCTTCGGCATCCTTGCCTCCGCGCTGTTCGCTGAAAATGCGTTGCATTTTCCGGGCGCTTACAGCCCCTGGACATAAAAAAACCGGCGTTTGCCTAATGCTTGTCAGTTAAACAAATCTGGCTTTTGTATGTTGACTTAAACGAGACATCGACCTCCCTGTCTTTTATGTCTCTCGTCCCTTCGAGCCAGTTACCTTTGTAAGGACACAAAGGTAACCGACAAAATTTTCTGGAAAAATTTTGAACATCCGAAGGATGGCCTTTGGTGAAATCTAGGGAAGGATTTCATAAAAGTCCCTCGCTCAGGACAGCTTCTGATTCCGTTTCCGAAGCAGGCTTACTGAGCGCACCGGCTTTCGCCATGACCGAACTTTGTGTGGCGTTAGGGGCGTGCTTTCTTTGGGTTACCTTGCTTTACACGAGTAAAGACAATTTGGTCGGGAACCAAATTGGACAGCTTTAGCTGGCCTGAAAGGCATTGGGCAGGGATGCCCAATGCAAAGGTAACTGGCACACCAGGGACGGTGCGTTATATCCGCAGGGACAGCCAGGCTATCTGTCTGACTAAAGCGTTTACAGAGATATAAAAATGCCAGTCAGCTTAACTGACTGGCACTTTTACAAGTCGGGTTATTGCTATCTTTCGCGCACTACCCGCAGGCCGATGTAGTTGGCTCTGAATTCAGGATCAAGTTCCATACGGGTCGAGACTCTGGCCAGGCGTGGCGCAAAGTTCCAGGCCCCGCCACGTACTACCGCGCCGTTACCTGCTGAACTGTTTATGGTCCATTCCCATACATTGCCGACGGTATCAAACAGACCGAATTTATTGCGGTCGAATGATGAGATGGGTGCCGCCGCGATATTCGACCACTGGCTGCCACACCAGCCGCAATTTGCGTTG
Organism: Lacimicrobium alkaliphilum; assembly: GCF_002591895.1. Classification (GTDB taxonomy): domain Bacteria; phylum Pseudomonadota; class Gammaproteobacteria; order Enterobacterales; family Alteromonadaceae; genus Lacimicrobium; species Lacimicrobium alkaliphilum. Next base: position 80,310 of record NZ_NISX01000013.1, read on the forward strand.
CCGGTACCGACGCTGTCACCCCACCAGTAATCTGTTTCTGTACCGCCTCTGGCGGCATATTCCCACTCGATTTCAGTAGGCAGGCGATATTTCTTACCGCTCGCTTCGGTGAGCCAGTTTACGTAGGCCTGAGCGTCGCGTTGACTGATACAGACTACCGGATGTTTGTCACTGTTGGCATAACCCGGCGTGCGCCAGTTCAGTTGCTCCTGCCACACTGGCGCGCCCTGGTCGTAATAGGCGCAGCCCTTGTCTTTTTCGGCATCGGTAACATAGCTGGTTTCTTCAACAAAACTGCGGAAGTCGGCTACGGTGATCTCGGTTTCACCGATACCAAAGGAGTTATCCAGCGTCTGGGTTTCCACCGGCCGTTCATTTTCCAGTCCGGTGCCAGAGATGTCGCCCATACGGAACGAGCCCGCAGGTACCACGATAAGTTGTGGTCCGGGCTTATCTCCATGCAGAATATCCTGCACCTTCTCGCCTTTGTTAAAGGCAAACTGAGCGCGCTCAAGTTCTACTTTTAAGGTGGTACTTTCTTTTAATTCAATGGCGTCGGTGTAGGTTTCATATCCACGTTTGACCACCTCTATATCATGGGGCCCGGCTGGCAGCATAATTTGCAGACGCGTGGAGCCATAGCTGACACCATCAATAAAGACTTCATCGTCGTATACATTCGAGCGGATAGTCAGTTCATACATCACTGATTCGTCAGTGTTAATCTGACTATCGTCCCGGGGGACGGTAATCACTTTGGCTACCTCAGGAGGTGTGCGCTCTGCAACACAATAACGACTATCCAGCCCAAGTAGCTGACAGGCCTGAGTGCGTCTGAGGCTACCCTTAACATCCACGTTCATTTGTACGGCATAGTTACCAGCACCGCTGAAGCCATCACGTGCAACTTCACTGCGCAGAATCTGCACAAAGACATCGGAGTATGGGCGGTGTTGCCTTGCGGCAGCTGCTTCGGTAAGACCATCATATAGCTGGTCAAGAAAACGCTTGGAGGCTTTCTGTTTGGCCAGAGACTTACCTCTGTCAGTACATTTACCCAGTGTTTCATCTCTGTCACAGGTGATTTCGTGATTTACGGTAACATTGTCCTGGCGATTAAATTCTTTAACCAGACGATCCACCCGGGCGTTATTCAGCTGCTCTTTGAGGCTTTCAATCTTATTCAGCAGGCTGTGTTTGGACAGGCGCAGTTGCTCTACGTCCAGTAACTTTGATTGCCACTCTTTGTAACTGGTGGTAATGGCATCTTTGTTCTCTTTATGAGCGCGTACCGCTGCCAGATAAGATTCACGGGCTTCATTGATATCGATGCTGGGATCTTCGATCGTGCGTTCATACTGCACGTTCATTTCGTTCAGGCGTAGCTGGCGCGTGTGCTCCAGTTCTTTGCCTTTTTCTCTTAACGAGGCCAACTCCCGCTCAAGCTGTGCGGCCGCAGAGATCTCATTCTCCAGGGTCCGGTGATAGCTGTCGTATTCGCTTTGGTTGGTTTGAATTTGCTGTTGTATTTCCTCTACGGACAAATTTTCCGCTGCGATCAGGCCCGCCGAATGTATCAGGGCTATCGCTAGAGCAAGGTGTGCTATTCGCTTCATTATTCCATTCCAAACGGGTCGCCAGCCGGCAAACTGCTATTATTTTTTTGGGCGTAGTGTTACATCAAACGGCGACGATTAATTGTATGTCTAATTGTCGCAGTAAGGCCCTATGCTATTGAGTTGTCAAGTAAAGCGCAAGTATCATAGATGCTTATTGGCGATTAAATAACATAAGTAAATAAACCTGTAGCCTTTGTTATTGGCTGAGCAGCTGATTCAGCAAGCGGTCAAAGGAACGGTATTGCAGGGCCTCAGCCAGATGGGATTTATTGATTTGCTGCTGTTGATCCAAATCAGCAATGGTGCGGGACACCTTGAGAATACGATGAAAGGTGCGGATAGAAAGACCCAGACGCTCACAGGTATTGACCAGAAACTGCCGGTCACCCTGAGTTAGCTCACAATCCCGTTCCAGTTCAGTGTTATCCAGCTGTGCGTTGGCTTTGCCGGCACGTTTCAGTTGCAGTCTTCTGGCGCTGAGAACACGAGCCCTTACCACTTCACTGCTATCGCCTTTATCTTTAATTTGTTCCGCAAATTGGCCAGAGGGTAATTTTGGTACATCCACCTGCAGGTCAATGCGATCCAGAAAGGGGCCGGAAATACGATTCAGGTAACGTAATATCTGTTGCGGATTACTGCGTTTATCCTCGCTGCTACCTGTAGGACTGGGGTTCATGGCTGCAATCAACTGGAAGCTGGCCGGAAAACGGGCCTGACGAGCGGCTCTTGATATCGAGACTTCGCCTGATTCAAGGGGTTCGCGCAATACATCCAGCACTTTGCGTTCGAACTCCGGCAGTTCATCCAGAAACAATACGCCATTGTGGGCCAGGGAGATTTCTCCGGGTCTGGGGATGCTGCCGCCTCCCACCAGGGCCACGGCTGAGCTGGTATGGTGGGGATGGCGAAAAGGCCGTTGTCGCCATTGTTTTGGATCCACGGGTCTGCCGGCAATGGAATACACGGCGGCGGTTTGTAAGGCCTCCTCCTCGGTCATGGGCGGTAATATTGCAGTGAGACGGTTGGCAAGCATGGTCTTGCCGGTCCCGGGGGGACCGGTAAAGAGCAGATTGTGCCCGCCGGCTGCGGCGATCTCCAGTGCCCTTTTGGCCGCTGCCTGACCAACAATATCGCGCAGATCCAGCTGCACAGAAGATTCTGTCGTTAAGGTTGCGGCTGAGGGCTTTGCCAGTGGCAACACCTGCTGACCAATCAAATGATGATACACCTCCAGCAACTGAGAAGCCGGATAAAGTCGGGCCTGGCGGATGAGTGCCGCTTCTGTGGTGTTTTGCTGCGGTAAGATCAGACTACGGTTTTGTTTATAGGTCGCATAAGCCAGCGGCAGGGCTCCCTGAATAGCCCGCAGTTCACCGGTTAATGCCAGTTCACCGGTCAGTTCATGGCAATCCAGTGCTGACTGCGGAATCTGGCCTCCGGCGGCAATGATGCCAATGGCAATTGCCAGATCAAAACGTCCGCCATCTTTGGGCAGATCCGCCGGTGCCAGATTCACCGTTATTCGTCTGGCGGGAAATTCAAAGCCAGAATTGATCAGGGCGCTGCGTACCCGATCCCGGGATTCACGCACGGAGGCTTCCGGCAGGCCGACAATGTTAAAGGCAGGTAAACCGTTCGCCAGATGAACTTCCACCCGGATTGGCGGAGCTTCCACGCCAACACAGGCGCGGGTATGAGCGATGGCCAGAGACATGAATGCATCCTTTCGGTATTTGATTTCTCCTTACCTAGTTATAGCAACCTTTTGCTATCTGTGTGTTTAAATGCCGAAGTCAGTGGCTGCCTTTGAATACCGGTAATTGCCAATGCCAGCGTATGGCGGCGAGTCGCAACCCCAGGGTGACCAACAACCCCGTTATCATGGCCTGGCTGGTACTGCCATCAAGCCAGGTGCAAAGCACATATAGTATGCCGCCGATGATGCAGGTGGTTGCATACAGCTCACCTTTAAGAACCAGGGGGATCTCGCGGCAGATCACATCACGGATCAGGCCACCAAATACCGCGGTCATGGTACCCATGACTATGGCAATAAAGGGGCCCGTGCCATAGTTCAGCGCTTTTTGTAGCCCCATGACATTAAAGAAGGCCAGCCCCAGAGCATCGGCCACCAACAACAGCTGGTAGGGAAATTTGTGGGTGATACGCAGCCACACAATGGTCGTAAAGGCGGCAATCAGAATGGCGTAAAGAAAGTCCGGCTGCTGAACCCAGAACACCGGCAGATCCAGAATCATATCTCTTAAAGTACCGCCGCCAATGGCAGTGACAGATGCCAATACCACGACACCAAAACCGTCCATATATTTTTTATAGGCCATTAATGTGCCGGAAATGGCGAATACTGATACGCCAAAAAGATCGATCCAGTGCAGCCATTGGGCCATATTATTCGTCCGGGTTAAGCTATGTGACTACGCAATACTCTAACCTTAGTCACTGAAATAACAATAGCTTTGCTGCTCGAAAAGGGTCAGTCAGGCTAAGTGATAATGAGTCATTCTGTCCTAAATGGTGGCGGTTAATGAAAGGGTATTAGGATAATCCTGATGAATATTCTGAAATTAATTCTTGATCTGTCCTTTAGCGCCATGGTACTTCTTATAGGCAGTGACGTAACTTGACTAAAATAGGGCAAAAGCCTTTTTATGAACCAATTCGCAAACCTTCTTCTTACAGTCGTACTGGTCGTGGTGATTATTCCATCTCCGCGGGGGAAGCGTTTGGCCTGAATTAAGTCCAGATTCAAAAAAACCCCCGCACGAAAGTCCGGGGGTTTTTTATTGCCTGAGGGTCAGGCAAACCGGCAACTAAACTAACAGAGACAAGAACATGACAGGCGCACAGGCAATCTTAAAATCGCTTATTAAGCACGGTGCAGATCGGGTTTTCGGCTATCCGGGTGGGGCCATTATGCCTCTTTACGATGCATTGCTGGATTCGCCTGTGCGCCATTTTCTTTGTCGTCATGAACAAGGCGCAGCCTTTGCCGCTATCGGCTATGCCCGTGCTACGAACAAGGTGGGTGTGTGTATTGCCACTTCAGGCCCCGGCGCCACTAATCTGCTCACCAGCCTTGCCGATGCCAAGCTGGACTCGGTGCCACTGGTCGTGATCACAGGCCAGGTCGCCCGCACGTCAATGGGCTCCGATGCGTTTCAGGAAGTGGATGTGTTGGGCCTGAGTCTGAGTATCTGCAAACACAGTATGCAGGTGATGGAGCCGGCAGATTTACAACCAGTGTTGAACCGCGCCTTTGCGATTGCAAAAGAGGGAAGGCCAGGACCGGTTTTAGTGGATATTCCCAAAGATATACAGCAGGGTTTTGTACCAGAGGATGTTCCGGAACAACCCGCTGAACAACCCTTGCCGCAAGCCAAAGACACGGCCATCCATGCGGCGAATCATTTGCTGGAACAGAGTCAGCGTCCAGTTGTGTATATCGGTGGTGGTGTGAGCATGGCCAATGCCGTACCGCAGTTGCGCGATTTTCTTAACCGAACCGGTTTACCTCAGGTCAGTACCCTGAAGGGGTTAGGCAGCGCCGAGAATCATCATTCTCATTACCTTGGTATGTTGGGGATGCATGGACTGGCGGCGGCAAATCTTGCGGTGCAGGAAGCCGATTTACTGTTAATTATTGGTGCCCGGCTAGATGACAGGGTGACAGGCAAACTGGAGGAATTCGCACCACAAGCGAAAATCATTCATGTGGATATCGATCCGGCGGAAATCCACAAGCGCCGCCATGCTGATGTCAGTATCCTCGGTGACCTTCAACAGATTCTGCCGGCGCTCGATTGCCACAGCCAGAAATCCTCCTGGCTGGAGCGGGTAGAAAAGTTAAAACAACGAAAAGCATTCAGCTATGCTGCGCATCAGGCTGGCGAAGATATTGATGCGCCATCGCTGCTCAGAAGCTTAAGTGATCTCAGTGAAGAGGATGCCATTGTCAGTTGTGATGTGGGTCAGCATCAGATGTGGGTGGCCCAGCATATGCAGTTTTCACATCCTACCCGTCATCTGAGCAGTGGCGGCCTGGGCACCATGGGTTTCGGTCTGCCAGCGGCTATTGGTGCTCAGGTGGCTGAGCCCGATAAGCAAGTGATGGCCGTATGCGGGGACGGCTCTTTTATGATGAATGTACAGGAGCTGGGTACCCTGCGCCGTTACCAGATGCCGGTAAAAATTCTGATTCTGGACAACCAGCGTCTGGGCATGGTGAAGCAGTGGCAGGAGCTGTTTCATGATGAGCGTTACAGTGAAACGGACCTGTCGGATAACCCGCCATTTAGTCAACTGGCACAAGCCTTTGGTATAGCAAGCTGTGAAATTACCGATGCGGCTGAGGTGCCAGCGGCACTGAAAACCATGCTTGAGCACCCCGGGCCGTATCTTTTACACGTGCGCCTGGATCACAAGGCCAATGTCTGGCCGATCGTACCGCCCAATACCGCCAATCATAAAATGTGGGAGCAAGCCCGATGACCTACGACCTGGAATTATTTTTGTCTGATCAACCCGCTGCGCTCGAGCGCGTTTTACAAACTACCCGCTACCGTGGCTTTAAAATAAGCCAGCTGCAGATGCATAACAGTGGTGCTGGTTTACAGTTGTCGATGCAGGTATCCGGCCCACAACCCATTAACATACTGACGACCCAGCTACATAAGTTGTATGATCTGGCCTCACTGAATATTGAGCAAACATTGCCACAAACGGCATAACAAGGAACTATCATGGCTAAGAAACAAGCTGAGTTTATCTGGTTTAACGGTAACATCATGCCCTGGCAGGAGGCGACGGTACACGTCATGACCCACGCCATTCACTACGGTTCTTCCGTATTTGAAGGGGTGCGGGCCTATCATACCCCCCATAAAGGAACCTGTATTTTCCGTCTGCAGGAGCATACTCAGCGGTTGCTGGACTCGGCAAAAATCTATCGGATGACCATTCCTTACACTGCAGAGCAGATCGATCAGGCCACCAAAGACATCATCAAAAAGAACAATCTCAAGTCTGCCTATATTCGCCCTATCGCCTTTTATGGCGATATCGGTATGGGCTTGCAGGTACCTTTCGGGCAGGAAACGGAAATGGTCATCGCCGCCTTTGAGTGGGGAGCATACCTGGGTGAAGAGGGTCTGCAAAACGGTGTTGATGCCGGCATAACTTCCTGGAACCGACTGGCCGCCAATACCATGCCAACAGGTGCCAAGGCCGGGGGCAATTATCTGTCTTCACAGCTTATTTCCATGGAAGCCAGACGCCACGGTTATCAGGAAGGTATCGCTCTGGATATCAATGGTTACCTCAGTGAAGGGGCCGGTGAGAACCTGTTTATTATGCGTAACGGGGTGATCTCAACACCACCAAGAACCGCTGCCATTTTGCCCGGAATCACCAGAGACACAGTTATTACGCTGCTGGCAGAGATGGGCTATACCGTAGTCGAAGAAAACATTCCCCGTGAAGCGCTGTATCTTGCCGATGAAATACTGATGTGCGGTACCGCAGCGGAAGTGACGCCGGTGCGCAGTGTCGACGGTATTAAAGTGGGTAACGGTAGCCGTGGGCCCATCACCGAAAAAGTGCAGTCGGCATTTTTCGGCTTGTTTGACGGTACCACAGAAGACAAATGGGGCTGGCTGACGCCGGTCGAGTAAATAGTTAGCGGATCATAGCCCAGCAACCTTTGAATTGGCAATCTGCCAACCAATAACATCAGGTTATCAAAGGTGCTGGATATACCCGGATGTAGCGAAGCGAAATCCGGGTTGGGATCTATCAACTATGCGAAACACACTAACTGAAGAATAACCTTCAGTGACAGCAATATAAGGGTTAAGCAATGCCAAAATTACGTTCAGCGACCACCACACAAGGCAGAAACATGGCCGGCGCCCGGGCGCTGTGGCGCGCCACGGGTATGCAGGAAGCAGATTTTGGCAAGCCTATTATTGCCGTTGCTAATTCTTTTACACAATTTGTACCCGGCCATGTGCACCTTAAAGATATGGGCCAGCTGGTGGCCCGCAGTATCGAAGCGGCCGGTGGTGTGGCCAAGGAGTTTAATACCATAGCGGTGGACGACGGCATTGCTATGGGCCATTCCGGCATGCTCTACAGTCTGCCATCGCGGGAAATTATCGCCGATTCGGTAGAGTACATGGTCAACGCGCATTGTGCAGACGCACTGGTGTGTATATCCAACTGCGACAAGATAACGCCTGGGATGCTGATGGCGGCATTGCGCCTGAATATCCCGGTGGTGTTCGTCTCAGGAGGGCCGATGGAAGCGGGTAAAACCAAACTCTCTGACCAGATTATCGCACTGGACCTGGTGGACGCCATGGTCGCCTCCGCAGATGACAAAGTCAGCGATGAAGACAGTGAAGCGATTGAACGCTCCGCCTGCCCTACCTGTGGATCATGCTCTGGCATGTTCACAGCTAACTCGATGAACTGCCTGACTGAGGCACTGGGCTTGTCTTTGCCTGGTAACGGTTCGATGCTGGCCACTCATGCAGACCGCGAAAAGTTGTTTGTTCAGGCTGGTGAAGTAGCAGTGGATTTGTGTAAACGCTATTACCAGCAAAATGACGAAACGGCCCTACCACGTAATATTGCCGGCCGGGCAGCTTTTGAAAATGCCATGAGCCTGGATATCACCATGGGCGGTTCGTCAAATACGATTCTGCACCTGTTGGCGGCCGCCCAGGAAGCCGAACTGGACTTCACCTGTGCCGACATTGATCGCTTGTCACGCAAAATACCCCATTTGTGCAAGGTGGCCCCGGCTACCCCCCAATACCATATGGAAGATGTGCATCGCGCCGGCGGCGTGATTGGTATTCTGGCCGAACTGGAACGGGGCGGTTTGTTGCAGAGTGACGCACCCCATGTGCTGGGTAAAACCATTGGTGAAGTGATTGCACAGTGGGATGTGGTGAATACCGAAAATGAACCGGCCAGAGAATTCTACCGGGCCGGGCCTGCGGGTATCCGTACCACCAAAGCCTTTAGTCAGAATTGCCGTTATCCGACTCTGGATACCGACCGTGAACAGGGTTGTATCCGCAATATGGAGCACGCCTTTAGTCAGGAAGGCGGCCTGGCGGTACTGTATGGCAATCTGGCCGAAGACGGCTGTATTGTGAAAACCGCCGGGGTGGATGAAAGTATTCTTAAATTTACCGGCCCGGCACGTATTTTTGAGAGTCAGGACGCTGCGGTGACCGGCATTCTCAACAATGAGGTGCAGCCCGGCGAAGTGGTGATTATTCGTTATGAAGGCCCCAAAGGCGGCCCGGGCATGCAGGAGATGCTCTATCCTACGTCGTACCTGAAATCCAAAGGCCTCGGCAAAGCTTGTGCACTGATCACTGACGGACGTTTTTCCGGAGGCACCTCGGGCCTTTCGATTGGCCATGTGTCACCGGAAGCCTCAGCAGGCGGCAACATTGCTTTAGTTGAACCAGGTGATCAGATCGCCATTGATATTCCTAACCGGCGCATTGAGTTATTAATCAATGCTGAAGAACTGGCAAAACGGCGTAGCGAAATGGACGCTTCCGACAAGCCCTGGCAACCGGCCGACCGTGAGCGCCATGTGTCTCTGGCGTTAAAGGCCTATGCCATGCTCGCTACCAGCGCCGACAAAGGTGCCGTGCGCAATAGGGCCCTGCTGGAGGGGCAGCAGTAATGGTGTCAGAAGCCGACTATCTGAAAAAAATTCTGCTCTCGCCCGTTTATGATGTGGCTGTACAGAGTGATCTGGTGCGCCTGGATAAACTCTCGGCGTCGCTGGGCAATGATATCTGGCTTAAGCGCGAAGATCAGCAGCCGGTAAAATCCTTTAAACTGCGCGGCGCCTACAACCGGCTCTGTCAGTTAACGCCGGAGCAAGCTGCGGCGGGCGTGATCGCCGCTTCGGCCGGTAATCACGCGCAGGGCGTGGCGTACTCGGCGCGTATCAAGCAGATGAAAGCTGTGATCGTGATGCCGGAGACCACGCCGGAGATCAAAGTCGAGGCGGTGCGCACCTTTGGCGGTGAATACGCCGAAGTGGTGCTGCACGGCACCAGTTTTGATGCTGCCAGCAAGCATGCGCGGGAACTGGCGGATAAGCAAGGGCTTACCTTTGTGCCGCCTTTCGATGATCCTGATGTGATTGCCGGGCAGGGCACTATTGGCCGCGAACTGCTGGAGCAGAATCCCCATCTGGATACCCTGTTTATCGCCGTAGGTGGCGGTGGCCTGGCCGCCGGTATCGGCGTGTACCTCAAGCAACTTAAACCGGATTTAAAAATTGTCGCGGTGGAATCGGAAGAATCCGCCTGCCTTAAGGCGGCCATGGAAAAAGGTGAGCCGGTGGATTTGCCTTCAGTGGGCATCTTTGCCGATGGCGTGGCGGTTAAACGTATCGGCACCGAACCCTTTCGTTTGTGCCAGCAGTATGTGGATGAAGTGATTACCGTTTCCAGCGATGAGATCTGTGCGGCAATTAAAGATATTTTCGACGATACCCGGGTCATCGCCGAGCCTGCCGGTGCGTTGTCGGTGGCCGGTATCCGCAAATATGTGCGTGAAAACGGTACTCAGGGCCATAAAATCGGCGGCATACTGTGCGGCGCCAATATTAATTTTCATACTCTGCGTTATGTGTCTGAACGCTGCGAGCTGGGTGAGCAGAAAGAAGTGGTGTTTGCCGCCAAAATCCCCGAGCGCCCCGGTGCGTTCAGGCATTTCTGTGAGTTACTGGGTGGGCGCGCCATCACCGAATTTAACTACCGTTTTGCAAGCAATAAAGAGGCGCATATTTTTGTCGGCCTTAAACTGCGCGAAGGCCGGGAAGAATTTAAAGCCATCGCCCGGAGCCTGAATCAGGCCGGATATCAGCTGTTTGATCTATCCGACAATGAAATGGCCAAGCTGCATGTGCGTTATATGGTCGGCGGCAGACCACCTAAGCTACTCAACGAACATATCTTTTCCTTTGAGTTTCCCGAGCACCCGGGCGCACTGATGAAGTTTCTGGATACCCTGGGCGAGCGCTGGAACATTACCCTGTTCCACTACCGCAACCACGGCGCCGCCGAAGGCCTGGTGCTGGTAGGCTTTGATATTCCGGCCGATTCACGGGCCGATTTTGATCCATATCTGACTCAGTTGGGGTATCAGTTCGAAGAACAAACCACTAATCCTGCATACCGCTTCTTTTTATCGGATCTTAATGGGGTGTTTGATTAAGCCCGATTTAATGTCAGTAAATCAGGTATTGAGCTGTTGGAATGATTTAACGCGAGACCGCCAATTGGCGCGATGTATAGGGAAATCGTCAAGTTGCGGAATTTTGGACAGTTTAGCTTACATACTTAGTAACATCATAAAATTGACTAAGAAATCAGAACTACGCTATGTTAAGAGAAGTGCTGAAAATCATGGGCCATAAAGTAAATCAATGTTTTTCCGATAAAAAACATATTGGTAAAGTAATTGAATAATATATATACTACGCGGCCGTTTATGTTACTAACCAAGGAGAATTGCAATGTCTGCAGCACCAGCGAAAAACCACGACTTTCAGCTGTTTAATCGCAGCAGCGATGATGTTGTGCGTGCTCGCGCATTCCTTGGTAATCACGCCAGAATCATTGAAAAAGCCTTAACAGAGGCAACCGAAAAACATCGTGAAACTATTAAGGAATTAGCGAAAGTTTAGCTATATTCTCATGGAAGAGGATAAAAGTTGTCCCGGTATACGGTATCTTTCATGTCAAGATATAGAGCTAATCAATGAGGCGGTCATAAAGTTCACCCCCAAGGAACAGTGTGGGGTGATGAGCCGCCATAGCTTAGAGTCTCTCCAGCAAAGTCCCAATCTCTACCGATATTATGAACAATGTGAAGACATATTTACCTTAGCTGCAGTTTTATTCATTAAAATAAACAAAGCCCACGCCTTTCATAATGGGAATAAGAGGACGGCTTTCATAGCATCGGTAATCTTTTTGCGGGCAAATGGATTCATATTTGAACCCTCATTGGAATCTGTGATGGACGTTTCTATAAAGGTCGCGATAAACGAGCCTGATTACGATAATCCTCACTTACTATCAAGCTGGTTCAAGGCTTTCTGTAGAGAAGTCGAGGGCATGGAGCTCAACGAAGTTGAAGATGGAATACAACAATCATCTTCTCAACTTAGCTTGTTGAAGTCATTGGACTAGCTTCTTATCGACAATATCCCCTATTATTAATAATGTCATATACTCCTTACTCCCCCGCCAGATACTCCTTAATGGCGTTTAAGAACGGTTCGCCGTAGCGGGCCAGTTTGGTCTGGCCGACGCCGCTGACTTCAAGCATCTGGGCGTTATTGGTGGGCAGTTTTTCCGCCATATGAGACAGGGTCATATCGCTGAATACCACAAAGGGCGGTACCTGATCTTCCTCGGCAATGGCTTTGCGCAGTTTCTTCAGTCTGGCGAACAGGGCGCGGTCGTAGTTGCGGTTATCCAGTTTGGCTTTTTTACCCAGATTCAGGTTCATTCTGGGTACGGCAAGATTCACTGCCATCTCACCTTTTAACACCGCCCGTGCCGCTTCGTTGAGCTTAATGACAGCGTTTTGGGTGATATCCACCCTTGCCAGGCCCTGATGAATCAGCTGGTTTATCAGGTTATGCCACCAGGCGTCTGACTCCTCTTTACCAATGCCATAGGTGCTGAGCTGGTCATGACCGGCATCAATAATACGTTTGAGTTTTTTACCCCTGAGTACATCAATCAGATACTGGCTGGCGGCACTTTGCTCCAGCCGGTAGATACAGGACAGCACTTTTTGCGCGGCTACTGTGCCGTCGAAGCGTTTGGGCGGATCCAGGCAGATATCACAGTTGCCACAGGCGGTGGCATTGTATTCGCCAAAGTAATTTAACAGCACCTGGCGGCGGCAGGTCTGGGACTCGGCAAAGGCCTCCATGGCGGCAAAACGCTGTAACTCTACTTGCTGGCGCTGCGGGTTTTCGGTCATGCTGATCCATTCACGAATGCGCGCCACATCTTTTTCATCAAATAGCAGCAGCGCCTCGGCCGGGCTGCCATCTCGCCCGGCACGGCCGGTTTCCTGATAATAGGATTCGATAGTACGGGGCAGATCGTGGTGGGCCACAAAGCGCACATTGGGCTTATTAATGCCCATGCCAAAGGCCACGGTGGCCACGATCACATCGATATTATCGGCAATAAAGTCACGCTGAATGATCTCTCGAATTTCTGGCTCCATTCCAGCGTGGTAACCGGCGCAGTTAATACCGCGGTTGGCCAGTTTATAACTCACATCATCTACTTTCTTGCGGCTGTTACAGTAAATAATGCCGCTGCCTTCCTGCTCGCGGATATAGCGCTCTAACTGATCAAGCGGCTTATACTTTTGTACCTGGGTGTAACGGATATTGGGGCGATCAAAGCTGCCCTGATGCACAAAGGGTTGTTGCAGATTCAGCTGTTGCAGAATGTCGGCGCGGGTAGCAGGATCGGCGGTGGCAGTCAGCCCCATTACCGGCACACCGGGGAAAAAGTGTTTAAGCTGGCCCAGGGCCATATAGTCCTGGCGAAAATCATGGCCCCAGTGAGATACACAGTGAGCTTCATCCACGGCGAACAGGCTGACCGATAAATCCTGCAGGCGCTGAATAAAATAGGGCTGCATCAGCCTTTCCGGTGCCACGTAGAGCAACTTAATCTGACCGTCTCTGACCTTAGCCATCACCTCTGATTGTTGTTGCGGCGATAAGGCCGAGGTCAGGCAGGCCGCCTGTACGCCGGAGGCCTTCAGGGCATCCACCTGATCTCTCATCAGTGATATCAGGGGTGAAACCACTACCGTCAGCCCTGGTAACAACAGGGCTGGGATCTGATAACAAAGGGATTTACCACCGCCGGTGGGCATCAGCACCAGGGTATCGCGACCTTCCACACAAGCCTGAATCACTTCCTCCTGCCCTGGCCGAAATGCCTTATAGCCAAAGATATCGCTCAGAATTGCCAGTGGTGACTGTTCAGCTAAGGGGGAGGCAAGGGCTTCTGACAAAGGGGCTCTGTGTGGCAGTTAAAACAGGCCCACAGTTTACCGGGGCACAGAGGTTGTTACCACCTTGGCGGCCGAATTGTTATGATAGACATACTAACAGGTCATACCAGAGGCAGTGATGGCGACACCACAAATAGTACAGAGCAACGAACTGGCTGAATATGTGGCCAGAGTTTTTCGCGAACAAATGCCATTTAACAAAATGCTGGGGCTGCAAATCAGCCAGTTTGACGGTGAGGGCGTGGAAGTGCGACTGCCCTGGCATGATGGTCTGATGGGTAATCCCCTGCAAAAGATTCTGCATGGCGGTGTCACCGCTGCAATTCTCGATACCGTAGGAGGGTTGATGGCCATTCTCCATATGGTAAGGGATATGCAGGATCTGAGCATGGAGGACTTTCAGCGTCGCCTTGGCAGAATGGGTACCATCGATATGCGCGTAGATTATCTGCGCCCTGGCAAGGGCAAAGAATTTATCGCCACCGCCAGCGTGCTGCGAAAAGGCAGTCGTGTCGCCGTATGCCGGATGGAGCTGCACAATGAAGAGGGCGAGCATATCGCCTTTGGCACCGGCACCTATATGGTGGGGTGAATGGCGTCTTACATCGCGGGATTAAGCTTCTGCGTGACTAAATTTGTCTTTGTTGACAAGTATGCCGTTTTTTAAGAGTCTGTTGCAGCACGGCAAGGGAAAGCCATAGGCTATCCCTGCCTTATAAAAAGTAAAAAAAGGAAGTATCCATGTCGAATTACAACGAATATAAAGTCATTCATATCGCTGAAGGTGGCTGTGGCACGATTTTACTGGGGGCCAGTGGTCTGCCACTGAAAAGAATGGAGTCCACACTCAACAAGGAGGCGGCAGATGGCTGGCAGGTGGTTTTCCAGGTTGTAGAGAAGAAACGCTTTTGGCTATTCTGGACCAGAGAAGCGGTGATCGTTACGCTCGGCAGGCAATAATATGTTTGTAAGGGGCCTCAAGAAAGCCATCAGGTGGTATCAGTCTAAGGGAGGATCCAGGCACTTTTTTAATACTGAATGCAACTTCATTCCAAGTTGTTCTGAATACACCTATCAGGCTATTGGTACCTGTGGACTCATCAAAGGGCTTTATTTGGCGGGTAGCCGGATAAGACGCTGCAGCCACCCGGATTGTATTGAAAAAATTTATGACCCGGTTAATAAGGAAAAACCATGTCACTTGAGCAATTAAAACTGGAAGAAGATGATCTGCGCAAAGAAATAGCAGCTCTGTCACAGGATCAGAAAAAGGCTTACTACCAGACAGAAGAGAAACTGGTAAAAGATCCTGATACATACGCAGTACTAAACTATTTTTTTCTGGCCGGCTTACACCATTTTTATCTGGAAAAATATGCTCATGGATTGGTCAACCTGGTCGTCATGCTGTTCGGTCTGCTGTTTATTCAGAGCTTTGGCATTGTTCTTTTTGTTGTCATCATCCTGATCGAGTTGCCACAGCTGTTCCGCAGTCAGTCTATTGTGCAGAGATATAATAATGAAGTGATGAAAAGCACACTCAGGCAGGTACAGAACATTGCCTGATTCCGGGCAGCGTAATCCTGGCCATATGCAGCCCGATAATCGGGTCCGGAAATCATGGCTGTTTATTGTGGTATCTATGCTGGTGGGGTTGTCTCTGCTTGGTTATAAAACCTATACCACCCTACTGCCTGCTGCGGCTGAATATATTGCCGAAAAAATTCCAGCTGAAATTTATCAGATCATTGGTGAGTCAACATTAGAAGACCTCGACGCAGGTGAGTTCGCTCCCAGTGAGCTGGCAGAGGAGCAACAGAATAAAGTGACAGAGCAGTTTAATCAGTTGCTCAGTGAAATAGAGTTTAAGCCGGATGAACTGAGCCTGCATTTTCGCCAATGGGATCAGCATATCAACGCCATCACACTTATGGATGGCTCAATAGTTATAACAGATGAATTGGTTAATACCCTGAACGAGAGACAGCTCAATGGTGTGTTGCTGCATGAAATTGCTCATATTCACTACAATCACCTGATGGAAAAGACGGTTCAGTCGTCTTTATTCTACGTGATGATATCAATGCTCCTCGGAGATACGGGGCTTATGGGCGACTTACTGATTGAGAGCTCTGCACTGGGTTATAACCTGACGTATTCAAGAACTCTTGAACAGCAGGCGGATGCTTTTGCGGCAAGCAAGCTGATTGCCCTGTACGGTACTGCCGAGCCCATGCTGGGTGTATTGAAACTGTTATCAGAACAACAAAAGCCACAGTATCAGTGGTTAAGTACCCACCCTTCCTATTCACAGCGGGAGAAAACGTTCGGCGGCATCACGCCTTAGGTTATCAATTACTTTTTCTAATCCTTGCTGCTAAAAGCATTCGTTTGCTTTGCAGGCCTTTATCACCGAAGATAAGCGCCTGTTCCACCGGTGAAAAAACACTCAATGTCTGATAAATCTGCCCGTACCGGAGTCTTGCTGGCCATCGCTGCTTATAGCATGTGGGGTTTTGCGCCCATGTATTTCAAGTTGCTACTTGAGGTGCCGGCGCCGGATATTCTGTTGCATCGGATTATCTGGTCGATGCTGATACTGGTGGTACTGGTCATCGCATTGGGGCAGTTTGTTAAAGTCCGCAAGGCCCTGCTCACCCCGAAGGTAATGAAGATCCTGCTGGTTTCCGGTTTGTTACTGGGTGGCAACTGGCTGCTGTTTATCTGGGCGATCAATAACGATCATCTGCTGGATGCCAGTCTGGGCTATTATATTAACCCCTTGTTAAACGTGGCCTTAGGGCGGATTTTTCTGGGTGAACGGTTGCGTCGGATGCAGAAGATCGCGGTGGGGCTGGCGCTTTTTGGCGTAGGAATCATGATCGTGTCTTATGGACAGGTGCCCTGGATAGCACTGGCGCTGGCAGGCAGCTTTGGCATCTATGGACTGCTTCGCAAACAGGTGGATGTGGATTCGATGCCCGGTTTGTTTCTGGAAACCTTATTGATGATGCCGATGGCGATTGCTTACTGGATCTGGTTTGCCAGCCCCGCCAGCAATATGTTTGAAAACACCAGCGCCCTGAACCTGACCCTGATGTGCGCCGGTATTGTCACTACCGCGCCGTTGTTATGTTTTACCGGTGCCGCCCGGCGGATTATGTATTCTACACTGGGGTTCTTTCAGTATATCGGCCCCAGTATTATGTTTGTGCTGGCGGTATTTTTATACCAGGAGCCATTGCATCAGGAACGACTGATGACCTTTGCTCTGGTATGGGCTGGTCTGGTTCTGTTCAGTTTCGATTCCTACCGCCACTTTCAGCGTAATCGTAAAGCCAGAAAAGCAGCTATGGCGGCGGGCGCCTGAGATTGTTGTTTGCTTGCTTATGCGCTCACAGGGTACTACCATAGTAACACCCCGCAAGGCCTCGAGAGTTACTATGTCTACAACTTCATTGAAACTGCCAAAGGATATAAAAGAACTAGCGGCCGAAGCTGCGAAGCACCAGGGTGTTACTCCCCACGCATTTATGGTCGATGCGATCCGAACGGCCGCCATCGCAGCGGAAAAACGTGCCGCCTTCGTATCTGATGCGGTTGCATCAAGAGCCGAAACTCTGGAGTCCAAAAAGGGCTACTCTGCGACTGAGGTGCACAGCTATATAAGAGCCCGCGCGCGCGGTGAAACGATCTCTGAACCAAAGGCCAAGCCTTGGCGCAGCTGATCTATTCACGGTGTGCGCTTGGCGATCTTAAAAGGCTCACTGACTTTCTCCTCGAAACGGATTCGGTCGCAGCTCTGGAAACAACAGAACTAATTCTGGAAGCAATACAGGTTCTGGAGAATCATCCCTTTGTAGGACGTCCTGCTGAACAGGATATGAGAGAACTGGTTATATCCCGTGGCCAGAGCGGTTATGCTGCTCTGTACAGTTACGAGGAAGCGCACGACACAGTGCTGATTCTTGCCATTCGACATCAACGGGAAATGGGCTATGTCGAGGAATAGAGGGGCCCGATGGTCGGTTTTTTTACGCAGGAGTCAGCCTGGCATAGCTTAATACCAGCCATTTATTGCCCACCTCGCTAAAATTCACCTGTACTCTGGCATGCTCTCCGGAGCCTTCATAGTTGAGTACCGTGCCCTCACCAAATTTGGGGTGAACAACCCGTTGGCCCAGGGAAAAGCCGGTGGAATCAAAAGCAGAGTGGGAGGTGGCAGGAGCAAAGCGATTCTGTACCGGCCGTGATACCTGAGTATTGCGCAGGCGAATCTCTTCTATGCAGTCGGTTGGGATCTCACGCAAAAAACGTGAGGGAGTATGGTACTTTTCCTGGCCATAAAGTCTGCGACTTTCAGCGTAAGTGATGACCAACTTCTCCATAGCCCTTGTCATGCCAACGTAACAAAGACGGCGTTCTTCCTCCAGTCGCCCTGGCTCTTCTGCACTCATCTGGCTGGGAAACATGCCCTCTTCTACGCCGCCAATTAACACCAGTGGAAATTCAAGACCTTTGGCGCTGTGCATGGTCATCATCTGCACCGCATCCTGATGGCTGTCAGCCTGAGATTCACCGGCTTCCAGTGAAGCATGGGCCAGAAAAGCAGACAGCGGCGTCATATTTTCAGCCTCTTCAGGCATTTCAAATTGTTTGCAGGCGGTAACCAGTTCTTCGAGGTTTTCTATGCGTGCCTGGGCCTTTTCACCCTTTTCCGCCTGATACATGGCATACAATCCCGAGCCTTTTATGACGTCTTCGGCTTGCTGCTCCAGAGCCAGTTCCAGGCTGTCCTGTTGTAGCCTGAAAATCAGATCGACAAAGCCCTGCAAGGCATTGGCGGCACGACCTGACAAGCGTTTTTCCTGCAACATCTGCAATGACGTCTGCCATAAGGACTGTTCCGTTACTTTGGCGGTTTCACGGATTTGCTCCAGAGTACGCTCGCCTATTCCGCGGCTTGGGGTATTCACAACCCGCTCAAAAGCAGCATCGTCGAGCGACTGGTTGATCATACGCAGGTAACCTAAAGCATCTTTGATTTCCTGGCGCTCGAAGAAGCGCAGGCCACCATAGATTCGATAGGCAAGCCCTTCGTGCAGCATGGCTTCTTCCAGTACCCGTGACTGGGCATTGTTGCGGTACAGCACGGCACAGTCAGACAGAGCGCCGCCTTTGTCATGCCACTGGCGGATCTGTGCCACAATAAAACGGGCCTCGTCGAGGTCGTTAAAGCCGGCATAAAGAGAAATAGGCTCGCCATCCACACCGTCGGTCCACAGTTCTTTTCCTAACCGGCTCTGATTGTTCTCAATTACCGCATTGGCGGCCTTGAGGATTTTGCCGGTGGAGCGGTAGTTCTGCTCCAGGCGAATGGTCTGTGCGCCGTCAAAATCACGCAGAAAGTGCTGGATATTGTCCACATTGGCACCGCGCCAGCCGTAAATAGACTGATCATCATCACCCACAATCATCATATTATTGTTGGGGCTTGCTAATAGCCGTAACCAGGCGTACTGGATATTATTGGTATCCTGAAACTCATCTACCAACACGGCGCGGAAGCGCTGTTGATAATGCTGTAAAACACGTGGGTGGTTAACCCAAAGCTCGTGGGCTCTTAGTAACAGCTCGGCAAAGTCCACCAGCCCGGAACGGTCACAGGTGTCCTGGTAGGCCTGGTAGATCTCTTTCATTCGCTGTTGTGCCGGATCGCCGTGAGTTTCAATGTGTTGTGCCCGCAATCCCTCGTCTTTATTGCCGTTGATATACCACTGAATTGGCTTGGGCGCCCAGTGTTTTTCATCCAGATTCAGTGCCTTGAGTACCCGGCGGATCAGGCGATATTGATCATCAGAGTCGAGAATCTGGAAGTTTTCCGGTAGCCGGGCTTCTTCATAATGAGTACGTAATAGCCGGTGCGCCAGACCGTGAAACGTACCGATCCACATGCCCTGCAAGGAGGAGTGCATCAGTTTTTCCACGCGGGCACGCATTTCCCGGGCAGCTTTGTTGGTAAAGGTAACCGCCAGAATACCAAAGGGGGAGATACCTTCCACTTCCATCAACCAGGCCATCCGGTGCACAAGTACACGGGTTTTACCACTACCGGCGCCGGCCAGTACCAGCATATCTCCGGGCGGTGCGGCGACGGCCTCACGTTGCTTTTCATTAAGGCTGTCGATGAGTCTGGATACATCCATGGTGTGTTATCTCATAAGTAGTGGCGCGTAAACTGCGGCAAGTATAACAGCTGTACTGTGTTTTTATACACCAGAAGCCCTGAACACTGTTCCACTTTGATACTAGTTGTTTACCAGCTGCAACAGTTCTTCAAGTCGGTCAAGCTGCACATGGGGTAATACGCCGGCGGGTTCATCACTGATACTCATGGGTCGGTTCGCAGCAAACCAGGCTGCCTGGTAGCCTGCATTGAGCGCCCCGGCAATATCGTTTCTCAGGCCATCGCCAATATGCAGAATTTGCCTGGTGGGAATGCCGAGATGTTGCTGTGCTGCGTTAAACATGCAGGTATGGGGTTTCATCGGCTGTTTCATGCTGGCGTGATAACAGGCGCTGAAATATCCGGCAATACCAATTTTCTCCAGGTTGACATTACCATTGGTAATGGCCACCAGCGGTAACTTTTGCGCCAGTTTATCAAGTAAAGAACAGACGCTCTGATCTACTTTAAAATCGCTGCGCTGCGCATAGAAGTAGTCAAACGCCACTTGTGTTGCCGTTGCCAGGGTTTCGCTGCGATAACCGCATGAATGCAGGCCCTGATAGAGCTGCTGCCGTCTCAGCTCGCCCATATCGTTGTGCAGGTCCGGTCGTTGTTGTAACAACTCTGCTTTGATCTGGCGCCAGAACTCAATGCCATGTGTGGCGGTATCGGGGTATTCGAGATGCAGAAAGTCTAATAGCGCGCGTTCCGCTCTGACCATGATCCTGTGGTTGTTATACAAGGTGTCATCAAGATCGAACGACAACGCCGTAATAGGCTGTAGCGGGCGGTAAATAATCATATATCAGCTTTTACTCTTCCTGGCTCTGGGGTGGGCTTTGTCATATACCTGTGCCAGATGCTGAAAATCAAGATGGGTATAAACCTGGGTGGTGGTGAGATTAGCATGGCCAAGTAGTTCCTGGACACCACGCAAATCACCGCTGGACTCCAGCACATGGGTGGCAAATGAATGGCGTAATTTATGGGGGTTCAATGGTTGGTTTAGCCCTTGCCTGATCGCCCACTGCTGCATCCGCTGGGCGATTTGCCTGGCGGTAATCCGCCGCCGTTGTTTGCTGATAAAAAGCGCTTTTTCTTCAGCCGGAGCCAGCTCACCTCTGACTTTCAGCCAGGCCTGCAGGGCATCCCGGGCAATCCGGCCTACCGGCAGCAGACGTTCTTTATTGCCCTTACCCCTTACCCTTAACTGGTGCTTTCCATCTTCCAGATTGTCCAGGTTGAGGCCGGTCAATTCAGCCAGTCGCAATCCACAGCTGTAGGTTAGTTCCAACATGGCTTTGTCACGGATCCCCAGTACATCTTCTCCGGGGTTGAAATCCAGCAACTGGCTCATTTCATCTACATGTAATTGTTTGGGCAGTGGGCGGCCTTTCTTCGGCGCCTGAATACCGGTTGTGGGATTACTGGTCAGTTCACCCTGTTGCAGCAGATACTGGCAGAAAGTACGCAAAGCGGAGAGTTTCAGGGCGATTGAGGCCGGGCTGTGGCCTTTTTGTCTGGCCTGATTGAGCAGTTGGCGAATATGTTGCGGGCTGAGATCTGCCCAGCTTTTCAGGGCCAGTTGCTGATGAACATCCTGCAGTTGCTGTGCGTACGTATCCAGGGTTCGTTTTGCCAGATTGCATTCGTTGCGCAGGTGAGCAAAAAAATCTTCCAGCCGTTGGTCATTGCACCCTGTGGCTGATTCGACCATCACATCAGTATTCCGCGAGCTGAGGAACCACCAGAGTCAGAAATTTCTGCAACTGAGTAATCAGCAGGGTGTCCATGCCGGGGTGAAAATGATGTGGCTCGTCACTGCCTACAGCCAGCAGCCCCATTTCACCACGCTCACCCAGCAACATCATGGCCACAGAACCGACGGGGCGATTGTTAAACAGCATTTTTTGTTCCTGCTGGCTGAGCCGGCCAAGATAATAAATATTGTCATTGAAGCGTTTTTCCATCAGATGGCGCTTACTGGCTTCTGGCAGGTCATCATCAAAGCCAAACAGCTTCAGCGACAATGTTTGCAGATCTAATTGATGTAACAGTACCTGTTCCAGGGTTTTGCGGGCATCAAACAGTGTCCGGCAACGAAACAGGCGCAGATTAAGATCGGCATAGATACGATAAATCCGCTCATTTTGTTTGGCGGTGGCCATCAGCTCATTGATTTGCATTTGTAGCTGGCGAACTTTCAGACGCAGTTGCTCCGCCTGACGCTCTACCAGAGAAACGGTACCTTTTTGCTTATGGGGTAATCTTAGATTGTCGAGAATTTCGGGAAAATAAAAGAAAAAATCCGGGTTGGCCAGCAGGTATTCCTTGACGGCTTCCGGTGCTAACGATGTTAACTCCACTGCTGGTGTGGCTTTTTCTTGTCTCGACATGTCACTCATAGGCTGATACTTCCATCAAATACATGCTCTGCCGGCCCCGTCATCTTTACTACCCGATCACGGCCCTGCCAGCGTATGGTCAGCGTACCACCCGGAAGGTCGACCCTGACTTCTGATTCCAGTTTTCCCCAAAGCTGCCCTATCACCGCAGCGGCACAAGCGCCACTTCCGCAGGCGAGGGTTTCGCCACTACCACGTTCATATACACGTAGTTTGATATGAGAAGGTGAGATGATTTGCATAAAGCCCACATTCACCCCTTCAGGGAATCGTTCATGTTTTACCAATAAAGGTCCCAGTGTTTCAACTGGTGCCTGATCAATATCCTCCACTTCCATCACGCAGTGGGGATTGCCCAGAGATACGGCACCACAAAAGATGGTTTGCTCGTCCTCGCGGATGATATAGGTGGCCTCTTCCTTATTGGCTTTAAGGGGGACTTGCGCAGGTTCAAACTGGGGTTTACCCATATTAACCGTCACCTGACCATCCCTCTCAAGATACAATACCATTCGTCCGGCTCTGGTGCCTACGACTATTTTGTTCCGGTTAATCAGTCCTTTATTACGCACAAAGCGGGCAAAGCAGCGCGCACCGTTGCCGCACTGGGATACCTCAGTGCCGTCGGCATTAAAAATACGGTAATGAAAGTCCTGATCGGGATCATAGGGAGGCTCCACCAGCAACATCTGGTCAAAGCCGATACCGAAATTGCGATCTGCTAGCTGTTTAATCTTGTCCTTAGAAAAAAATACGTTCTGGGTAACGTTGTCGATAACAATAAAGTCATTACCCAGTCCCTGCATTTTAGAAAAATGAATCTGCATCGGTACCACTTATTTTAAGTAACAGCTTTACGTCCATCCGGGATCAACGGTTAAAACATCCATTCCTGTTAAGCCGATCCCGGTTTGTTGGCTTTAGCTCTGTTACTGAACTCTGAATAAGTCGTAGTTTACGGAACTTTATGCTCTCCTTTCCAGAGATCCTTGAGTTTTTCTCGTTCACGAACCAAATGACATTGTTCGCCATCCACTAATATCTCTGCTGGCCGGCAGCGGCTGTTGTAGTTCGAGGCCATGGTAAAGCCATAGGCTCCGGCGCTTCGCACTGCAATCAGGTCACCCTCGTCGATCGCCAGTTGCCGATCTTTACCCAGAAAATCCCCGGTTTCACATACTGGACCGACCACATCATAGGTGTAAGAGGTTCGCTGGAGCCCCCGATCCACTTCAACAATATCCATCCAGGCGGAATATAATGCCGGGCGGATAAGATCATTCATGGCGGCGTCTATGAGGGCGAAGTTCTTTTCTGCTCCCTGCTTGAGAAACTCTACTTTGCTGACCAGGATACCGGCATTGGCCATGATCGCCCGGCCCGGTTCAAAGATCAGCGGCAGATGACGCCGTTGTTGCATACGATCGACAATGGCCTTTACATAGGCATCGGGTTGCGGTGGCTGTTCATCTTTATAGGTGACGCCCAGACCGCCACCCACATCAAGGTGTTCGATTTCTATACCCCGGGCGGCTAATTCGTCAACCAGTTCCAGTAATCTGTCCAGTGCATCCACAAAGGGGCCCACTTCGGTCAACTGTGAACCTATATGGCAATCCATACCCACAATTTTCAGGTGTGGCATCTGGGCAGCCTGGCTATAGACGTCCACTGCCTGCTCACGTTCAATACCAAATTTATTGGCCTTAAGGCCAGTGGAAATATAAGGGTGAGTTTTGGCGTCTACATCGGGGTTAACCCGCAAAGATATCGGGGCCTGCTTACCCACTTCACCTGCAACTTTATTAATACGTTTGAGCTCTGAGGGTGACTCAACATTGAAACATTTAATCCCCTGCTCCAGCGCATAGGCAATCTCATGTTCGGTCTTACCGACACCTGAAAAGACCACTTTAGCCGGATCGCCACCGGCTTCGAGCACACGGGCCAGTTCCCCGCCGGAGACAATATCAAAACCCGACCCCAGCTTGGCCAGTACGCTGAGCACGCCGATATTGGAGTTAGCTTTCACCGCGTAGCAGATAAGGTGAGGATGATCACCAACGGCATCATCAAAGGCGCGCCAATGACGCTCGATGGTGGCACGGGAATAGATATAGCAGGGGGTACCGTAGTCGGCCGCAATCTGGCTGACCGGTACATTTTCTGCCATCAGCTTTTGTTGTTGATGTACAAAGAAATCCATCTAATTCTGCTCTTTTTCACTGGTGGGTTGAGTCTCAGTTTGTTCGCTTTTATCCGGCTTATTGTCAGCGGCCGGTTCGGGCATAAACAATGGGCCTTTCTGGCCGCATCCTGCCAATAAAAGCAGGCTCACTGCGGCTGTCAGTTTTAACCTTTTCACGGCGTCACTCTACAGAGGTGTCAGATCGGCTATGATGGCATTGCCGGGACAAAAAGCAAAGTGCGAAAAAGACCAAAATCGGTCCCGAAACGCCTATCTATCGGGGCTTCCGATGCTTTCTAATGGTCAGGGCTTTATAACGGCCAGGTCCGATGGAAAGGTTCCAGTGCGTTAAAGAAACGATCCCGGAATAAGACAATGGGTTTGAGAGGGCAAAATCTGCGCCCGGTGACTGCAGAAAAGGCTGGGGTTAGAGGGCTGCTATTCTTTATACTACGCGCATTATTGAATGACAGGATTTTTACACGATGTCTTCTGCAAACAAGGTAACTCTGACGCCACCCGGTACACCTTTTCATATGGCAGAAACGGCGACTCAGCCGTTGGCTGATTGTCTGCACCTGATAGGATTCGGTTTTGACGGCACTGCGTGCTTTCGCAAAGGCACCCGCAACGGCCCGGATGCGTTGCGTGAGGTGTCTGAAGATATCGAGAGCTATTCCCCCTACCTGGATGCGGATTTGGAGCAATGCCGTTTTGTGGATATGGGCAATCTGCAATTAGGTGTCAGCGATGATGTGGAGCAGCAGTGGCAAAGTGCTACCGATGACTTTGAGCGGTTGTTTGGCGCCCGGGATCTTGAAAAAGACAACATCCGTATTATGACCTTAGGGGGGGAACATTCTATCTCCTATGCGCCAATCAGGAAGTACCTTGAGCAGTACCCTGATCTGGTGGTGGTGCATCTGGATGCCCATGCGGATCTCCGCGATGGCTATGAAGGCTATCATTTTTCCCATGCGTCCATTATCCGCCGGGCGCTGGATCATTTTGGCCCGGATCACCAGTTGGTGCAGTACGGCATCCGCTCAGGAACGAAAGAGGAATATCAGTGGATGCGTGAAAATAAAACCATCCGCACTTCCAGAGACAGTTTTCTGGAGTCTATCGATGCCATTGCCACAGACAGGCCTGTGTATCTGACTCTGGATCTGGATTATTTTGATCCCAGCTTCTTGCCCGGCACCGGCACCCCTGAGCCTGGCGGCGAGGACTTTCACTCTTTTGTTAAACTGATCAAACTGCTCAGTAATAAGAAACTGGTGGGCTGTGATGTAGTGGAACTGTCTCCGGAAATCGACAGCTCCGGCAACAGTGCCGTATTTGCTGCTAAGGTGGTACGTGAACTGATTCTTTGTATGCAGGCCTGAGCAGTGTTGCGCAACGTGTTTTAATTTTTTGTGTCGACAAAAAGCGAAGTAAGCAGAGTCGACTTTATTTGGGAGAGAACAGATTGGCGAACTGGACAATTGAAGATGCTGAACGGCTTTACCGGGTAAAACGCTGGGGCGGTGGTTATTTTGAAATTGGAGAGAACGGTAATCTGCATGTTACTCCGGCGTTCGACAACCCCGATGTCAGAATTGATTTCAATACGGTAATCGAAGAGATCAAGCAGGAAGGCGTACAGTTTCCTGTGGTGGTGCGTTTTCATGACATTCTGCGCTCGCAGGTCGCGTTGTTAAACCAGACTTTTCGTCAGAGCATTAAAGAAGCGGAGTATCAGGGGCAGTATCAGGGGGTTTATCCGGTCAAGGTCAACCAGATGCGTGAAGTGGTGGAAGAGATTGTCGATGCCGGCGCGCCTTATGACTATGGCCTCGAAGCCGGGTCCAAGGCCGAACTGCTGACGGTGCTGTCGTTCGAGACCAGTGAGAAATCGCTGACCATACTCAATGGTTATAAAGATGAAGAGTTTATGCGCCTGGCCCTGCTTGGCCGTAAGCTGGGGCGCAACATCATCGTGGTCGTGGAAAAGTACTCAGAGTTATTATCGCTGGTACGTATCGCTAAAGAACTGAATATCGATCCCATCATCGGTGTGCGTTCGAAAATGACCGTAAAAGGCCGGGGCAAGTGGGAAAGTTCTGGTGGCGACCGGGCCAAGTTTGGCCTGACCATTGCCGAGATCATCAATGCGGCCAAATATCTGCAGGAGCAGGGGTTGGGTCATTGTCTGAAACTTCTGCATTTTCATATTGGCTCGCAGCTGACTGATATTCGGTCTGTCAAAGACGCCGTTGCCGAAGGCGGGCGTATTTATGCTGAGTTGCGTAAGATGGGCGTCGACATGACTCATGTGGATGTCGGTGGCGGCCTCGGGGTGGATTATGATGGCACTCAGTCCACCAGTGACTCGTCGCGGAATTACAGCATGCAGGAATATGTGGCCGATGTGGTTTACGGCATGAAAGAGATCTGTGACCTGGAAGAAGTGCCTCACCCGAACCTGGTCAGTGAGAGCGGCAGGGCCATCACTGCCCACCACAGTTGCGTGATCACCCAGATCGTGGGTGAGATAAAGAACAGTGACATTCAGTTTGATACACAGGCTAGTGAAGACGAACACGTGCTGGTCAGCAACATGCGTGATTTGGTACCTGCATTTGATAATGGCAGCAACCTTCAGGAGATTTTTAATGATGCATCGCAATGGAAAGAGCAGGCCATCGAGGCCTTTAAACTGCGTGTTATCTCATTAGAAGAGCTGGCCAAACTGGAAACCCTGTACTGGCAGATTATGGCGCGCCTGAATCAGGAGCTGAAGCAGGTTGAGTTTGTGCCGGAAGAGCTAAAAGGGCTGGAATACGCCTTATCGTCTCAGTACCTGTGCAATTTCTCTATCTTCCAGTCTGCCGCTGATACCTGGGCCATTGATCAGGTGTTACCTGTGGTACCCATTACGCGAATGAACGAAGAACCTTCCGTGAATTGCTCGCTGGTGGACATTACCTGCGACAGCGACGGTAAAATCGACCAGTTTATTGGCGAACAGGGAATTTCCGATGTACTACACCTGCATAAACTTAAACCCGGTGAAGAGTACTACGCTGGCCTGTTTCTTACCGGCGCCTATCAGGATGTGATGGGAGATATGCACAATCTTTTCGGCCGTCTGAATGAAGTGCACATCTTCAGTGATGATGATGATCCGGCTGATTTTTATATCGAAGAAGTGGTCACAGGTTCGTCTGTAAGTGGTGTGTTGTCGATCATGCAGTATAACCCTTCGGCCATGGCCAAGGACGTAAAACGGGCTATCGACAGGCAGGTGGCAGCGGGCAATATTAAACCCAGAGAAGGGGTGAAATGGACAGATTTCTATGAAGACTGCCTGCACGGTTATACCTATCTGAAAACCGGAAAATAACAGGGTAAAAATGACACAATATGGTGTGGGAATACTGATCTTTGATGACGTGGAAGTGCTGGATTTCTGTGGTCCTTTTGAAGTGTTTTCCACAACCCGTCTGAAAGAGCCTCGTCAGCGTCAGGACCCCAGCCCTTTTGAGGTATTGTTGCTGGCTGAGAAGGACGGCCCAGTAACGACCAGTGGCGGCATGCAGGTAACCCCTCATACAACTCTGGAGCTTTGCCCGGCACTGGATATTCTGATCGTGCCGGGTGGCTGGGGCACCCGCGAACTGGTCACAAATCAAAGGGTTCAGGACTGGCTGGTGGAGCAGGCACCGCGAGTCAGTACGCTGGCATCGGTTTGCACCGGTTCGATGGTACTGGCTCAGGCAGGCCTGTTAAAAGGCCTTGAGGCTACAACCCACTGGCGCTCACTCCAGCGCATGCAGGATAACTTTGCCGACGTCAAAGTCGTTTTTGATAAACATTTTGTGTTCGGGGAAAAGATCTGCACCAGTGCCGGTATTTCGGCCGGAATCGATATGTCTCTGAAAATGGTTCAGCACTATATTGGTGAATCGGTGGCCCGGGCCACTGCCAGGCATATGGAGTACCCTTTTCCCGATTCAGATAAGCGCAGAATCACTGTTTAGCCGGATTGTCTGATTCTGCTGACTGGCAGACCACACACAGTGCCAGGCTACTTATCCTTTGGGCAACAAATCGGTAAGGAGCAAGGCGATACCCAGGAATGACATAAAGCCCGCAATATCGGTAATGGTGGTGAGAACAATAGACGAGGACTGAGCCGGGTCCATACCTAACCGTTTCAGCCCCATGGGTACCAGTGCGCCGGCACTGCAGGCAATGACCAGCGAACTGACCATGGCCAGACCCATGACTAGTGCCAGGCCCACTGACTGGCTCCAGAAATACACTGCTGTCGCACAGGTGACGGCAATGATGACGCCATTGAGAAACCCCGCTCGCATTTCTTTAAATAGCACTCTGGACCATTGCCTTGTGGTGATTTCGCGCAGGGTTAGGCCACGCATCGTCACCGCCAGTGCCTGCGCACCGGCGTTTCCGGACTGGCCTGCGGCTACGGGTAACAGAATGGCTAGGGCAGTCACTTCCGCAATCAGATTTTCAAACATACCCACCACGGCGGCGGCCGCGAAGGCTGTCAGCAGGTTTATCTGCAGCCAGGGCATACGCCGGGTAACGGCAAACCAGCTACTGGACAAGGCTTTTTCTTCTTTGCTAACCCCCACCATCGTTTGCATATCAGTAGCCAGATCTTCTTTTGTCGACTGGTACACATCGGAGTAACCAATCTGCCCGACAAGCAGGCCCTGTGCATCCAATACCGGTATCGTCTGCGTATGCTGACCCTCGAATGTTTCCACTACGGTATCTTTATGATCAAGCACACTGAGCGTGACCTTAACCGGCATAGCGATATTGCTCAGCAAGGTAGCGGATGAGGAGGTAACCAGCTCGGTAAGTTGTACCTGGCCAGTTAATTGTTGTGACGGGTCAAGCAGAAAAAGCGTGTTTGGGCAGGCCTCTTTGCTTCTGCGCAGTCGGGCCAACGCATCGGCCACTGTGGTATCAGCAGAAAATGCCTGAACATTGGTTGTCATCATTCTTGCGGCACAGTCTTCCGGATAGCTCAAAAGTGTGCGGTATTCTTTGACCAGGGCACTATTGTTGGCTTCCAGTAAGGTAAACAGTTTATCCTGTCTCGCAGAGGACAGACGGCTGAGCAGACTGATCGCCAGATGACTATCGAGAAAAGCGATCAGGCGCGCGGCAAAATCATCATCAAAGTGTTCAAAGCAACCGTCAGAGCACCCCGGAGGTAAATGTTTCCAAAGACCGGCAACCAGATGCATGGGCTGTTGCTGCAATAATCCGGCCGCCTGGTTGGCTGGCATCATTTCCAGGTAGCGCGCACTTCTGGAAGGATAGTCTGCCATAAATACATGATTCAGCTGTGCGGCAGTATCGTCGAGGTGATCAAGAGATTGCATCTGTTTTCTCCTTACCCTTTTGTCTGAGGACTAAACAGGTCCAGTAATGCGCCGATTGAGGCGCCATACAGGTTAAGCACCTCGTAAGGTAAAGCGGCGTGTCTTTGCGTTCCCTGTTTATTCAGCGCATGGCGGATTTGATGATGGTGAATCACCCCGATTAATTCATTGTCATAGTTGACCACCGGCATGCTGTCACGATGACGCCAGTCATCAAGGTCTATTGCGGCGCGCAATTCTGTAAATCCGTTGAGACCAGAGGAAGGCTGTTCTACAAGTCGTGAAACCAGCGTCGACTCGGACGCATGCAGTAATCTGTAGAGACTCACCGGGCCAATTAGCTGGCGCTTCTGATTGACGACGAAGCAGTGTTGCAGATTTGCAGCCGTACTTTTTCTGATGCGTAAAACGGCATCCTGCGCATGCATGGTGTCGGTGATCATCAGCAGGTTGGTTTCCAGCCAGGCTCCGACAGTGTACTCGGGATAACTGAGCAACCGCTGACAGGCGGACTTTTTTCGTGATGACATCAGTGCGAAATAGAAGGACCGTTTACGGTCATCAAAATGCCGTAAAATAGTGGCAATATCGGCACTTTTTAGTTCAAAAAACAGCCTTGAACACTGTTCGTCAGACAATAATGACAAGATACGGGACGCATGATCCGGCACCATGGCTGTAAGCCCCTGAGCTGCCACATCTGCAGATGCCTGAGAGAGCAGCCCGGCAGCCTTTTGTGGTGTTTCACGCTCTAACTGCCGCGCGGCAGCCCGCGGCTGCTCTTTAAGAAAATGCAGAGCCAGATTAAGATTAGCGGTGGTCATGTTACCCCCGGGGCGTCAGGTTTTCAGATGCGCTCGCCGGTGTGTCTTTTTTGAGCACACAACTGTTGCTGTCCATCCAGTGTTTACCGGGAATCAGGGTTCTGCCTTGCTGGGTTTCCAGTACCAGCATGCTGTCGGTAATCTCCAGCAACACGCCCTGTATGTCGCCGATGCGTATATGATCCTGCAATTTACAGTGTTTTCTGGCCTGCCGGGTGCCGACCAGATTCGCCACCAGATCTTTACTGCCCAGACCAAAAGCCAGTGCCAGTCCGCCACTGAGCACGGCTAACAGCACCACCACCAGGCTGGTAATAAACTGAATGTTGATCCCCAGTTGTTCAACACCGATCACCAATGCCGTAAACATTACGGCATATCTGACCAGGCCAGCCAGTAAGATAACCTTTGGAAGCCGGGCGGATTCAGCAGTGGCTTTGGTCATTGAACTGAGCAGGTTCGCAAGGACAATACCACCGAGCATAATTAACAAACCAGCCAGTAGCCTGGGCAGATAAGTAAGAAACTGGCTCAGCCAATTCGCGAAAAGCTCCAGGCCCAGTGTTGATGTCGCCGCAGCCAGAAAAAACAGGATAACAATCCAGAACACAACCCTGGCAGCAATGCGTCCATGATTTGGCTTGATGTGGACTGAACGGTGCAACGCTGACAAGGGTTTAATCAGCGCCAGCAAACGATTGATTAAACTGACCATCGATCGCGTCAGCCGTGACAGCAGCCAGGCAATGACCCAACCAGCCAGCACCAGCAACAGTGCGCCGAGTATTTGCGGCAAATAGGCGATGAGGTGCTCAGTTAAGCGAGCGTAGAGGTCAGTTATAGCCTGTTGCCAATGGCCTGTTGAAGGTGTGGTTGTCATCAAGGACTCCCCCTGCATTGCTTGCTGTTTCACCCAAGATACTCTGAGCATAACGTGTAAGTATAGGTATAAATGCTGTCTGTATTCTTTTTGCCATGGGCCGCGGATAACAATTGGCAACAGGAGAACACAATTCACTACAAACTGATGAAGAACAGCGCGATGCAAAGCTCTAAGCTGCAGTCATTGTTATTATATTGGAGCGAAACGATGAGCAGCAGAAACAAGCAACTGGCAATAGGTCTGGCGATGATGATGACCTGTACTCAGGCTGCCTGGGCCACGGTAGTAGAAGTGCAAACGGTGCTGGGCAACTTCCAGATCAACTTGTTTGATAATAAAACGCCGGCCACGGTCACCAACTTTCTCGGTTATGTGAACTCAGGTGCCTACTATAACAATGTGGTGCATCGCAGTGTGCCGGATTTTGTGATGCAGGCCGGTGGGTTTACCTATAATGATGAGTTTCCTCTCGATCAGGTAACCAGAGGCCCCGCGGTGGCTAATGAGCCGGAGCTTTCCAACCTCAGGGGCACCATCGCGATGGCTAAGTCAGCCGGTGATCCTGACAGTGCCGCGTCGGAGTGGTTTATTAATCTGGCCGATAACAGCGCTAACCTGGATGTTCAGAATGGTGGGTTCACTGTATTCGGTCAGGTACTTGGAGAGGGTATGGAGGTAGTGGATGCCATTGCCGAACTGCAAACCTATGATGCTGGTGGTGCATTGAAAGAGATTCCGCTACGGGATTATTCTGAAGACCAGGAAGAACTTAAAGCAGAAAACCTGGTACTGATCACCGATATTGTGGTGGTTGATGCGAATACTGACACCCATCCGGAATTACAGCCGACACCAAACACTCTGATTGATGAGCAAAAGGACAGTGGTGGTTCAGGCTCCTCTGGCGGCGGAATCAGCTGGGGGGTGTTGGCTTTGTGTCTGGTCGCTATTCTGCGAGGCTGGCCTTCTTCTCGTCGTCATTTTCGCGGATAGGCTTGAGTACGTGCTCTTTATAATTCTGCCAGAAGTCAGGGTTGTTTTTGGTGAACCAAAATCCAATGCTGCTCAGGTAGGGTTCTGACCTGAGCACTTCCACCAGCGCCGTATCAATTTTTTCAATGGTGCGTTTGCCCCATTCGGTGTTACTACAGCCTATAGCCCCGATAATGGGGCTGTTCTGGTTCTGAGCAATCGGCAGATAGTAAAGATTTTCCTTTTCTGTCAGTTCAAAATAACGGCCGATTACCGGGTAGTCGAGGGTATAATCCAGCCTTCCAAGTGCCACCATATTAAGCGCCAGCGTGGACTTACCAGACAATACCCTGTGGTTCGGCTGACTTTCACTGAATTGGTCAAGTAGCGGTTGTAACTCATCTCCATATGCCCTGCCAAGGGGGCGTCCAAATTGTAAGGACGGATCCTGTAACAGGGCTGCAAAATCAACCGGTTGACCATATCTCTGACCAATCAACCCGGCAGAAGAGGCACTGGCGATTAGCTGATGGGGCTGGTAATACAAGGTGGCAGCTGAGTAGCGGGTAATCGGCGTGTCAGGGCGCTGGATCATGCAGGGAAAACATAGCGGCGCCCGTTTCTCTCTGAGTCTGGCGATTCGCGCCGGGGGAATGGTCAGGACTTCATGTTCCGAGTCTGGCATTGCCTGAATCATTTCTTTCACCAGCACATCGCAAAAACCCTGGCTTTGATAATCACCATCGAGAATGTGAAACGGCGGGCCATCGTTAACCGCCCAGGTAACCTTGTGAGGCTCCGGGGAAATAAACGGTTCGGCTTGAAGAGTCAGGCCTGACAAAGATATCAGAACCAGTGCTAACAAGCCTTTGGTATATTCCATATGCATCCCTTTTCCAACAGCCGGGCTGTTGCGTATTCGTCGCAGTTGCGATGAACGCATAGCTCAGCATGACCCCTATTATAAATCATTACGCCCACTTCGAAGGCAAGGATCGTAGTTGATTAAAGTACATCTGCCTTATTTTTTAGGCCACTTGTCGATGATTGTTTGGTTGAAACTTACGCATTTTGCCGCAAAGCGCTATCTTGCCCGGCTTCCCTGGTTTTGAAACTATACCCAGCGGTTTGTGAGGTATATAAATTAAGGTGACCTATGACGTTACGTAGTCTTGTTTTGCTGTTGTATGTGTTTTCGGCCCTGGTATCGGCTGATGCCATTCGCCAGAGCAAAGGTAATTTTGAAGATAAGTTCAGACAACTGGATGAGGTTTTGCCCACGGCAAACGTTTACCGCAATGCTGCTGGTGAACCCGGCCACCAGTACTGGCAGCAGCAGGTAGACTACAAAATCAACGTCACTCTGGATGAATCCCGTCGCCGTCTGCAGGCTACCCAGCAGATCCGGTACCAGAATAATTCCCCGGATACGCTGCGTTATCTGTGGCTGCAGCTGGACCAGAATAAATTCAAACCAGACTCAATGGCGGAACGCAGTACTGCCTTTGCCGGTATTGGTCGTCGCGGTCCGGCCACTAAAGCCGGCGATGGTGACAAGCCTGCTCGTCTTAGTCTGGGAGAGCTGCGACGCCAGCAGTTTATGCAGGATAATGAGCTGGGTTATGAAATCGGCGCTGTCAATGATGCGATGGGAAACCGGCTTCGGGCCACCCTGGTGGGCACGAATATGCGCATCGATTTACATCAGCCACTTAAGCCTGGCGAGACGGTATCATTCTCCCTTGATTACGCCTTTAATATCGTTGAGGAAGATGCGGTAGCGGCCCGTGCCGGCTACGAGCACTTTGCTGACGACCCGCGGGAAGGTGGCAACGATATTTTCCTGTTGGCACAGTGGTTTCCTCGTTTGCATGCTTATACCGACTACGAAGCCTGGACCAATAAAGAGTTTCTGGGGCGCGGAGAGTTTACCCTCGAGTTTGGTGACTATGAGGTAGAGATCACCGTACCTGCTGACCATATCGTGTCTGCCACAGGCAGCCTGCAAAACCCCAAAAAGGTACTGAGCAAAACTCAGCAACAAAGACTGGAGGAGGCAAAAACGGCAAAACGGCCGGTGTTTGTGGTCACCGAAGAAGAGGCTTTGGAAAACGAGAAAGCGGCAACGGATAAAACCAAAACCTGGCGGTTTAAAGCGCAAAATGTCCGGGATTTCGCCTGGGCCTCGTCGCGCAAGTTTATGTGGGACGCCAGAGGTTACCAGCAGGGAGGCGATGAACAACCACTGGTCATGGCCATGTCCTTTTACCCTAAAGAAGGGGGGGAGCTCTGGA
Source organism: Lacimicrobium alkaliphilum (assembly GCF_002591895.1). GTDB lineage: Bacteria > Pseudomonadota > Gammaproteobacteria > Enterobacterales > Alteromonadaceae > Lacimicrobium > Lacimicrobium alkaliphilum. The sequence continues at coordinate 115,255 of NZ_NISX01000013.1, forward strand.
AAAAGTACAGTACCGAGTCTATCGTGCACACCATGGAGGTGTATTCGCGCTTTTCCTTTGATTATCCTTACCCGGTGGCACAGTCAGTTAATGGCCCGGTGGGCGGAATGGAATACCCCATGATTACCTTTAACGGCCCCCGTACCGAATTACAGGATGATGGCAGCCGCACATACTCACAGGCAGAAAAGCGCTTCCTGATTGGCGTGGTGATCCATGAGATCGGGCATATCTATTTTCCGATGATTGTTAACTCCGATGAGCGTCAGTGGACCTGGATGGATGAAGGCCTGAACAGCTTTCTCGATGGCGTGGCAGGTCGCGAATGGGACCCGGACATTCCATGGGGTGTGGAGCCTCGTGATATCACTGGCTACATGAAATCACAAGTGCAGGTTCCGATTATGACTCAGTCTGACAGCATACTGAAAATCGGTCCCAATGCGTACACCAAGCCTGCCGCCGCACTGAATATTCTGCGCGAAACCATATTAGGTCGCGATTTGTTTGACTTTGCGTTTAAAGAGTATGCCCGCCGCTGGAAGTTTAAGCGTCCGACTCCGGCTGATTTCTTCCGCACCATGGAAGAAGCCAGTGGCGTGGATCTGGATTGGTTCTGGCGTGGCTGGTTTTACACTACCGATCATGTGGATATTTCTATCGACCGGGTCTACAAGCTGAGAATGGACACCAAAGATCCGGATATCGACTTTAAACGTCTGCGCCAGCAGGAACTGGACAAGCCCTTATCAATCACGGTTGAGCGTAACCGTGAGGAAGGCGACCTGTGGGTAGAGCGTAATCCTGATATCACTGATTTTTATGATGAGAACGACCGGTTTACTGTCACCAACAAAGAACGCAATGAATACCGCAAGTTCCTTAAAGAGCTGGATGATTGGGAGCGTAAGGTCTTTGAGCGTGCCGTCAGTGAAGATCGCAATTACTACGTGATGGAGTTTTCCAATCTCGGTGGTCTGGTGATGCCGATTATTCTGCAACTGGAGTACGCCGATGGAAGTGAAGAGATACGTCGGCTTCCGGCCGAAATCTGGCGCCGCAGCCCCAAAGCAGTGAAAAAGCTGATTGTCACCGACAAGGAGCTTGAGCAGGTAACTGTCGATCCGCGCTGGGAAACAGCCGATGTAGATGTAGAGAATAACCACTATCCTCGTCGTATTATTCCCTCAAGAGTTGAAGCCTACAAGGCGAAAAAATCTGAGGCTAAAGTGCGCAGGGATATTATGCAGGATATTAAAACCGAGCTGAAAACCGACGACGATAAAGATGATAAAAAGGAGCAGCAATGAGCCGATGGCTGGTGTTGTTGGTCATGCTGGTGGCAGCAACGGCTCTGCCCGCGGCTGCCCATCAGCAAAAAGCGGCACTGACCAAGGTATTGTTTAATCACCGCACCGGACAACTTGACGTGATGCACAGGTTTTACCTGCATGACGCCGAGCATGCGGTGAAAAAACTCTTTGATCGTAACGCCGATATGCTCAATTCTGCAGACACCCAGCAGGCGTTTGCCGACTATGTGGCAGCCCGCTTTTCACTGCTGCATGAGCAGCAGCTGCCCCTTGAACTGGTGGGGTCTGAAGTTGAAGGCAAGTTCTTCTGGGTTTACCAGCAAATAGCCATACCAAAGTCGGTGACTGAACTGGCGGTCAAACATGATGCCTTAAGGGATATCTGGCCAGAACAGGTTAATCTGGTCAATATTGAAGGCAAAGAACAGATCCGTAGTCTGAATTTCGAGGGCAGTACCGAAGTCCTCAGCGTCAGCTTCGAATCTCATCATCACTGAGAATAGATAAGCGCGCTGTCCTGGCGGGGTGAACTTTTCCCCCGTCAGACTATCTATGCTGTTACTTTCAATGGACTGTGAAGACCCTTTGCTGCCTAAAACGAGCCCGGTACAAGCTTCTCTGCTGCCATTTATCCTAATTTCACTGCTGATCCACGCCCTGGCATTTTGGGGGCTGATCAGATTACAGTCTCAGGCCATCGCGCCGATGGTCACACACAAAAAAACTAACATGTCCATTAAAGCCCGCCTGTGGCAGGCCCCTGCGGCCGTTGCGCCGCCTTCCAAACCGAAAGGGGAGCCTGAGTCAGCACAGAAGGCAGAGCCGTTACCCGAAAAAAGTGAGCCAGCGCCTCCTCAACCCGATCAGCCGGAAGTAACAGACAATAAACCGGCTGAGCAGATTAAAAAAACCGAAATAGCACCCAGCAACCCGACGCAGGATACGACAGACGCTGGTTCTCAGGCAGAGCCTTATAATCCTTCGCAATATAAAAGTGCGGCACAGCGACATTTGTCTGGCTGGCATTATCGGCAACAGCAGCAATTAGCCGAACAGGCGGCCAGCGAGTACCGGCAACAGCAACAGAATCCAATTGGCGAGATTCCGGACTATACGGAAAAACTGAGTGAAGATGAGAAACTCCGTCAGGCCATCACCAAAGAAGTAAATTGTGAAGCGGGTATAAATAGCACGATTGCCACCGTGATGAGGTTCGCAGGTGGCGCAGTCCGCTGCAGTAAACGGGGCGCCTTTCAGCAGTATATTGATAAACGGCTGGATAAAACCCAGAACGATTGATTTCATCAAAGAGATACAGAGGGCTCGGAGAAGCACAATATCATGTGGGGTCCAATTTATTGGACTGACCCTGGCTACTTGTCGAATAAATTCGACCCTACACTGTCAATATACAAAGGGCGCTGGATGCCCAGCAACCTTTGAATTACCAATGTGCTGTTCAATAACACCCAGCTATCAAAGGTGCTGGACAGGCCCGAATACTGCACCCGGGCATGACCGCACGTCGTTCCCGTAGCCGTTGGCGGGAACCCAGCGCCCTTATTTTTAACCACGAACCACACGAAAAGCACGAACGTTGAAACAAAACTGCTCTCCTTTTTCTTTCGTGCTTTTAGTGTTTTTCGTGCTTTTTGTGTTTTTCGTGGTTGATTGCTTTTCACCACGAGGGCTCGGAAAAGTACAGGCATTAAACCGTTAATTCCTCAGTGTTCTCTGTGCCTCTGTGGTTATTTTTGTCTTTTTCAAAAGCTGTTAATAACGGAATGAGTTATTGCATAAAAATGCATTAAAAAAGGATGAAAATACGTTATTCTCTGGGCCCTTAGCGCACACAGAATAAGGGGAGCGGGAAATGCCATTGAATATAGCCAAGTTTGGCGGAACCAGCGTTGCCAACATCGATGCGATGAGCAGTTGTGCTCATGTTGTGCAGAATAACCAGGCTACCAGAGTCGTGGTGGTCAGCGCTGCTGCAGGTGTAACCAATTACCTGGTGCAATTAGCTAATGAAGAGCTGACCGCTGAGCAAATCGATGCGGTGATTGCCAGTATCGAGCAGATTGAATTTGCTATTCTCTCCGGACTGGACTCTCCACCCCAGGTGTCGGTAAAGCTAAACGAATTGCTTAACCTGCTGCGAGAACTGGCTTTCCACGAAGAGATCCTGCACCGCCCTGATCTCAAAGACGCTATGCTTTCCCTGGGTGAACGGATGTCTTCTTTGCTGTTTGCCGAATTGCTTTGCCAGAAAGGTGTGCAGGCGGAAAATTTTGATGCCCGAAAAGTGATTAAAACGGATAGCGACTTTGGCCAGGCCGCACCGGATTTTTCGCTTGTTGCGAGCCAGGCCGCTAAACTGATGAAGCCTGAGCTTTCACGCACGGTGTTGGTGACACAGGGCTTTGTAGGCTCTGATGAGCATGACAACACCACCACACTGGGTCGTGGAGGCTCGGATTATACCGCAGCATTGCTGGCCGAGGCACTGGATGCCGATAGTTGCGAGATCTGGACCGATGTCATCGGCGTGTATACCACCGATCCACGCATTACAGACAAAGCCAGGCCCTTGCCTGAGCTGAGTTTTGAAGAAGCGGCAGAGATGGCCACGTTTGGGGCAAAAGTCCTGCATCCGGCAACAATGGTGCCCGCTGTGCGCAAGAACATACCGGTATTTGTGGGCTCCAGCCGTGAACCGGAAAAAGGTGGCACCTGGATCGTCAAGGACTGCAAAAATGAACCTCATTTCCGCGCCCTGACGCGGCGTCGGGATCAGGTGCTGGTTACCATCAAGACCCCCAGCATGCTCTATGCCTCCGGCTTTTTGCAGCAGGTATTTGGGATCCTGGCCCGCCATAATCTCAGCGTCGATCTGGTCACTACCTCTGAAATTGCCGTGTCCCTGACTATCGACAACCCGCCCAACTCGGTGCGTGCACGACTCAATCGTGCCACCATTGAGGATCTGAAGCAGATCAGTGATGTCAGTGTTGAAGAAGGCTATGATCTGGTCACGGTGGTGGGGAACAATATGCACAGTTCCGCCGGGGTCTCCAGTCAGATATTCGAATCGGTCAGAAACTATAATCTGAGACTGATCTGTTATGGGGCGAACCCGCACAATATCTCTTTTCTGGTGGCCAGCAATGACAGTACCGGCGTTGTGAAGGAACTACACAGGGATCTGTTTGAAGGCGAGTAATGAGCGATTATGACGGTGGCCGGGGCTATGGTAAAATCCCCGGCAGCAAACCCACCATTGAACCCTGCACATGGTCCGACGTACAAAGGCTGAAGCCGAAGCCACCCGCGCCACGATTCTGGATGCCGCTGAAAAGCTATTTTATGAACAAGGTGTGTCGCGTACCACACTGGATAAAATCGCCCGCGCGGCAGGGGTAACCCGGGGTGCCGTTTACTGGCATTTCGATAATAAGTCGGATTTATTTACCGCCATGCTTGAGCGAATCCGGCTTCCCTTTAGGATGATGCTCAGTGAAATGGATGGGGCTGCAAAGTCTGACTCACTACAAAGTATCCGCGACATTATGATTCGTTCTTTGCAGATAGTGGGAGAGAGCGAACAGCATCGTCGGGTACTGGGTATTGTTTTTCACCGCTGTGAATACATTGATGAACTGAACCCTGCCGTGCATGAGCAGGAGAAGCTGGATATGGAAGTGCAGCAGACCCTGGAGCGTGCTTTTGAACGAGCAAGGCAGTCAGGCCAGCTTAACCCGGACATCAGCCCGGGCCTTGCTGCCAGCGCCCTGCATGCCTATATCAGCGGGTTGATAGGTAAGTTTTTACTGACTCCCAATCAATGTGACCTGTCACAATGCGCTCCGGCTTTAATTGATTGCTTTTTAAATGGGGTAAAGAGCCAAACCTGATTGAAAAGTTCTATAAAAAAGTCGCTAATCATAAAACCCCATAGTCCAACTTTCCCTGTTGTTGTTACACACCGTCCCTGGTGTGTCAGTTACCTTTATTTCTTTCTGACAAAGTATTTCTGTACCACCAGATAAAACACCGGTACCAGGAATATAGCCAGCAGTGTGGCGGAGATCATGCCGCCCAGGACACCGATACCAATGGCGTTGCGGCTCGCGGAGCCTGCGCCACTGCTGATGGCCAGTGGCAGCACCCCTAGGGAAAAGGCCATTGATGTCATAATGATCGGCCGCAGACGCAGGCGAATGGCTTCTATAATGGCATCAAACAGGGCCTTACCCTGATCCTGCAACGCGCGGGCAAATTCTACGATCAGAATGGCGTTTTTCGATGCCAGCCCCATGGTGGTCAAAAGCCCGACCTGAAAATACACGTCATTACCAAGCCCGGTCAGATAAGCTGCTGACAGGGCACCAATGATCCCCAGTGGTACCACCATAATTACCGAAAACGGAATTGCCCAGCTTTCATACAGTGCCGCCAGACACAGGAATACCACCAGAATGGACAAGGCATACAGTGCAGGTGCCTGGGCGCCTGACATACGCTCCTGATAAGACGTACCGGTCCACTCAAAGTCAATGCCCTGAGGCAGTTGATCTATCAGCCCGGCCATTTTGTCCATGGCATCACCTGAGCTGAAGCCCGGTGCCGGCTGGCCCTGAATTTCCATGGCGGGTACACCGTTATACCGCTCAAGGCGCTGTGGTCCGTAAACCCAGCGGGTACTGGAAAATGCGGCAAAAGACACCATCTCGCCCTCGTTGTTGCGCACATACCAGTCATTAAGGTTATCCGGCATCATCCTGTACGGCGCATCGGCCTGCACATATACCTTCTTGACCCGGCCTCGATCAACAAAGTCATTTACATAGCGCGAGCCCCAGCCAATCGACAGAGTCTGGTTAATGTCATTGATGCTTACCCCCAGGGCTTTAGCCTTGAGTTCATCCACATCGATTTTAAGCTGTGGAGCATCTTCCATACCATTAGGCCTGACGCCTACCAGGCTCGGTTGCTGCGCGGCCATGCCCAGAAGCTGATTTCTGGCCTGCAACAGTGCTTCATGGCCCAGCCCGCCCCGGTCCTGCAAGAACAGACTAAAGCCTGTGGCATTGCCTAACTGGGCGATGGGTGGCAGATTAAAGGCAAATATCTGTGCTTCCTTGATCGTCGAGAAAAAGCCCATTGAACGACCAATAACAGCCTGCACTGACTGGCTTTCATCCCGCTCGCTCCAGTCTTTGAGCCGCACAAAGGCCAGCCCCATGTTCTGCCCCTGACCGGCAAAGCTGAAACCGGATACAGTAAATACCGATTCTACCGCGTCTTCCTGATCGTAATAGTCGGAGATTTTCGTCATTACCGCTTCGGTGCGCTGCTGACTGGCACCGGTAGGCAGTTGCACCAGTGACAGGAACACGCCCTGATCTTCATCGGGCAGAAATGATGTAGGCAGGCGTAAAAACATCACGGCCATCACTGCGACGATTGCCAGATACACGGCCATTGATCGCAGAGGCCTTTTCAGCATACCGCCAACCATGCGCTGGTAGCCCTGATTACCGCGCTCAAAACCACGGTTGAAGCCGCCAAAAAAGCCACCTTTGCTGTGATGGTCGCCATTAACCGGCTTAAGCATGGTGGCACACAAAGCTGGTGTGAAAATCAATGCCACCAGTACCGACAGCGCCATGGCAGAGACGATGGTAATGGAAAACTGCTGATAGATAGCCCCTGTAGCACCACCAAAAAATGCCATGGGCACAAACACTGCCGATAGCACCAGGCCGATACCGATCAGAGCACCAGTGATCTGGCCCATGGATTTGCGGGTGGCCTCAACCGGGGATAAGCCCTCTTCGGTCATCACCCGCTCGACGTTTTCCACCACGACGATGGCATCATCCACCAACAGGCCAATGGCCAGCACCATACCGAACATGGTCAGGGTGTTAATGGTAAAGCCAAATGCGGTCATAATCGCAAAGGTGCCCAGCAATACCACGGGTACCGCCAGAGTGGGAATCAACGTGGCACGAAGGTTCTGCAGAAACAGATACATCACCAGAAAAACCAGCGCAATGGCCTCAAACAGGGTTTGTACCACCGAACTGATAGAGATTTCTACAAAGGGCGTGGTGTCGTAGGGGATTACCATTTCCAGCCCCGGGGGCAGGAAAGGCGACATTTCCGCGAGAATATCTTTGACCTCTTCTGCGGTATCCAGCGCATTGGCCCCGGTAGCCAGCTCTATGGCGAGACCGGTAGCCGGATCGCCGTTGTAGCGGCCTATCACTGAATAGTTTTCACCGCCCAGCTCCACTCTGGCCACATCTTTCAGTTTTACCTGTGACCCATCGGCATTCACCCGTAGCAAAATCTCGCCAAATTCCTCGGTACTGGTAAGGCGGGTCTGCGCCAGGATTGCTGCATTAAACTGCTGGCCCTCAACGGCGGGCGCTCCGCCAAGCTGACCTGCTGTTACCTGATTGTTCTGCTCACGAATGGCCGCAGTGACGTCCGCCGGCGTCAGTTGATACTGATTAAGCTGATCGGCATTGAGCCAGACACGCATGGCGTACTGGCTTCCGAAGACCTGTACGTTGCCCACACCATTGGCGCGGCTGACGGGATCTTTGATGCTGGACACCACATAATCGGCAATGTCATCCCGCTGCATACTGCCGTCTCTGGATACAAAGCCCACTACCATTAAGAAGCTGCCGTTGGATTTGGCCACGGCAACACCCTGTTGCTGAACTTCCTGAGGAAGCAATGGCAATGCTCGTTGCAGCTTATTCTGTACCTGTACCTGGGCGATGTCGGCGTCGGTGCCGGTTTCAAAGGTCAGCGTTACAGATACATTCCCAACCGAGTCACTTTGTGCCGACATATACATCAGATTGTCGAGGCCGGTCATAGACTGCTCTATCACCTGAGTGACCGCGTTTTCTGCTGCCTGGGCAGAGGCGCCGGGGTAACTGGCATTGATGGTGACCGCAGGTGGCGCCACCTGAGGGTATTGCTCCACCGGTAACTGCTTTATAGACAGCAGCCCGGCAAGCATGATCACAATGGCGATAACCCAGGCGAAAATGGGCCTGCCAATAAAGAAATTTGCCATTGATTAACCTCCCTGTGATGCAGATTTTGCCGTGACTACGGTAACCTGAGCACCGGACTGAACTTTCTGTAGCCCTTTGGTTATCACCCTGTCACCTGCCTGCAGACCGGATTTTACGATCCAGCGCTGTCCTCTGACCTGCCCCAGTTCCACGACCTTGCTGACGACGGTATCGTCCTTGTTGACCAGCATTACCGAGGCGTCACCTTTAGGAGTATGAGCCACTGCCTTTTGTGGCACCAAAATCGCATCTGGGTCGGTACCTAACTCAACCTGAGCACGCACAAACATGCCTGGTAGCAGATCACCTTCCGCATTAGGAAATACCGCCCGCAAGGTCACCATGGCGGTACTGGGGTCCACATTCACTTCTGAAAATTTCAGTTTGCCTTTTTGTTCATACTTCGTGCCATCTTCCAGTTTCAGGCTCACGTCGGCCTGAGAGGTGTTGTCCAGGTCGCCATTTTCCAGTTGGTGACGTAACTTTCTTAATTCGCTGGCGGACTGGGTTAAATCCACATAGATAGGATCGAGTTGACGAATGGTGGCCAGCCCCTGTTGCTGGTTAGCGGTCAGCAGCGCCCCTTCGGTTACCGCAGAGCGGCCTATCTGGCCACTGATGGGGGCGCGAATCTCGGTGTACTCAAGGTTGATTTCGGCGCTTTGTACATCCGCTTTGGCAATAGAGACCTCGGCTTCGGCCTGCATCAGGGCCGCTTCGGCATCGTCGTATTCCTGCTGACTGACAGATTTGCTGTTCAGCAAGCCTTTAAAGCGATCGGCCTTAAGACGGGCGTTGTGTTGTATCGCTCTGGCACGTGCCAGACCGGCCTGTGCACTGTTGAGAGTGGCTTTATAGGAGGCCGGGTCGATCTGATACAGTAACTGGCCCTGCTCCACCTGCTGACCCTCTTCAAACAGGCGTTTTTGCAAGATTCCGCTCACCTGTGGGCGGATCTCAGCCTGACGATAGTCTACGGTACGGCCTGGCAGTTCATTGGTCAGTTGCAACGGTTCTGGTTGCAGCTGCACAACTTCTACTTCCTGTTTCTGATTTCCCGGTCCGGCCTGCTGTTGGGGCTGACCGCAGCCCACCAGCGTGAAAGTAAAAAGAATAGCCGGAATCGCCAGTCTGTTTTGCATTGTTGTGCACCTCAATAATCCCAAAAAAGTCCGGGCAAAATAATGACGGAGAATATACATACAAAGTTGTATGTAAGCAATCCTGCCTGAAACTGATTCTTATTTCTCTATGGTCTGTACGAACAGTGTACCGCGATATACTGATGTTGATAAACGCCGGCAATACAAGGGTTACAGGCATATTATAGTGGTCGCATCGTAAAACAGGTTATCGACACGGGAAATTGTAAAAATTGGTTACCGTTGCTGAAGAATCAGCGTAAAGCAGGAATTCCCGATATCGCTACTCAGGCAGGGTTTACTCAGAAACAAGCTGGCTGGTTAGTTTGACCAGTTTTTTCCAGACGGGGGAAAGATCGGGATAGCGGCCGTTATCCCGATTCAGCCCGCCATGCTGGCGGTTGGTAAGCAGAACAATCACCAGTTGTTGTTCTGGCTGAACCAGAAATTGTGTACCGGTAAAGCCGGGGTGCCAGAAACTCACACCTGTCGCATTGTTGTCTTTCCAGAACCCCAGAGCCTGGTGGTTATCATAGGGGGTCTGCAAAAAGGTATTCAGCGTGTCAGCGTCGCAAAGCCGGAAATTCCCATACCCGCAACCGTTGAGCAGCGTCTGTCCGAGAATCGCCAGATCGCCGACGGTGGAAAAAAGCCCTGCATGGCCTGCGACACCGCCCAGGCCATACCAGGCATTGCCGTCATTGGCTTCGCCGATAAGGGTGTAGTTCCGATAAGCGGAAAACGGCTCTTTGGGTAAAGGTTGTGCTAACGGATAGGGTTTGCCTGTGGCGACCATGTTCTGCTCAAAAGGATTTCCGTGAGAGGTGGCTGCGATCTGTTTACCCTTGGCCGGAACCGGGCGATAGCCGGTGTTGTTCATACCCAGTGGGTTGTAGATGTGCCGCTCTGTAAACTGATTTAGTGGCATGCCACTGACCTTTTCAATGATCTTACCCAGCAGTATAAAGCCCAGATCTGAGTAGGCTCTGCGTTCTCCAGGTGAATAGCGCAGTGGCAGCGCGGCTATATAGTCCACAGTAGTCCGGTTGTTAGTGGTATATAACCAGGTGGGCTGCCATTGCCATAACCCACTGCGGTGGGTGAGTAACTGGCGAACGCTGATTTTGGCTTTGTCTGTACCGGAAAACTCTGCAAAAAACTTATCCAGAGTGTCATCAAGAAAAAGTTGTTGCTCACTAACCAGATGCATTAAGGATACGGTTGTGGCAGCGACCTTAGTCACCGAAGCTAAATCAAAAATTGTCTCTGAGGACACGGGGATTGGGTTTTCTGAACGCAATAACTGGCCATTGGATTGCAGTTCTGACACCTGAGCATAGCCAAAGGCCTGCTGATAGAAGATTTTTCCCTGGTGGGCGATAAGAACCGATGCACCCGTATAGAGGTCATTTTCTTCTGTGCCTGCATGGTCCCCAATCAGCGCAGCTATCTCAGAAAAATCGTACTGAGGCTCAGTGGTAGCATAAGTAAGCCGAGGATAAGTGGTTTGTGGTTCTTTTGAAGCAGTGGCTGAGGCAGCGAAAGCAGTCATCAGCGGCATGATCATTAACACAGTAAGTAAAAGGGTATTCAGGATATAGTGCATGATGGCAACGACAACGCCCGGCTTGAGGAACTTAATCATGCTTAACCTTGCCAGAAAAACCTGTAGAGTAAAACCGTCTGTAAAAGTAAACCGTATCTGACGATTGCGACAATCGATTTATACGGCGGGACAGATGCCCGGTTCTGAACTACTTTTCACTTAGGCTATAGATAGTTACGGGCGAGCAGTGCATTGAGTACTGAACCCGCTCTACGCAAAAGGAGAATATGATGAGCAATAGTAATGCACCAAGCGGTGGCAAGTGCCCGGTGATGCACGGTGGCAACACCGCTTCCGGTAAATCGAATATGGACTGGTGGCCGGAGTCACTGAATCTGGACATCCTGCATCAGCATGATCGCAAGACCAACCCCCTGGGAGAGGACTTTGATTATGCAGAGGAATTTAACAAACTGGATCTGCAGGCGGTTAAAAATGACCTTAAGGCACTGATGACTGACAGCCAGGATTGGTGGCCTGCCGACTGGGGCCATTATGGTGGCCTGATGATCCGTATGGCCTGGCACGCCGCTGGCTCCTATCGTATTGCTGATGGCCGCGGTGGTGGCGGCACCGGTAATCAGCGCTTTGCACCGCTCAACTCCTGGCCGGATAACGTCAATCTTGACAAGGCCCGTCGTCTGTTATGGCCGATCAAGAAAAAATACGGCAACAAGCTTTCCTGGGCCGACCTGATTATTCTCGCCGGCAATATGGCTTATGAGTCGATGGGGCTGAAAACCTTTGGTTTTGCCGGTGGCCGCGCCGACATCTGGCATCCTGAGAAAGACGTTTACTGGGGCGCAGAAAAAGAATGGCTGGCACCCAGTGATAACCGTTACGACGACGTAGAGAAGCCTGAAAGCATGGAGAACCCCCTTGCGGCAGTGCAGATGGGATTAATCTATGTCAACCCTGAAGGCGTCAACGGTAATCCTGACCCGCTTAAGACCGCGGCACAGGTTCGCGAAACTTTTGCCCGAATGGCGATGGATGATGAAGAAACCGCAGCGCTGACGGTAGGCGGCCATACTGTGGGTAAGACCCATGGTAATGGTGATGCAGAGTTGCTTGGCCCCGAGCCGGAAGCCGCCGATGTGGATGAACAGGGCCTTGGCTGGAACAACCACACTAAGCGCGGCATTGGCCGGGATACCGTAACCTCCGGTATTGAAGGTGCCTGGACGACTTACCCGACAAAATGGGACAACGGTTATTGTCATCTGTTGCTGAGTTATGAGTGGGAGACGAAAAAGAGCCCGGCCGGCGCGTGGCAATGGGAGCCGGTGGATATCAAAGAAGAAGACAAACCTGTTGATGTGGAAGACCCATCGATACGATGCACTCCGATTATGACCGATGCGGATATGGCCATGAAGATGGATCCGACGTATCGAAAAATCATCGAGAGATTCCAGCAGGACTTTGATTATTTCTCCGATGTTTTCGCCCGTGCCTGGTTTAAGCTCACACACAGAGATCTGGGACCTAAGGCCCGCTATCTTGGCCCGGATGTGCCAGAAGAAGATCTGATCTGGCAGGACCCGGTGCCTGCTGTGGATTACAGCCTGAGCGAGGCAGAAATAGCCGATCTTAAGACTAAATTGCTCAACAGTGGCCTGTCCTCATCTGAGCTGATCAACACCGCCTGGGACAGTGCCCGTACTTTCCGGGGCTCCGATTACCGCGGTGGTGCCAACGGTGCCCGTATCCGGCTGGCGCCACAAAAAGACTGGCAGGGCAATGAACCCGAGCGCCTGGCCAGAGTGCTCAGCAAGCTGGAACAAATACAATCCGGCCTGGATAAAAAGGTCAGTCTGGCTGATTTGATTGTACTTGGTGGTACTGCCGCAGTTGAAAAAGCGGCACGGGACGGAGGCGTGGATATCACTGTACCTTTTGCTCCGGGCAGGGGGGATGCGACAGAGGAAATGACCGATGCAGAATCCTTTGAGCCGCTGGAGCCAATTCATGATGGTTATCGTAACTGGTTGAAAAAGGACTACCAGGTTGCGGCAGAAGAACTGTTACTGGATCGCACTCAGCTAATGGGCCTCACAGCACCTCAGATGGTTGTACTGATTGGCGGTATGCGTGTGCTGGGTACGAATCACGGAGGCACAAAGCACGGCGTATTTACCGATCGTGTTGGTGTGCTCAGCAATGACTTTTTTGTCAACCTGACAGATATGGCTAATACCTGGAAGCCGGCAGAAAAGAACCTGTATGAAGTTCGTGATCGCCAGACCGACAAGGTTAAGTGGACTGCAACCAGAGTGGATCTGGTACTGGGCTCAAACGCGATACTGCGCTCATACGCCGAAGTTTATGCTCAGGACGACAATAAGGAGAAGTTCGTTAAGGATTTTGTCGCCGCCTGGACCAAAGTCATGAATGCAGACCGGTTCGATCTGGCCTGATCTTTTGGCAATGCAGTAAAACAACGGGGCCATTGAGCCCCGTTTTTTGTTGGGTGTCTGAGTCACCTGCTCTTAACAGGAACACAAATCACCGCAACGCAAAGCAGTGAAAACCTGTTATAACATGTTCAAAACGGAACGACACAGAGAGCTAAGGTAATGAAATTATTATGGATATCCCTGTTCACTGCGGTGCTAATCTGGTCAGGCATTGAACCCAAAGACACCTTTACCTGGTTTCTCGAAGTGTTGCCCGCCATGATTGGTGCATTGCTGGTGGTCACCACCTACAAAAGATTTCCGCTCACTCCTTTGCTTTACGTACTGATTCTGGCCCATTGCGTGATACTGATGGTGGGTGGTCATTACACCTATGCCGAGGTACCGCTGTTTGACGGTTTGTTTGGTGCAGAGCGAAATAACTACGACAAACTGGGGCATTTCTTCCAGGGATTTGTACCGGCAATCCTGGCTCGCGAGTTGTTGATCCGGCTTAATGTGGTCAATGGCGGGGCCTGGCGTAACCTGTTTATTGTCTCGGTCTGCCTTGGCTTCAGCGCCTTTTATGAACTGCTGGAATGGTGGGTGGCCGTGGCTTCGGGCGAAGGTGCAGAGGCCTTTCTCGGAACGCAGGGGTATGTCTGGGATACCCAGTCTGACATGGGCTTTGCCCTGCTCGGCGCCCTTATTGCCCTGGTGACTCTGTCAAAATGGCATGACACTCAACTGGAAGCTTTAAAGCGCAGATAGATGGATAAGCTGTTAACGCTGTTACTGGCCCCATGGCTTTTGTATCAGGGCCGTCTGGTTCGCCGGCATGCTCTGCGCCTGCCCGAAGCATCAGGTGTGCGAAACGGCGCTCGTGGCTCAGGGGCGCCGCTGGGTGTATTGGTGCTGGGTGATTCGGCCGCCGCCGGTGTAGGCTGCGCCAGCCAGTGTGAGGCGATCACTGGCCATTGGATCAATCATCTGGCTTCGGGGTAGGCTGAGTTTATCGCCCGTGATGGTTTTCACCCCTCCAGTAAAGGTGCCAAAGCCTGGGCACAAGCCGTGACACGGATTAATCCTGAAGCAAAATCCTGAGTCTTACGCAATTGGTCTTACTCCTTCATATTTTCGCCATCATAACGGTGTAATCTGGCTGTGTTATCAGTAATAATCCCCTTCCATGCAGTTTAGCCAGGTGCAGTATGCTTAAGTTCTGGTACAAAGAGTTTCCGCAATACCCTCAGGAGCATCTTGAATACTGGCGCTCACGTCTGATCCAGCACACGCTGTTGATCAGTGCGGCTTTTTTCCTGCTGCTGACACTCCTTAATCTGCTCTTTTTCGGGGCTTACCGGCTTGCACTTCTGGACAGCTGCGGCCTAGTGATCACTCTGGCTATTTATGCCTGGTTCCGGCGAACGGCCAATATCGGTGTCGCAGCATGGGCATTCTCGCTTATGGCTGCCGGGTTGATATGCCTGTTTGTTTTGATGGTAGGAGGTAGTGCGCACTCACTTATGTGGGCTACCCTGATCCCGCCTTTTACCTTTTTCCTGGTGGGGCGTCAGTGGGGAACGGTGCTCAGCACTGTGGTTTTCAGCCTGTGTGCTGTGGTGGTTTACCAGCAGGTACAGGCACAACAGGTGGTGACCTTCGGTACCGGTGCGCTGTTAAATGTTATCGAAGTTTCCATTGCTCATATTCTGATATTTCGTTTTTATGAGCGCAGCCGAACCGTGGCCTATCAGCAGCTTGCCGGTAAAACTAACCAGATGCGCCAGATGGCCGAGACTGACAAGCTTACCGGACTGTACAATCGTGAGAAGCTGGATCAGACGCTCAATGGCCTGCTGCCGGACATCACACAAAGCAATACGCCCGTTACCCTGATGTTGCTGGATATCGATCACTTTAAACAGATAAACGATGAGTTCGGTCACCTAACCGGTGACAAAGTGCTGACACAGCTGGCCGAACTCCTGCGCAGTCAGATGCGGAATCAGGATTTTATTGCCCGCTGGGGCGGCGAAGAATTTGTGGTGCTGTTGCCGGATACCCTGCTTAAACCTGGCACAGAACTGGCGGAGAGACTGCGGTTGTATATCGCCGCGCAGTCTGTTGAGGGGCATAACTTAACCATCAGCATCGGCGTTGCCCAGCATCAGCAAAATGAAAGCACCGAAGCCCTGCTGGACAGGGCCGACAAGGCCCTCTATCAGGCCAAAAAACAGGGCCGAAATCGGGTTGTTTCAGCGTAGTGACAAAGAGGTTTTCCGGCTTTTAATGGATGTAATCGGCATATAATTTATCTCTGGGAAGAGACAGAGTTTACTGACTTTATTGTTGTTGCACAGAGAGTAGCCCGACATTTGGCTGTGCGAGAATAATCTCACAGATATGGCGGTACAGCGAGTACCAGGGCGGTTAGAACATCTTTCTTGATGACTCGGATAAATGTCTCTATATTTATAGACAAATGTCTAACGGAGGTCTGTATGAGCGCGGCCCAGGAACTTGATTTTGTAAAAGTGATCTCTGACGGAGCGATCAATCGCATGTCGTCACCCTTTGATGAAATAGCTATTGTGGATCACGGTATTGGCATGGAAGGGTTAAGGCGCTTTGAAAAAGCGATGCATTGGGAACTGAATACAGTGGCACAATTGTTAAGCACCACTAAAAAGACGCTGGAGCGCCATGCAAAGCAACATAAGCGGTTGAACAAAACCATCAGTGAAAATGCGCTGGAGGTGGCCAAACTTTCTACAACTGGTATTGAATACTTTGGCAGTGTAGAACGATGGAAAGCATGGCTGAATACGCCTAATGTTCAGTTTAATCACCAGGCGCCAAAGTCAGTCTTACACACAGCTCGTGGACGAGAGTTGATACGCCGGGTCATTCGCGGTCTTGAGTATGGATTTGTTGCTTAGTGATTGTCTTTCGTATCGCCCCAAAAAGACACAATAAAAAGAATAATGCCTTGTCCGGTGTTGGCGGTCATTATGCAGAGGGCAGGTGGCATTATCAGGGGCATCGGGTGGTATATACTGCCAGCACCCGCTCATTGGCCATGTTGGAACGATTGGTGAATGACACCTCGGAAATTCTGTCAACGGATTTATCTGTTACCACGATTCTGATCCCTGACACCATAAAAATTGTGCAGTATAGCGTTTCTGAACTGGATAAAGGCTGGGATGTAACGCCTTATACGCCAGTCACTCAGGAAGTGGGAACCGCGTGGTTTAAGAGCAACGCCTCCTCAGTGCTGAGAGTGCCATCCTCTCTGTGCGCGGATGAGTACAATTACATTATCAATCCTGAACATGAAGACGTCGGACTCATTAAGTGCGTGGATTGCCAGCCGTTCTCCTATCCCCCGCGATTAGCCAGCACACTCAATCCCTGAGCAATTTCACGCTGTGTTTAATAACTATCTCACCGGCTTAAGAAAACTCCTCGTGATCGCTGTTACCATCAAAGCCAGCAAAGAAAACAGCACGCCGCCGCCTGAACCTGAGCCCGGCGGTTCGCTGTTGGTTGCTCTGACCGTTACCCTTGCGCTTTGTGGTGCACTGGATAACTGGCCATCTGATGCGGTTACCGAAAATACCAGGCTGGCCCCTGAGCTGGTATCCGGTGCGGTAAAGCTCATCTGATTGCCATCGGCTGACATCGTCACCTCCGGGCCTTGTGTCTGCTCCCAGGACCAGGTCAGCGGGTCGTTTTCGATATCACTGCCCTGTGCGGTAAGGGTGACACTGGTGCCCGGATCCACTGTCTGCGCGGCAATGTCACTGACATTCGGCGCATCATTCACTGCGGTGATGGAGAGTGCCACGCTGGTGCTGGCAGATAACGCTCCGTTCTCGTCGGCAACCTGATATTCAAGCAAATCAGTACCGTTGAAATTCGCAACTGGGGTGTACTGAATACGCCCGTCGACCACTGAGGCCTGACCCTGTTGGGGCGGGGTGACGATGGCAAGGGTCGACGTATCGAGCGCTGGCATGGGTATTTTTATCAGACGACTGGCCTGGGTTATCTGCTTTGCAGCCCAAAGCTCTGCGCTGACTACCACATCACGGGGGGCATTATCGTTGTTCAGTACGTCAATCACCCTCACCTCGTCTTCATCCAACGTAACAGCGTCTGGTTGGGTGTTGATACCGGCATCTTCGAGGGCAATCTTATAATCAATATCTGCCATACCTGTGGGCTGGGTGCTTAACGCGAGCGAGAATGGGGCGCCGCTGATCGGTATCGGCAAGGATGTTTCAGTGACCGTATTAAGGTAGTTGACCCCCAGCGTTGCATCACTGTTTTCAGCACCAATGGTGGCATTAATGGGATCCACAACATGAAAGTAATTAAACAGGATTTCATCGCTGTTTTCTTTTATCACCACCTGAAAGGTATAGGGTTGCCGGCCTTCTTCGTCAGAACCGAAGGGCGCAACCTGATTCCATTCAACAACCAGGTAACGCTCGCCCTGCCAGTCGATAGTATCAATATACAGGGCACCTTCGCCGTTATCAGAGGGGTCATTGGGGTCACGCAGATCATAATCGGCCCATAACGGTGCAATCACATTATTGAGGTTGTCTTCGCTGGGAAATTCCACCACCCGGTTGGCATCAAAGGGCCCCAGTTCTATCTGGCCCGCCACAATAAAGCCGTTGCTGGATACGGTAATGCCCGGGTACTGCTCGCCATGATAAGTAAAGGGGAAGTCCACCTGGGTTGAAAATGCCGTGCACCCATCCTGGCAAAATACCGGCTGCACGCCTGTGGATTTTAATGTGGGGGCATTCCAGGGCGTGGTTGCCTGCAGCGACATGCTGCCTGTACTGAGCGCCCCTTGCCAGTGCAGCTTGCCATCATCGCCGATGGCAAGCTGATAAGTCTGACCATTGGACACCTCAGCCTGAATACTGCCGGGTATGATGGTGGCAAAATCCGGCACGCTGACACTCAGCGACGGGTCTTGTACAAAATCAATGTTCCTGACCCGGGTCGTGGCACTGAGATCGCCATTTTGCGCCACTGACAGGTTAGAACTTAAGGCCCGGGTGTCGCTGTTATCATTGGCAAATATGGCAATGGGAAGCTGCTGGGTAAGGCTGTTGCCCTGACTGAATTCAACCTTCCCGAACACCCACTTGCCGTTTTCCACATCTGAAGTGTCGATGCTGAAGGCCAGATTGGCAGAGGCGCCGGGAGTATTCGCTCTGGCCAGCGTCAGGCTCTGTTGTTGCAGGGTAAAGGTCGCCTGAGGATCGTCCAACTGAATATCCACCGTCCAACTTTGCGCAGTATCGCTGACGTTAGTGACCACATTAGTAAAGCTGCAGGAGGCCACACAGGCGCCATGGGCATAAGAGCCTGACTCAAAGGTGAGTGCTGCGTTTATCGCAGCCGGAATATCAAGCATGCCAGCGCCTTGCTCAAACGGCGAGGCCGGTTGCTGATTGACTTTAACCGCTGCCTTGGCAGTGGATATCAGCGCGGTTTTGATCTGCTTGCTGCTCCAGTCAGGGTGAGCCTGTCGTATCAGTGCCGCTGCGCCCGCCACCATAGGAGACGACATACTGGTGCCGCTAATCAGGGCAAATGCCGGCGTATTATTCTGAGGTGAGGGTGATGGCAGCGAACCCATAGGAAAGCCAACATCAGGCTCCGGTGCCGCCGCAGAGAGAGTATCTGTGCCCGGCGCGGTGATATCCGGCTTAAGCACATTGGGGTTAAGGTTGGGGCCAACAGAACTGCTAGGATTTAACTGGTTATACAGGGCCTGATTAAGCAGTGCCTCACGGCTGCCCGAAATCAGTATCTGGTTGTTCTGAGTGAGGGCTTTTTGCCTTAGCATGCGCCCGTCTGCGCGGGTTAGCCCCAGCAGCGGCAGGGAAAATTCACCAGAGAACTGATTAAAGGGTCTGAGCGTTTCAAAGTCAGACACATTGTCCTGATACACCAGTACGGCACTGCCGCCTGCCTCTGCGACATTGCTGACAATAGTGTCCAGCGGGCAGGCGTTGGTGTAATCCACCAGCACCGCCAGGCCTGAGAATGCGCCTTCGCCTGCTGCTGAACAGCCGTCTGCGGGCTCGCCACTGCCGTTGGTCATCAGGCCAAGAGTCAGCTGCATATCGTCAAATGACAGCTGAGTGTCACCGGAGTATGCCGGAAACTCGGTATCGTCAATCCTCAGCTTATGGCCGAATATTCTGCCAACGGTGCTGTTTGCCACGGTAATGCCTGACTCAATACAACCGGGGCAATTGATGGCATTATCGCTCAAAGAGCCATTGTTACCGGCGGAATTGACGATCACTACACCCAGTTGTTCCGCCGTGCTGAACACTTGTGTATAAACCGATTCTTCGGGGCTTTCGTCCTGAATCGAACCCCAGGAGTTGTTAATCACATCAGCGCCGTCTTTTACCGCATGTTCCAGCGCTGCAAGCAACATGGCATCTGAGCCGGTAACGATACCGCCATTATCAAACAGCGCTTTGTAGACCATCAGATACGCGCCGGGCGCAACACCGGACAGGTTTACATCAACCCCTTCGAATGTCACCTCAATCGGGTTTCCTGCGGCGATACCGGCCACATGGGTGCCATGTCGGTTGGTATCCAGGGGGGAGACATCGCTAACAGAATCGAACGCAAAGTTGTCATCTTCGGGCTTAAAGACCCTGGCGATAATCACCTTGTTATTGCAAAAATCCGGGTCGCCACCCTCCATACGACAATAATCGGGGTTCTGACTCAGCCAGCTATTGCCGGACAGATCCGGGGCCTCAAACCCCGTATCATCAAACATCGGATTGCCAGGCTGGATGCCCGAATCAATAATGGCGATTTTAATGCCCTTGCCGGCTTCATGCTGACCACCCATCTGCGACCAGGCTTCGATGCTTTTGATCGCCTGATGGCTGCTATCCAGATGGGCATAGCGCATTTTAACCGGGTAGACGCGTTTAACCCCGGGCAGTGCTAATACCCTGCCCAGTTCGCTTTCATCGAGTGACACTTCCAAGCCGTTAAGCAAGGTATCAAAGCGACGTTTGACAGAAATCGTTGGAACACGCTTTTTGATTTGCTCCGTAAACGCCCTTTGTTGCTGCTGCACCATACTGCGATAGTGGGTTTGCGCCTTGCCGGCGGCCGCGCTCTGTTTTGTAGTCTGTGCAAGGGCAGCCGGTGCTTCAAGCTCGACAATATACCGGCCCTGAATCACCTTTGCGCTGGCCCGGGCCATATCCATAAAGGCAAAACACATCAATAACGCAACGCAAAAGTATGCTGACAACCGCTCGGCAACCTTAGCCATGTTCTTCTCCATTTGAGGTGACAGACGCAAAATTAATCAGATACTAATCAGAATTGCTGTACAAAAACCGTACACTTGGTGAACAAGTGCTACAGGGTGTAACCGGCCCAAAAGATTGGCTTGCTGAGCAGCATGTTTGCTGAGGTTATTGCTTTTGCACGGGGAAGTTGGGAGAGTAATAAGTGAGTGGACCTTCCGTGTCAACGCCTCATTCAGCGGCTTGTCCGCTGCAATGCTTTGTTATGTGATTTTTCATCTATGTATATGTGCAACGAAGTCTCTTAAGCCGGCTAGACGTAAATCCGACAAAGGTATATCAGTTAGCAGTTTAGTAACGAACTTAGGCCCATGTGACCCAATTTCCGGACAGAATTTTTCTATTTCTCCAACTGGTATTACAAATATACCCAAATTCTCTAAAGCAGACTTGAGAGCTTTATAATCCGTTTGCGCTTGACCATTAGGAATAGCAATTTCACCAAATTTTTTAACCTCGTTCCAAGCAGTACCTTGCTTCATGAGTGCCGCTATATCGCCTTTCGGTAACTTTTCTTTGTCTGCATTCTGCAACGTTTGGATTATTTCGGACTTAATGGTTTCTACTGATTTTGGTTTAATTCCACCTCTTACAGCAGAGTCGACTCTTTCCCATAAAACTTCGACGTCAATCCAGTTTCCGCCAAACGCTGTAACAGTGTTTTTGACTAAATCTCGCTCCGATAAGAAATCTATATCGAAAACGGCTTTGATTGGCACACCTATCTTTCTTAAAACGTCGGCTACTTTAGGTATCCCATGTTTGCCGCCAGTGGGTACGTATGAGGTATCTTTGAAAGGAGCTGTGCTGTCGCTATTAATGTAATCAGCAGCAGAATTAATTAGACGGCAATCACTATCATCTTCACATATAATTGTTTGCTCATGAAATATGCCTTCCAGAGCATTTGAATATCTCAACTCTGGCTTCTCCCAAAGCTCTTTTATGGTCTCGGATACAGCTTCGTATACAACGTTAATATCACCCTCCCGTTGAATTCTTAATATTCGAACTTTACCTTTGGTTCCTTCTAAGAACCCCCGGAGAATATCACTGCTATGTGTTGCAACAATTAACTGTCCTTTAACTTCAGATGATAATGTCTCTCCCAGCCTTCTCATTTGAGGAGGATGCAAGAATGCTTCTGGCTCATCCAGAAGGGTAATGTCTCTCTCTGAAGCAACTGTCTCAAATAGAATACCAGCATAACTTTTGATGCCGTCGCCTTGCTTATCTAAAAGGGGGTTTTCACGAACTTTTGAAACATAATCATTTCCTACGCGATCTACTACATTCTCGCCCTTCGGAATCTGCCCTACGTGGATTGGAAGCTTACTACCACCTCGAAAATCAAACATCAAATCTTTTGAGAAAGCCTTTCTAAATAGGTCACTGACTCGCTTCATCAGTCCTTCGTCATCATAAAGAATATGTTGTGGCTTCGTTTTATGTTGACCTGGCGAAAGGCTATTTTGCTGATTACAAATATTTAGTCGATCATTAGCAGCAATGTTTTTTATACTACCAGCGTGCAGACCATTAATTAGGTACGGATTGTTATCCCAGAAGGGAACGTGTGACCTGTGTATTAAGTAGTCGGACATCTGAAATTGATCATTAATTAAATCTGCGTTTTTTTTAAGGTACTCAAGAAGCTCTTTAGAGCTACCATTTTTATTAAGCTTTAAATCCTTCACAACCAGACACTGATCTGCATTGCCGGATTGGCAGATTTGTACTATTTCTCTCAATGATTGAGATTTCCCGCTATTATTCGGGCCTACCAGTATTATCTTTTCGTTTTCACTAAGCTCAACTTTATCTCCACCTGAGAAAGTGACTTCTGCTAATGTCGCCTTGGGCTTAATGGGATCCAATTCTTCTTTTTCTGACACTACTCTTAAATCAGTCATCACTATCCCTTTCTTAACTTTCAGATTGCATCGACTCGCTGAGCCACATAACGCCGCCAACACGGGCAGCTTTGCAGTGGAGGCGAAGCCGCAACGGAAAAGCTGTCGCCGTGATTAGCCTTGTTAGATGCGGCCTCACTTGTTGAAGTGATTTTGCACGTACTCGACGAGTTGCGGGCCTTCAAGCTTGTCCGTAGCTGGGTTTGTGCGAACATAAAATTCCTTTCCATCGAGATAGCACGGAGACTTCGCTGGCTTGCAGTCAACCATCAACACATTAGCATCGCCGAGATTCACCAAGCGGTGATTGATATACGGGTAATTTTGCTCGCCTACACGTTGCTTGAGTTTATTCTTAAAGTGAAGCAGGAACGTATCGGTGTTCTTGTGAAACCTTTCCACTTCGTATCTGATCCCAGGAATATCGCCAGCGTCAGTTACGCCAACCAACAGGACGCCTCCATTCGTATTAAGAAACGCAACAATTGTCTTCAGCGCCGATAGTTCGATGTACTTTTCCTTTGTTCCCTTTCGTACATCTAGGCTGAAGCTTTCCTTGAATTCAACGGTTGCAGACTCTCCCTCCCGAGACAAGCTCATGACCCTATCCGCTTCGGTAAGGCCTCCAATCGTTTCCAGCATACTGTCCACTTGACCCCGTATTGCGGAGGCACTTCCGGGATTCAAAGCGAGCTCTCTTTGAAAGTTCGCAATTGCCGCTGTCAAAGTTTGAAGCTGGCTGTGCGAGCGAACGATTTCTGCCTGTTCTTTCGAGCTTGGAACAGCAATTTGCGCCTGAGAAAGATCAGATTTGCTTATTCGCGGTATGACTGCCCCACGTGTCAGAGATCGCAATATCAATAAGCCTAGATCGGAGCGAAAGAAAGCTGCAGCGTACTGACTCTTGGCTACGTCGGACAAAACGACCTGAATGATATTGTGATGCTTTATCGTCACCGATGAAAGGTCGTCGGTAACAACGGAAGTCCCGACCGTTGGCACATAGATCGAGTTGTCCTTATGCTCCAAAGACTCGCCGGACCGAACCATATTCATTTCAATAGCTATCTCACCTAGGACATAGCTCTTGTAGTCTTTGTACTGGGTCTCGAGGCGATCAAGCTGAAGCCGTGCCTTCAAACTTTCGAAGCCATCGAATCCCCCATCCGCAAGCGACATTCCTTCGTGTAGCGAATTCGACTCCTCACCCCGACTAAAGGCTTGAGCTATTGCGACAGCTTGGGCTTCTTCCTCCAACTCGGCAACAAACAGGTTCGACTGATCTTCTCGACTGAACGCGACAATTACTGGGCGAATGGCGGTTGTAGTTAAGAGGTTTGGAGGAACGTTGAATACGCCATTCAAATAGAAGCCCTCGTTCGCCAATGCTTCCTGAAACTTTGGGCCTTCGGAAATCCCAAACGCGGGGGGCTCCACAATTGCAACACACAAGCCCTTGGGAGCAAGCAAGTGAAGTGCTTTGGAAAGTTCTACCCAGTTTCCCCGGGCACTGATAGTTGAACCTCCGATCTCGATCTTCTTACGACCCATCCCCAACGGAAGATCGACGACCACGAAGTCATATCTCCTATTTGGCCCAACACTGTCAAGCCAATCGAGACCTTCGACTATTGTCTCTGCATCCGGTAGGTCGAGTGACGAATCACTCGAAAGCTTTATGGCGATAGCTGATTCAGCGAATTGGGACGCCGCCAACGCCTCGACGAAATTCCCTACGATGGATTTGGGATGCATTAATCCTCCACTCTCAACATTTCCTCGAAGCATCCAACAGTGTATTAGACGGAATTCAGTATAAGTCCGAAACCATCTGTTCTTGCATGGTGTTACTGTACCCAATTTTTTTCCGTCCGGACAAGCATTTATCTCCAAGCCGTGGTTGCAGAACCACAATTCTTGCTGTGGAAAGTGAGCCATTTTGTTTAGCGGGACCGCTATAAGCACTCATGTCTGACCTCTCTAATCCCGCCAAATCAGATAGTTAGGTCTACTGGTGGCAATATAAGCAGCGCGGTCTTTTCGGATTTATATTGCCATTTGGTGGAAATTTCTCCGATCTGCATTATGGCTGTATAAAGGCACAAGTTCCTTTGCGAGGAACTATGGGTAAGTTACCTTTTCTGGAGCTGTATACCGGGGTCAAGGGGTCCATGGTCAAGGGGTCGTAGTCGTTGAAATCCAAATCAACATCCCTGCCTCTTTGATCTATCTGCTGTATCTGCAGCTCTGTGCGAGGGATAAGGCGGTACGCCTCGCCCTACTCGCTATTGGGGAGGAGCAGAGATGGGCTCATTACTGGTTCTGCTTTAATCAGCTGCAGTCGGTGCCGCTGGCGACGTCCGTTTTGCTCAAACGGCTCAGGTCCGGTTGGCAATCGCCGGCGCAACATTCTTCGTAAAGAAAGGCCAGCAGGCTTTCCATTTGCTCGAAGGCCACTTTGCAATAAAGGGTGCGGCCCTCCCGGGACTGGCTCATCAGCCCAACTTTCATCAGCTTGGCCAGGTGATGGGACAAGGTGGAGGCGGGGATATCCAGCTTATGCTGAATATCTCCCACGCTCAGGCCGTTATGGCCGGCCCGCACCAGCAAACGAAAAATACCCAGTCGGGTCGGGTGACCCAGCTCGGCCAGTTGGTTGGCGGCATATTCCAGTTGCATGGTAAACCCTCGGTAGATTTTTAATCATTCTATATTTCTGGAAGTGTATTGACAATTCCATAGTTATCGAACTAATATAATTCGACAAACATGGAAATGTATGTGAGCAGTGGGCGCCGGTTCGGCAAAGGTTTAATCATTAATTCGATAATACTAGAAAGGTGGTTTATGGCGATGTTCTATGAAGCAGTAAGGTTTTTTGTCACAACACTGGCGGAATTGCTGGTGCTGTTTGTTCTGATCAGCATGTTGGTCATCTGGCTGCAGCATAAGCTGCCAAGGGCCCGGGTCCAGGCGCTGCTGTCTGGCGGTAGCGGCTATTTCAGTGCGGCGGCAATGGGTGCCATCACGCCGTTCTGCAGTTGTTCCACCTTGCCGATGATGGTGGGCCTGCTGCGTTCAGAAGCCGCTTTCGGGCCGGTTATGACATTCCTCTTTACCTCTCCATTGCTCAATCCGGTGTTGATGGTTCTGCTCTGGAGCCTGTTCAGCTTGCCGCTGATGCTGCTGTATATGAGCATGGTACTGGTGGTAGCTGTCAGCAGCGGCCTGCTTTTGCAGTACTTTGGCTTTGAACGCTTTGTGGTGTTGCCACAAGAAGCGGTGGGCTCTGTGGCCACCAGTCAGGTTAAGGCTGCCCCTTCACTTGCGGGCCTGTTTAAACAGGCGGTCCGTGAGACGCGCAGTTTCCTGCCTTACCTGTTGCTGGGCGTACTGGCCGGTTCGCTGATCCACGGTTATGTGCCAGCCAGTCTGCTGGCCAGTGTTTCCAGCGACGGGCAATGGTGGTTGATCCCCCTCGCCGCTGCCGGTGGCATCCTGCTGTATATCCGCGCCAGCACCATGCTGCCGCTGGCTGCCAGCCTGGTGGCTAAAGGTGTGAGCCTGGGCCCGGTAATGGCGCTGACTATCGGCGGTGCCGGAGCCAGTCTGCCGGAAATGATCATGCTTAAACGCATCTTCCACTGGCCACTGATGCTGGCCTTTATCCTGGTGGTGCTGGGCATGGCCTGTGTTACCGGCTTCGGTATTCAGTTTCTGCTGGAGGGCCAGTAATGATGAATCATTTGCAAAGGGTCAATCCTGACTGGGATCAGGCAATGATAAAAGAGCGTGTTGGTATGCTCGACAGGGCAGGAAATTTCGCCCCGCTGCCGGTGAGTCTCAGCCCCTGGCGGCTCACTGCCAGTCAGTGGCAACAGGCTCAGGATAACAGTCGGTTACTGGGCAGATTGCTGAGTGGCATCAGCAACCAAGGTAACTGGCTGCTGGAAAACCTCAACCCGCTGATCTCTGGCAACAGCCTGACCGGCATTCTGGCTAAACAGTTGTCGCAGCTGGATCCCGCACAGATTCGGGCGGTGGGCCTGCCGTTTATGCGCCATGATATGCTGCTGGATACCGCTGGTAAGTGGCGCTGGGTGGAAAGTAACAGCATTGCTGCCGGCATGGGGCCGTTAAGCGATAACTGGCAACAACTGCTCAAACAGCAACAGGCTCTGTGTTGTCAGGCTGATAATCCGGCCATTGTCCGCCAGTCGGCGCTGCTGGCCGGTGCCGCCGTGGCCATGCGTCGTCGTTTCGACAATCAGGCACCCTTATTGCTGTTTGTGGTGGAGCAGCAGGAAGATAATCTGTTTGATCAGCAAATACTGGCAGAGGCTATCCAGGCCCGGGGCGTCAGGGTGGCGCGGGTCTCGTTGGCAAAACTGGCCGGGTTGCCGAGGCGCGGCAAACGACTCTACTGGCCTGGCGACAAGCCGGGGGCGGGTTCCGCGGTGGACCTTGTGTATTTTCGTACCGGTTACAATCGCCAGGATTATCAAAACGCTGAGCAACTGGCCCTTCGCGCCACCCTGGAAACCCTGGATCTGGTGCTCTGCCCTAATATCGCCCTGCAACTGGCGGGCAGCAAGTGGGTGCAGGCACGGATATATGAAACCCTGCAGGATCCCTGGACCGGAGCGCAATTTCAGCGAAACCTGAGCCTGAGTCTGGCGGATATGGCCAGATTGCATACATTGCTGGTTCCGGCGCACACACTGACAAATGCAGATGACAAGACAATGCGAGGCCGACTGAAGCGGGGCTGGCTGCTGAAAAGCGAACAGGAAGGGGGCGGTTCGGTGCTTAAAGGCCAGGATGCTATCGACAGACTTAACCAGGGGATCGGTGCCGATACCGGCTGGATAGTCATGGCGCCTATCGACAGCCAGATCAGGCAGGCACCGCTCTCGTTGCTAAAAGCGGGGCAATGGCAGGAATGGACCGGTAGCATCTCCGAGCTGGGGATGTTTACTCTGGGGCATAACCATCAGTACGGGGGCTACCTGCTGCGTAGCAAGCCCGCAGGGCAGTTAGAGGGCGGCGTGCACCGGGGTGGAGCGGTGCTGGATAGCCTTCAGGTATTTTAATCAAGGGGCTTGATCAAGGAGACGTAGTCGTTGAAATCCAGATCAATGTCTCTGACTCTTTGAGCGGTTCTTACACGTAAGGGTGAATAATAAAGCCCTATACTGAGAGGCCCTTTAGCGCCAGGTAGCGGCCAGTTTTAAGTGTACATCAACACCCTGATAATCCAGCTATTTACAGAACTGGCTAACACCTTACCTGATGAGAGAACCTATAAACCGCGTAAAAGGCACTATGTCACCTCCTACACTAGCTGACTCTAAAGCTTCCATATACTCCTCTCTTCGCTCTACAGGAACCACTATCCAAGGATAGGCACCAGCAGCAGCCATCAGATTCATAATGAATCGTCCCATCCGACCATTACCATCCATGTACGGATGTATATAAACAAAGATGAAATGACCTAATACCAGTCTTACCGCAGGATGCTCCTCTTCCATGATCAAGTCATAAAACACGGGCATCATATCCCTTACCGCATCTTTGTTCGGTGGTGTATGCATTGAACGGCGAATATATACCGGACTTGTTCGATATCCTGCCAACGCTTTCGCTTCCAGAATACCAGCAGCCACACTCTGACCAAACAGTGCGAAATACCAATCCGCTTGAACTCGTTCCAGCACTTCACCGGGGTTGGCACCATCCAGCACTTTGGCCACTGCTTCTTTGACTTTCTGGAAAGCGTCCCAGTAGCCCTTTGCTGCCATCGCGTCCAGGTGCTTTTGGCTTTCTTTTGAGTGTTCAGGGTTCCACTGTCCAGAGCGAACGTACTCGATTAAATCTGGAGTTACCCGATAGCCTTCAATTGATAGTGAATGATACGCATCAGTAACAAAAATATCGTCAACGTCATTTAGATATTCAGCAATATCTACTTGCTGTTCTGAAGGCGCCGGAAAATGCTTGATAATATCTTCTCTTAAAGCTGACCACATCAAGCGCATTCGGTTAACATAAGGCGACAGTTCCCGACGACCAAAATCAACCTGCAAACCATCTTCGAATGGATTTGTCTCTACAATTTTAGCTTCAATAACGTCCATTCCCTTTACGATGCTGTCCGCGATAACATCTCGCCCGATACTCCTGAAAGCCCCGGCCAGGCGACTGGCGCTAGCTATCTTATTCTCAGCTAATAATACTTCTAGTACCTCAGATGCATCTTTTACCACTGATAACAAAGTCCGCATCAACATTGGCTGAGTGATGAAGCTGCGTTTGGCGCAAAATGCCAAGCTTGCTCCGACGGTGTAGACTCGTATTCCATCCACCTCAGTCAGGTAATCATTTGGTGGAAGATCCTGCTTAATATCTAGCACTGATGTGCCATGTATCAATTCCGTTGGTTTATTTCTTCCTTTAGGAGAGCGCACCAATAATTGTACTGGCACGGTTCTATCCCCAATGTGAATTTGTGCCGATTGCTCTGGCGACAGGCACCAGTTGCGATCTAACCGCTCATCCAAATATGCAGAGCAAAAATCCCAAAATGAGGCATACCATGATGTACTGTCTCCACTAGTTTCTGATGGGCTGGATGGTATATACCATCCTCGTAACACTTCTTTTATAAAGCCGTTTTTAATCAGGCGTTCACGATCAGCACGTTCCAGCATGTCGGACTTTACCGCAACAACCCCATTATTTTGCAGGGACATTAACGCCGCTAGCGAATTCGCTAACTTTTCTGACACCTCTGGCATACTTCACCCATTCACATGCTTACTAGCTTTTAATGATTCCATAAGATAGCTTTTATTGCAAACAATAACTAGCTTTTAATGTTACCCATGATTAGCTTTTGATGCTTTTAATTGCTAGCTTTTATTGCGTTTTTTCAGGGCTACCCCCGTTCTTTGCAAAGGGGTTGGGCACGTCATGATAATTAATTAGTTTAATTTTTCCTGACGCAAAGCGCTTTTTCACTTCCGGTGACAGCAGCATATCCAGTTCGGTAGAGCGATGCAGAGCCACTAAGGGTTCCATATCTTCGGTGTTCATAATGGGGTTGTTTAAATCAATCAGCGCCTGCATTTCCGGGTGATTACGCGCAGCATGAATAATCAGCATGTTGGTTTTGTTGCTTACCAGTTTGGTGTCCAGGTGGGTGAGAAAGCGCTGCTTTTTCTGGTCAATGGGTACATCGAACATGGTTGTATACGCTTCGCCCATACGCATAGACATACGCAGCTCATATTTTTTTGCAAGATCGCTAACCACCTCGACCATCTCAGGCGTCGATAATGCGGTGCGCATATGGTAATCAACATAGGCGATGTCTAAACCTGTTTCCAGCGCCCGTTGTATTTGCGCTTCCAGCTCCAGCTTCACTTCATCCAGATTAATATCTTGTGCCAGAAATTCAGCCGTTGAAGGATAGAAGTAACCCGTTTCGTTTATCAGGCTTGGCACTTCGTTGCGGCCTGCAATTGGCCCCCAGCGGTAATAGCGCCACTCAGCGTTCAATGTAAGGTGCACGCCTGCTGATATTTGCGGGTTTTTCTTTAAAATCTCTACACCTTCCTGGTACCAGGGCGTGGTAAACATAACCGATGCCGCAAACGGAATGTTAAGCTCAGCGAGATCTTTTAAGCCCTGATTGGTCGCGTGCGTCATACCGATATCATCGACCCGTATAATCAGCCTGGCTGATTCGTCAGCAATAGCGGTAGCACTTCCTGAGGCAATAGCGGTTAGCGCAAACATCGCCACCAGGCGGCGTAATAAAATTTTCATGGTTGTTGTTACCTTTTTTATTGTGGTTTCCGTAGCCCCCAATTTTCAAAATACCTTTAAACTGCTGAAAATACTGATTTTAGTGCGCAACTGGAGACAGCACACCATTTTTACCATGGTTTCGTCCGGGGTTATAGAACCCCTCGATATAAGCCTTTATTTCACCTCAGGCCTGGGGCTGACCTCTCCTACAAAAAAAGGGCCTTGCGGCCCTTTCTTTATTCTACAGTTACAGACTTGGCCAGGTTTCTTGGCTGATCCACATCGGTGCCTTTGATAATCGCTACATAGTAGCTCAGCAGTTGCAGCGGAATGGTGTACACGATGGGGGCGATGATGCTGTCCACATGGGGCAGGTTGATCACCCGCATACTGTCATCACTTTCAAAGCGGGCGTCTTTGTCGGCAAATACATACATAATGCCGCCACGGGCGCGCACTTCTTCCACATTGGATTTGAGTTTTTCCAGCAACTCATTATTGGGCGCGACTACGATCACCGGCATTTCATCGTCGATCAGCGCCAGCGGGCCGTGTTTTAGCTCCCCTGAGGCATAGGCTTCGGCATGGATATAGGAGATTTCTTTAAGCTTCAGCGCCCCTTCCATGGCGATGGGGTACTGGTCGCCACGGCCAAGAAACAGGCTGTGATTCTTATCGGCAAATTCTTCTGCCAGTTTTTCAATCTCGTCTGACAACGCCAGGGTTTCTTCCAGCTTGGCGGGCAGGCTGTGCATGGCCTGCACAATTTTGCTGTGATCGGCCTCGTTCATCTTATTGAACTGGCCCAGGGCCAGGGTCAGCATCATCAGCCCGGTTAACTGGGTGGTAAAGGCTTTGGTGGAGGCCACGCCGATTTCGGCACCGGCCAGGGTCATAAACGCCAGATCTGATTCCCGCACCAGTGATGAGCCCGGTACATTGCAGATGGTCATGCTGGCCATATAGCCTGACTCTTTGGCCAGGCGCAGTGCCGCCAGGGTATCGGCGGTTTCACCGGACTGAGAAATGGTTACCAGCAGGCTGTTGGGGTGTACAAAGGATTTGCGGTAGCGAAATTCCGAGGCAATTTCCACATTGCAGGAAACATTGGCATATTGCTCCAGCCAGTAGCGGGCGGTCATACCGGAGTGATAACTGGTGCCACAGGCCACAATCTGCACATGCTTAACGTCTTTGAGAATGTCTTCGGCTTTGGCACCGAAAATCCGCGCATCCACGCCCTGTTGGGTGAGTCTGTCCTGCAGGGTATTACGTACCACCGTAGGCTGCTCGTGAATTTCCTTGAGCATATAGTGGCGGTAGCCGCCTTTATCACCGGCGTCATGTTCGATGTCTGAATCATGTACCGGGCGCAGCACTTCGTTGCCGTCTTTATCGAAAATATGTACCTGAGTACGGGTAATTTCTGCCACATCCCCTTCTTCGAGGAAAATAAAGCGCCGGGTAACCGGTAACAATGCCAGCTGGTCAGAGGCGATAAAGTTCTCATCTATCCCCAGGCCTATTACCAGCGGGCTGCCGGAGCGGGCTACGACGACTTTTTCCGGATCCTGTTTGTCCATCACCACGGTGCCATAGGCGCCATGAAATTTGCTGACCGCGCGTTGCACTGCTTTTAGCAGGTTGTCGGTGCTTTGCAGCTCATGCTCAACCTGATGGGCGATGGTTTCGGTGTCGGTGTCTGAGGTAAACACATAACCGGCTGAGCGAAGATCTTCACGCAGGCTATGGTAGTTTTCGATAATCCCGTTGTGCACCACAGCGATGCGTTCGTTGGAAAAGTGCGGGTGAGCGTTGGCTTCGGTAACGCCGCCATGGGTGGCCCAGCGTGTATGGGCGATACCGGTAAAACCTTTAATGGGCTCGGCAGCAATGGCGTCAGCCAGCTCCTGTACTTTGCCGGTGCGGCGTGTACGGATTAACTGATTGTTTGCATCCAGTACCGCCACGCCGGCGGAGTCATAGCCCCGGTACTCCAGTCGTTTAAGGCCTTCCAGCAAGATACTGACCACATTACGCTCGGCCACTGCCCCTACGATTCCACACATAATTTACTCCGTCTTCTGTGTTGTGGCGCAGATTACCTCAACGCCCTGTTGTTCAATGGTATGCCGCGTCTCGGCGGGCATCTGATCATCGGTGACCAAAATGGAGATATCTGCCCAGGGCAGCTCCAGATTGGGAATTTTTCGTTGTAGCTTTTGTGATTCGGCCATCACGACAACCTGCCCGGCCACATCTGCCATCACTCTGGAGAGTTGCGTCAGTTCATTGAAGGTGGTGGTACCGAGATCCGGATCCAGCCCGGCGGCGCCCACAAAGGCCTGATCGAAGTTATAAGCCCTGAGCATCTGCTCGGCCATCTTGCCCTGAAAGGAGTGCGACTGGTTGTCCCAGGTGCCGCCTGTCATCAGTACGGTGGGTTCGTTTTCCAGCTCCAGCAGCTGGTTGGCCACATGCAGGGCATTGGTCATTACCACCAGGCCCCGTTTGTCATTTAACAGCGGCAGCAGCGCCGAAGTGGTGTTACCGCTGTCGATAATAATGCGGTTGTGATCATGAATAAGTTGGCTGGCGGCGAGCGCAATGGCCTTCTTTCGAATCGAAACTTCGTGTTCATCTAATTCTGCGGGTTCTTTTGGCAGCAACATAGCACCGCCGTATTTGCGCACCAGTAAACCGGTACGTTCCAGCTCGCTGAGATCTTTGCGGATGGTCACTTCCGAGGTGCCAAATTCGGAGGTCAGGGTCTCGACCCTGACTTCGCCCTGAGACATCAGGCGATCCATAATGGCGCGGCGGCGCTGTTGAGTGTTTCGTTTATACATAAAATCGAAATATTAAGTTTCATAACGAAACTTATAGTAGCGGTTTATTATGCAGAAGCAAGTGTTTTTTTAGTGAGGACTGCTGAGCGCTGAATTATGAATAAAGCTATTCACCACAGAGACACGGAGAGCACAGAGAAGAGCAATATTTTGTAGGGTCGAAAGCGGATACAGGGATGTATTGTTTCGCGAACCGAAGGATGGAATTTATTCGACCAGAAGAGGCAGGATTGACGCCATTAGCCCAATAAAGTAGGCCCTACAAACTACGGGCTGGCGTAGCCTGCAAGGAGCGAAGCGGACGCGTCCAGCACATTTGACTCCTCTCGGTGAGGAAACAAAATAACGATAAATTCAAAGGTTGCTGGATTGCGGGGTGGGAGAGTTTCACAGGGTTGCAAGGCAAGCAGGTATTTTCTTCAATAGACCTGATTGTGATCGCCAATATCCAGCAGGATAATATCGTTATTCTGGATCAGCAGCTCCAGCACAATGCGGTAACTCATATTGATCGACACCGAAGACAAGTCGCTGAGCGAACCTTGCAAGCTATGCAGCCGCAATGAGGGATGGTATGGATTGAGTTCCAGTAACTGTAAGGTTTTTTCGTATTGCCCCAGTATCTGCGGGTGGCGCTTTAAGAACTTCTTTGCCCGGCGTATATAGCTGTCGGTATAAATCAGCCTATAGCTCATCCGCAATTCGCTTCATGTGTTGCTCAACGCTTTCAGTAGTAAAGCGGCCAGCGGCGTAATCGGCTTTGGCTTCGGCCACGGCGGCAGCCAGTTCCAGTTCGCGTAAGCGATTGTAGGTTTCTACCTTCATCACCACATAGCGCTCCTGGCCGCGTACGGAGATCAACAACTCGTCGCTGTGCTGCAAGCCTTCCTCTACAGCGCTGACACCACGTGTTTTCAGATCATTGGCAGTTAATGCGTTCATCGTTAGCACCTTATTAATAACATTCTTAATAGTATGCTTAAAAGTACGATAAAGAAAGTGCTCTACACTATGGCCATGTGGTTCGTGGTAAAAAAGCTCTCAACCACGAAAAACACTAAAATCACCAACAAATAACTACCTCTCGCAGAGCCGCAGAGGCCTAATATGGGCAGTTCAACATTCCTGCGTCTTCGCGCCTTTGCGAGAACGGGTTTCTCTGACAATTATTCTGACGCAGAAGCTATCCGAAGCAGTCCAATAAATTGGCTCTGCGACGTCGAAAAATTCCTGGCAAGGTTACAGAGTTCACAGCCGGCAAAGATTGTTATTCACACTTAAATTCAAATGTTTCTTTTGGTTCATAAGGAAATAACTCTGGAAAACTTTCATGGATCTTACTAAATATACCTGGATTCCGGCGCTTAAGATTGGCCATGGAGTTAATATGTAAATCACTGATTAAGGTTCGCCTGGAAAAAATCCTATTCATGACTTTTATTCGCGAATCCAATTCATGATCCTCCAACATTTGAGATCCGATGCTTTCTATTGCAACAAAACCAGCTAATACAGAAGAGTCATCACTGCTAATAGGGTATCCTCTTTCTATCAATTGTAAGGCAGGGTCAGATCCTACTTTTTC